>CAMCXS010000022.1 GCA_945883495.1 Akkermansia muciniphila
CAAGGACAGCGACGGCGATGGTTACGACGACGCCGTTGAGCTGGAGTTCGGCGGAAAGCCCAACGTTGCCTCCAAGGTGCCAACCGCATTTTTCGCCGCGCGGGCGGATGGTCCAGCCGTCTTGCGGGCCCTTCCATTCCGGCGCATTCCGGCGACTGCCACCCCAAGCACGTTCGTTTCCTCCCTAGATAGTTCCACGAAGGACGTTGCCGCCTTCTGGCTTGGAGCCTACGAACTCTCAAATCGTCAGTTTGCCAGCATTCTCGATCATGCCCTTAAGCAGGGACGAATTCAGATCGAGGCGCCGGTTGGAGGCCGCCGTGCGGTGAAGTATCAGTCTGAACTCGTTTGCCTGCTTGCCACCCATCTCGCCACGGATCCAGGCAATGTGGGAGCAAATGAGGTCAGCTACAGTGATCGGGGGGGCTTCTTCGTTCCAACCTCGGTTGCGGACCACCCGGTCCGGGGAGTCACCTGGCACGGAGCCTATTTCACTACCGCAATCTTGAACGAATTCGCCAATTATTCCGGCAAGACAAATACGGCCGATTGGTCCTACACCACGGCGAATGGGTTTTACCTTCCCACCGACGCGGAATGGGAGTGGGCCGCGCGATCCGGATCGATGAGTTTGTCTTATCCCACCGGCACGACCGTGACCACGACTCAAGCGAATTTCAACACCGCCAACGGCAGGCCAAGGCCAGTGGTTTCTTTCGGCCCCAACGCCTTCGGCCTTTTCAATCTCGCCGGAAACGTTGCAGAGTGGGTATTCGATTCCGCCTCTCCTTCCTCCAGCGCCTATACCCGCGGGGGCAGCTGGAGCGATCTCCTTGCCGCGCTCTCCAATGACGCTCGCTCCACTCAAGCGAAGACTTCGGCTCCGGCCACCACCGGAATCCGCATGGCACTCAAACATGATCCGGCCACCGGAGGTTCCAATATCCGCCGAATCGTGACCACCGATCGCCCCCTCACGATCGACGCTACCACCCTGGGCGCTCCCAGCATTGCGGGGCAGTGGTACAAAGACGACGTGGCCCTACCCGGCCGCACCGCTCCCATTCTCACCTTCCCGGCACCCAGAACCTCAGATGCAGGGAGCTACAAGTTCGTCATCGCCAACCTACCGGCTCAACCCCAGAATGCCTGGAGCAGTCCTCTGGTCCGCGTGGCGATCGTGGATGCGCCACTGACCCAGCAATCAATCACCAGCGCAGTGGGATCTCCAGTCACCATGCGAATCCCATACTCCGGCCCTGGGCTGACATTTCTATGGCAGAAGGATAGCGTCGCGGTCAGTGATGGAGACACTTATGATCTCGTCACCCCAGCCACTACCCCCGGCACCACGTCGCTGACAGTCCTCTCCCCTGCGTTGGACAGCGCGGGGACATACACCTGCCGGATAACCTTCGAAGGAGCTGAGTTTGTCACCATCCCCTTCAAGTTGACCGTGCAATCGCCCCCGCTCCTAGTATATGACGGACCGGCCACGGTAATCAACGCAGCTTATCGTCTGGGAATCGTGGACTCACATCCGCTCCGAGGGCCAGGCACGGTTTCCATCTCCGGGCTGCCCTCTGGTCTTACCTATGATCGGGCTACGGGCCTGATTACGGGCCAGCCAAAAAAAGCCGGACTTTTCCGCTTGTGGGTCACAGTTCGCAATCTCAACGGCAGCTACGCGTTCCCGTTCAATCTGTATGTCCAATCCATCAATAGCCAGACGCTCGGATCTTTCGCTGGCACTGTATCCCGTCACAGCTTGAACAACAACCTTGGCGGCCGGATTGACATCACCACCTCCTCCAAGGGAAGTTACTCAGGTCGGCTTACCCTCGGCACGGTCACCCACCGCATTTCCGGGTCGTTGGACTCCGTGATCAATCTGGCTCAGGGTGCGACTCAAGGAGGCAATGCATCCTTCGAGACCGTAATCCAACGCGCCGGACAAACCTCCCTCCTGCTCAATGTCACCCTCGACGCCGCGTCAAACTTCGCCTTCGGGACCCTCCAGGAAATCATCGTTCCTGCTCCCTCCACCTCTCCCGAACCCGCCATCGTCATCGGCTGGCGCAACGTCTGGTCAAAATCCGTCAAACCCACCACCAGGCTCGGCCGCCACACCTTCCGGCTCTCTGGTCCCGAAGGTCTCAGCTCGATCCCCAAAGGCTTTGGAACGGGTTACTTAGATGTATCCAGCACCGGAGTCGCTTCCGTCACCGGCAATCTCGCCGATGGCACGCCTTTTTCCTCGTCCGCCGCACTTGGTCCCAACGGCGAGGTGCTCCTTTTCCGCCTGCTGTATGCAAACGAAGGTTCCCTCCTCGGCACTCTGCAAGTGAGACAAGGGGCCAATGGCGTGGAACTTCTCAATCATCCGGTGTCGGGCTCAGCCTCTTGGCGCAAGCCCGCCATTGCCACGGACCGGCTCTACCCTGGAGGACTCGGCCTGACGCCGTCAAGTCCACTCGTGCTTACGGCGATCGGAGGCCGCTACACGCCCCCGGCGCGAGGCAAACTGATCCTTGAGCTGCCCGACGTAGTGGCGCCTGCGGCGGAGTTCATCAACCTTCGCTTTGCCGACGGTGGTGTTACCAACCCGGCATCGGTTTTGGATGTCCCGTCGATTGAGATTCGCCCGCAGGCGGCGATCATCATGCCTCCGCTGGGACAAGACAACCCCGCCAAGGCTACATTGCGGGTGGATCCATCCATAGGAGCCTTTTCGGGCACCACCACCTTGCAGGACGGATCGCTCCGCGTCGTCAATTTCCAAGGCTTGATCACCCGGGACTCCCGGCCCGCAAGCCTCACGACCAACTTGACGAACAATCATAACGACCTGGTCTTTACCACCTACGATGGAGGCTTGGACAAGAACAACGTGAGTGTCCGCTACCTCGATCCGGCCACAGGATCCGCGAACCTCTCTGTCTCGGTCTCTGGCCAAGCGATCACGGTCGCCCTCGGCACCGGACCAGGGACGGCTCAGGTGGAAACGGCGACGGTGACCGGCACTCCCCAATCCAACGGAGTCCTGAATGTTTCGGTGACTGCGGCCGCCGTAACCGGGAGTCCATTGACCATTCCTGTCGTTCTAAGCACAAGCCAAACGAGCCCCGATGTCGTTGCTGCAGCAATCCGCACGGCCCTGGGTACCAACAGCGCTTTGACTGCCGCTTACACCGTCGGTGGAACAGGAGCGAATATCACGCTCACCCGCAGGGTCTTCGGTTCGAACGACCCAACCCTCAACATCGCCTGGGGATCCAACATATTCGGCGTCACAGCGCTTGCCACGTCAGAGGATACCATCCCCGGCTTTGCTCCCACGGATATTACCTCCACTGCCGCCCAGATCAGGGCTGCCATCGCCGCCAAGACCGAGGCAGCCGCGTTGGTCTCGGTCTCGTTCGCGAGCGGCAACAACGGCTCCGGCGTCGTCACCGCGATGCCGACAACCAACCTTTCTGGGGCGCAAGACAACAAGCTTCGCGGCTACGGCTATTTCTTGATGCCACAAATCCCAGATTCCGGCCAAACCCCGCTCACCTCCCCAATTCTTTCTGGGTCCGTGATTCTCGACGAGAAGCCCTAGGCCTCCACCCGTCCGTTCCGCTCGGAGCGGAGTCACTCCCCAGGCATCGCTTCCTCCGTGATCAACACGTCCCGCACCAACTCGCACGCCTTCTGCGTCCGGTCGACCGAGATGGCCACGATCGCGTGGCCGTTGCCTCGCCGCACCAGCCGCAGACTGCGCACCTGCACATCGGCCTCCCGGAAACGTCGCGCGATCTTCGCCAATCCGCCCGGTTCATCGGGCAAACGGACCAACAACGCGTCCTCGCTCACCGCTTCAAAACCGGCTTGTTGCAAAACCTGCAACGCTTCGTCATAGCGATCGACCGTAAACGTCACGATAAAGGTCTCATCGACGTGTTCGATATCGAGCGTTTCAATATTGATCCCGGCCCCCGCCAGAGCCTCGGCCAGACTGGCGGTGATGTCCTGATTCTCGTGCGAGACGACGGAAATTTGTTTCATGGCGTACTGAAATCACGTGGCCAAAGCCGGTAGGCCGCTCCCTGTCCGTTCGGCGGCGAGAGCGGTCGCCAGATCATCGATCAACGGCCGGCCGGTGTGCGGCATGACCAGCAAGTGCCCAATGCGCCCGTGCACTGCAATTTGCCAACGAGCCAAAATCGCATCATTCGGCCGCGGAAACACGACGGTGATGGCGTGCGGATTGCGCCAAGCCGGGATTCCCTCCTCCTGAAATCGTTGAATCGCGTAATCGGCGTTGGCGAGACAATGTCGAACGCGTTTCACAAAGCCTTCCCGGCCCCAGCGCTGGATCGCATACCAGAGAATGAGCGGGGTCAGCCCGTTGCGCGAACCGGGAATCGTCGTATCCAGCGTGCCGACATACTCGATTGACCGCGCGATGCGCCGCACATGCCCCTTATCCGCGAGAACAATCCCGCACGGCACCGGCGATCCGATGAACTTGTGCCCGCTGATGGAAATGCTGTCAATCCGCTCGCGGAAGTCGAACGGCGGCGCCTCCTCAATAAAGGGCAAGGTCATCCCGGAGAGCGCCGCGTCGCAATGAATATAGCGGCGCCCGATCGCAAAATCATCTAGGATGGCGCGGATCGCGTCGACGCGGTCGATCCCTTCCTTCATGGTGGTCCCAATGTTCGCGAAGATGATCGGCGGAACATCTCGGTGGATGCGAATCGTTTCCCGGAGATCCTCCAAGTCCATGGAGCCGTCTTCGCGGGACTTGATCATGATGTGCGGCATTTTGAGCAGCCTCAGATTCTTGGCCACGCTGTAATGCGTGTCTTGGGAGGCATAGACCATCCCGTCCGGATAGAGCTCCCGGGCCAGGTAGAGCCCGTAGAGATTGCCCTCGGTGCCGCCGTTGGTCACATACCCCCACACTTCATCAGCTGGCGCGTGGAGCAAACCGGCGAACCATTGCACCACCTCGCGTTCAAAGTCGTGCGTGTGCAACCCGTAGGTCCCGTCCTTGAACGGATCCCCCACATTGTTCAGCGGAAAGGCCAGGAATCGATCGAGTTCCCGGTAATCCAAATCCGCCGTGCAGGGATAGCCCACGAAAGTCTCCCTCCGCTCGGTGAGTCGCTCGTAGAGGGCATCGAGCCTTTTTTCCGCCTCTCTGTGTAAAGGTCCGCTCATGGCGTGCCATTCGTCCTGCTGAATTAGACGCGCGAACTCGTGAGATCACGTGCGTGGCCGCGAAGAACTTTGCTCCGGCGTGCGGCTTGCTCTCCGGCCGGTCCTAGCACAGATTCCAGAATGCGGGATTGCAGTTTGCTCTTCTTCCTTTTTTCCGCCCTTTCCTTGGCGTCGTGGTCGGCCCCCATCCACGCGGAAGGCTCTTGCACGTGGAGCGATGTGACTCCGATTCTCGACTCCCAACCCGGCCTACGCCCCTTCCTAGAGGCCAGCTTCACCATCTCTCCGGGCGGCTCCGCGATGCGGCTCGGCAAAGAGTTCGAGGCTCTCGAAGGCCGCCGCGTCGGGCCATATCGCTTCGACGCTACGTCCCGCCAGAATGCGAATCTCATGCTCGAGCTCGTGATCGAGACCAAGCCCGAGTTCATAGACGAGAAGGGAGCCCTTCTGCCCGCCGGAGCCGAAACCGCCGGAGTCGTGGTCCGGGAACGCTTCTCCGCCATCCGCCTGGAACCGCTTGCGGGGGAATCCGGTTCCGCAGAAGGGCTCACGGAAGCCCAGCAAGCCGAACGCGTGGCCTGGACTCAAGCCCGCTGCAATCAGCTCCACCTCGCCGACCACCAGATCCAAACCCTCGACTTTCCCCCGGGCGGAAAACTCACGGGCAAAGCGATTTATCACCACGCTCCCACCAACAACGAGCTTCAATACTTCACGGTCGATGCCCTGGCCACGAACGGTATGACGGTGTCCGAGTCGTTCTATTTCAATGACGGCGAACTGTTCTTCGTCCTGCGCCGGCAACCTCACCACCCCCCCGCTCAGCCCGGTTCCGAGCTGCGCTTTTACGTGCAGAACGGCCAGATTTTCAAGGCGACCCGGAAAGCGATTCTGCCCCAAGGCGCCGCCGTGCCCACTGTCATGGAGGAGCCGCTGCAAGTTCCCTCGAGCGAATCCAACCAGCTGCTGGTCCGTGTCTCCCGGCTCGCCCTCGCGGCCGATCCCGCCGAAGTCGCCGACGACTACGCGGCCCTTTTGCAGACTCCGGCAAACTGATCCGCGTGGCGCGTGCGCCGGATCCCCATTTCACGGACGATCCTGAGGACGATGTGGGCGATTTTCTGAATATTCATAAATTTTATTGATTATAAACATACGCGAATTATCGTATGGAAGTTCTCATACTTCCTCTCATGTATAATTACGCGTCACCCGAGCCCTCCTTCCAAGTCAATCCCCTCTCCCTGCTCTCTCAACTCACCATTCAAATCCAAACCACCGCCGCGGATCTCACCAATTACGAATGCTACTTCGGCGCCGAAAACATCGGCTACATTACTCAAGGCGCTGACGAGATGATGAGCGCCCTGCAAAACGTCCTCAGCGGCTGTGAGCCAGAGTCAAAGCTCGGTGAACGCGAAACCCGTCACGATTTCCGCAACAAGCTCGCCGTGGTCAAAGGCTTCGGAGATCTGATGAAGATGGATCTCCCTCAAAGCCACGCTGCGTTCATGCTCTTGCAACGCCTCACGGAACGCTGCACCCGATTTTCCACGCTCCTTGACAGCTTCGCGCCAACCGGTCTAGTGCAGAGTTACCGGATGGCGGGCTGAGCGGTTATCCTTGCTGTAGGCGGGCATTCTTGCCTCTCCCTAGCGGGCGTTAAGGAGCTTTCGGGCAGACAGAAATGTCCGCCCTACCTTGAGTGGCCTCGCATGCACCTTCCTGTAGGACGGGCATTCCTGCCTGTCCCGAACGGGCTTCGATGATCTTTTGGGCAGACAGAAATGTCCGCCCTACCTTGAGTGGCCCCGCATGCATCTTCCTGTAGGACGGGCATTCCTGCCTGTCCCGAACGGGCGTCGATGATCTTTTGGGCAAACAGAAATGTCCGCCCTACCTTAAGTGGCCCCGCATGCACCTTCCTGTAGGACGGGCATTCCTGCCTGTCCCGAACGGGCGTCGATGACCTTTTGGGCAGACAGAAATGTCCGCCCTACCTTAAGGTGGCCCCGCATGCACCTTCCTGTAGGACGGGCATTCCTGCCTGTCCCGAGCGGACGTCGATGAGCTTTCGTGGCAGACACGAATGTCCGCCCTACGTTGGTGAACAAGCTCAAGCCGCTCGCGTCCGGAACAAATCCAGAGCACGGCGGGCGGAGCCAAAGGCCGCGCTGGCGTCGCCACCGATCGCCCACTCAAAGGTGGTCGTCGGTTCATGAGGCGGCAGCGGACTGCGCTTGTAGAACGGTGCGGCCCGGTTGCTGAAGCCCTCGCGGACTTCATCGAGATACCAGTTGCGGAATCCCGTTTCAGCCAGTCCCCCGCCGATCACGACGAGCCCAGGGTCGAACAGGCTGGCCATGTCCGCGAGTCCGTAACCGAGGATTCGCGCCTGTTCCTGGAAAATCTCCAGAGCCAATCCATCGCCTTTTTCCGCAAAATCGCGCAGCTTGAGCGCCTTCTCCTCAATGGGCGCCTGGAGCTGATTGAGCGGATGCTCGCGGTGACGTTCGTGCTGGAGTCGCAGTTCCAACTGACGGCGAATGCCCACCAGAGACACCCAAGCTTCCAAACAGCCCTCGCGGCCAATGGAATCGCTCGGTTTGCCCCGTTCGTCTTCGAACGGCACGGTGATATCGCTGACTTCGAGAGCCAATCCGTTGGCCCCTTCATACATCACGCCGCCGGGCAGAACCAACCCGCCGCCTAGACCCGTCCCGGGGGCGACGAAGAGAAGCCCCGCCTCGCGGCCTGGACGGAAAAGCCATTCACCGAAAGCCGCCGCATTGCCGTCGTTGGTCACCGTCACCGGCTTCCCGCAACGCTGCTGAAACTGACCGCCGATGTCCGTGCCAACCCAGTCCTTGGACAAGTTGGCCTGCCCCCAAATCACGCCGTGGCAGCAGGGAGCCGGCACGTCCATCCCGATCGCCGCGATCGCCGAGAGCTCGATCCCGTTCTCCGAACAAAGCTGCGCCAAGGAGGCATCGAGCTGTTCGAACGTCTTCCGGTAGCCCTCGCGAACGTGGCTGCGCAATTCAACAAACTTTCCGACCTGCTGGCCGGACTCGTCGAGCAACATCGACTTGATAGTGGTCCCACCGATGTCGAGGCCAGCGAAGAAGCTTCCGCTCATACCTGTCCGTAAATAGTGCGTCCGGTGGAGAGAAGATCGTCGCAAGCCAAGCCGACGCGGGCCGCCATGGACTCTTCGCCCTTCTTCAAGTAGCTACGGGGATCGTAAGCTTTCTTATTGCCAACCTCGCCGTCAACCTTGAGGACGCCCTCAATGTTCTGGCAGATGTGGGTCACGATGGGCCGGGTGAACGCGTATTGCGTGTCCGTGTCCACGTTCATCTTGATCACGCCGTAGCCGAGCGTTTCGCGGATTTCTTCCAGCGTGCTTCCGGAACCGCCGTGGAAGACAAGGTCGAACTCGGCGTCCGCGCCATACTTGGCCATCACCGCGGCTTGGCCCTGCTGAAGAATGTCGGGACGGAGTTTGACCGCACCCGGCTTGTAGGCGCCATGGACGTTCCCGAAGGTGGCGGCGAAGGTGTACCGGCCAATGCCATTCAGCGCCTCATACACCGCCAGCATATCTTCCGGCGTCGTGTAGAGCTTATCGTGCGGGGTGTCGTGGGAACCGGCGGCTCCATCTTCTTCCCCACCAACGACACCGGCTTCGACTTCCAGAACGATCTCGTTTTCGGCGCAGAGGGTCAGGTATTCTTTAGAAAGCGCCATGTTCTCCGCCAACGGCAAGTTGGAGGCGTCCAGCATGTGATTTTGGAAAAGGTTGTTCTTGCCGGCCTTGCGGCGTTCCGCAGTGGCTTCGATCAACTTCTTCAAGAACGTCGGAGCCTGATCGGGAGGGCAGTGGTCCGTGTTGAGGGCGATCATCACGTTGTATTGGGCCGCCAAGGTGTGCGCGGCCTCCGCGAGCACCATCACGCCGAGCGCCGCGTTTTTGTGGTTCAAACCGGAGATGAACTGACCCGCGCCCGTGGAGAACTGAATGATCCCATCCGACTTCTTGTCCGCGAAACCCTTGAGCGCGGCGTTCAACGTGCTCAGGTTGGCGCAGTTGATGGCTGGATAGGCGTAGCCCCCTGCCTGGGCGGAATCCAGCATGGCGGCAAATTGCTTTGGTGTCGCGATAGGCATAACGGCGCGCACCATAATGGCGTTCGGCCCCGGGTCAAGCTAGGGAATCCCCGGCGATTCCGGCCCGCCGGTTTCGCCTCTTGCGCGACGGCGGATTGGAGCGTATAGCCCGCGCATGGCTAAGAGGATCGCCTTTCTGACGGCGGGCGGCATCGCCCCGTGCCTTTCGTCTTCGATCGGTGCGCTGGTGGAGCGCTACAATGATTTGGCGCCCAATGCGCAACTGATCGGCTATCTGAATGGCTATCAGGGCTTGTTGCTGGGTCGCAGTGTCACGTTTTCGGACTCGCTCCGCAAAAATCATGCCACTTTATACCGGTCTGGCGGCAGCATCATCGGGAACAGCCGGGTCAAGCTCACCAACGTCAAGGATTGCCTCAAGCGCGGCCTCATCCAACCCGGCGAAACACCCCTCCAAGTCGCCGCCGACCGCCTTCGCGAAGATCGGATCGATATCCTCCACACCATCGGCGGGGACGATACCAACACCACCGCCGCGGACCTGGCCGCATACTTGGAGCACAACGGCTACGACCTCACCGTCGTCGGCCTCCCGAAGACGGTCGATAACGACGTCCGGCCCATCCGCCAAACCTTGGGGGCCTGGACCGCCGCCGAGCAGGGTGCCCTCTTCTTCCGCAACATCGCCAACGAAAACACCACCAGCGCCCGTCAGCTCATCATCCACGAAGTGATGGGTCGGCACTGCGGCTGGCTCGCCGCCGCCACGGCTTACGATTACCACAACGGCCTCGACGAATTCCCCTGGTTCCCCGAGTTGCTCCTCAATCGCGAGCGCTGGGACATCGACGCCGTCTTCCTCCCGGAAATGGACATGGACTTCGACGCGGAGTGCGAACGACTCCGCCAACGCATGGACGCGACCGATAAAGTCCACGTTTTCCTCAGCGAGGGCGCCGGGATCGAGACCATCGTCCGCGAATACGAGGCCAGCGGCAAAGAAGTTCCCCGCGATGCCTTCAACCACCCGCGCATCGACGAGTTGAACCCGGGCCAATGGTTCGCCAGCCAGCTCAAGGAACGCGTTCAGGCGGAAAAAGTTTTGGTCCAGAAAAGCGGCTACTTCGCCCGATCCGCCGCGCCCAACCAGAGGGACTTGGAGTTGATCAAGCAGTCCGCCTTCGCCGCCGCCGAATACGCCCTCAACGGCCAAAGCGGGGTCGCCGGACAAGACGAAACCGCAGACGGCGCCATGTCGTGCATCGCGTTTCCCCGGATCGCCGGTGGCAAACCGTTTGATATCGACGAACCCTGGTTTAACGAACTCTTGACCGCCATCGGCCAACCGAAAGGAACCAGAGTCGCCCCTCACTGATCCGGCCGCTCTGGGGCGTTCGAATTGGATCCGGCATCGCGATCGTCTCAGTATGCGTATACGCTGCGCCAGCGAGCCGCCCCGACATGCACGACACCCTCCAGTTCTCCGTGTTTCCCTCCAACCGGGAGGCGGATCCGCGTTCGACGTACGAGGCGTTGATCCGGGAGAATAACGCCCTCATCCTCTCCCCGGACCTCGAGAACGGACGCCGCATCGTCACCCAGCGCACCGCCATCCATACCGCCATGGTGGCTCATTGGGCGGAACAGGAACACCTCGCCTTCGGTTACGATCGCCCCTTCGCGGTGGCAGCGCTCGGCGGCACCGGCCGGGGAGAAATGACCCCATGCTCGGACACCGATCTCGCGCTCCTCTTCGACGACGAAATCGAGGGCAACGTCTTCCGCGAGCGTCTCCAGGCGCAAACGTTGCATTCCGGCGAGTTCTTCCACCGCTACGGGTTCACGCCCGGACTGCAGCCGTTCCAACTGGAGGACATGGCGCGCCTCGAAGGCAAACAGCTCAACGCCTTCATCGATCTCACGCCGATTTACGATCCCTCTGGGCTCACCGACCGGTTTCGCGAACGGATTCGCGCCACGTTTGATCCGTTCGAGCATTTCCTTGAGGTCAGCCGTTATGGCCCAGGCCGGAACAAGGTGATGCCCTCCGCGCCGCTCGACTTCGAACGGCTCGATCACTTCGATATCAAGATCGAAGGTCTGCGGACATTTCTCGGCGGCATTTGGACCTTGGCGATCGAGGGCTTCCGCCATAGCAGAGACGTCTATGATGAACTTGAGGACCCCCGGGACCTGGAGGCGTACGAATTCCTCCTCCGCATCCGGGCCTTCATTCACCTCCGCCGCGGGACCCACCTGCCAGAAAAGGCCGATGGCACGCACCCCGAAGATCTTCTCACATTCAACGATTTCCTCGCCTTCGACGACTTGCTGCCGGATCCCGGATCAGAGGCCGAACGCCGCGAATTCAGCCATGAAGTCCGCACCCGGATCCTCTCCGCCCGCCGCCGGGTCATCGCATTTGCCCGAGGCGTCATCGGCCGTGAGTTGCAACGAGGCCGCGGACGCAATCGCGCCCACTCGGTGATCGTGGAACCCGGCGGCTTGCGCCACGTCGGCGCTGGCCTCGATGCCACCGCCCGGGAACGCAGCAGCGCGGCGCTCCAACTCCTGCTCGCCTCCCAACGTTATGGCGTCGCCATCAATCCCTCCGAGCTGGAAGGAACCTTCGATGGCGCGGGAGATTGGCTTGAACCCGTTCCCGAGCTCGCAGCCCTCTTTTACGAACCGCGCGGCAGCTTGGCGTCCACCTTTGAGTTCCTCTCCCAAGTCGAAGGGGCCGAAGAGCGCCTCTTTCCCGGGCACGACCGGTTCGCCTCCTCGATCGAAGCGCGCGTCCTCTTTGAGCGGAACTGGTGCCGCGGCACCTTGGCGCGCCGCAAACTGGAAGCCCTCCAACGCCAAATCGAGGAAGGCAACGCGATGATCGAAGCGGCCGTCTCCCCAGAGCGGCTGATCGACTACGACCAAGGACTCAGCCCGACGCTCGAAGCCTCGTTGCTCGACGCGGACCACCTTGCCGCCGTGAAACTCGCCCTGAAAACGAAGCGGCTCCCGGTAACCGAGGAAGATTTGGAGGCGCTTCACGACCTCAGCTTGCCACCGGAGGAGCGTTACGGTTCCGGGTTCTCCCGGATTCCTCTGGAAGAATATTACAAGCCCTTCCGCTCCCACGGAGGCTTTCCGGAGGAAACCATCCGCATCGCCGAATTCCTCGTGGCGAACCGGCGCGCCTTCAAACAACTCGCGGAAAACGGCTTCAATGACGATTACAAGGTCGCGAACTTTGCCCGTCATTGCGGCGATGAACAGCGACTCCGGGCCCTCTTCGTCTTCACCTACGCGGACCGGTTCGAGTGGGAGAGCGAATTCATCGTCCCGTCACGCTGGTTCAACATCCGCGAGCTCTACTTGAAAGCGGTGCAAAGCTACCGCCCCGGCCACGATAGCACCAAGGCTCTCCGCGCCGCTGGCTACACTGATCGTGAACTCGCCGTTCTCGATGACTTTGGCCGGGACTTTTTCAGCGGCATGTACCGCCGCCACGCCGCCCGATTCGGCTCCCATCTTCTCGGGATCGTCTCGCGGAGGGATTTCGATCCTTCGCCCAAAGCCGCCATCGTTCGCGACGGCACCGCCACCTTGCTCGGAGTCGCGGCCCGGGACTTCCCCGGCTTGGCCGCCTGTATCACCGGTGAAATCTGGAAAAGCGGCTACTCCCTGGCCCAGGCGAATCTCTTTTCCGCCATCAATTACGGATTGGCTCTCGACTTTTTCCACGTGTCGCCCTCCGGACCCGCCCCATCGGAAGATTTGGCCCGGCGGGTGGAATCCGCGATCCGCGAGCACCGCCACATCAGTCCAGATGACGAGCGCCACTTGGCGAAGCTTCACGGAGAGCTGGCCTTGGAAGAGGTTCGTCCCGGCCAATACCGGTTGCGGCACGATACCCCGGAAGACATCGCCGGCTTGGTGTATGCCCTCTGTTGCCGGGTTTTCCGGGATCTCCGAGGGAACATTCACGGTCTGAAGTCGCAGGTCGCCCGCGGTCAGTCGTTCATCTCGATCTACCTCAGCCTTCCCCCGGATCTTCCTCTGGAGCAAGCCCAGCGGCTCATGGAAGCCTGGTAAGGAGCGGCCCTCCTCTCACAGACCTCGAATAAGGTCTTGCCCTCCCCGTCGGATTCAACGAAGACAAGGGTAGTCCCTGACGTCCCCTGAATGAAACGCTCCGTCGTCCGCCGCATCCTCTTCCCTCTGGTTGCCGGCACCGCTCTGGCCACCTTCGGCGGTTGGTGGTTCTTTGAAGCCTTCGTGAACCCCGTCGTCAGCAAGACCGCAAAGAAGATTTTGCGCGATGGCAAACACAAGGGCGTCGAAGCCCGGATCAATTACTACACCGTCAGCCTCCGGGGGAATGTCTCCTCTCCCGCCGCCAGAGAAGCGGCCCAAGCGGCCCTCAACCAGACTGACGGCTGGGGACTGCGGGCGCGGACCGCCGACAACCGGGTCAAAGTCCCTCCCTCCCTCACCATGGTGGAAGTCTCCGCCGCTGGACTCCGCGCCATCGGCTGGGTCAAAGACGAAACCGAGCGGGAGGCTTTGCTCGATCTGGCCCTGCGCCAAGGCGGGTTTGATCGCGATCAGGTCGATGTCAGCGAAGTCCAGGTGTATCCCTACGTCACCCCGACCGGTGCGGGCTCCATCAGCGTAAGCACCCCGGCCACCGCCCGCGAAGTGAGTGGTATGGCTTGGCTCCGCGGCTTTTGGGAATCCCTCCCCAAAGTTCCCCGGCTCGAAGGAACCCCGGAAGGGCGCAACCTTCGCCTGCGCGGACGAGTTGCCACTGAGGACGACCGCAAAGCCGTCACCAAGTGGGTCACCTCCATCCGGCCGGATCTGAAGGTCGATGGCTCCCGCATCGATCTGGATCCGCAGACTCGCCCCATCACGCTCCCGGCCGCCAAGTCCGCCCCAGATCCAGATAGTTGGTTGGAGCCCTTGGCCTCCGCGCTGACCGTCCGGCCATCGTTGCGATTCCGCGCCCCCACGGAAACATCGTCGCCGTCTCTTTCGGGCTTGATCCCGGCCTCGGAGAACTGGTCCACAACGCTCAACCCGGAGAACTTTGGGGGAGACCTCAAGATCTCCCCCGTCGTGGTCCCCAATCCCGATGAAGACCTCACCGCGACGAAGCTGGCGGCCCTCATCAAAGTCGTGGCCGGCCTCCACGAAGGCGTCATGGAATACGCCGCCACCGGCCTCACCATCCGGGGTGAAGGCGATCCCAAACAACTCGATGCTCTCCGCGCCATCGACCTGGACCCGCTCCTCCCCGAGCTCACCAAGATCGAAGTCAAGATGCCCGAACCAGGTCGACTCAGTGGCATCCTTGATGGGACGAATCTCCTGATCCGCGGCACGGCTCCGGATGAAGCGACCCGCGATGCCCTCGTGGCCTGGATCCGCTTTGTGCGTCCCGATCTCTCCGTGGACGCTGGCGGACTGACGATTGATCCGATGGTCGTGCGTTGGACTGCCCCGGTCATCCCGGACACGCCTGGCCCTGCCTTTCAAGACGTCGAGGTCAGTCATCCCTGGCTGCGCAAAATTGTCTCCGTGCTGCGCACCGGACCTTCCTTGCACTTCCTGGCAGGGAATGAGGATCAGCCGGCCACCTTCACTTGGTTTGGCCCCAGCGATCTCACCTGGGCCTCCACCCTAGCCGCCGCCGCCGCCGCCAGCGGCCAACCGAACCTGAGCGGCCTCCGTCCCGGCGGAAAAACCTCCCCCCTCATTTCCGACGCCTCGGCCCCCGCCCCGACCATTCTTGGCCAACTCATCGGCGCGGTTGCCTCCTTACCCGAGGGCGAACTGATCTACCATCCTGATACCGGCCTCACCATCCGGGGCTTGGCCACCCCGGCCCAAGAGCAGGTGATCCTCACCATCTGCACGGGACGCATGGACCCCGCCCGGGTTCATATTGAGCTGCGCCCTCCGCCGGTGGACGCGGACGTCCCCAGGGACGTCTCCACGCTCGGCGGCTTTTGGCACGAGGGCACGCTAAGCTTCTACGGGACCGTGCCTAATGCCGAAGCCGAGGCTCTCATCCTGGCGGCGATGCGGGAGAGCGGCCATCGCATCCGCGTCGATGCGTCCGCGATCGAGTTACGGGAGGGACCACGCTTCCCATCGCCAACTCACGTCGCAGAACTCGCGATCCGGCTCGCATCCGTGCCCGGCACGCGTCGTTTCACCTTCGGGGAAACCAGCGTAACCGTCTCCGGGGAAGTGACTCAGTCTCTGCTGCGGGAGTGGAAACCAGTGTTCGACAAGCTCGCGCAAGGCGGTTTCGGAGAAAGTCCCCGCTGGGAGATCTACCCATCCATTTACCATTTCCCCAGTTATAGCCGGGGCCCTGGACTCTCTCCGCAGGTCAGAGACCGGCTTAGCGAACTGCTCGCTGCCAATGAAATCCTCTTCGCCGCTGGCAGTGCGACTCTGAGTGAATCGGAACAGGCCAAGCTCAGCACCATCGCCTTCGCCTTGCAGGAACTGACCGTTCCCGTCAAAGTCGTAGCCGGTGCTCATGGCGAGGCTCACGGCGCCCCCGCCCAGAACACCGCCCTCAATCGCGCCCGCGTCGAAGCCGTCGTGGAGGGCCTGACTCAACTTGGAACTGGTTCCACCCAGTTCGTCATCGAAGAATTTGGCTCCGCGCCGACCGCCAATGACCACGGCAGCGAGAGCGCCATCAAGCCTGCCCGGCGAGTCGAGCTTCTGCTGCACTGAACCATTCCCATGAACGAAACGATCTCCGCTTACCTCGAAGAGCTTGATCCCTTCTGGCACTTTTTGGCGCCAGTGATCGTCTCAGGCTTTCTCGGCTGTCTCATCGGCATCTTTCTCTCCTGCCTGTTCTGCCGTCCCAAAGCCGCGCCATCCTCTCCCAACCGAGGGCAGGATACGGAGCTGCCCAAGCCGGTTTCACCGCCCGCGGAATCCCCGGCACTCGCCGCCCCCAGTAAGGTCAGCGCCGTGCTCGCCGCCACGCGGCCTCCGGAAGTCCAAGCCGGCCAAGCCCATGTGGGCAATCTCGGTTTGCTTTACCACGCAAAACCCCAGCACGCTGACGATCTGACGCTCATCCAGGGGATCACCACCGCCACGGCCGTCCGCCTGCGCGATCTCGGCGTCTACCGGTTCGATCAGATCAGCCAGTGGACTCCTTTCATCATCGATTCAGTCCGCCGCACCGTCCTTGGCGCCGCCCTGGTCACGGAAGAGAAATGGGTCGCCCAAGCTACCCGTCTCGCTTCGTTGAGAGCTGAGGGCAAGCCACTCACCGCCCTCTCACGGGAAGATGTGTTAAAACTCTCCTAGTTAGCGCGGCAACTGGAGCAATCCGGCCCCCACCGCCGTCCGGGTCCCCTTCAGCGGTTTCGCGCTCCGTGTGAGGAGCGGAATGATGCTGTCCGCGGAGTAGCCTCGGCTCAAAAGATACGCCACCGCACCACTGGTGAGCGCGGTGGATTGGGAGGTGCCGCTGCCGATCACCAGCCGGCTTCCGGAATAGCCAGAAATGATGCCCACTCCGGGGGCGACCAAAGTAAGTCCGATGCCGGAGTTCGAAAACCAAGCTTGCTTCCCACTGGCATCCACGGCGCCGACGCTGAGCACCCCCTCCAAGGCGGCCGGCAGGGCCAGGGCGGTTTGCTGCTCATTCCCCGCTGCCGCCACAACCACGGCGTTGCGGCTTTGCGCATAGTGGACTGCCTCGGCGAGCACGGAGGAGTATCCGGCACTGCCAAGACTGATGTTGATCACCCGGGCGCCCAGGTCGGTGGCTCGGACAATTCCGCTGGCCAAGATGGCGGTGTTGCTCACGCCTTCCGCATCGGCCACGCGGATGTCGAGAATCCGGGCAGCGGGCGCCACCCCGGCGACTTGCGAATCGTTCCCTGCGATCAGGGTCGCCATGGCCGTTCCGTGCCCGTTCATCTCGCTGCCATCAGCGAGCAGATCAACATGGCTGATGTCCACATGTTCCAACGCGGGATGGGACCCGATCCCGGAGTCGACCACCGCGACGGTCACCCCTTTCCCCCACCGGCTCCGGTCTCCGGTGGCGCCAATGAACTCTAGCCCTTGGCCCTGGAAGGGAGACCGTCCGCCTGCGTTCGCGGTGTCGGTCGCGGCTTCAGGAGAGCTGTCCGCCAGTGGCAAGCCCGGGATCCGCGCGATGTAATTCGGCCCGGCTTGTTCATAATCGTCGCGATGCTCCGCCAAATCTCCCGCCAGAGCCAAGGGATCGCCCACGCGCACCCTTGCGGTCCGCAGTTTGGCGTCGAACCCGATCACGGTGAGCCCCAAGCGGGCCGCCCGGGCACGGAACTCGTCGAGCGCTTGTGCCGAGCGGAAGGTGAGCAACGCCTCACCCGGAATGGCGCCTGGCACGTCAAAGCGGTCGATCTTCGGCAAACGGGAGGACGATGCGTCCGTGGCGGAGAGGAGCTCGTCGTCCAGGGCCGCCTCACGGGCTTGGCCCAGGGTCGCCTTCGGCAGCGCGCTCAGCCGGGATTGCAGCTGCGGCATTGGCACCGCGGAGGTCGCTGGCCCCACGTTTTGAGTTTGGGAGAGGGGAACCGATTGCCGCGTCCACCAAACCAGGGACGCCGCCAGCAGGGCGAGAACCGCCGCGGAAGCAGGGAGGGAGACGAAGACGCGCATGATGATCGTGTCTTTCATACCCCAGGGATGAGTGTGGAGCCAACTTCCAATTCTCCGCAAAATTGTCTACAAGTGAGGTTCCGATGAATGATACTTCCAGCCTGCGGATCCCCATCGCCTCGCTCGGCGAGCCCCGATTCCCCTCCCCGATCACCGCCAGCGCCGGCCCGGAGCGGTTCGTGCCCTCAGAAATTCAGTGGCCGGGCGATGGCCTGCCACCACCGCCTTTGCACCTCTTTGAAAAAGCGGGTCCGCGCCGGGACCTCTTCTTCGCGCCGGAGCGGACCCGCGCCGCGATCGTAACCTGCGGCGGACTGTGTCCCGGGTTGAACAACGTGATCCGCTCCATCACCCGGGAACTGCGTTTCGCTTACGGCGTGAAGACGGTAATCGGCATCCGGGGCGGCTACCGCGGCTTGGACCCGGATCGCGGCCGGCCACCGATTGAGTTGAGCGACGAACTGGTCAGCGACATCCATCACAAAGGAGGCACCCTCCTAGGAACCTCACGCGGCCCGGTGGATATCCCGGTGGCGGTACAGTTTCTCCTGGATCATGGGATCGATCTCCTCTTCACCGTCGGCGGCGACGGCACCCAGCGCGGCGGCCAAGCGATTTTCGAGGAAGCGGCCCAGCGCGGGCATCCCTTGGCCGTGGTGGGAATCCCCAAAACGATCGACAACGACGTGCTCCACGTATCGCGAACCTTTGGGTTTGGGACGGCGGTGGAGGAAGCGGTGCGGGTCATCGACAGCGCCCACACGGAAGCGCGCTGCGTGGAGAATGGGGTTTCCCTGGTCAAGGTGATGGGCCGCCACGCCGGGTTCATCGCCGCCGCGGCGACGGTGGCCAATCAGGATGTCAACCTCTGCCTCATCCCTGAGCAGCCGTTTTCCATGGAAGGGCTGCTGGGCTGGTTGGAAAAGCGGCTCGCGTACAAGGGGCACGCGGTCATTGTGACGGCGGAAGGCGCGGGGCAGGAGCTGCTCGGAGCCTCGGGGGAACGCGATGCCTCGGGAAACCTCAAGCTTGAAGACATCGGCCCCTTCCTCCGGGAGGCGATCACGGAGTATGGCAAAACCAGAAGGATGCCGGTGATCCTGCGCTACTTTGATCCCAGCTATCAAATCCGTGGGTGTCCGGCGAACACGGACGATGCCGTGCTCTGCGACCGTTTTGCGCGGCATGCGGTCCACGCCGCCATGTCGGGCCGCACTGGCTTGGTGATCGGTTTCCTCCACGGTCAGTTTGTCCATGTCCCCATGTCCCTCATCACCGCCGGGGTGAAGCGGGTTGATCTGGACGGGGAGCTCTGGCACGCGGTCCTCTCTTCCACCGGCCAGCCCGCAGTTTTTTGAGAGAAACCGTCAGTGTGGCCCGTCAGTAAGGAATCGCGGTCTCAAGCATCGAACTCTCAGTCCCCATGATCCAAATCCATTTTCCTCGAACCCTGACCACCTTTATCGCCGCCATGTCCGCCGTTCTATCCGGTCAATCCTCCGCCGCCGACTCCGTAAAAACCGAAACCGCCACGTTTGGCGCCGGGTGCTACTGGTGCACGGAAGCCGTGATGCAACGGGTTGAAGGCGTGTTAAAATCCACCTCCGGCTTCATGGGCGGCACCGTGGAGAACCCGAGCTACGAAGCCGTTTGCGAAGGCACCACCGGCCACGCCGAAGTCATCCAAGTGGAGTTCGATCCCGCCAAGGTTTCCTTCAAGGAACTGGTGGAGATCTTCTGGCAGCTCCACGATCCCACCACGCTGAACCGGCAAGGTGCCGACGTGGGCACGCAATACCGCTCCGCCATTTTTTATCATAGCGACGAGCAGAAGCAGATCGCGGAAGCCTCTAAGAAAGAAGCGCTGCCGCACTTCAAAGATCCAATCGTAACGGAAATCACCGCCGCCTCGGTGTTTTATCCCGCCAAGGAGTATCATCAGAACTATTACAACCGGAACAAGTTCGCCGGATATTGCCGGGTCGTGATCAGCCCGAAATTGAAGAAGCTCAATCTCGAAAACGCCCCCACCCAAACCAACCAATCTCCAGAATGACCTCGAAGCTAGTTCCCCGACTTCTCCTCGGCGTGGCCGTCCTCGCCGCCACGCCATTCCTCCTCATCGCTGCCGATCCCGTGAAACCGATCATCGAAGTTCTCAAGGAAACTCCCGCGCAACCTGCTCAAACCGTCGAGAAGACCGACGAAGAGTGGAAGAAGACTTTGACGCCCGAGCAATACCGGATCCTCCGCCAAGCCGGCACGGAGCGGGCCAACGGCCAAGTCTACAAAGAGTTCAAGGAACAGGGTGGCGGCACCTACTGTTGTGCTGGCTGCAACACGGAACTATTTAGCTCCAAGGAGAAGTTCGATTCCCATTGCGGTTGGCCCTCGTTTTACGACCCGTCCAAGGCAAAGAACGTCAAGACCGCCACGGATTACCACCTCGGATACGCCCGCACGGAAGTCCGTTGCGCGGTTTGCGATGGCCACCTGGGCCACGTCTTCACTGGGGAAGGCTACGATACCCCCACGGACAAGCGCTATTGCATCAACGGCACCGTGCTGAAGTTTGTGCCCTTCCCGGAGGCGAAAGAGGCCCCGGCGGAGAAAAAGTAGATTACACGCAGACGGAGCAGCGCCACGGCGGATAACCCGCCGGTTCTGTCCCTGCACTGCCCGGATTGATCGGTCGAATGGCCGGATCAACCGGGCAGTTTCATTTGGTGTGATGAAGACGTCGTATCGGGCAAAAAGCGGCATGGAGACGGGTTGGCGGGCGGGGCCAGCCATTCTCTAACTGGGGGACGACGGAAGTGCCAGTGGCTTCTGAGGTGGCTCGTGCTCGTGCAGCAGGCCCAACGGGCCGGGATAGGATAGCCCAGGGCGCAGCCCTGGGAAGCCAGAGTCATGGCCCCCGCCCTGAAAGGTGCGGGACAATCGGGAAATCCGACGGTTGTCTCGCGCTTTCAGTGCTTCGATGGGCTGGCGGTCCACCCAGGGCGGCGGTCGCCTCCGCTCCCTTCGCCCTGGGCTTTCTTGTCCCGGCCCGTTGGGCCTATCGGTTTGAGCCGGGACGGCGCTGTCCCGGCGAGAATCACCCTCGGTTGTCACTGGGACGGCGCTGTCCCGGCGAGAATCACCCTCGGTTTTCGCTGGGACGACGCCGTCCCAGGCGGAATCACCCCTGGTTTTGACTGGAACGGCGCCGTCCCGGGCGGAATCACCCCTGGTTTTCACTGGGACGAAGCCGTCCCACCGGGAATCCCCCTCGGTTTTCACCGGGACGACGCCGGTCCGGCAAGAATCACCCTTGCTTCCGCCAGGAACGGCGCTGCACGCATGGATACGACGCCTCTGCCCGGCTGGTCCGGCGCCGCGCATGACGATCCGGGAGCCAAATCCTAACAATCCATCTAAAAATCTTTTGACATAACCGCCAAGCTCAAGAATCGTCCTGACAGAACCAAACACAATCATCTCGCCTCCCATGCTCTACACGAATCCAACTTTCGACATCCGCGACTTCTCTGAGGATCATCTGTTCGCCTTTGGGGAGAAGGCCGTTCCCCTTCTCGCCGGATTTGCTTCCGGAGATATGTTGGCCCTTCTCGGCACCCGCTTAGGGGAGTTGAACCAAGAATTGGGACAACGCATCGGCCGATTGCCGTCCAACCCGCTGGCCGAGCCGAAGTCCCTGGCGGACAAGAAGCGGGACGGACTGAAGGTCCGGCTCTATGAGCTCACTCGAATCGCGCACGACGACCCGGAAAGCGAGTCCGTGCGCAAGGCGGCCGCCATCGTCCAAGAGGTGCTCGACCGTCGCCCAGCCGGGTTCCAGAATCTCATCTACGAAGAGAACACCACGCAACTGAAGCAGCTCCTCTCAGATCTCGCGGAACCGTCCGTGCACCAAGCCGCGGACCAGGCCGGTTTGACCAAGTGGATTCACGCTCTGGCCGCCGCCGAAACGGCGTTCGAAGCGACCGACAAAGCCTTCGACGATTACGAGCGCACCACCCCCAAACCTCGCGGCCTCAGGGACATCCGGCGCGACTACAACGAAACCCTTCGCCTCATCCTCGACAACCTCGCCTGGGCCGCAAACCGCCTTGGCAGCGAAAGCCGTTACGCCGAAATCTTCCGCGGCCTCCGCGCCGAACTCGTCGCCCTCTCCTCCCTGGCCAAACTGCGCGACACCGGCGAGGCCAAGCGCGAGAAGAAGGCGGGCGGGAAGAAGGTGGAGCTGACGAACTGAGGCTCAGAGATCCTGGCCCTCGAGGAAACGTTAAGAACCCCATCCAACACGCTGAACGGCCCAACGGGCTGGGGCCCGGATCAGCGAGCGGCAAGCTCAGGGCAAATGCTCTGGCCCGGGCTCGAACCAGCCACGGAACGTCTCGGACATCCAGGCCGCCGCTGACGCTCCGCCGAGGAGCAGAAAGGTGAAGAAGGCGGCCGTGAGCAGGAACAGCGCGTACCCGGCCAGAGTCAGTATCCCGTCGCGGCCGATCGCGGCGATCGCCAACAAGGTCACCGTGGCCGCCGGAAGCAAGTTGGTCATAGGAATCGGCAACGGAAGCAGGAGGCACGCGCCGCACACGAACACGCAGAATCCCGTGAAGTGCTGGAGCACCGGAGCTTCCAC
Organism: Akkermansia muciniphila; assembly: GCA_945883495.1. Lineage (GTDB taxonomy): Bacteria > Verrucomicrobiota > Verrucomicrobiia > Verrucomicrobiales > DEV007 > V1-115. The sequence continues at coordinate 22,685 of CAMCXS010000022.1, forward strand.
GACGAATTCGCATCTCGGCTTGGAGACCTTTTCCAAACTCCGGATGATCCGGTTCGCCCCTTCCAAAAGCTTCGGGAAAATCCGTTGGGAGAGCCGCATCTCCATCAACTTGCGGGGCAACCAAGGTTTCCGGCGTAGCGCCAGCCGCAATCCAATCAAACTGATGACCACCCCAAATGGCGTCGACATCCCCGGAATCGCCACTGGCGTACAAAACGGGATGCTGAAGAGACAAAGCAAGCCCAGAAACGCGCGCCCCTTGAGCAAAAGGACCACCTCACCGATGCTCACGTCGTCGTGCGCAAACTTTTCGATCAGCTGGGCGATCTGCTCGGAGAGAAGATTCGGTTCGTGCGTCTCCGGGGCGTGATCTTCGGCGGAAGCAGGGGGAGTCACGGAAGAATCCATCGGCGGGAAATGTCTTGGCTGGGGCGGCCCGGACGGATACTCATCCGCGCCGGGGGCCCCCGCAACCTGAGTTTGACGTTTGCCGAGAGCGGGTTCCCCACCTAGGGTGCCCCACTATGTCGATCTCTCAGGAAGTGACCCACGCCATGATTTTGGCCGCGGGCCGTGGCACCCGGATGCTCCACCTCACCGAAGACCTTCCCAAGCCGATGATTCCGGTCCGGGGCCGTCCGATTTTGGAGACCATCATCCGCGGTCTTCAAGAAAACGGCGTACGCCGCGTCCTCGTAGTCGTCGGGTATCGCAAGGAGGTGATCATGGACCACTTCGGCGATGGCCAGAACTTCGGCCTGGAGATTGATTACGTGGTTCAGGAAGTCCAGAACGGCACCGGCAAAGTGGTCGAATTGGGGCGTTCCTTCACGGGAGCACAGCCCTTTGTCCTCGCGTATGGCGACATTCTCGTGCCCGCCTCCAGCTATGCTCCGCTGGTCCGGTTGGATGGGGACGACGCGAGGATCGCGGTCCGCGTGAACGAGGACGTCAGCAAAGGCGGCGCGGTCTTCATCAATGAGGAAGGTCTGATGACGGATCTGATCGAAAAGGGAGGTCCCGGGCAGCCCACCAGTCCGTATTACAACGCGGGGATCTACACCTTCAGTCCCGTGATCCACGACTACGTGAGCCGGCTGCGCCTCTCTCCTCGCGGCGAATACGAGCTGACCGACGCCATTCGCGAGATGGCCTACGATGGGCTTGCCGTCCGCGCCGTGGAATTGCAGGGAGAGTGGGCCGATGTCCGCGACCCCGGCGTTGTTCAAGACCTTAATCAAACCCAGACCCAGACCACCGCATGACCCTGGCCGCCGCGCCATCCATTTGGGAGTTCGCCAATCCGCAACTCCGCGACCTCGTCTCTTACGAACCCGGAAAGCCGATCGAGGACGTGGCCCGGGAACTCGGCTTGTCCCCGGAGAGCATCATTAAGCTCGCTTCCAACGAGAACCCGCTCGGCCCCTCCCCCAAAGCGATCGCCGCCATGCAGGAGGCCGCCAAATCCGTCCATCTCTACCCGGATGGAGGCGGCTGGAAGCTGCGCAACGCCATCGCCGCCAAGTTCGGTTTGGAACGCGAGAACGTCATCCTCGGCAACGGCTCCAACGAGATCATCGAACTCTGCGGCCACGCCTTTCTGCGGCCCGGAGACAACGTCATCGCGGCCGAACACGCCTTCGTGGTCTACAAGCTGATGGCCACGCTTTTCGGCGCGGATACCATCGAAATTCCGGACCCCGCTTTCGTCCACGACCTGCCCGCGATGGCGGCGGCGATCAACTCGCGGACCAAGGAAGTCTTCATCGCCAATCCCAATAACCCGACCGGCACGCTGGTGGATCAGGAGGCGCTCGACCGCTTCATGGATCAAGTCCCGGAGCACGTCGTGGTGGTATTTGACGAGGCCTACTACGAGTTCCTCCAAAATCCGCCGGATACCCTCAAATATCTCCGCGAAGGGCGGAACATCGTGATCCTCCGCACCTTCTCCAAAATCCAAGGCTTGGCGGGCACACGGGTTGGCTATGGCCTCGCCCCGAAGGAGCTCGCGGGCATCCTCCAAAAGTGCCGCCAGCCGTTCAACGTCAACTCCATCGCCCAAGCGGGCGCCCTCGCCGGTTTGGAAGACGAGGCGCACCAGCAGCAGACTCGTGAACTGACTTGGGAAGGGCTCCGCTACTATGAACAAGCCTTCGGCGAGATGGGCCTCGAGTTCGTCCCCAGTTACGCCAACTTCATCCTCGTCCGCACCGGCGATGGCGACCGGGTCTTCTCGGAAATGATGAAGCGCGGCATCATCCTGCGTGCCATGCGCGGCTACAAACTGCCCGACTGGGTGCGGATCTCCGTCGGCACCGCGGAACAGAACGAGCGCTGCATCGCTGCTTTGCGAGAAGTTCTCGCCGCCGCACCGCATTGAATCGGGACCGGGATACCATCGCCGCGATCGCCACGCCTCCTGGTCAAGGAGCGTTGGCCGTGTTGCGTCTATCGGGCCCTCGCGCCTTTGCCATCGCGGATGAAGTTTTCCGAGGACCCGCCGCGCCGCCGCGTTTGCAAATCTTTGGCCGGATCGTGGCGGCGGATGGGTCGGTGATCGATGAAGTCCTCCTGACCCGATTCCCCGGGCCGAAGAGCTTCACCGGAGAGGACACCGTGGAAATCACTGGGCACGGCGGCCGCCTCGTAAGCCGAGCCATCTTGGACCGCCTCCTCCAGGCCGGTGCGCGAGCCGCGCAAGGAGGCGAATTCACCCAACGCGCCTTCCTCAATGGAAAACTCGACCTCACCCAAGCCGAGGCGATCATGGACGTCATCTCGGCGCAGACCGACTTGGCTCTACGCTGTGCGCAACGCCAGCTCGAAGGACGACTTGGGGAAAGGGTCGAGGAGCAACGCCATGCCCTGATCTCCGTGCTAGCCCATGTCGAGGCCTACATCGACTTCCCAGAGGAAGACATCGATCCCGAAACCGGAGAACACCTCCACTCGCGCATCCGCTCGGTAATCGAGAGCCTGGACGGACTCCGGTCCACCGCCCGGCAAGGCCGCATCCTCCGGGAAGGCGTGGCCACCGTCATTTGCGGGCCTCCGAACGCCGGGAAATCCAGCCTGCTCAACGTCCTTTTGGGCTTCGAGCGAGCGATCGTCAGCGAAACGGCCGGGACCACTCGAGACACCATCGAGGAGGTGATCAATCTCCAGGGCATTCCCTTGCGGCTCATCGATACCGCTGGCTTGCGGGAAACCGGGGACCGGATCGAATTGGAAGGCATGGCTCGCACCAGCAAAAGCGTGCAAGCGGCGGAGCTCGTCTTAGAAGTTTGCGATGGCAGCCTTCCTCCAGCCCCAGTCCCGCTCACCGTGCCGGAAGGGGCGCTTCATTTCCGCGTCCTGAATAAGGCGGATCTGGGAATCGATCCCGGTTGGGACCAAGCCGGAGAGAAACTCGCCGTTTCCTGCCGCACGGGGGAAGGGATTGAGGAACTGAAAGCCGCCATGGCCGCCGCGTTGACCCGGGATCAGGCGGGCTCCGCCGAGGCGTGGAGCGTAACCGTGAACGCCCGGCATCTCCAGGCACTCAACGCAGCCCGGGAACATCTCATCGAAGCCCTGGGGCAGCTCGAAGCGGGTTCACCGCCCGAACTTCCGGCGGCAGACCTGCGGTCCGCGCTGCATCAACTCGGCGAAATCGTCGGAAAGACCGACATCGAGGAGATTCTCGATGTCGTCTTCAGCCGTTTTTGCATCGGAAAATAGCTTCCGCGCCCCTCGATCAATTCATATTCATGGCGGGCGGCGGCGTGGCGAATGGATCGTCCATCGTAGGTGCCGGGGCGGGCGCCGCGCCGCTCGCCGGTGGCGGAGTTCCGAACGGATCATCCATCGCAGGAGCTGGAGCAGGTGCGGGGGCGCCGAACGGATCATCGGAGGACGGCATTTGCGTTTGCACTCCGCTTCCTTCAGTCTCGGTCGAGAACGAGGGAGGTCCGGCCGGGGAGCCCTGACTGGGAGCCTCTTGAGGCAGAACAGCCCCCGCGGGAGAAATCGGCAGTTCAACCGGCAAGGTCTCCTGTAGATTCACCGGAGCTGGGACAACAAATCCATTCAAAGTGACAACGGAAGAGCTCCCGATGCCCAAGCCACCGATGTAATCAACCGTGTACGGGCGTTCGCCTTGAGGGTCTCGCCACTGGGAGAAGTTAAAGAAGGATCCATCGACATACTCGTCCTGACGCTCGAAGACGTCGATCTTGTAGAACGAGGCAGACGGGTTGAGGGCCGGAGTTACGGGACCGACAGGGTCGATAATCGGCGGCTGAGAAGGATCCACGGGGTTCACTGGAGGCACGACCGGTGGCGGCACCGCTGACCCCGTGTTGTTGTAGTAAACGCCATACGCACCACCCAACGCGTTCACGGACGCATAAGGCCCCTCTGAGGTGAAAACGCCATTTGGAATGCCCTCGGCGTCGTACGTCGTGGTGTGTTCCAAATAGTTGAGATACTCGTCTCCCCGGAAATCTCCGGCCTGCAACGAGACGCCTCGCCCTGCCGCCGGCGGATTCGTGACATTCGGGGCGGTGTAGAAGAAACCATTGAGCACGGTTCCGGGGGCGATGACATTGTTGGGACGATTCGGCATGTAGAGGCGCAGTTGACCACTGCCGCCGCTGGTGAAAATATCCCCTGCGGTGGTCGTCAACTTTCCGCGCCCACCCTGGCGATAATTGGGCTGAGATCTGCTTACTCCCACGAGCGTGTCGCTGCCGATCCCTGAAAGATTCTGGTAGGCAGCATGCCCAATCACGCTCCGGTTCAATGTCGCGTTGTTCCCCACTGAAACCTCAATGTCCCCCAGACGGGTCAGCAGACTATGACCGATGCGGGCTGTTCCGACCGATGCCACTGCCGGGATCCCCAGCGGGTTAGTCACCGTCATGTTGGTAGCCCCCGTCATGGTCAGATCACTACCGACGACGACCTTGACGTCCCCGCTTAGCCCAAGTGTCTGCCCTCGGTAGCGCACTGGATCCGCAAGATCACTGACGAAACCATGCCCCACCTGAGCATAAGAGTTGGCGGCAGCCCGTCCCCCGAGAATGCTGAGGTTCTTGCCCACCCGCAGGTCAATGTCGGAATGGACATCGCGGATTCCGTTCATGTCCAACGTCGAGTCATTGTCCACGTCGACCACGGAGTAGTTACGGAGATCAAACACACCACCGTGACCAATACGGACAGGGTTAAATTGAGCAGGCAAGCCCAAGCCGTTCGCGGCTTGCGGGTTTCTGTTGCGCGGTTCCGCATAGGCGGCATCCAGGCTGACATTTCCAGCGATCTTGACGTCCAGTCGGCCGCCGAGCCGCAGACCGCTCATGGTATCCGCCGCTGTGGTGAAGGAGCGATCCTGGGAGTTCCCGTTCGCGAAATGGCCAATGGCGGCCCAACGATAGAGCGTATCGCCCCCGCGCAGGGTCAAATCCCCGGCCGCCTCAACCGCGACGTTCCCCACCTTGTCTGCCGTCCGGTAATAGGGGTTGAAATAAGTGTGCGCCACCGGAACCCCACCGGCCTGGGTCGGATCTCCGCCCACTTGATCCACATCCCAACCGCCGTGCCCAACCAATGCCCAAGCGTTCTGGTTGTTGGAGGCAGCCAAAGCCGCGGTGCCGTTGTTGTTGCCGATCCGGGCGACCGTTGTAGGGGTGGCCAGTGGATCCGGCCGGTAAGTATAGTTGTAGAACCCAAGCAATCCTGACCGCTCATGGTCCATGAGAATGTTGCCGCCTACCGAAAGGTTGATATTGGCGGTATTCCCAAACGTGTCGAGGGTCAGACCAGAGCTTCCAATTCCATACTCCCCGCCGGAAATAGTGATGATTGGAACGCCTGATGGGTTGAGCTCAATCGTAGAGGTCCTCTTGATGTCGTAGCGAAGGCTGTTGTTGGTGAAGGAGAATGGATCCCTGCGATCCACGGTGCCCCCAATCTGGCCCCAAGAACTGATCCCTGCATGACCGATTTGGGCAAACTGCCCCTGATAACGACCAGCCTTCAGGGTTAGGTCCCCGGTCTCTGCGGTGACGGTTATGTCCCCTGCCTTGTAGTAGAATCCATCAATGTAGCCTCCGTGCCCCACCTTGGCATAGGAACGGAGTGGAGCATTCCCGGAGTCTCCGGTGTATTCCACCTCGGATCCACGAATAGACACATTGGTCTTGGCAATCACCGTCACATCCCCCACTGCCATCGTAGAGGATTCAAGGTCCGCAAGCTCGACCCCGCCGTGACCAATCTGCGAGTAGTCGTAAAGATGATTGCCCGCCGTCTGACTGACTGCCCCCGCCAGAGCCCGAACGGTCACGTCACCGAGCAGGTTCAACCCAGTGACGTTACGGTTCACCGTGACCACAGTAGTCGCCGTGACCACACCGTTCGTGGTCGTCGAACCGAGGTTGCCATCAATTCCGGTCCCAGCCGCGTTCACCATGTCTCTCGATCCGCTATCAAAGGTAGTCAGGTTGGTCCCGAAGATACCCAACCCAGTACTCCAACCACCGATATCGTTGCGTCCGACGGCGATGCCGCCATGTCCAATATGGGTGGATCGTCCCACGTAAGCGGTTTTGATGTCCAGCGTCAGCTGGGTGCCTGTGCCAACGGTGCGCACATCGGACCCAGGGGCGATGAAACCTCCGGCGGCGATGGTGGTGATGGCGGAAATCGGCGTATTGGCCAGCAAAGTCGTCGCAGCGGACTGGGTCACGCCATTGAGAACCGAACCGGCGGGGAGAATGGTCCCGATTGCCAGCAAGCTCCCCACGTCAGGAGTGAATGCTGCGCTCAGAGTGCTGCCTCCCAAATCATCGGTGAAACCCGAGGTCATCGTCACACCTTGGCCGCCAGAACTGGTCACGGTGACATTCCCTAAGATCGTTTTGTCCGTGAGTCCCATCAACGCAGGAATGCCCACGGACGTTGACGTCACGGGCCCAGCAGAACTGCGCCCAACTCCGGACCGAAACCCTTGATACGCAGCCAGAGGGACCCGATTATCCGCCGGAGTGGCGCCAGGAGTAGTGTTACCCGAATTCCCTGTAGCGGTAGACCAGAGATCCAGCTGCGCGGCGCCCGGCGAGGCCTCGAAGTTGACGTCCCAATACCCAGCCGTCCGCTGAATCTGAGGGGCCGCGGTGCTGGCGGGAGTCCCCCCCGAAACTGCGGCCGCCAAGGGATCATACCCTACCGGATAGGCCCCGCGAGCAGCGCTCGTCCCAACCAGAAACTTTCCATTACTGTCGGTGGCAGCCTGGGCATACAGCTCACCCACCCGCCAGTTCGGGTTATCGAAGTCATGCGGATTGGAAAAAAGTCGAATCTGCGAATCGGCGTTGGACGGGTTATTCCAGTCATTGAGACGGCCTCCGAAGGTATGCCCGATGGTGGCCCAGGCGTAGCTTTGGCGTCCAGCCTGCAAGGTGACATCACCTCCCGCAAGAACCTTGATATCACCGCGCACTGAACCAAACTGTCCAGCGCCCAGGTGGCCAATTTGTGCATACGCATACTCGACATCGGTGGTTCCTCCACTCGGGGTAGTCAAGCCTTGCCAGCCCCGCAACAATACGTCGCCACGTCCCGCCACGACCTCCGCCTTGAGGATCTGCGTGGGATCAACCGATTTCGGATTGAAGCTGATGTCCTTCGTCACGTCCGCGCCAGCGATTACGTTGATGTTGCTATGAATTGGCGCCAATCGCCCAATCGACTGGTTGACCATGCCATTATGGCCACCGTTGATCGAATAACTGTTCAGCACATCGACGATCAAATCCTGATCCACGCCGGCCTGATCACCAGCTGTCACCAGTCCCGTGGCGTTCCGCACCGCCCGGGCCTGGTTTTGATCAGAACGAGAGGAATCGCCCCCGGTGCCAATTCCACCATGCCCAATTTGGACCGCGTTGTTCTGCCTTCCGCCGGCTTCCATGCTCAGTTTGCCAGTCAGAATCACGTTGATGTCCGCACGATTTGTCGCACTGAGGCCAGCACCCATCTCTGGACGATTCGCTCCCACGCCTCCCGTGCGCTCGGGAGACCCCACGGCCTCAATCCGTTGCCACCACCAGTTCCCTTGAGACTGGCTATTGAAGTGGTTCGCATACGCCATGTAAGTTCCTGCGACCGGCCCCGTTTCGTTCACCAGGAGCACACCATCCGCCATCCCATCTGGTGCCGGTGCATTGGGGTTTGTGGGATCGAAGAGGTTGTTGAGAACCAACGCTCCAGCGGCATTGTTGGCGAGCCGATCGACTTCGAATTGCCCCACCGTCGCCACCGCGGTCGCCCCCGGACGAGAGAACGTCATCAACGTATCGACCGGAATCGCTGCCCCCGAAGTGGGCTTCGAAAGCGTGATCACCTTGTCATTAACCGCTGTCACGTAAGTATGCGGCAAAATGCCGGTTCCCGACACCATGTCGCCGATCATGATTACTTTCGTGGCCGGATTGTCCCATCCTGAATCGCGCAGCGTGATGGTGGTCGGCGGCAGGTCATTGCGGCCTGTAGTATTCGCCTCAACGGCGATCTCCACTCGGGTATCAAGGATCAGCAGAGGATTATCAATCGGCGGCGTAGTCGTGGGAGGTCCTCCTTGACGAATACTCCTCACAATATTGTTGTTCGTCGTGTCGTGCAGATCCAGTCCGCGATCGCCGCCCCCGGCTGCCCGTGGGACAAAAACGACACCGGAATCGTGAAAGCCCAACTGTGCCCACCGCTGCTCGCCATTCGCCGTCGAAGCACTCATGATCAGGGCGTTTGCGGCCACGTTGGTGTTTCCATAGCGGCTCCCCACCTCCACGTGACGGTCCAAATCTCCCCGGCCGATGAAGACGGAACCCTGGTCGCCGAATTGCTTTGCCTCCACGTACTTCTTCCAGTGCCCTTCGACCCCATCGGACGCCGTCGCCGGATTGGGGGCAAACGCCCCGGTTCCGGTCAGCATTGAGCCCGGGGCGAACGTGCCATTCCCTGCGATTGACGTCTCAGCCGTGATCGAGGTGTCTGCCCCCAATTTTTGAGCCGTGGTCAATGTGACGCCATTCAGGATGGACCCGGCAGGCAGGACCGTCCCTTCCGTCAAATTGCTTCCGATCGCGACCGGAATCCTGCTTGGGCTGACGATTCTGGTGGCTGAAGTGATGGTGGTGCCCGCCGTCAAGAGCTCGGTCGCGGCCAACGTTATGCCGTTCAACACCGAACCGGCGGGCAGAACGGTCCCCGCAGCGAGGAAGGTCCCAATATCCAAAGAAAGAGCTGCGGTAATTCCGAGATCAGATCCCCCAAAACTTCCCAAAGAAACGGGCGACAACAAATCCGCTTCGCTCCCTTGCCAACCAGCAATTATGTTGACGGAGCCGGCACCAGACGTGCGAATGTGGTTGGTAATGTAAATGCTGCCGCTTGCGAATAGCCCGAGGCTGGCGTCCGATGTCCATTGAACAGCGTTGTGCCTGTAGTCAGATAGTCCAAGGTTCTGAACAAAGATGTTTCCACTTTCCGTGGCCACGATGACGTCGGTCTTTCCTTGTAGGATGGTGTTAAGACTTGCGATCGGAATATTGGATGAGCTCCCGCCAATGTAGACGTCGCCGGGATCAAATAGCACGGAACCTGATTGGCCACCCACCGCCGCCGCCGTTACGATGCCCCGGAACATCAAGTCTTGCTTGCCGGACACCTCAATCCGTCCACCATTCCCCACTTCGCCGAAAGCCTGAGCGGAAATACCTCCGGCAAATCCCGTCGTTCCATCGGACCAAATCACGACTTGGCCCGCATTGCCGAAAGCTGAGTCGGAGCGGAGATTGGCGCCCTCCGCCACCAGAGTGCGCAACGAATTCCGGACGTTTTGATCAGCTTTGCCCTGGAAGCTACCTCCCACGTTGATGTTTCCGCCCCGAAACTTGCCGCTCACATCGAGAAGCGCATTGGGCTCTAGGGACACGTAGTTGCCCTCGGCATCGATCCGGCCGCCAATAGCTCCGTTCCCAATCGCCAAAATGTAACCCGCAACTTCAAGGCTACGGCCAGCGTCTAGGGCGATGCGCCCTCCATCCGATCCATTCGCCGAAATCAACCCGTCGATCCGGCTCACATCGGCCGTGTTCATCTCCACGGAACCGCCTTGGGCGGCCCCATCCGCGATCACGGAGCCCTCCTTGCCGAGCGATAACGACGTACCAAGCACGGAAACGTTCCCGCCTACGCCGGTTGTGCCCTTCACGCTGATGGCTCCATCGAGCGCCACGCGGCTCGATCCACTCATGGCCACACTCCCACCGTTGATCTCTCCATTCGCCGAAAGCGTGCTATTGCGGTACACGATCACCTCACCACCGTTCACCTCAATCCGGCCACCGGAATTCGCCGTCCCGCTCGCACTCAACATGGCCCCCTCGGCCACCGTAACGGACTTCCCTGCCGTGCCACCAATCTCGATGGATCCTCCGCTGGTCCCATTGGCTTCCACGACCGCATTGGAAAGGATATTGACGCCCCCCCCAGAAATGTTGACGGCTCCGCCTCGGCCACTGCGTCCCGTAGCGCTTAAAATCCCTCCGATGTTGATTTCCCCCGCGCCGTTGACGATTTCGACCGTCCCACCGGAGCCATCGGCGTTGACAGCGGAAATCTCGCCCGTGCTGACGACTTGCCCATCGGCGGCCTTCAGGAAGACCCGCCCCCCCTGTTGGCTGGTGCCCGTTGCCCGGACAACGCCCGGATTGTTGATGGCAAGTGCGTAAGCATTGCCATGCGCCTTGAGCTCCGCCATCACGCCGCGGATCTCTCCGGTGTTGGTGATCCGGCCTTCGCCCGCACTGACGAAAACCCGCTCATCGCCAGCTCCCTTGGACTTGATCAGGACACTGTCGCCCGCCGCCAACCCCACCGTGCCCTCAAAAGCCCCCAACGTGCCGTGGTTTTCCACGTTGCGGCCGACCAGGAAGATATCGCCAGAGGCGGCCTTGATGGTGCCGAAGTTCTGCACGGATGCTTGGCTCTTGCCGTGAAGCATGACATCTCCGCCCCTGAGAAAATCATCATTGTCGATGTTCAGGGTAGAGGCCATGAACCCACCAACGTCCACGAGACCATTTGGTCCCACCAGGACGCCGTTTTGGTTGATCAACCAAACATTTCCATTGGCTTGGAGAATGCCGTTGAGCAAGGACGGGCTCGCCCCCATGACCCGGTTCAACGCTGTCGCGCTAGCTCCCGGTTGGATGAATTGGGTGATCTCACCGGCATCGATCGAGAAGCTCTCCCACTCGATGATGGCTTTGCTGGACCCCTGGCTCACCGTGAGTTTACCGAGAGCCTCCGCGATCTCCGCGTTCCCAGAGATCACCTTGCCTCCCTGCGGGTTCGCGTAGGCTCCTGGTGAGGTCAGGGCTCCCAAGCAGCAGATGACTACTCCAATGCGGATTGGAGCGGGAAGCTGATGGCGGAGCAATTCGAGAACGGATGCTTTCATCACACGTGTTCCTGAAAATGAAGACATTGATTCGGTCAGTTGCTGGGGGTGGCCGGGCTGCCCGGAGTTGGTGTCATGAAGGGATCATCGGCCCCGCTCATTGCCGGAGCGGAACCACCGGGGGCGGGACTACCAAACGGATCATCCGACGGAGCCCCCATCGCTGGAGCGGTCCCACCTGGAGGCGGACCGAACGGATCTTCCATCGATGCCCCGGGAGCCGGGGCCGAACTCGGTTCGGAGGGGCTGCCAGGCTGCGACCGCCGACGCTCCTCCTCCTCGTCATTCGGGTTGGTCGGTGCCCCAAACCCAAACGGGTCCGACGTTCCCTCCGTGGCGGAACCACTGGACGAACTACGTCTGGGCCTCGGATTCATGACGAAGCCTGTCACCGGATCGTAAACCAGCACGCCGCTCTCCCAGTCAGTCAGCCGCTTGAGCTCGAAAACTTGGAAGGGCAAACCCTCCTGATCGGAGCCGGCCACGGGGCGATCCTCAGGAAGGATCACGCTACTGGCCCCTTGCTGCTGGAACACCCAATAGCCATTTCCTGATCCATATCCCTGCCGCCAGGAATCGAACGTGAACACAGTACGGTCCACCAACTCATCTTGACGGGAGAATCGGTCAATTTGCAATGGGTTGTCGTTCACGACGCCCTGATCCGCCAGGTCACTGACATAGGACGGCACGATTGGAGGGATGATGATGGGAGGAATCACCCCACCGCCGCCGCCTCCACCGCCCCCACCACCGGGAGGGATGGGAGCCGGGGCAGCGGCCGTCGAGTAGTAAATTCGATAGCGAGATCCATAAGCATGGGATTCGGACGGAAACACCCCTTCAGGAGTGAAGGCACCGTCTGGCAGCCCATCAATGCCTTTTGTCATCGTGAACTCGGTGGCTATCCCCTCATCCCCCTTGCCATCACCGCGGGAACCGCTGTTCGCCAGAGTGCTGCCCCGCAACGTCGGATAAACGACACCGGTACGACTCGGGCTATCGTTCTCGGGGTCATTGTAACCGGTCCCATTAATCAGGGTTCCAAAGTTACGAGACGGATCGACGCCCGCCAATGCAAGCTGCCGTCCCTGCATGAAGTTACTGTCCACCAGTCCTGGGGTCGCGCCTCGAGAGGAACCATTGGCGCGCCCATAGGCCCGGTCCGGCATGTAGATACGAACTTGGCCGTCCGATCCAGAATTGATAGTGGTCGGCAACACGGTTTGATGCTGCCCGCCTGGCACATTCGTTCCATCGTTAATCGTGAGGTCAAAGTTCGAGACTGACCAATTCGTGAACAACCTGCCCGGGCCCGTAGAAGTGGGATTCCTGCGGCTCACGGCGACATACACGTTCGAACTGATCGTTGATGCATTGGGAGCGAGAACTGGATCAACGTGTCCAATCTGCAAGCCCGCCGCCCAGAGGTCCATACCTGTGGCCACGCTGATGTTTCCGCTGCGATTGCCTCTGCCCGCAGCTGGAATCGGAGTCCCTGGCGGAGAGGGAGTCGCCTGGAATGTTGAAAGCAGATAATAATCTCCATGACCAATCTTGGCATAGGCACCAGGTCCGCGGCTCGGATCCGCTTGCAAGTTTGCCGATACACGAACCGAACCGGGCTCATACGAACTCCGACTCGGAAGATTCGGCGTCTTCGAGAGTCCCCCTGCCACTAAGTTGCCCCAGGCCATCACCTCAATATTTCCTTCGAGACCGGATACGGGACTTACCGTAACCCCACCATGTCCGATCTGCGTTGACGAATACGTCCCTTGGTTATCATTCCGCTGACGAGCAATGGCTATGCCAAGCGGTCCATAGGCCTCATCGGAGATCTTGTCATCCTCGCGAATCTCAGCCGGATTCAGGACGATATCCCGTCCCGAGTGGACGGTGATTGGCCCAGTGTGTCCCCCGCGAGGGACGTTCGTAGGCCCTAAGAAGGCAGCGCCATTCCCAATTCTCGCGTGCGAATAGTTGCCTCCGCCGCCGCTCAGAATGATGTCGCGAACGGAAGTCGCCCGAATGGCTCCGTTGGTGCTCTCAGACCTCGAGCTGTCCGCTGTCCCCGGGGTACGGGAAGACACCATGTGTCCCACCTGAGCGAAGCTGCCCCGGTTGGCCGCCGGCGCCCCTCCGGAGTTAATGCCCGCGTTTGCAAAGTAATCCCCGCCCTTCAGGATCAGGTCGTTGCCCGCATTCACCGTGACATCCCCGGTGATGGTGATGGCTCCGGTACGGACGTCGTATCCGCCATGTCCGATCATCGCAAAGTTATCCCGTCCATCGCCGCCCAACAACTGGACGTCGCGGCCGGTCATGGCGATGCCCCCGATGGTTCTACCGGAGTTCACCATGATATTCCCCGACCACCTCTCGATCCCGGCGGTCGGACCGGTTCCACCGATGAGACTTCCACCATGTCCGATCTGCGCGATGGATGCCCCATTGCCGTTCAGCTGCTCCAACGGATAAAAGGTCAGCGAGGAGGCCTGAAATGGTGCCTGAGCAAATGCAGCATCCCCGTCCAACTGACTGTCACGGCCAGCGCGGCGATCCGCAATCAATCCCATCCTTCTGAGGGCCGCCTGGCTCACAGCCTGCGCTGTCGTCAATCCAGTCAAAACGGATCCAGCCGGAGTCGTCAGCCCCACACTCAATTCCTCGGCGCGCAAAGCATTCTCCAGCGCAGTGACCCTTGCCAGGTCCGCCACGGGATCGATGACAAAGTCGTCAACGACCGGGTTGTAAAAATACGCCAAGCTGTGCCGGACCAAAGCGTTCACCCCAACACCGGTATCATCGGTATCGTATAGCGGAGCATCTCCCCCCTTCAGCAACAAATCGTAACCGGAGCCAAGGTTCAACGTTACGTCTCCATAGAAGCTCGACCCTGCGTCCAATCCCTCCGTCACCGCAGTAGGCCCCGAAAAATCGCGGCCACCGTGTCCGATCCTCGCCGAGTCATTGGTGAAGATCCCTCCCTGCAAGAGCGCATTGCCAGAACTCACGGTCACATTGATGTTGCCCTTGAGTCCATCGGCCTGAGCGGGATCTCCAATCCGTGCGTCAAGATTCGCACCTCCATGACCAATCTGCGCAAAGCGGCCCAGCGTACCTTCCCCAATCGGAACGCCGGTCGCATCCACAAGCCAGACCGCACTGGTTTTCATCCCGCCTGAGATCGTAAGCCCATTCCCCGTCGAAGCGTGAACGCCTCCAGATCTCACGTTGATGTCCCCAAGGACCGTAGCGACCTCAAACGAAAGATCCGAACGCATTGTGGTCACTCCAGTGCCAGATGGATTGCGGCTAAATACACCATTGTTCAAAAAACTACCCGTAAGCGGATCTCTCAGTGTGTAGATCGTTGGACGCCCCGCTTCATTATCGGCGTCGTCAAATAGAAGAGTCGGGCCGACAGTGGCAACACCGGTGCCGGGATCATCAAAATCGTGTCCACCGTGACCGATCATGGCAAATGCTGCCGCACGGGCCCCGGCCGCAATACTCACTCCGCCCGTCTGGCTGGCAACGTCAATGGAGCCACGGAAAGTGGTGTTGCGGTTCAGTGCATTGGTGGAACCATCGCGGCCACCGTGACCGATCATAGCAAACGCCGTAGTGCCTCTTCCCGCTTGTAAGGTAATGTCCTGGCCCGCATCAACCACCACATTACCTTCCACCAGCGCACCTGTGGCCGTCAGCACACCGCCATGCCCGATCATTACGTAATTCTCGCGGCTGTCCGGCGATGATTTGTTGTTAAACGTCAATGCGTTGCGCCCGAACGAATACGTACCAGAGGCAGCCGCCGTCGTGGTCGAAGAAATCCTGAAGCTCCGTTCATCAATGAGCTCAGTTACGAACGTCCCCGCCGGAATGCCGGGACCGCTCACACTGGAACCGACCCCGACGTTCCTGGCGCTGATCGTATCGCTCGAGTGGAGGCTGATGACGTTGACTCCAGTATTGAAGCTGGGAGGGTTCGCTGCGGTGGTGGTGGTGGTAATCGTTCCCTGCGTTTCAATCGTGACGGTCTGCCCAGACTCCAACTGCCGAGCGAAATCGCTGGCCACCATCTTTACCTCGCCCTTGGCTTTGACGGAGATATCGCCAACTTGGCCAGAGTCCGGCAGGAAGCCTTCCATCTGATTGTCAGTCCCCCCGTGGCCGATCTGTACGAAACTGCGGACGGCGGCTTGCGGCACCTGTTTAATCGATGTTCCCGTGGTGCTGGTCGGAAGCGGAGTGTTGGCTTGCGCGTATGGATCCGTCTCCAGGTTGCGCCGCTGCGCGGAGGTCAACAAAAGGCTTCCTCCTGCATCCACCTGAATGGAGCCTCTCAAACCACGGGTAAAGTTTACCGGAGTGTTGAGAGTGTTAATGAACTCGGCAAACTCGGGGTTCACCGAGGCTGAAAACACCGGAGCGTTAATGTTGGATACCGTACCGGTGATGTAAGAACTGGTGTCCGACGGGGCTGAAGCAGCCGCCGACAAGGTGGCAAACAGATAACTGGTTCCTGCGGCAGCCACTCCATCGTAAAGTGTGCCAACAGTCACCCCAACCCCTGTCATCGTGGAGATGTCCTGATTCGATGCGTTTCCAGTGCCGGTTCCCTGAAACTGAACCTGAATTTGACCTCCGCCCACCGGACCTGGAGTCACACGGAAGAAGTCGCTCCCAGCCACGCCTGTCCTGGCTTCCAGGGCGGCATCGATCGCGGCAATCGCTAGATCAAGCGAGGTCGCAGTCGTGACTGCAATTGGATCGGTTGGAAGCGCGGTGGTTCCGCCAATCGTGTATTGCAAGGTGAACGTTCCAGAGTTGGGGAGGACAAATGTCTGGACCTCGTTTCTTCCAACCCCGGCCTGTTCCTGGATCGGATCCCTGGCGGCGCCGTCTGAGGTCAAGAAGAATACGTTGGTATCATTGGCAACACGCGCTTGTAACGCCGATCCTGTAGCCCCAGCGGCTGCCGCGTTGTCCTTGGTTCTAGTAAATGTAACAAACCTTTCCCCGACGTTGGCGCCTGTTCCTCGTTCGATTCCAGTGATCTGGTAGATTCCGGTTTGGTTCTCAAAGCCAAAGTAGTCGCCGAGCTGCGGCTGGTTTGCCAGCTTGCTGCTACCGAAGCTGTAATTACCGGCCGCATTCGAAGTCAGAGGGTTCGAAAGCGAGATTACGGAGCCTGCAATTCCAGTAATGACAGTGCCATCGGGAATTCCCGTTCCCCGGACCGGACTGCCAACGCTCAGAAACATGTCGGCGGCGGTATCTGCGCCTTGCAACGTCAGGGACGTTCCGCTCGCGACTCCAAGAGGCGTGGTACGGGTTGCGGCGCTGGTGCCCGCAAACGTGTAGTTCCCAGTGGCCGTTGCTGTTAAGTTGTTGGACAAGATGAGCGTCTGCGGACCGCTGAATCCGGTGATGATCGTCCCTGCGGGAATACCCGTGCCCCCCACCTCAGTTCCGATTTCTAGAAACAAGTTCCGCAAGGTCTCCGAGCCTTGCAATGTCAGAGTGTTCTGACCAGTCGCCCCCGTCGGGCCAACCGCCGTTACCGTTCGGTCAGCCGGGTTGTCAAAGTTCAATCGATTGCCGCCGGCATCAATGTTCAGAAAGGTCAGACCGGTCACCGTTGCGGCGAGATCCAGAGAAACGCCGATGATCGTGTCCGTGGCATTAGTGCTGATGCTTGTCACCACGGTATTGGCAGTCACTCCTGCTGTTCCGCCGACAATCGTGCCGAGACCAATATTCAGGGCACTGGCAGCCGTGAGCCCCGGGATCGTGATCTGCCGGGTTCCTGATCTGGTGAAGGCTGCCGGACTCACTGTATCGACCTGCCAACCGATCGGCGAATCGAAATGCACCAGCCGTCCTGCGCCGATTTGCGTGTTAGTCAGAGAGGAGAGCTTCACCTGGCGGCGAACTCCTCCCACCTCAAACATGACGAGGTTCTCCACGGAATTGCTGGTCATTCCGGCGCTGCGCTGATCGCCATCGAATGGGTTGTCGTTGCGGAGCGTGTGCTCAGAATTCCGCCCACCGTGGCCGATCAGCACGAAATTGTCAGCACCAGTATCGCCATCCGTGCTCAAGTTGGAACTCGCATCGAAAGCGTCCCACCCTCCGGTCGATTCCATCCGGACGTCTCCAACCGAAACCACCGAAATCGCCCCGCTCGTGTCGGACCTAGCCTCCAGGCCGCCGTGCCCGATCATCACGAAGTTCCGGTTTCCAGCCATCCCGGGCTCAATCTGGCCGCTGAGAAGAGGATCAGCGCCATGAATATGGTTCGCATTTTTCTGGCCTGCATAGGAATCCACCATCCCACCCACATTGATCCGGATATCCCCAACGAAGGCACCATATGTGTCCGAGATGCCATCCCCATTCATATCGTTTCCTTCAACCACGCTCAGGGAAACACCAGATGCGTTCGCGGTGGCCGGGGCTGAGATCGTGACTTGGCTCGTTGCTTCGTCGATGCTCAAAATGAGAGCGCCTGTTGGGATACTTGAGTGACCCGTGATCCCCATCCCTGGCCGCAGGCCAGCTGTACTGTCCACGGTCACCACCGCGCTGTTCACCGTAGTCGATACCCCCGAAATCACGGCGGGAGCGTTTGGACTCCTGAAATCGTCCGTTGCGTAAATCCTGTATCCACCATGCCCGATCTGCGCGAAGTTTTCACTTCCGCGGAAGCCGGAGCGCTGAATCAGATTCCCCGAGGCGTTCACGGTGATATTCCCGAGAATGTCACCCGCCACAAAGTCCCGGTTCCACTCCCGGACCCCGCGAAGAAACGCCGCTCCAATATCATAGTTTGCGAAGCCACCGTGTCCAATCTTCGCAAACGCGTTCGACTGCCCTCCATACATGGAGATGTTCCCGCCCCCGGCGTTCACATTGATATTGCCGTTGGCACCGCCGGTGCTGAACAGCCCCCCATGCCCGACCTGTACGTAAGCCTGGGTGCCCAGGGTGGCGATTTGCGATCCAGCAGCGCTGATCTCCACCATGTTGCGGGTTAAAGCGATGGCGCCATTCGTGGAAACCACGGATACATTCCCATCCGCGCCATCGATCCCATCATAATTCCAGCCACCGTGCTGTCCAGCAGTGAAGGCACCGCCGTGACCGATCTGGGCAAACGCTTGGTGACGTCCACCAGCCTCAAGCGTGATGTTCCGATTGGCGAGAACCGAAATATTCCCCGCATGGCCCAACTTGCCAGACGTTCGGCTCACATACGCCCCGCTCGACTCTCGACGCTGCAGCAATGCCAACGCGGTTGCGTAGGCTCCGCCTCGATCCTCCCCATCCAATACTGCTTGGCGAATCTCCTCAATGGTCGTCACCTCATCACCAACGATTGAGCGGCTATTAAAGTCCGTCGGTAAAGCAAACGTGTGGTCGGAGTTGAACCCACCGTGTCCGATCTGGAAAAAGTTACGGGCGACGGTGTCCGTGGCGGTGCCTGCCGGAACCGTTTGACTGACACGAGTGCCCAGGACGGTCAACTCTCCGAGTGTGGTAGTCACATTGATATTCCCAGCGTGCTCTCCGCGAACGTTGACTCCGCCATGGCCGAGCTGGATGTAGTTGTCGACCAACGCATTGACGGCGGTCAAAGAGGCGTTGACTTGATACGTCATGCTCGATGAAGTCACATTCACATTCCCGTAGTTGTTCACCCGGACGTCGGCTCCATCCGCCTTGCCTCCGTGGCCAATCTTGAACCAGCCATTGTTGGTTCCGCCAGATTGAGCCAACAAACCTCCCGCGACATTCACCGTAATGTCCCCGGCGAGCACCCGGTCTTGAACGTTTGCGGCCGCCGTCGTCATCCGGCCACCGTGCCCGATTTGGATGTAACGCCAGTCCGTCCCTGGGATCACAGCGCTATTGGCCACCATGTTCCCCTTGGCGTAAACATTGATGTCACCTGTAGCGGCAAACGTCCCGCCAGTGTCAGTTCCGTTGTGAAACCAGCCAATTTGTGCGAATTCTCCCGAGACGTCGCCGGGAGCCATCGTGATGTTCAACCCAAACAAGTTGGTCTGCCCTCGACCACTTGCGATGTTCACCGAGTGGGCGGCGTTCGGGTTGATTTCAATGGCACCTTTCGTTCCGAAGGCCCCATAGTTGCCCGCAAGAATGTCCGCGGCGGAGATTGCTGTCAGCGATGGCGAACCACCACCGCCGATCGCCTGGTTGCCTACATCGATGGTTGGATACCCACCCGTTGTGAAAAGCACTTCCCCGGTTCCATCCCAGCCAGACACCAAGTTGATGTTTCCGGAGCCGCGGTTGACCACGCGAGTCGCACCTGCCGGATCGGCCACCACGTTGGGAGCGATGGTGATGTTGTTGTGAGCAAAGAGTGAAAGCGAGTAGCCACTGTTCGCCTCGACGGTCACACCCGACTCAATCACGATGTTCCCCTCCTCAGAACCTCCCCCGCCCGTGTGGATCACGACGTTCCCGCTGTTCCAAGCCGCTTGCAAACTCGCAGCGCTAATCTCATTCCCGCTCGCCGCTTGAGCGATCCGCACATTTACCGGGTCCAGCAAGAGCGTCCCGCCCGCCAGATCGACTTCACCCGCGAAGGCCAATTGTTCCTTCCCGGACACTTCTACAAAGCCACCGCGCTGGCCCCCAGCTACAGAGAGAGAGCCCAAGTAGGACATGTCTCCATCCGACCACAAGGAAACTGCACCGCCGACACCAGTGCCACCTCTGGCGTTCAGCGTAGCGCCGGACGCCACCATTGTAGTAAGGGCGTTCCGCATCGACGAATCGCGACCACCGAAGCCCCCCCCCGTGAAAATCGTCCCTCCGTTCAATGAGCCGGACGCATCGATCATCGACGTCGAAGCGAGCTCCACTTCCGATCCCGTAAGGCGGACGGTGCCGCCGGAGCCAGCACTGGCATCGGCCACGATTTTTCCTTCGATAAGCAGCTTGCCGGTTGCGTCTATGCTGGCCAACCCACCGGCGGTGCCGCCCGAAACATTGATCTCCCCGGAGCCCCCGGCCACGGCATCCCCTCCGACGATCTTCACCGAGCCACCAGCCCCCTGAGCGCTGGCGGCAGAAATCAAACCAGCGTTGCGCACGTCGCCTGCAGCCGCCATTTCCACCGAGCCTCCGTTGCCGGAAACGGTGGAAGCATCTACCACAGCTCCCAGCCCTACGTTGACCCCCTTGGTGCCAGTTTGCAACGATCCGACAATGATCTCCCCCCCGCCACCGCCCGTTCCCCGTGCGGTCGTGGTACCCGTCAAGCTTGCGGAGCCCTCCGTCATGATCTCCACTCGGCCACCTCGCGTGCCATCCACGTTCACCGAACCGGCTTGCTCGACGCCAGCTCCGCCTTGAGCCACGAGCCGGACCCGCCCACCTGACTTCTCCGCCGTCTGGGCCCGAACGATGCCGTTATTCTGCACCGCCATGGCGAAAGCGTTGTTGTTGCGAGCCATCATGGCCACATCCGCTGCAACAACCTCGCCGTTGTTGAGAACGTGACCGTGCCCCACTTGACCCGATAAAAACACGTTCCCCTCCGTCCCCTGCTTGATGAGAATCTCATTGTCCGCCGCCAAAACCACTCGGCCATCCAAAGCGCCAATGAACCCGTGGTTCTCCACTCGGTGCGCCATGAGGTAGACATCTCCACTGGCAGCGTTGATTGTCCCAAAGTTTGTGATCGGCTCTTGACTGGCTCCCGCGAAACGCATGTCTCCCCCGCGGAGGAAGTCATCGTTGGACACATCCAAAGTGGAGAGGATTAGCCCGCCCACATCGATCCGCGCCCCTCCTCCAACCAAAATCCCATTCGGGTTGATCACCCACACGTTCCCATTAGCGAGCAACTGCCCCATAATCTCGGACCGCGCGGAACCTGTTACCCGGTTCAACACCGAAGCCGACGAGCTAGGCTGAATGAACTGGGTGATCTCGCCAGACTTGATCGAGAAATCATCCCAGTGAATAATCCCATTCTTTGATTCCTGGATGATCTTCAGGGTGCTCCCGAGATCTTCCATCTTGAACGATCCGTTGATGACGATTTCACCAGCCGGATTGGCCTGCACGGCAACCGGATAGCCCCCCAGCAGCGACGCGAGCGCCACCAAGACGAGTGACCGATAAATAATTTGGAAATGCAGGAATTTCATAAGATTCAACTAAAAGGAGGGGCGCACGTCGAAACTTTTCAAAATGCCGTTCTGCTTTCAGCAGATGCAGACCACTTTGTCAAAAGACCTTCTGAATCAAAAGCGGAAACCACAGCTAGAGAACGATACTTTTCCTAAATTGTCGCCACGGGCCAATGCGTGACGTCAAATTCACAAGAATTCACCGTCCCATCCGATGGCGATCCATCAGGGGCGTTTCGCCGACGCACGGAATGCATACACGCTTCCGTCCTGAGCGCCAATCACTAGGTGGCCGTCCGCTACGGCCGGCGAAGAATTGATCCGGGCGCCGATATCGTAAAACCAGAGCTCTTTGCCATCCGGCCGGTTCAAAGCGTAGACGCGGCCATCGTCCGAGCCCACGTAGACGACCTCCGGCCCAATCACCGGAGAGCTATCAATCCCTTTCCGAGCCAGAAATTCCCAAACCACGTTCCCGGTCGTCAATTCCAACGCTCGCACTTTCTTGTCCCGGCCCGCCGCCACAACGCCAAGCGCATCGACGGCCGGTGAAGCAACGAATTCCACGCCCTCATTCGGATTCGTCCAAACCCGTTCTCCTTTTGCGAGGTCAAACGCGAGAATTTCACCGGCGTAGTGGGCCACATAAGCAACACCGTCCCGCACCGCGCACGAATTTGCCATGTAAGCCCCCACCGGGATCGATCTCACCAACTCTCCAGTCTCCGCGTCGATCAAGCGCAAAACCTCGTCACAGCCACCAAAGATCACCAAGCCATTTTCGGCGTCCACGGACGGAGCCCCCTTGATGTAGTTTCCGGTCTCCACGGTCCACACCTTCTCCCCAGTCGAGGCATCAACGGCGTGCAAGTAAAAATCATCACTGCCTACCAAAATCAACTCTCGCCCCTCCTTCGTGACGTAACGATTTACTCCTCCGACGATTGCGTCCGCCGTTTCGTATCGCCAAACCTCCTGGCCGGTCTCCGTACGCAACGCACGGAGCACCCCATCCGTTTCCCCAAAGAAAACCAAATCACCACCAACACAAGCCGAGCCCTCCACTCCAAGCTTTGTTTGAAAAGACCAAACCTCTTTTCCCGTCGCCAAATCCAAACAATAAAATTTTCCGCCAAGCGCCCCCACGAAGACCTTTCCCCCACGGATCACAGGGGTAGCTGGAACCGGAGACTCCGCCTCAAAGACCCAAGCCAACTCCAATGGCGGCCGAAGAGGATCCTGGGAGACTCCAGTCATGTTTGCATCCCCACGAAACAGCGACCACTGTCCGGGGGTTTGTCCGTGGACGAGCCCTGCTGCCAGGCCCCCAATCCAAAGAACTACCTTTACCAAGCCAAGTCGAGCCATGCAACGCCATCTTTCCGCAACACCTTGGACGATGGACTGCCGCTGATCTGACATTTTACGGCGCGCCGGCCAATTTCTCGGGCTGCAGCAGCATCAGGACCTTCGTTCGGTTCGCCGACTCAAGCTCGCGAGCTGGCTTTATCGTTGGGATTGGCTCCAATTTCTGTCCAGGAAAGCGCTGCAACTCCCTTAACTCCGTCGGACGAGCCTTTACCGCCTCGTCAACCGCCGCTTCGCCAGCAGCAACGTTCGCCAAAAGCGAGAGCGCAGAAATCCTTGATTCAGGCTTTGAACGGGCAGCAATACGTGCAGCCGGTGATGACTTTTCGGCTGCCCCGGATACCGCCAGTAACGCCATTAATTCAACCTTCTGCTGTTCCAGGAGCTCCCCTGACTCACTTGGAGCTGGCTCCATGGGCTGTGCGCCAGGACCAACGGGATCCATCCCCTCCAACTTCTCCGACACTTTGGCCACCAGCCAGCTGCTACGATGCTCCGTCAACGGATTGGGTGCAAACTTCGGCTCCCCAGTCCGCCCGCTCCCCGGAATGGGCACCGGCGCAACAGGGATAACGGGCTGAATGTTCGGATGCGCCAAGAGTGACAACGAGTCAGCCGAAGGATTCATCACGGCATCATCGCTTTCCTCGATCTGCATCGGCCCAAGCCGCATAAGGATTCCTGCTACTAATCTCCCCAAATCGCCGCCCTCGCCTCGCCCAACCTGCTTTTGGGAAGACTGAGTTCCCCGCACCGTCACGGCAGGCAGTTCCTTTTGTGCCACCACTTTTGGCGCATTCCGGTTAGAACCATCCGGTCGCGCCAGGCGATTGGCCAGTTTGGTGAAGAAATTCTCCTGTTCCGGAGCCGCCGAAATGGGACAGCGCGCCTTCGAGAGCCCTTGCGGTTCCGTGGACCGCAACCGTGATTCTTCTGCTTTAATAGCCGCCTCAGCATCGCTGCCGCGAGCGAGGGCGTGCCCGGTAAGGCTCCCTATCACCAAGCACAGGCAAAGGCCGAGTCTCGGATGGAACGATGTCTTCATGGTAGAGTGGGATACTCATACACCGGTACGGGATTTCAACCAACCCAAAAATGAAACTTTTGCTAGAGATCCTTTATTCCAAAGGTTTCATCCCTTTCGACGCCGAGTCTACTTGCCCTGAATCCCTCTGCCAGGACAAACCGCTTTCCCGGTGTTCCGTCGTTGCTCCCCTCTTCCCGACCTTGCTTAGGGTTAGCAATTCCGCAGTGCTGATGTCGATCGTGCCGAGCGTTTCTTCATCGCTCTTCCGCGCTCCCTCAGAAAGTCGCTCCATCGCCAAGAATTCTTGGATTTCCTCCGTTGTGGCGGTGCGCAGGTTGTTGTGACGCATCAGCCCCATCAAACCACTCTCAAGCTGGAGCCAGACCCACTCTTCGCCCCAGTTTTTGACCCGTCCCACTTCGCCTCCTTCGAGCTCCAGTAGGAGAGGTTCTTCTGCCGTCTCGTCGATCACGTAAAGCGAACCACGGAGGGCAACTGCCACGTAGTCGCCTCCTTGGTCCTGGACGACCGTCCGATTGGGGCGAACCTCCTCCTGCTCCCCCTTCTCGCTCGGCGAAGCCAATGACGGTCCCGGCATCGTCCGCCGATCGACTGCCGTGGTCGGCGGAATCGGCGGCTTCAGCCCCCCCTCTTCGGTGTTTTGACTAGCTTCTAGCACTGATAAGAGCACCCGACTGGGGGCCCCGGGCCGGATCGGGGGTTCAACCGGAGCCGAACCCCGTAATCGCTCAATTTCAAAGGCGAGGTCCGCAGCCGAAGTCATTTGGCCTTCGACTATGGTATTAGGCAACCATGGTTTCTTCGGCAGCGCTTTTTTGCCCGGTGTTGCGAGAGGCTTCTCCGCCTCAGTGGGCGCAACAAGCGCCGTTGTGGCCAAGGGAGGCAACCGGCAGTTCTTGCCCAACTCTGATCGCCGCTCTCGATTGCTTCTGTCTTCGGCGATGCCTGATTCCCCAGGACGACTCGGTCCGGCCAAATCCGCTGGTTCCTCGACCGCAAAGCAACCAAGCGCGCACAGCATGATGATCGCACCGCGCGACCAACCGTTGATCCCAGCCCTACGCATGGCAACAGCCGGAACCCTCCTCCTCATGGCAAAATGGGCACTGGGCTAGGCACGGCGATGACGCCCCCTGCGCCGTCCAAAGAAACGGAGGATGGGACCGTACTCAAAGTCGGAGCCCCTGCAGGAGCCGGCGCACTTGCTGAAGCAGTCGATGAACGCGGAGTCTCGACGGACGTCATCTCTTCCGCTGATAACTCTGCATGCGGCAGCTCAACTTCGACATAGCGGACATCCCTCCCGCCGTCGCGGGCACTCGCGCCACTCTTTTCTTCCGCCACGAGGAATGCGGACACCTCACTGTTCATCGCAGGACGGATGTAGCGTTTCTTCATCAGGCCCATCAACCCAGAGTCGAGCTGTAGCCAAGTCCATTCATCCCCTTCGCCGTGTTTGCGGCCCACGGTTCCCGCGTCCAGCTCGACCAGCTCTGTCTGCCCAGCTCCCGTGTCGATCACATGGAACGGTGCACGAGCAGCCTTGATGGTGAAGTACTCGACATTCTCCGGTTTGTCAGCCGTGGCGATTTCCTCGTTTTTGGAGACCCCACCTTCAGTATACTTCGGAGCCACCCGGGCGGGCTTAAAGGATTCCCGGCGGCTCAACGCCACCAATTGTCCGAGCCCTTTCAAGAAGACCTCTTGTTCACCAGCTTCCTTCGATTCCGGCTCTGGCTCTGCGCGAGACGTTGATGGGGTTGGCGATGCCACCTGATCCAGAGTTACGCCACTCGGCTTGACCTTGGCCGGAGGCCGATTGGCGGCTTCCTCCAACCGCGCGGACGGCTCGTCTGCCCCAGCGCGTGTCGAAGCTTGTGCCGCCGCTTCCACCCCTCTGCCCGACAAAAAGCCCAGGATTCGTCTTTTCGGCTCGTCCCCTGGGCCAGAAGGGGGAGTCTCTTCGAAAACCGCGACAACCTCGCCAGACGAACCAGGCCGAGGCGGTGGCGTCGTAGTGGCGGCCACCTTCGGGGTGGTTCTGGCCACTTCCACCGCCGGTGTAACTTCGACTGATGGCGGAACAGCCTTACTCTTCTCAGGAATCTTACTGCCGCCTACGGCAACCGCCCGCCCCTCATCGGCCACAGCCGGATTCTTCTCCCGATCGCCCAGCACGGGCAAAAAGGCCAACCGCAGCGACCGGTTCTTGTTCGGCTCCGATGAGGCGGATGGCGATACTGGCACCGGAGGAGTTGCCGAGGAGCGGTTTGTGGCGACCGAGCCGGCAGGCGATTTTTGTGCCTTCCACTCTTCCATCGGGACTAGCCCTTGCGGCGTCACCACTTGGAAATAGAAAGGCTCCGCTGACGGGGCAACGGACCTCGAACTGACTGCCGTCGAACTGGGTGGACCTCCCACCGCCAGTTCGCGCGGAGCCGGTTCATAGGCGGCCTCTTCCTTGAGGGCTTTCATGCGCCGAGCTCGCTCCAGCGCAACATCCTCCAATCGCTTGGCCTCAGAATACGCCGCTCCCTGGGCATGAACCATGCCGACGGAGACCATGATGTAACAAAAAACAAGCCAGATCGCGGACATCAGCATCCACGGTATAGCGAAAACCTTTCAAAACTCCAGCGCGAAACGTAGACAACGCGCGGTGCTTTTTTCTAAAGCGCCTCCTGATAAAGCGCCGCCATCCCCTCTGCATCCAGCGAAACAGGGTTGTACTGTGCGGTCCACTGCTTTGCCGCTTCCCCGGCCAACACAGGAATGGCATCCGCCGTCAGCCCGGCTTCACTGGCGCGCCACGGCAATTCCGCCATCGCCAACAACGCCTGGAGACGCTCCTCAAGCCCCGGCCGGAGCTCGTCGTAGATCGCATTTGCGGCGGGATCTTGCCGATTCCTTGCCACCACATGCGGAAGCATAAGCCCGACCGCCACGCCGTGGATAGTTCCATAATGGGCGGTCAATGGATTGGCCGTGGAATGCGCCGCTCCGAGCATACTGTTTTCAATCGCGGTCCCCGCGAACGCCGCACCCAGCTGCATCCGCGCCCGTGCCTCCAAATCGTCCGGTTGCTTCAACACCGCCTCAAACCCGCGATCCAGAAGATGAAACGCCACCCGGGAGTAGTGCGCCGAAATGTCCGTCCGCTTCTTGCAAACCGCCGTCTCCACCGCGTGAGCCAAAGCGTCAATCCCCGTGCAAGCCGTCACCCCGCGCGGCTTCGTCAAGGTGAGCTCGGGATCCAAAATCGCCACCGCCGCCGCCGCCTTCTTGTCGCCGCACGCCATTTTCTGGTGCGTTTCTTCGTCGGCAATCAACGCAAACGACTGACACTCCGATCCCGTGCCCGAAGTCGTCGGAATGGCAATGAACGGCAGCATCGGCTGAGTGGCCTTGTTCACGCCCCAGTAATCCCGCATTTCCCCACCGTTGGTCAGGATGAAGTTGCATCCTTTGGCGGTGTCCAGGCTCGAACCTCCACCAAGGCCAATGATGAGATCGACCCTTCCCTCGCGCGCGGCGGCCACGGCGAGAGCGACGTCCTTCGTGGTCGGATTCTCCCGCACTTGATCAAAGACGACGACCTCCAAACCCGCCGCTTTTAAGCAATCGATGGTCCGCTCTTCGTGCCCGGCGGCGCGAATCCCCGGATCCGTCACCAAAAGGGCGCGAGTGCCCCCAAGACGAGCCGCTTCGCTCCCCGTCTGCGCGAGCACGCCCGGCGAGAAAAGAACCTTGCCCCCGGGAATATGCTGAAACTCCAGGACGCTTTGCGGCACCTCAAAGCCAAGTCCATGACAGAGTGACTCGACGGTCAGCCCACGCAGCCGTCTATCTCTCCCAAACCACCGGCGCCACAAGTCACGCAATTTGTTCGATCTGGAAGGAACGCCGCGCGTAGAGGAACTCAAAAAGGTTCCCCTCGTGTGGTTGGTCCCATTTGAGGTGATTGGTGGGCACGTTGCCGATGTTGAGCCGGTCAATCGTCGGACACGCAAAAAGCTGGTTGATCCACGCGAGGTCCTTGGTAACCGCCGTCACCACGAGCGACTTACCTAGGTGCGGAATCATTTCCGCCTGAGGCGACTCGATCACGCTGGCGAACGGGAAGAGGAATTCCCGAACCGCGAGCGGGTGACCCCAGGCTGGAACCCGGACGATCGTCGGCAGCAGGTAGTTCATTCCATCGCGGGATTGGAAACGCTTGCGCCCCCCGCGCAAAGACTCCGAAACGTCCCAGGCACCCTCTTTGAGCCCCGATTCGATCGCGCCATCGATCATGCTGGCGAACTTCGGATTGGCAAAACCGGAGAGTTTGGCGTTCGGGTCGTCCTGAGCAAGCGGTTCGATCGCCAACAGCTTTTCAGCAACGGCCTTAGCGATCTCATCCCCGTATTTTGGAACCACGATGACCGAGACGTTGATACAGCTGCGGCCCGAGTTCGCGCTCACCGATTCCACGATGGTATCGATATAGCTCGGCCAGTTCTCAATCTCGTCCTCTCCTATGAGGATTTTCGAGTAACCCGTGCCGTGCACCTCGACTCGCGGGTCGTGCTCGTATTCCTTCACGGTATCGTCACCGCCGAAGAGCATCACCCGGCCCGCCCGGCGAATGATCGCGCCTGAACCGTCGTGCTGAGTGGGGTAGAAGCTGAACGCCTCCGCCGGGGCGCCCGCCTTCTTGAGCGCCTCAATCAAGCGAATCGGGGTCCAGGGCTCCTCACGCCCCGGTTTGAGCAAAACCGGGATTTTCAGGGCGATCGATGGCACCCAAAGCGCATTCACCGCCGGTGAATTGCTCGGAAGCACCACGCCCAAGCAGTCAGTCATCGCGGCAAAACTCACCGGTGCACCGTTTTGCTCACCGTAACCATTGTCCAGCACCGACAAATCGAGCCCCCGGGTCAATCCCTTGAGAATGATATCCGTCTGCACCAGCACGCCGTGCAAACGCTTCATGTTCATCCGGATCAAGGAGTGCGGCAGCCCGCTGGTCATCGCCAGTTGGCGCACGTAGTCTTCCGGAGACTGCATATCCCCCCGGCTTCCCACCGGAAGCGTATCCGTCAGGAAAAGATCCGCCGCATGTTTGCAGATCCGCACCAAATCCTCACACCGGAACTTCTGCAATGCCTCGCGGGCATCGCGGATGCGCAGGAGATCGTGCTTGATCATGTCCGCGCAGGCGAAGCTGACCTCGCAAGCGGGCGCCGTTCCCGCCACATTGGAAACGGTCTGCACGTCGAGGCTCTCGTATGCCTGGCCGCGCCGTAAAATGGGGATGTGCGGGATGCTCATCTCAATAAACCCCTTCAATAATCTTGTTCTCCAGGAAGCCAAAGGGCCGGACGTCGCCCACGCCATCCCAGGGGAACTTCGCGTGAGGCGGACGGCGGATTGCTTCATCGCGCTCTAGGAAGCGCGGCATAAAGAATTCCTTGGTCAGCGTGGTCAGCTCCACCCGGCCATACTGACCATAATCCATGGTCTTCGCGGTGTTCTCCGGATCAACAATCCGCAGGATGGCGCGCGGTTGCGGCGCCCAATAGGTCACCGAATAATTGTTCTGCGCCAATTCCTCTGGCACACTCATGGCCAAGCCCATCAAGGTATTGCCATAAGTCGGCACGAATTGCGCCTTGTTCTCTAAGACTTCGACCTGCAAGAAGCGGACATACTCCGGAGTCATCGAGGTGCCTCCGCAGAAGCAGCCCTTGATCCCCTGGCTCGGCACCGAAATGCGTTCCCCAAGCGACGCCAGCAGCTTCGGCGTGGTGAAAATACAGGCGATGTCCCGGTGTTTTATGATCTCCACGGCTTGCGAGATCACATGCGCCTGATAGCGCTCGACCTCGTCATACTGCTTCCGGCCGATCAGCCGCTTCACCCAACGGGGATCGAGATCCACGTGATAACAAGATCCGCCGCGGTAATTGGCCAAATGCTCCACCGCGAGGCGAAGGCGGCGCGGACCGGTCGGGCCCACCATGATCCAGTTGCTCCCGCGCGGGAAGAATTCATCACTTAGGTTGTCGCCGAATTGCTCGTAGTCGTGCTTGTAATCATCCCAGCCGACCCGCTGCTTCGGCAACCCGGTGGTGCCGCCGGTCTCAAAGACGTTGAACGGACGTCCTCCCATGCCTTTGGGTACGAATCGCTCGTTCTTTTCGTCCCGGAGCCACTCGTCTTCGAAGTGATCAAACTTCACCAAGTCATGGTGCGTTTTGACTTCTTCACGTGGATCCCAACCAACTTTGGTCTTCCAATCTAGCCAGAATGGACAGCCCGTTTCTGGCGAGAAGTGCCACTGGATGATTTCCCGGAGATGGGCATCAAGTTGCTCGGCGGCGGCGGCGGGGGTGAGAGACGGAGTCGCTGAATACACGGGCGTTTTTGGGGTTTGCGGTTGCGCGGGAACGGGAGCAGAAGGAGCTGCCACGGGAGCTGGAGGCGCCACTTCTGGTTTCTTCTTGCCAAAGCCTAACATAGTTGTCGCAAATCGATGAGGTTGGGACCAGCGGATGGCCGTAAGGAGCGGAATGCGTTACGAAGGGGGAGCCTAGAGCGGTTTCGCTATCTCACAGGATTTCTGAACGAGATCCAATCCGGATCACTTCTTCGCGGCGAACGCGTAGAGATAGGTCTGCGTCGTCACGTAAAGCGTTCCGTTGGCCGCCACTGGGCTGGAGTAAATCGGGTCCGCAAATTCGACCGTGTCGAGCACTTCCCCTCCCTTAATCTTGCCATCCTTATCGGCGTCCGCGTCGGCGGAAGCTTTGATGATGATCAACTCGCCATCTTCCGTTCCAAGATAGACGCGACCATCCGCAACCAGGGTCGATCCCCAGATGTGGCTAAAGGTGTCATGCTCCCAAATCAGCTTGCCGGTCTTCGCATCCACGCAATGCAGCTTGCCGGAATAGTCGGCCACGAAAACCAACCCGTCATCCGTCACCGAAGGAGTGGAAATCGTCCGCTTGATGCCATCGTAGGTCCAGAGGGCTCCAGCCGGAGCAGCAGATTCTCCCTTAGAATCGGCCGAGATACAACTCAGCAAGCCCACGCCCTCGCCATGCTCCGGATCTTGGCCAATCGCCGCGTAAATCTTGCCGTCGTGATACACGGCGGAGGCGATATATTCGCTCGGTCCAGGATAGGTCGCATACTTGATCGGCTCGCCAGACTCGTTGAAGCGATACTCCTTCTTGTTCCCGTCATAACGGAAAATCTCCTGGAGCACATCGAACCCCTCGGGATCCTTTACCGTCTCCGGATTCAAGCCATAGATGAAACCATCGCCAGCGCCGAAGATCACCATCGGCTGGCCATTATGCTTCGCAAAGGTTGGAGAAGACCAATTGCAGTGCATGATCCGCTCGCCAATTCCGGCGCCTTCCTCTCCCACGAGTTTACCGGTCGACTTGTCGATCGAAACGATGCAAGGAGCCAGCGGAGCCGGAATATTCAGGTGGGACCAATCCACGCCATTTGACGTCGTGACATAAAGGTTCTTTTCATCCATGACCACGGAAGAGCTGGTCACGTTGTGAGGGAACACACCAAGTTCGCCGCGCATATCGAAGCCCCAGATGATGTCGGCATCTTGTGGCGTAGTGGGCGTTTCTTTGCCGTTTCCTACGCCATCGAGACCGCCGGCTTGGTATTTGGCTTCGTCTTGGTAAGGACCGTCGTTTCCGTCCGCCAATCCATCCAGGTCCAGGGCGAGCACCTCTCCACGGTTGGTCACCACGTAGCCCACGCCCGCTTCGGCATCAATCGTCACCGAAGAGCAGATTCCAAGGAATTCCCAGTCGGACACCTTGCCTGCTCCGAGTTTCGGCGTGGTCAATTGCCACTGAAACTTCCCGGTTTGTTCATCGAAAGACATCACCACACCCCGGTCGCCCGTGACGGCGGGATTGCGCGGCTCGTTGTTGTTGGTGCCCACGAGGACTCGGCCGGCAGCGATCGTCGGCGTTCCGTAAGTCTGCGAGCCTAGCTTGGCGACCCACTTCAAGTTCGTGCCAGCGGCGGCCATTGCCTCCACGGTGTCTCCCTCGCCGGCTTTGAGCTCGGTGGGCAGACCAGTCTCCTTGGAGACCATGTTCTTATGTGAAGTGCCTCCCCATTGCGGCCAATCTGCGGCCCAACTGGAGGACAGGGCCACGCCAGCGGCGGCGAGCAGAGCGATTGTGAGTTTCTTCATGATGCAGCGATTGGGATCTGAGAGTTTACGTTTAGCGGTTCGGCGTAGCTTGGATGTTATCGATATACACGCTCTTCTGACTCTGTGGAGAGAATCCAAAGATGCCGGGGGCGCCCTTTTTGTGCGCGTTCTTGTGGGTAAACTCAATGGTCCAAGCGTCCGGTTCGGTGGTCCCACGCTCCCAAGTCTTTCCACGCACTACGCCGGACCCGTCTGGATTTACATCGACGCGCAGCTTCATAGAATACCACTTGTTCGCGGTCACCGGAAACGGCACGCTATGTTTCACGCGTTCATGGTTGGAACTGATCTCCAGAAGGTTGGAGTTCCCCACCAACGTCAAGTTGTAGCGCTGATTGATCAATCCGACCGAAGACTTGATGCGCCGGTTGCCGTCCGTCATCACATCCGCCTGCATCGTGTAGTTCGATGAATCCGGGTGACCAAAGAATGAGAGCGATCGCATAAAGAGAATATTGTCGAGCGTCTTGGCCAATACCTTATTGCCATCGATTTCACGCACCTCCCACTTCAACCGGGCCCCGATCCATGGCAACGGAGGATAGGCGAACTTTACTCCATCCACCGGGTGATCTACGACCAATTCATATTTCTCGAAATCCTCAGTGAACGGCAGTGGCGCCACGACCCGGCCCCGAACCATCCCCGAAACGCCGTCAGCCGTCCCCTTGAAGATCCCGGCGGATTGCTTCGCTTCTGCTCCCGCGACGATCTCCGTCCCCTCCACCTTGGCATCCAGCAAGGCCTTCACCTTGGCGGTTGGCGGAATGAACGATTCCCACGCGGCTGCCCCGGATTCGCCCAGCACATTTCCAACGGCATCCACTTGAGAGAGGCGCAGAGCCAACTTGTCCCCCGGCTCCAAAAGCACGTCACTCGGCACCACGCGAATCGAAGCCGGAATCCCCTTCACCACCGCTGGCTCGGCTGGAACCGGGTCGTAACTGATGCCCTCGTTGCGGATTTGGAACGCGTAGAGCTTCTGCATCGTGTGCACAAAGAGCATCCCATTGGAAAGAGAGGGCGAACCGTGACAGTTCCCTTCCAATTCGATGCGATGCAACACCTCCGGCCCCGCGTCCGAAGGCTTGATCACATAGAGCAGCCCCTGGTTCATCGTGATGTAGAGCAAACCGTCGGCGTAAAGCGGGGAAGCGAGTATCTGATCCGTGCCGAGCTTGGTCGTCCAGAGCAACTTGCCGCTGGCCGCATCGACGCTGTGGAGCTCTCCATTCATCGTCACCTGATATAAGCGATCACCCACCAACACCGGAGAACTGCCGAACATTTCCAGGCTATTGCGCCATAGTTCGTTGGCAACCTTGGGCGCCCCGCCTTGCCCCTCTTCGACTTCCCCACCGGCCTTGGCGTCATCCGCCGGCAACTTCAGCGCAACCATCCGGCCGGTCTCCGTGGAATCGACGTTCTCGGTCCCGTGGATGCAAATCACTTTATCCCCATTGTGAATGACTGGCGAAGCATTGAGCCCGCCGACCGTCACTTGAAAGCGCCACAGAGGCTTGCCATCAGCAACGTTGAGCGCGGCCAAATTCCCGCATCCCAGCCCAACATACATAATCCGCTGTCCATTCCGCGTCGTGAAATAGGGAGTCGAGAAGGACGTATCCTTCAAATAGGGATCGCCCACGCCAGGACTGGAGGCCCAAACCAAATCGCCCGTTTTCTTGTCGAAGCCGAAGAACCTATCGCGCGCCGGACCATCAGCTCCCCAGTAACTCGTGACCGCGCGGGTGATCACCAAATCGCCATCGATCACGCAAGCACCCGCCCGGCCGTTCGGGAACGTGAGGCGCCCGAAGCGTTCCATCATCGAAATTTCCCACAGCAAATTGCCGTCCCGGTCGTGGCAATTGAAGATCCCGTAAGTGGTGTGCAAATAGACGTTTCCAGTTTCGGGATCAACCACCGGTGCTCCCACGGAATACCGGTCATAAACGGTGTCGGAAATAAAGTCGTTGAATGTCCGCTCCCACAGCACCTTCCCCGTAGTGGCATCGAGCGCCGTGAGCACTTCCTGAAGATCCGGCCCCTGCCCGCGGTAGCCCCAAGCAAACACCCGGCCGTCATGAACCACCGGTGTACCGCGGCCCGCCAGTTCCAATTCCCACACCGCCTTCGGCTCGAACGCCGGATTTTTATAGTGCTCCAAACTGACCCCAGTCTGCAATGGGCCCCGCCACCGCACCCAATCCCCCGGCTTCTCCGCCGCGGTCAAGGTCAAGCTGAGGGGAAACAATAGCGCGGCGACTAAGAATCGGATCGTCATGAAAGTGCGGGAAAGTTTCGAGATTGTCATGGTGGGTTTCCGGCCGGATTGGCCCGTTGGACACAGCGCATTGAACTCGTAGCTCCTCATCGGCTTTTTTGTTGGACCAACGCCAGGCGAGGCGCTAACGGGACCTCGGATTATTCTCTTTCTCTTCCTCCACGAGCGATGCTTCTCCTCCTCTTCAAGCCGCTACGAGGCCACCGGGGCACTCTCGAAGACGCCGTCCGCCATGCCCGCCAAGCCGGCTTTGATGGAATCGAGGGCACTCCCCCGTCCGCTCCTGACCAACGTCTCCTCTTCCAAGAACAACTGCAAGAAGCGGAACTCGCCTTCATCGGAGAAATCTGCACCGGCGGCACCGAAGGCCCCGACCCCGCCATCTCGCCCAATCAACACCTCTTGGAACTGCGCGCCGGGATTGAACGCTGCCTCGATCTCTCGCCGATTCTCATCAATCTCCGCACCGGCGCGGACTCGTGGTCCCTGGATCTCCAAATCGACTATTTCGAGAAAGTCTTGGAAATGGAGTCTGACTACGGGGTCGACATCACCGTCGAGACAACCCGCGGCCGATCCTTGTTCCACCCTTGGGTGACCCGGGAAATCGTAGATCGCCTCCCGGATCTCAAGCTCACCTGCGACTTCGCCCAATGGTGCTGCACCGCCGGCCGCCTCGTTATGAACGACGACCAGCGCCTGCTCCGGGAACTCGCGGAAAACTGCTGGCATCTCCACGCTTCTATCGGCTACCACGACGGCCCTCAGGTTTCCGACCCGCGGCTCCCCGAACACGCGGAGGCCCTTGCCAGCCATCTCAAGTGGTGGGAAGCGGTCTGGAACATGCAGGTGCAACGCGGCTTGGAAGCCGTCACCGCTCAGCCCGCGTTCCAACCAGATGCCCGCTTCCCCGAAATCGACGCCTGGGAAATCAACCGCTGGATGGCCCGGCTGCTCCGCGAACGCTTTGACAACTGGGAATCGGCCCTGCCCCCTCGCTGAGAAAGTTTGATTGAGGATTGAGCGAACCGCTTCTTGCGCTACATCACCTCATGCGAATTCTGGTGGTAGGCAAAGGCGGGCGCGAACACGCCCTGGTGACCGCACTTCACGAGTCTCCTTCCGAGACCGAACTCTTTGCCTTCCCCGGAAGCGACGCCATTCATACCCTGGCTCGCCCGGTTGAAGCCGACAGTCTCGCCAGCTTGGCCTCATTTATGCAACGCGAGCAGATTGACCTCTGCGTGGCCGGCGAAGAGAGCTATCTCATCAAGGAGGAAGGCCTCGCCGCCGCTTGCGCCGCGATCTGCGTCCCGTGCTGGGGACCGCCCAAGGAATCCGCCCAACTCGAAGCCAGCAAGGACTTCGCCAAGCGATTCATGCTACGGCATGGAATTCCCACCGCGGCTTATGAACGGGTCACGAATTACGAAGAAGCGCTCGCCGCTATCACCGCGTATCCCACGGTCCTGAAGTTCGATGGATTGGCCGCTGGAAAAGGCGTCGCCATTTGTCACGACGCCTCCACGGCGGAAGCCTTCTTGCGAGAGGTCTTCGTCGAACGCCGCTTCGGTCCAGGCGACCTTCTCGTCGAGGAATGCCTCAGCGGCCCCGAAATCTCGATCTTCGCCGCCGTTTCCGACGGCGATTACCAAATCTTCGCGCCAGCCCGAGACTACAAACGGATTCGCGACAACGACGAAGGACCGAACACCGGGGGTATGGGGGCAGTATCCTGCCGGCAAGGGATGGTTTCCACAGAGCTCCTCGAAGAGATTGAGCGCACCGTCGTCGCCCCAACCATCCTAGGCTTGCAAGCAGACGGCCTCCCCTATCGCGGCTTTCTCTATTTTGGACTGATGCTCACTAGCGCCGGCCCGAAAGTCCTCGAATACAACTGCCGTTTCGGCGATCCCGAGGCCCAAGCCGTGCTTCCTTTGGTGAAAGGCGACTTCGCTCGCTATGTCGAAAGCGGAGCTCGCGGCAAATTGGACCGCAGCCTGATTCAGTTCTCACCAGAGTGGAGCGTCTGCGTCATCCTCGCCGCTGCGGGCTATCCCGACCAAGTGCAAACCGGCGATATCATTCACGGCTTGGATCGCACCTCAGGAGTCCGCGTTTATCACGCCGGCACCCGGAAAGACGAAGACGGAAATTACCTCACCCAAGGAGGACGAGTCCTCGCCGTTGTCGCCCAGGGCACAACTCGCGAAGAAGCGGTGACCCAAGCCCACCAAGAAGCCTCCAAAATTCACTTCGACGGCTGCCAACGGCGCACGGATATCGGCCGGCTGCATTTCTAGGGCAGGCCAACAACCCAACCCAAGCGCCTAAATCCCCATCCGGCTCAGGTAATTCAGGATCTTGTCGGCCGTTTCTGTGAATTGCGGATGGCTGGCCTCGAAACGCCGCACCGAATCCCCAATCTCCCGGGCGATCTCACCCAATCCATGATGGTGGTGACTCTCGGCCGCTTCCACCAGTTCGAGGATTTCGGCGCGATCGGCATCGTCCAGTTTCGGATGGTTCTGAATGCGGTTTCGGAGTTCTTGCCAAGGGTTGCTCATTAGCCCAACCATCGCCACGGAGCGGCCCGCTTGGCAAGCCCGGACCAACGCATGCGCCTTTCTCCGCAATGAAATCAGAGACGAAACGGGCCGACTGCGGCAGACTATAGACAAATGATTAAGAAAATCGTAGCCGCCATCGATCTCATGTCCGGTTCAGAGAACGTCCTGGAAGTGGCCGGTGACTTGGCCTTGAAATTCGACGCCGATCTCGCGGTCGTGCATGTCTACGAGGCCACCGACGTGATGGCCACCTTCTCGCCGTATCTCTATCCGGGAGACGGGACGTTTGAGAAGTACCTGGAAGAAGAGAAGCGCCAGCTCCGCGAGAAAGTCGATCATCTCCGCGAAACCAAGGGCGTTCGAGTCAACGGCTGCATGAAAGCGGACCGAGCCGTCCCTGGCGTGCTCGGCTTTGTGGCGAGTGAGACGGCGGATCTCCTCGTGGTGGGCACCCACCGGCCCGGCCGCCTCGAGCGCGCCCTCCTGGGAAGCGTGTCCGAAGCCATCGTCCGTCAGAGCAAAGTGCCAGTCCTCGTGATTCCGCCGCATGACAAGCAGGGGTAACGGCCCGCTCACTCGGCAAGCGGCTCAGGAGCATAGCCTTGGGCGCCCCCTTTTTGGAGGTTGAGGCTACCACAGCGATTTCACAATATTCTCACTTGACGCACTGCAGATTGCTCTCGAACATGACCAAAACCCTATCGAACCGAAATGACGCATTCTATCGTTTTGGGACCTCAACGGTGTCGCCTACTCGTTCATTTGTGCGTTCCATTCGCGTTGTTGTTCCTCGCCCTCTCGCTCCAGCCGCTCCCCGCTCAAGAGCTGCGTGAGTTTCGCAACTCGGAGGGCAAGTCGTTGCAAGGCGAATTGCTCGCCGTTGAAGGAACTTCAGTGACCATCAAGACAAATGACGGGAGAACACTTAAGGCCGCCGCCAACGTGTTCTCGCCCGAGGATCAAGCGTATTTCCAGTCATGGGCAGCCAAGAACAAGCCGAAACCGGTCTATCAGTTCAAGGCTGGCTTTGCCCCCAAGCGCTCCTCCATCGAACGCACGGAAGAGGGTGCCACCAAGGTGACCTACGAGAAGTGGGCGTATCAGGTCACCGTCGAAAGCTTGGCCAGCACCCCAATTGAAAAGGTGGAAGTCCGCTACCGGATCTTCAAAACCACCGCCCCAGTCGTCGGTTCACAGGTAAATGCGGGCCCGCGGTTGGGCAGAGCGGGCAAGTATAGCTTTCTTGAGGGCAAGCACGCCATCCCGTTGATGACGCTCCGGAAATCAATTACCTTTTCGACCTCCGATATCTCTGTCAATAAGAGCGACCTGAAGGGCGGTTGGGTTTACACGAACGGTTCTGAAGAGAAGCGCACCGAGGACTTGGAAGGGATTTGGATCAAAGTCTTCCACGAAGGCAAAGAGGTTTTCGAACTGGTGTCAAATCCTACCAAGTTCAAGGATTTGACTTGGTGACGCCTGCCCCCCCCCCCCTTCGAAGCCGTCCCGCGTAGATCCAAATCCAGCGTTGGTTTCCGCCCCTGGCCTCTGCATTGCTAGACCAACACCATCCTCTCCTTATGAGAGGCGAACATGGCCAACACTCGATCCCGCTCTTCCGCATGCTTCACCATGGGCAACGGATACTTCGATGCCATCCGCAAACCCGGTGACGGCTCCGTGGCCAGCACCGCGCCCGGCACATTCTTGAGCTCCGGAATCCACCTCCGGATGTAAGCCCCATCCGGATCGTACCGCTTCGTCTGCGTCCACGGATTTTGAATCCGAAAATACGGCGCCGCATCCGCGCCCGTTCCCGCCGACCACTGCCAGCCGCCATTGTTGCTCCCGATCTCCGCATCCACTAGGTGCCGCATGAACCATGCTTCGCCATGGCGCCAATCGATCTGCAAATCCTTCGTCAGGAACATTGCCACAATCATCCGCACCCGGTTGTGCATAAAACCGGTCGCCAGCAACTCCCGAATCCCCGCATCCACAATTGGGAAACCCGTCTCCCCCCGTGTCCAACGCGCAAATCGTTCATCCGCCTCGCCCCACGGCAAGCCACGCCATTGCGGATTGAATTCCAAGTCGAGCACCTCTGGCCACACTGCCAAGATCGATCCGTAGAACTCGCGCCAAGCCAGTTCTCCGATGAACTTATCGTAGCTGTCACGCTGAGTCTTCGTCTGCGATCCCTCGCGGGCGGCCAGGGCACGATTGTAAATCTCCCGAATCGACAGCAGACCGAAGCGCAAATCTTGGCTCAATCGGGAAGTCGATTGTCCGTCCGGCGTGTTCCGGTCGTCGCCGTAAGACCGGAGCGGTCCCTCGAGCGCATGGCGCAACCGCTCCCGGGCGGCACGTTCCCCTGGCTCGACGGGCTGAGCTCCCGATGGAGCCAACCCCCAACTGGAAAGTTCTGGGAGCGGCAGCGACGCCACCTCGGCCGGAGTCCGCAGATTGACCGCCACCGAACCCGGCAGTGCTTTGGGTAGCGCTCGCCAAACTCGTCCGTAGGGAGTGTACACCCGGAAGGGTCCGCCCTCCCCCGTGCGGACTTCGCCGAACTCGTGGAGAAAATGATCTTTGAACCCTAGGGATTCCACGCCCAGCTCCGCGCAAACTCGAGCCACACGCCCCTCCATCTCCTTACCGAACGGATCTGGATCCCGATTGAAGTAGACCGCCGTCGCGCCGGTTTCCTGGATCAATCGCCCCAACTCCACATCCGCCTGTCCCCGGCGCACGATCAATCGGCCTCCCGCGGTGCGCAGGTTGCCATCGAGCGACCGCAGACATCCGCACAAA
Source organism: Akkermansia muciniphila (assembly GCA_945883495.1). GTDB lineage: Bacteria > Verrucomicrobiota > Verrucomicrobiia > Verrucomicrobiales > DEV007 > V1-115. Next base: position 62,704 of record CAMCXS010000022.1, read on the forward strand.
AATTCCTGCCGGACCGACCCAGTCCATCGGTGATGCCGATGCCAGGAGCTTTGGACGTAGACCGGAATGACCTCCGCACCGGCGGCACATGCCGCGTTGAGCGCTGTGTTGTCCGAGATCCGGAAATCCCGGCGGAACCAGTGAATGACTCGAACGCGAACGCTTGAAGACGGAGACATCAGGAGGATACGCGGCGCACCGGCAAAGCGGATGCCTTCGGGCGAGTGGCTCTGAGAAATGGCTTCACAGCTTCATCCTCCGCACCACCGGCTCGAGCACCCCACGACTCAAGCCTTCAATGACGCTCCATGGCAGGCGTCGTTTCAGCGGCAGATGAGCATCGATCACCGCGATGAATTCCATCACAGGTTCGCCGCCACGCAGGGCTTTGAACCGGCCCACTCCCGCACTCAGGTTGAGCGGCACGCCACGCTCGCGGGCGGACAAAACGGGTACGGCGGCAAGCCTACGATACAAGGCCATCGACCGCGGCCGGTTGATGTCATATCCCACCACAGGCGATACCATCACGCCGTGGATCAGTCCGCAAGCTTCTACGCCTACAATCACCCCTGCGTTGTCCCGCAACGCGGTGAACTGCAAATGACGCCCTTTCCATAGGTAGCGCAACCATTCGACCGTATAGCATGGATTGCAGCGTGAATACTTATCGATGTAAAGCTGCGCATACAACTCCGCAATCCGGGAAAAATCGGCATCGCATAGCTGCTCATGCACCACTCTCTGGAGATCGCCCCTACGCAAAAGATTGACGTCCTTGCGGAAATCACGAGAAGCCAAGACAAGGGCGGAATCACCATCGTAATACCAAATCTGGCGGCTCGGAATGATGCGCGCCCCCGCGTCCTTGAGTGCCCGGAGAAGCGGCGCACTCTCACGTTCGTTCAGCGAGCGAAAGATCACCGCATGTCCAGGCCAACGCTGCCGCATCGCCACCAACGCTTCGCGCAGGGATGCCCCTTCCCAAGGAGGCCAGGGATTCGTCGACATGAGCCAGTTATTCACCATGATCACCTGGTTCAATTGGGCCGCTCGAAACCAAGTGCCCAGTCCGAGCAACAGCAGCGAAAACGGCACCCCAATGGCCGTCGGCATCGCCCGCCGAACCTCCTCGCGCGCGTAGCTCACATAATGGGTATAAGGGGAGCATATCCAGGAGTTATCCCATTCCGCGTCGTTGATGGTCAGTGGAAACTCCCAGTTCTCTACCTTCAGAAAGGCGCATTCCGTTTGCAGATTCCGAGCACACCACCGTGTTCCCTGGCGCAATACGGGAGCAAACCAGGCGCGTAGCAACTCTTCGCTCGGCTCGTTGGTAATCTGAGGCTTACTCCCCATTGTATTCCAGATCCCAGGTAGCCGCCTCATTCAATGATATCCCGTGTCGGCAGGCAATCGCCCCCAACTCCGTCAAAGCGGCGATTTGTCCCAGCAAGGAGCAACCAGCCATGACATCAAGCCGCGGATCAGCCAAACGCGGCGCACGCAGCAAAGTGAGCAGATAGATTTGCGCGTTGCGCTGGTTTGTCGGCGCCCCCTCGCGTTCGTCATCCAAAAACCGCTTGAGCGAGATCGCTGGATTCAGGACGTGCAGTCCACTGGTCATCCGGGGATTGCATTCCAGCACAAAAATCCGCCCATCCCGATCTGGACCCATGAAATCGAAAGAGATGCTCCCTGTATAATTGGTGAGCCGCACGATCCTCCGCATGAATGTTTCCACCTCGCCAGACCAGACCGGCTCAAAGCAGTAACCCGCCCCCCGCTTGGCCCGGACCAGGCATCGATATTGGGTTGCGGCATAGATCTCCCCATCGCGACAGAGGGCCCAGCCGCAGAATTCCGGGCCCTCGGAAAGCCGCTGCGCCATCCACGGCTCGAGATCACCCGGCGGAGGCCCCGTCCGGACCCGGGTGCCAAAGCGCGAATACTTCGGCTTCCAGATCAACGGTTCTCCGGCCGGAGCCTCCCGCGCTTCCCACGACGGAGGTGCGGTCACATCTCCCCCCATCTCGTGGGTCCATTGCGCAAAACGAAGCTTGTGGTGCAGCCGCAACAGCACGTCGTCCGATGGCAACAAGACCGGACTCGACAAACGCTCTCTGCGCGCTGAAAGGTGGAACACTTCTTCACAAGTCGGCCAAACCACATCAATCTGTTCACGAGAGACGATTATATCGAGTTGCTCGACCCACTCATCGCCTTGCCAACGGACTGGCGGAACCCGGTAGTGCGCCGCAAACGCAGGGGAAAATCGCCCCACCGGATAGCGGCAGCAATCCGCGCCGATCACCCGGATCCCCTCGCACGCGAGGCGCCTAGCCAGATCCAACGTAACCGGGGCTCGCGTCCCCGTGAGCAGCACCGAGCGGATCATGGCGGAATTTGTCGGCGAATCCGGCGCCGCTTGGCGTGAAACGGCGGTGGAGACCAATCCATCTCCTTGAGTCTCGGCGTCACCGCCCCTTGGGCGAGGCAGAACTCCTCGAGTTGTCTCCGCACGCCTCCAAGATCACAGGATGGCGAACACGAGATCAACCATTCCTCGCTGGAGACTTGAGTGACGGCATAATCCGTTCCGGTCGGCACCGAAAGGATGATCGTCCTCCGCACAAAATCAGGATAAATCAGCGCTTCTCCTCCGCCGTCGCGCCGGGGAAGCCGCAACAGATCATCCCAACGCCCTTCAATCGCCTCCAGCGTTTCAAACTGGCTTCCGCAAGGGCACGGAGAGGCATCCCCTCGCACAATAACGTCGTCCAAACGATAGCGAACCACAGGTTGCGTGACCCTCCGGAAGTCCGTCAAGATCGGAACATAGCGCGTCCGGCCGGAATCGATCCATTCCTTCTGCACCACCACCAGATCCTCATTCCAGTGAAGACGCCCGTATGGGCAAGTCGCGGCAAGAAAGCCCTCCGTAGCCTGATAGATTTGTCCCAACTTGGTCCCAAATGCCTGCTCAATGACTTCCCGGTCACTCTCATCCAGCACATCAGCGACGCTCAGTAGGATCGCGGGAGGTTCAAGAAGGTTTCGAGCGATTCCAGAGGCCGCCAACTGCACCAAAACCGATGGCGGAGCCGCCAGAACGGTCGGGCGAAATTCACGCAACCTCGAGCCATGCGCCTCTAGCGGTTGGAACAGATCAAAAAACGCAAACTCCAGGCGGCGCGACCCCACGCTATGATACAACGGGCTGTCCGCCCGCAAAAACAACGCCGCCCGGTGACAGTGGGACAAGAGAGTGCCTCGCAGAACGCGAGCCAAAAGCACCCCTGCCCAGAGCTGCCGCTCCGCCGGGCTCGCCAGAAAGATACCTCGGCTCCCGGTGGTCCCGGAAGACAGACCAACCGTCAAACCCCGCAGAGTCTTCGAAAAATCACGGGTCCGCTCGGCCAGTTCCGCAAAGCACAAAGCTTCCTCCAACCCAACCCTGGCCGTGTTCCACGCATCGAAGTTCACCATCATCTCGGCTTTATTGGTGACCGGCCAGTCGCGCCAATGGTCCAGTCCGAAGGAACGGACTCGTTCCGCAAAATAGGGCGACCGTTCCGCAATCCAACGCAGATGGCGCCGCACGGTTTTATCGTGGGAAACGCGCGCCCCAGCAAAGCGTCGACGCGCTGCTAGATAGTGCCAGAGGGTGCCAAGCCGTTCCATCCTTATCGATTGGCGATCAGCGTCGCCGTCTCTGGACAATGACACGGCAGAATCAAGAGCTCTGGTTCGTCTTGCCATAACCGGTGCAATCGCTGCAACGTGGCCTGATATGCCGGCAGATCGTGCAAGATGCCGGTGACCCGGTGAGGCAACCGATTGAGCCGATAGCAATCGCTCACCCAACAGGCATCCGCCGCCAGCAGAACCGGCCGGCCATCCGATCCCTCAAACCGAACGCCCATCTGCCCCACCGCATGCCCGGGAAGAGCCATCGCCGTCATGGAACCGTCCCCGAAGAGATCGCTTCCTTCCTCCATCCAGCGAATTCGCTCCAGCAAATCCTCTGGCAACAAACCCGGCAAAATCCCCTGGCGCACCGCCGCCATCCCTCGCAGGCCAGACACGGCATCCCATCCCTCCCGGCTCGCATAGACGTTGGCATTTGGAAAATCACGAAGCCCACCCACATGATCCGCATGCCAGTGAGAGACAATCACATGCCTGATCTCCACCCCGCGACGGCGCAAGATTCCGGCAATTCCCTCAGGCTCGCAAATCATGGCCGGCGCCAAACAGCGGTACAATCTCCCTGGCCAGCCTCGCGTCTCCGAGAGGAACCGGGAGGAATAGCCACAATCAAACAAAACCGGGTCATCCGCCTCACGCTCCAACAACACCGCTGTGGCCGCGCAACGCACCACCTTGCGCCACGCCCCCCCCTGAATCAGCAAGGCTTCCCGCGCTTGCGTCCAGCCATCCGACAAAACAGTCCACCGCCAGCCGGTCATGTAGCCGCCTCCTTTTGCCTCCACGCTTCTCCACAAATCGACAGTGCGCGGCGCACGTTGGTTTTCGGAGCAAAGCCCAAATCGCGCCGGGCGGCCGTAATGTCATAGGTCTGTTCGAAGCCCAGCGCGCCTACGGTATATCGAGTTAACGGAGGTTCCCAAGCGCCACCAGTAAACCCCCGCGAAACCGCCTCCATCACCCCCGCAATCCGCAACCCGAGCCCGATCGGCACGCGCCGAAAGCGGACCGCCAATCCACACGCTTGCAGCAGGGTAGCGAGCACGACACTTCTGGGCAACGGATCACCGCTAGTGATGTGATATATTCTCCCTCGGCACTCGTCCGGCGCATCCATGGCCAGCAAGATCGCGGTGACCGCGTCCCCGATCCACGTCAACTCAAGAAGCGGATCTCCACTCCCAAAAAGGGGAAACACCCCGCGCCGCGCCACCCGAACCAGCCTAGGCAACAAGGCCGTGTCCCCTGCCCCAAAGAGTGCTCGCGGCCGCAACGTCACTGCCCCCGCTTTCCTTGCCAGGTACTCTGCTTGGCGTTTGGTCGCAATATAATGATTCGCCGCCGGAGCCTTCCAAGGACTCTCCTCCTTCAGGCCGGCCTGATTCTGAAACGCAAAGTTCACAGAGGGAGATGATATGTAGACCATTCTCCGCACTCCCGCTTTCGCGCAGGAGGAGATCACGTTTTCCGTGGCCGTGACATTGGCTGCGACAAAATCGCGGCGGCGTCCCCAAGGAGCCGACAGAGCGGCGGCGTGGATCACCGCCTCGCACCCATCCGTCAATCCATCCAGCGTCAACGGATCCGTGGATAGATCACAAGGAGTGAAAGGAATCCCTGCCGCTTGCAAAATAGATCCCGCCTGGAGATTGCGGCCAGTGGCCCGGACCAGACGTCCCCGGACAACCAACTCGCGGACAACGGCCCCGCCCAAAAACCCCGTGGCACCGGTGACAAGAATAGGCCCCATGCGCACGCTTCTCTCTTCCATCAATAGCGCAGCAACGCCGCCCCCAAAGAAAATCCAGCCGAGCTTCCCAGAAGAAGCACCGTTTGTCCACGTTGCAACCGTCCGGACACGATTAGCTCGTGCAGAGTCAGCGGAATCGACGCCGCAATCACGTTTCCCTGCCGCGCGATATTCTCCACGAACTTCCCAGCTGGCACACGCAACCGGCGCCGGATGTGAACCAAAGCCGGCAAACTGGCCTGATGTGGCACCACCCAGTCGATCGCATCCCAACGGTCCGACTCCGAACCAATCAATTGGGATATGAACGATTCAATGTTTGCCGATGCCAAACGAAACACAGCGGGACCGTCCATGTGAAACAAATAGTCTTCGGTGTTTTCCCCCGGACGATGCCCGGTGGCGTGCAATGCGGTTCCACCGCCGCGAATTTCCGTAAAGTTCGCCCCGTCCGGCCAAGTCGCGAAAATCGCTCCGAGAAACTTCGCGGAACCTTCACCGCAACGCTCCAACAGTACAGCTGCAGCGCCGTCCCCCATCAACCCTGCTGACTCCGGTTCCTTCCAATTTAGCCCCGTCGATGCGATCTCCGAACAGACGATCGCGATGCGGGCGTAGGCTCCCGTGGCCACCAATCCCGACGCGACTTGAAGAGCCGCGACGAAGCCAAGACAAGTGGCGTTCACGTCAAAGCAGGCGATCGCGTTCCAGCCCAGCTCCCTGGCTAACAGTGCAGCATTGCATGGAATCGGCTGCTGCGGCGTGCCCGAGCCGGAGATCAGCAATTCCGGCAACTGCTTTCCCCAGTCGCTCAAGTCCAGCGCCTCACGAAGCGCGGCGGCCCCCATTTGCGCGGCGGTGCATCCCTCCGCATAGCGGCGCTCCTCCACGCCGGTATGCGCTAGCGTCCATCCGCTGGGCATCCCGGTGCGTGCATCCAGCTCCTCCGAAGTGACGATTTTGGAGGGAAGATGCCGTCCGGTCCCTGCGATGCGCACCGAAATGGGGAGTCGCGAAGCCACAGCGGACATGATCGGTCATCTTATCCGCCGCAATCGTCGCTTACGCAAATCCCGAGTTCGGCGTCGCCCTTCCGGCGGATCTTCGGACTTCCAGTCCGAACTGCCCAACTCCGCATTCGACATTGGCCCTTCTCACCCCTACGCTCCCCTCATGAACCGACGCGATTGGCTCCGTGGCACCACCGCTGCCGGCATTGCCCTCCTCACCAGCCGTTGGGCCATCGCTGAAGACCGGGCTACGGCGCTTTCTCAGTTGTTCCCCAGCTTGGCCGATGCCGCGCTCGACCGCGCCAAGACCCTTGGCGCATCCTTCGCCGATCTCCACCTCATGCAAACCGATGAGGAATCGATCTTCGTCCGGGAAGCCATGGTCCAGGAGATCGATGCCGGGTCTTCCGCCGGTTGCTCCGTCCGCGTCCTCGTCGATGGCTGTTGGGGCTTCGCCGCCAGCGCCGTTGTCTCCAAAGACGAAGCCCTTCGCCTCACCGAACAAGCCGTGGCCATGGCCAAAGGGCAAGCCGGTTGGCGACTCCAACGCATCGAGATCGAAGCCCTCCCCGCCCACACCGGAACCTGGGAGATGCCGCTCGAAATCGATCCCTTCACCGTCTCCCTCGAAGACAAAACCTCCGATCTCCTCCGCATCACCAAGACCGCTTTGGACGAAGGCGCAAACTATTGCGGAGCCCATCTCTTCCAAGTCCGCGAACGGAAGTGGCTGGCCAATTCCTTCGGCACCCGCGTCCAGCAATCCCGGGTCCGCATCCAACCCGCCTTCAGGGTCACCGTCCTCGATCCCAAGAAAGGCGATTTCGCCAGCCGTCACAGCCTGCTTCCGCCTCGTGCCGCCGGATACGAACACATGCGCCACTGGGACGCCGCCGCCGAGTCCGCCCTGGCCGTGGAACAAGCCCGCCAGAAAATGGCCGCGCCCTCGGTGACGCCCGGCAAACTCGATCTCGTGATCGCCCCGAGCAATCTCTGGCTCACCATCCACGAAACCGTCGGCCACCCGACCGAACTCGATCGCGCGCTCGGTTACGAAGCAAATTTCGCCGGCACCTCCTTCTGCACGCCCGACAAGCTCGATAAGCTGCAATACGGCAGCGAGTTGGTCACCATCATCGGAGAGCGCACCTCCCCTGGCGGCTTGGCCACCGTGGCTTGGGACGACGACGGCATGGCTACCAAGGGCAAGGAATTCCCCATCATCAAAGACGGCGTCTTCCGTAATTTCCAAATGGCCATGGGACAAGCCGCCCTCATCGGCCGCGAAGGCTCCAACGGTTGCGCCTATGCCGACAGCTTCGAGTCCTTCCCCATCCAACGGATGCCGAACATCTCGCTCCAACCCGGCCCCGATCCCGCCGTGACAACCGAGTCGTTGATCTCCGGAGTCGAGGATGGCATTTACCTCGAAGGCAACGGCAGCTGGAGCATCGACCAGCAACGCTACAACTTCCAGTTCACCGGCCAAGTCTTCCAC
>CAMCXS010000023.1 GCA_945883495.1 Akkermansia muciniphila
CGGAGTAGCGTATCCTTCGAACGCCCTCCAATCAGAGATTCAGAGTCCTTCGGTGGTCACCAGCAACTGCCGACTACTCCCTGCTATCTCCCCAAAGCAACTCCCGTTCTGCACAAGGCAAAGACTACGATCCTCCTCAACAAGAGTCCTCATTACCCGGCTCCCTAAGGTTCATTTGCTTCACTTTCTGGTAAGAAGCGCATCCCCGAGCGAGAAGATGGGCGAATAAATCGCATAGATAAGAAATCCAACTAGAGTGCCAAGCACCAAAATCGTTACAGGCTCAATGAGCTTGTCGATTTGACTGGCCATGAGGTCGAGCTCCTCCTCATAATCGTCGGCAATCTCATTGAGTGGCTCGGCCCCGGACCCTGTCTCACCGGCGAGCTCCATAACGCCGCAAATTGTACGGCCGTCACTGCCGAGCCAATGCGATTCCAAGAGAAAACTCTCCGCCATTGATCGTCCGACGGAAAGATGGTGATTCACCCTCGAGAAGAACTCCCTGTAAAAGACATGCTGCGCGCTCTCAGAGGTAATCTCCAAGGCAGTCTTTAGACGTACGTTCGCATCAACAAGCAACGCTAAGCAGCGGAAGCTGGTTGCGGCCGCGGATTTCCGAATGATATCGCCAACGACCGGAATCCCAATCATGAAACGCTGGACGCTCGGCACAGCCATGATCTTCCCCCACCGCTTGAACAGGAAGAAGAGTCCCACAAAGGGAATCACCGCTGTCCACGGGTATTTAATTAGCGTGTCTGACAACTTCATAAGCACCGTCGTCGCGAACGGGAGCTTCGAGCCCAAAGACGAGTAAAGCTTCACCATCGCGGGGATGAGGGTAAAGCTCATGGTGATGATCACCGCAACTCCAATGACTAGAACAATTGCAGGGTAGATCATACCAGCCTGGAGTTTCCTCATAATCGTCAGTGCCTTCTTCTGACTATTCCCTACCCGACGCAAAACGACTGGGAGTTGCCCGGCTTCTTCACCAGCCCGGATCAGCGCAATCATGTCCGGCGTAAAAATGTCTGAACTCTTCGCCATCGCGTCGCTGATGCGATCCCCGGACTGAAGGTCTCCACAAATGTCAGCAATCGCTCCACGGTACCTAGGCGACCTCACCCGATTTACCTGAAGCTGAAACGATTTAATGGTAGGGATGTTGCGCTCAAAGCACTTCGCCAAACCATTAAAGAATCCCACTCGATCACTCATCGAAGGTCCTGGCAGAAAAAGCCTTTGAACCATCTCATCTAGACCGCTAATGCTGTTGATCTCGGCCAGCTCATTCGACATCTGACCGGCACCAAGCAGCGCCCGATCGTCGCTCAAGGTATCCACTAGAACCTCGGACTTCTGCCGATTCTGTATATTCGTTAGCCTGACCTTCTTTAGCATATGAGGTGGGGATAAAGGACCGAATTACTGATTTGCGGGAGGCAAGCCTGATGTTGGCACAATCGCCCCAGGGGCCTTCGCCTTGCCTCGGATCACCACGGCAGACTTCTTTCGATTCACCGACTCAATCGCCTCGGCGCCAGCTGACTGGCCTGGAAGATAGATCTGTACCTTCGGAGTAAGATCAATTTTCCGCCTCAGCACGCGCGGTTGAGTAACGACACGTCCGGCCTCCATGCGCCAGGCAATCACGACCTCCTCGTCTGTGAGGGACTGCACAACAAGCTCATCAGTCTGCCCTTCAAGCAACTGAGGAACAACGGCCCCACGCTCAAGACGAACATCACCGAGAAGGAGCGCCCTAACCTTGCCATCCTGCCCCCGCGTGAGTCCAGAAACAGGCAGGCTCTCAAGGATTGCAGCCAGCCTAGCTCCCTCTACACCTGTCGCCACCTCCTGTTTTGGAGCGGCGAACACGCCGTAAGGATTCCTTTCACCAGGCTGCACGAGCAGCCCTTTCTTAAATCCGGGGAGAATCCCGACAGAACTAACGCCGGAAGCGTTTTCCGGTGCCGGTGCCGCTCCTGTAAAAGCCGGAATAGCGACGATGAAGAAAAATGCAACCGCTCTCATGATGAACACTAGATTGAAGGGGCAATTGGCAGATCCACGATGAGACTTAGGTGGACATCATTTCCGGACTCAGCCCTACGCAGAACACAGCTGGATAGACGGCACGTTGGGACAGACTCCTCCAGAAGCCCCAACCAGTTCATCGCCTTCACATACTCGTCTTTGATGATGATGTGGGCACGCAGTGAAGTTGGAAACACAGAATCTCCCTTGCGCTCCAGAACTTCAAATCGCTGAGACTCGGTAAAGATGTCAGACTGCTTGACAAGATCCACGACTCGCTGCTCCGTGGCTTGAGCACTCTGTGTAGCCCGGAGGTGCGGCTCCCACAGCTCAAGATAGTCGCGCAACCCAGCAGTTGTCGCAGTGAGTTGATCCAAAGCGCGTTTCGAATTCACGAACGCCTCCTGGGCAGCAATGGCGGCATCCCTTGCTGAATCCGCTTCCGACCGCTGAGTCGCAGAGCGTTGCTGGAAGGTCTGAGCACCATAGAAGAACACCCCGATGACGACCAGGAGTAGCGCGCAAGCAACTTGTTGTTCTCTCATAATCTCGTCTTTTCGTTGCAGCTCAACTTACTTCCCCGCCCCGGCAGTGTTTTGCCATACCAAGGTGGCCTTGTAGTCCAATTGATCCAAATCTGTGCTCTGCTGAGCAGAGTAGGCACGGAAGTCAAGATTACGAATTCCCTGTAGGGTTGCGTCCATCACACCACTATCTGCTTTGCTCATTTTTAGCTCTAGCCGAACCTGATCCGGCAACTCAGCATTCCTAGTCAAGACAAGCTCGCTGATACTAGCATCTCTTCCTGCTCCCCGACTTACGGCCACGCAGACAGGCTGAAGGTTCAGAGCCCCCTCCACCCACTTCGCCACAGCAGTCGCCCGTGTGTTGAGAGCTTCGATACGCGCTCGTTCATTCGCAACTCGCGCCGCCTCTGCTTGATAAGTCGCCGCCTGAGCTGCGGATGCCTGAGCATCAACCATCGACCGCCCTCGCTCCATCTCAAACCAGACAATCGCAGCTGTACAACCAACAAGCGTCAAATAAAACGCAATTGGAACCAGACGATACGCCGGAGGGAGCCCGGCGGAGATCTCGCCACGCTGACTCTTCAGATCGTGGCATACATAGACTTGAGTGGCCATATCAGTTGTGATTCATTACCATCCAAAGATGCTCAGGCTGGGTCACATCCACAGCGCCGTGAGCCTCAAGTCGCGAAAAGAGCGCTGATGCCAAGGGCGTGCCAGCGTGATCATGAAGCAGAACGATTGCCACCCCTGGACTTGACCCGTTAATGAGCGGAGCCGAAATACTCATAATAGGCTCAATGTCTACCCCAGAATAGAATCCACCACGCGCCCGCAGTTCGCTCCACTGCCCCTTCTTCTGAGACATCACACAAGCCGATCCCTCGCAACAAGCAATTAGCACGAAGTCACGACGCACACCACCCACCTGATGTTGCCGACGCAGATAATCTTCAACCATGGCAAATAACCCGCAGCTGATCCGCAACGCCCGAAATCCAGCCCCCTCCAATCCGTCCTCAATACTCCGAACTAAAGAGTCTTCGCACGCCAACAGAAGACTCGCGCTAGTCTCAGGGTTATGATGAATTGCATACCGCCTAGCCCGATCGTACTTCGCGCCGATCACGGCTCTAGGATTCGTCCGAATCAAGCTCTCCGTTCCAGGCTTCCGTGACATATTTGATTCAAGCGTGATCACGAAGCGATTGTTGATGGAGACATTCACCCAGCCGCCATCGCAAAACCCATGCCACTCCTCGGCATACTGCGTAAGAACATCAGAGAATTCTCCGTCAGCCTGACCAGCCGATGAGAACCTCCCCTTCCGATCGACCCCGCGCCAGACCACACGACCTTTGCTTATGTTTAGGCAGAGATACTTCTTCCCCGCCAATCGTTGAGGCACCGGTGTAGTTGGATCATCCGGATCGGGACGGAACGCCTGAAACGTCAAGACTTGCTTCAATGCACTATCACTCATACTTTTATCAGTTAAGCAGCCAAGACAGATTCCCGCTCAAGATAATCTTTGACTTCATGAGCCGAAAACCCAGTTGAGCGCGCCCCAACTGGAGCGCGCCAGCCCTGCATAAGCCGCTCCTCTAAGCTATGGTCGAAGCTAAACATCCCCTTCGACTGACCAACCTCAAGCTCCTGATCTAATTTCTTAAACTCGCCCCGGCGAATCATCGCACACACCGAATCGTATTGCAGGAGCAACTCATGCACCGGAAACCGCTTCCCTTTAGTTTCATCCAAGAGCAACCGCTGGCACAAGATCGCCCGCAACGAGTCCGCAAAGGATAGCATTGCATTCTCGACACGCTCTGTTGGAATCAACTTCAAGAAGCGCTGCACAGTCTGCGCCGCAGAAGATGTATGCAGCGTCGCTACAACCACGTGACCGGTTTCAGCAGCCTGCAGAGCAATCTCCGCCGTCTGACCATCCCGAATTTCACCAACCATAATTACATCAGGCGCCTGACGCAGGGCAGCTCGCAAGGAAGACACAAAGTCAACCTCATCGGTACCCATCTCGCGCTGCGAAATCAAAGAAGGCAGCCCGGACGGATACAGATACTCAATCGGATCCTCAAAAGTGATTACATGCTCCTGTCGACGCTCTGCACGCGCCTTGACCAGAGAGGCAATCGTCGTCGACTTCCCACTACCCGTCGCCCCACAAACAAGAAAGAGACCATTCTTCGCCTCCAAGAAAGCCTTTACCGCCGCCGGAGGAACCATGATTCTCTCCATATCCGGAATCACCTCCGGCAACAACCGCATAACCCAGCGAGCACGCCCCTGAGTCATCATACGGCTCACCCGGAATCGCCGCCCTGCAACCGACATCGCATAATCTTCACACCCGGGCCCAAAAGCTAATTGAGCCTGAGGCTGATAGACAAATGAGTCAAAGTGAAGCTTACCATTGTACTTAAACGACAGAGGCTCCCAGGGAGTGATATAGAAGTCACTCACCGCCGAGTCCCGCGATAAATGCAGAATTCGATGCCCTAGTGGGGAATGTTCGTTGAAGTCTTCCATATGATCACCGTCTCCTGACAGATGAAGCGGCCGCCCCATCGGGATGGCCCCTTAATTGTTAAAGGTCACAAGATGACAGTCTCTATGGATAGTCACGACTTGAAGAAAGTCAACATTCTTTAAGCAAAAGTACGTAAATCTCTAAACTTTTGCTTAGATCTGGCCCATCCAACGGGGCAGCGGAACGTCAACGGGCCTGAGTTCCCGGAGATAGGTGGGGAGGGAGCGCGAAGAATGCGCGATACTGGGTTCGAACCAGTGACCCCTTCGGTGTGAACGAAGTGCTCTACCGCTGAGCTAACCGCGCCTTAAACGATGCTGGGGGAACAAACTAAACGATGCTGAGCCGAACGCAAGCGGCTCTCGCTACTTCCTTTCCGGAAGATCCGGAATCACGCAAAGAGCTGCGTGACTGGCTTCCCTTTGTCTGAGAAGGTGAATGGGCGGCCATTGGGCGCGAAAATGGTTTCCTGCAAGTTTATTCCCAGGCCATAGCCGATCGTGGCCACCCAATCTTCTGGCATGACCTTGCCTTCAACGACCTTTTTGCCCTGTTTGTCTGTCTTGCCCCAGACTTGGCCGCCTTTGACTCCCCCGCCGGCGAGAAGGGTGGAGAAGGCAATGGAGTGGTGATCACGGCCTGCATTGAAGTTGATCTCCGGAGTCCGCCCGAACTCAGTGGCGACAGCCACCAGAGTCGATTCAAGCAAGCCCTTGGCCTTCAAGTCCTCGAGCAAGGCGGCGACAGCCTGGTCTAGCTGCGGCCCTTTGTCTGCGAAGCCCTGATCGACACCAACGTGCATGTCCCAGCCGTCATTGATAACCTCGATGACCCGGACACCATGTTCAACCAGGCGTCGCGCCAAGAGACACCCTTGGCCTACCCGCGTCATACCATAAGCCTCGCGGTTCGACTCTCCGGTCAGGTCGAAGGCTGAAAGTTCATTGCTGCGCAGGAGTTTGGTGGCTTGATCATAATATTCCACGTAAGACTTCGGCCCTGCGTAGTTGTATTTCGCCACGAACTGTTCCCCGAGCTTGTTCGCAATCGACATTCTCTTGTCGAAGCGCTCTGTTTCCGTAAGAAGGGTGGTGTTCGGAACGCCGCCGGATGGATCCGCTATGGGCAGCGGACTGTATTTGGGATCAAGGTAGCCAGCGTTGGAAGTACTTTCCCCAACCAGAACGGATGCAGGAAGGATCTGTCCGCTCGGTTTGCCAAGCAGTCGTTCCGCGAATGGCCCAACCGTCGGGTGAGAAATCGTGCCGATGCGGTTGTAGCCGGTGCGCATCTGGTAAGTCCCGCGCTCATGTTCGGCATTGAACGACATCATGCCGTTGATCACCGCAAGTTTGTCCGCATGCTTGGCCAGCTTCTCGAACTTGTCGCCGAATCGAATCCCTGCCACGTTTGTCGAGATCGCTGTAGTCTTGCCCATGAGCGCCTCACCTTCTTTCGGATCGAAAGTGTCGAGATGGCTCATCCCGCCCCGGTTGAAGATGTAAATCAGCGCCTTGGCCTTCTTTGGTGCCGTCTGGGCGTTGGCCAGCTGCGTGTAAGAGAGACCGACGCCAAGGGAGAACAAGGCGGTGCGCCGCATGAAGTAACGGCGGCTGGCGCAGTCCCGGGAAGCAAGTTCAGCGATATGCATGGCGAGTTCGGGTAAAAATGGAGAATCGGATCAGCTTATTGGATGAAGAGGAACTCAGGACTGTTGATCAGCGCCCAGGCCAAGTCGCGGATGCCGTCATCCCCGTAGGAATCCAGCATTTCCACCCCCATGGCCTGCTCCTCATCAGAGGGGAATCGCGACAAAATCGTGAAGAAGACCCCACGCACCTTGTCCTCCTCTGCATCAAGGCTTTTCAAGTCCTCAACCACTTTTGACGTCGGGCCCGTCAAGCGATCCGTGATACTTCCATTCATCAACGCAAGCACCTGAGGAACGGATCCGTCATACGTGTGCTGATCGGTGATGATTCGGTCCGATTGCCCGAAAGTGTCCACCAAGGAGGCACCTGGCGCCGGCTGCACCATCTCCGAGGCGCGAATTAGCTCCAAATTCCCGAGTTTCGGCACGTCCGGCTCCACGCCGGAGAGCGAGCCCGACTCCGATGCAAGAATCATGGTCGAGCCATAGCCCCGGCCGCGATTCTGTTTGAACGCCTCATACTTGGACCAAATCGCCTCGAAGCTGTCCTTCTCGAAATTGACGTTGAGAAGCTCCTTATAGAAAGAGCCGTCCCGGCCTTTGATCTCATCGATCTGCTCTCCGTGAGCCAGGAGCATGAACGAGTCCCAAGCCTGTTCAGCCCGCATCCGGCGGAGGACGGGCCCCGCGAACAGGTAGTTCTGCGTTGAGGCCGGCTCAGCCGCCGTCGCGTAGGTTTGGTAAGCTTTGGTATTGTAGAGAATCCGCATAAACTCACGAAGATCGTAGTTCACCCGCTTCATCTCCTCTGCCACAAACGCAGTCACCTCCGGCTGCCCCGTCGCCTTCGCCCACTCCAGAGGGAAATCCTTCACCGGCTCCAGGAGTGCTCTCCCAAAGGCACGCGACCACATCCGATTTGCGATGACCAAGGCAAATCGTGGATTGTCCTTAGCGGTCAACCACTCCGCCAGCGCCTCCCGCCGAGTCTTGCCTCCAGTGCCCGGCTTGTCTCCGACGATCGGACGCGGCTTGAACACCTGCCCACCAATCTCCCCGACCGTCGTCGGCACCGGATGATCCATGGTCGCGTTGTCCGCGATGTTCCACCCCAGCGCGTTGTTCACAAAGAAGTTGAAGGGGCGCGAGGCATCCGGATCCTCCAGATTCAGCCCCTTGGTCTGCGCAAACTTGCGAAAGGAATCGACCCAACCATCCGGCGCATTCGGCATTGTCGCCCGCTTCATTCCCATGGAATCCGCAACCGCGTATTGCCCCATGGTGCGCTGCGTGTTTCCGAAATACGCAGCCATTTCATAGAAATCCGACATCACCCAGTCGGCAAATGGGTGATCGTGACACTGCGCACAGGAGAGATCCACCCCAAGGCCAATTTGCCCAAAGTTCGAAAAGGCGTCGAACTCCATCCCGGCATCGCGCAGCAAAAAGCCCGAAGCCGGGTTCTGGCCGATATTGCCGTTCGCCGTCAGCATCTCGCGCACCATCACGTCATAGTGCGTGTTCTTTGCGATTTCGTCTTTCCACCACTGGATGTAAGGCTCGGCACGCTGCCCTGGAGCGAAGTCCGCATTCCCGTTCAAGCGGAACATGTCGGCAAAGTAGTTGAAAAGGTGGGAAGCCCGTCCCGGTTCCGTCAACAGCTCATCGATCAACGCCTCCCGTTTGTCCGGCCGGGAATTCTCCGCGAACGACTGGAATTCTTCGCGAGTCGGAATTCGCCCAATGATATCGAGGTAAACACGGCGGGCGAACAGGTCATCTGGCAGCGGTTGGTTGAACGAACGGATGCCGCCCTTGACCAAGTTTTTGGCCAGCAACGCGTCGATCATCTTCGCGGAGCGCATCGTGGCGGTGTCGTCCCCCAGAATCGCGAAACGTCCCGCCGCCTCTTGGTCGGCCTTGCTCAGCCGAGCCAGCGGAACCGGAATGGTTCGACCGCCGGCAATCTTCAACAGAACGTTTTCTCCCTGGAGCGCGACAAATTCCGCTGCCAGCGGGCGGCCATCGGCGCTCGTCCAAACTCGGGCGTGCACACTCGAAAGCGAGGCAACCGCAACCAACGTCGCGGCAAGGCGATGGGCGAAGCGTGAGGATGCGTAAAACATGGTCAGGGTTCTGTGGGGCGATCTTCGATGAAAAACAAGGCAATCGCAACTGGGAAGCAATCGTCTTTGATGGCCTTATGCCAGAGTTCGCGCTAGTCAGGCAAGCA
Source organism: Akkermansia muciniphila (assembly GCA_945883495.1). GTDB lineage: Bacteria > Verrucomicrobiota > Verrucomicrobiia > Verrucomicrobiales > DEV007 > V1-115. Next base: position 9,009 of record CAMCXS010000023.1, read on the forward strand.
CGAAATTGCCGTCCTCAAAATTTGCATAATCCTGCCCAAAAAATGCTTCCTCGTTGACACTTCGGCGTAGGCGCAATCAATATTTCGGCCCGCACCCGATCCATGGCCACCGCTTCATCCGCCTCCCGCCGCCGGTTTCTAGCTTCGCTCGCCGCCCTCGCCTGCCCCCTCCCAAGCATCGCCCACGGAGCAACCCCAGTGAAGCGCGAGGCTTTTCTCGTCAGCGGCCTCAGTCTAGCCGCCTATTCCCTGAAATCAGAGTTCGCCTGGATGCGGGGCAAGCCTGGCACCGGCAAACTAGACATTCCCGGCTTCCTCGACTATTGCGCATCGCTCGGTCTCAGCGGAGCGGAGCTCACCGCCTATTTCTTCCCGCCAGAAGTCGACGCCGCTTCCTGCCGCAAAATCAAACGGCACGCCCATCTCCTCGGCATTGATCTTACAGGCGGAGCCATCGGCAACAACTTCAGCCACGCTCCCGGCAGCGAGAAAGCCAAGGAGCAGCTCGACTACACCCGCCAGTGGATCGACCTCTACGCCGAAATGGGGATTCCCGCGATCCGGGTTTTCGCCGGCAACCCCACCAAGGATATCCCTGAAGACCAAGCGATCGCCAACATCATCACTAATCTCAGCGAAGCCCTGGTCCACGCCGAATCGCGCGGCATCCTGCTCGGGATGGAAAATCATGACTTCACGACGCACGTCGATCGCTTCCTAAAGATCGTGAACTCAATCGATTCCCCTTGGCTTGGAGCCACGTTCGATTCCGCCAACGTCGATCCCACCCTTGAGCCCTACGCGCAAATGGAGCAAATCGCGCCCTACGCCGTCACCGCACAGATCAAAACGATGATCAAAACGCCCGAAGGCGAGGTTCCAACAGACTTCGATCGCGTGGTCGCAATCCTCAAAGCGGCGAACTATCGCGGCTATTTGGTCCTCGAATACGAAGAAGAGGATCCCTATACGGCCATTCCGCTGCACATCGAGAGCTTGCGCCAAGCGATCGCGAACGCGTGACCCAAGTCCCCCCTCAGTCCTCAGCCAGAAAGGCCGACATCCCCCGCCCCACCGGGCAGCCCCCGCGCTGAAAGACCGGTCGCGCGCGCCGGAGCCTTTTGCTTCTTCGGCTTGGCGGCGACCGAATGGAGCGGCTCATGTTGGAGATGACCCGCCTCCTGGAAGAAGAGATGCACCGGAGCACCGAGACGAAGTCCCTCGTTGTGGTAATTCCGCCCGGCTGCGTCGGTGTCGCAAGTCAGCTCCGCGAACAAATCCTCCGCTAGCCTGCGCTCCGCATCCCCCAACGAAGACTGCTTTGTTGGCGACAAGCGCTTCGGGAGCTCCACCTCCGCTGGATCACATCCATGCCCCAAACTCCGCAGCAAAGTCGCGGCGCCAAACGGGTTCACAACATCCTCAAAGCGGACCGAATGCATCCGGATCCGCTGATCCGTGACCACGAGGCGCTCGTAGTAGGCCCCGCGAGCCTCCATCTCGTGCACATACCACAGCGCTTGGCCAAACATGCGATGCTCCAGATACGGCGCTGGATTGACAATTACGTTTGGATAATGCGCATCCAGAGTGAACAGCCAGGTAAAGTGCGCCTGGATGAAATCGAATCGATTCAAGTGCGACCAGTACGTCTCAAACGTGTTTCGTGTCAGCCGCACCAAGTCGATCCGCACGGAGGAAGGCAATAAATCGAGATTCTCGATCAAGCCGGCCTTGGCGTGAATATGGGCCATCTCCGCGTACACCCGGGCCCGCGATTTTTGGTCCTCCGTGAATTTCTTGCGCCAGAAGGAACGAACTTCTGGGACATTGCCGATATGGTTGAACGTCGTCAGCTGCGAGGCATCCGGCGTGCGGCGTCCGAAGTGAGGAAACCCGCTGAACTCGTGATGCACCTCCGCGCCCGCGATGTTCAAGTGCAGCAACCGGGTAAGAAATGCCGTGCCGCTGCGCCCGGTGGTGATGGAGTAGATGAATTGGCTAGGCGCGTCCATGTGGGGCAATTCAGATTTGCTGACTGCTTGCAATTCTAAACCATTTCCAAACTTCTGCATCTCGAATTCTTCGCTCGCCACCTCACGGCGCTTTTTCGCAAACTCCTGCCAGCCCTTTGCCCCATGTTTGTCAGCACCAAAGCCCATCTTCCCCGCCGCACCCTCCTCCGGGGCGCCGGAGCCGCCGTGGCACTGCCTTGGCTGGAAGCGATGTTGCCAGCCTTTGCCAGCCCCGCCCAAGCCGACGTCGCCACCACGCCGCCCCGCCGCTTCGTCGCCATCAACTACGGGCTTGGCTTCCATGGCCCGCACCTGTTTCCGAAAGAATCTGGTCCGGAACACGCCCCCACTCCCTACCTGGAGTTGCTGAAAGCGCACCGAGGGCAGTTCTCGCTGATCTCCGGCCTCTCTCATCCCGAGCAGAACGGCGCCAACGGCCACACCTCCGAATTGACGATCTTAACCTCGGCTAAGCACCCGGGATTGCCCGGCTTCCGCAACAGCATCTCGCTCGACCAATTTTTGGCGGAGAAGCTTGTGCCCGATACCCGCTTTCCCAGTTTGGCTCTGAACGTCTCCGGCCGGGAATCGATCTCCTGGTCTAGCAACGGCGTAAACATCCCCGCCGCTGGCTTGCCGGAAACGCTTTTCCAGATGATGTTCGTCACCGGAACCCCCAAGGATATCGAGCAACAAACTGCTGAACTCCGGCGAGGCCGCAGCATTCTCGACACCGTCAACGAACGCGCCAAACAGTTGCACGGTACCCTGGGCAAACAGGACCAAGAGAAGTTCGATCAATACCTCACGAGCGTCCGTGAACTGGAAACCCGCCTCCAAGACTCCGAAAGCTGGGTGCACAAACCGAAGCCAACGACCACGGCGAAACCGCCCAAAAACGTCACCGACCGGCTCGACTTCGTCGCCCAAAGCCGGCTGATGCACCAAATGATCGTCCTCGCCCTGCAAAGCGATTCGACCCGCATCGTCACCCTACGCTCCTCCGCGATGAACGACGTTCCCAAGCTGCCGGGCGTGGATACCGGGTGGCACGACCTCAGTCACCATGGGCAAGATGACCAAAAGATCGAGGAGCTGAAGTTGATCGAGACCGCGGAGTTTCGCGAGATCAACGCCCTCCTCTCGCAGCTCCGGCAAGCGCCGGAAGCTTCCGGCTCGGTGCTAGAATCCACCCAATTGCTCATCTCCAGCAATCTTGGGAACGCGAGCAGCCACAGTTGGCGCGATCTCCCCATCATTCTCGCGGGAGGCGGGTATCGGCACACGGGCCACCTCGTGGGCGGCGGGGCAGGAAACGAGAACACCCCGCTTTGCAATCTCTTCGTCCAAATCGCTCAACGCATGGGCGTCGAAACTGAACGCTTCGGAAGCAGCACCTCCAATGGGATCAACGGGCTCGCTTGAGATGAGATTCGCCTTCGCTACCGGCGTCCTGCTGATTCTGCTTGCCCCCTCCCGCTCGCTCGCCGCGCCCCCATCCGTCTTCGTCCCTTTCCTGGAGCGGCACTGCTACGACTGCCACGACTCCGAATCGAAAAAGGGCGGGCTCGACTTCGATGCGCTGGGCACCGATCTGACCGAGGCCGCGACCCTCGCCAGATGGGTCCGGATCCATGATCGGGTCCGCGATGGCGAAATGCCGCCTCCGAAACAGGGGCCACTGGCAGCCGACGAGAAATCCGGATTCTTGGAGCCACTCAGCGTTTCGCTCACCAAAGGTCATGCCCGCGTCAAAGGCACGGTGATGCGCCGCCTTAACCGCGCGGAATACGAGCGCACCCTGAGCGCCATCCTCGGCACGAACGTCGATGTGGCCGCGATGCTGCCGGAAGACGGGAAGTCCCACGGATTCGACAACGTCGGCGAAGCCCTCGACCTCTCGCCCACGCATCTGCACCGTTACCTCGAAGCCGCCGGGATGGCACTCGACGCCTCCGAAACCTTTGGCCCCCGTCCCGCCGCGGAAACCAAGCACTACACGCTCGATGCCGGCCGCAACAAGGATCACGTCGGCAAACACTGGCTCAAACGCGCCGACGGCGCCCTCGTCGTTTTCACCGCCGGTGATTACCCGGCCATCAAATTTGAGGAATTCCGGGCCCCAAAAAGCGGAAACTTCCGTCTGCACCTCACCGTGTCCGCGCACGCCTCCACCGCGCCTGTGACCTTCGGCGTCTATCTCGGCGGCGACAACGCGGAAAGACCGGTCACCCTGCGCGATGATTACCAGGCGTCCCCGGGAAAACCGCAGCTCCTAGAGATCACCGCTCCCTTGCGTCGTGGTGACACCCTGCGCATCAAACCACGTCTCAATCATCCTTTCGACGCCCTGCAAAAAGACCCAGGAGCGGAACACACGCCGGGCCTGGCCCTCCACGGATTGGAAGTCGAAGGCCCCTTGTTCGACGAATGGCCCTCGCGCGGACACATCTTGCGTTTCGGTGATCTCGCGGCCGAGGACTCCGGCCCCATGAATCAACGGGATAAATCCTGGTACCGGCCGCAATACCGGCTCCAATCCACCGATCCCGCCGCCGACTGCGCGCGCCTGCTCCCCCCATTCATCGAAGCGGCCTTCCGGCGCCCCGTCCCCACCGAAATGGTGCAACCGTACCTGGCTCTGGCTCAGGCCGAACTTGCCGGTGGGGCCAAGCTCGAACAAGCCTTGCGCACCGCGCAAACCGCCGTCCTCTGCGCCCCAGACTTTCTCTACCTCATCGAGCCAGCTGGCAAACTCGACGACTTCGCCCTTGCCGCGCGCCTGAGCTACATGATTTGGGGCACCCCGCCTGATTCGGAACTCCGCACGCTCGCCGCCGCCCGAAAACTCCTGGCGCCATCCATACTCCGCGCCCAAACCGAGCGACTCCTCCACGATCCCCGTTCCATCCAGTTCACCCGCAGCTTCACCGGCCAGTGGCTCAACCTCCGCGACATCGATTTCACGGTGCCCGACAAACAACTCTACCCGGAATTCGACGAATCGCTGAAGCACGCCATGCTCCGCGAGACCGAGCTCTTCTTCACGGAGATCCTCCGGAACAACCTGAGCATCCGCGAGTTCATCGATTCCGACTGGACCTACGCCAACGAACGGCTTGCGAAGCATTACGGTTTGGAAGGCATCGATGGTCCAGTCCCGCGCAAGGTTTCCCTAAGACCGGAACATCACCGCGGCGGCATCCTCACCCACGCCAGCGTCCTCAAAGTCTCCGCAAACGGGACGACGACGTCTCCGGTGGTTCGCGGCGCTTACGTCCTGGAACGCATCCTCGGCATCCAACCGCCACCGCCTCCGCCTGGCATCCCCGGCGTGGAACCGGACATCCGCGGCGCCACCACCTTGCGGCAACTTTTGGAGAAACACCGCGCCCAGGAATCGTGCAACAACTGCCACCGCATCATCGATCCCCCCGGCTTTGCCCTGGAGAATTACGATGTGATGGGCGGCTGGCGCGCGAACTACCGCAGCCTCGGCCGCGATCTCCCCAAACCACCGCCTGAACTCACCTCCGGCCGGAACGTGCAGTGGCGCATTGGTCCCCCGGTCGATGCCTCGGGCCAAACTCCGGACGGCCAGCCGTTCACGGATCTCGTCTCCTACAAAGCCTGGCTGCTCCACCAACCGGAGACCTTCGCCCGCGCCTTGGTGGAAAAAGTCGCCACCTATGCCACGGGCCGTCCCATGGGCTTCTCCGACCGCACGGAAATCGCACGATTGGGCCAGCTCGCCACGACACCCGGCCATGGATTCCGGGACTTGATCCACGACATCGTCCAGAGCGGCCTGTTCACAACCAAGTGAAGGGGAGCCTCTGCAAGACGGCCGCCGTTCTCACCGTGTGAGACTAGGTCACTTACCGAACTGATGCTCCGTCGTCTCATTCTCATCCTCATCCTCCTCGCCGCCGTCCCGTCCGCCTCGCCCGGCGCCACGTCTTCGGAGAAGCTCATGTTCAACCGCGACGTCCGGCCCATCCTTTCGGACGCCTGTTTCCATTGCCACGGCCCCGATGAGAAGAATCGCAAAGCAGGGCTACGGCTCGACCTCGCCGAAGCAGCCGTCCAACCCGCCAAGTCCGGCGCCCTTCCCATCGTCCCCGGCAAGCCCGACGACAGCGAGGTCCTCGTCCGCGTGCTCCTCGATCCCGATGACTCGGACGTCATGCCGCCGCACGAAACCGGCAAAGTGCTGACCGAGGACCAAAAGCGCATCCTCCGCACCTGGATCGAGCAGGGAGCCGCGTATCAGGGGCACTGGGCCTTCCTCGCTCCGCAACGTCCCCCGGTGCCCGCCCAAACCAGCGCCGATCACCCGGTTGATGCCTTCCTCCTCCATCGCCTCAAGCAGGAAGGGCTCACCATGCAGCCCGAGGCCGATCGCTCCACGCTCCTGCGCCGGGTTTCCCTTGATCTCACGGGCCTTCCCCCCACTTTAGCGGAGCAAGACGCCTTTGAAAAGGACACCGCCCCGGGCGCCTACGAACGCGCCGTGGACCGGCTCCTCGCCTCCCCTCACTACGGCGAACGCATGGCCATCGAGTGGCTCGATCTCGCCCGTTACGCCGACAGCAACGGCTTCCAAAGCGATGGCAGCCGCCAAATGTGGATGTGGCGGGATTGGTTGATCCAAGCCTACAACCGCAATCTCCCGTTCGATCAGTTCACCGTCGAGCAACTCGCCGGCGATCTCCTCCCGAACGCCACCCGCGACCAACTCATCGCCACCGGCTTCAACCGCAACCACCGCCTCAACGGCGAAGGCGGCCGGATCGAAGCGGAATGGTTCGTCGAAACCGTCATCGACCGAGTCGAAACCACCGGGATGACCTGGATGGCGCTCACGCTCAACTGCGCCCGTTGCCACGACCACAAATACGATCCGGTTTCCCAAAAGGAATTCTACCAGCTCTTTGCCTTTTTCAATTCCGTTGAGGAAAACGGTGTGCTCGGGCCCGAAGGCAAGAACGGTGTCAACACCCCGCCACTCCTGCGCGTGCCATCCGAGGCTCAAGCCGCCGAACTCGCCAGCTTGGAAGCCAAGGTCGCCGCCGCCGAAGCCGCCCGCAAATCCGCCGAAAGCGCCATGCCCGCCGCCTTCGCAGCTTGGGACGCCACAACTCGTGCCAAACTCACCGCTGGAAGCAAAAGCCTGACCGCTTGGCAACCGCTCACCGGAGATTCCGCCAAGAGCCTCAAAGGCGCCTCCCTGGCCCGCCAACCCGATGGATCCTGGCTAGCTGGCGGCCGCAACGCGCCCAACGACACCTACGAAATCACCGCCACGCTCGAAGAGGGAAGCTTCGGTGGCCTCCTCCTCGAAGTGTTTCCGGATCCCTCGCTTCCCAATCAGAGCCTCGGTCGCGGCTCCAACGGCAATTTCGTCCTCACCAGCGTCGAGTTGGCCTTCCATCAACCCGGCCAGGACGAAGCCGGCGGATCCCCCATCGCTCTCACCAAAGCGTCCGCCACCTACGAGCAGCGGGGTTGGCCCGTGGCCTCGCTCGTCGATCCGTCCGCCAAAAGCCGCGGCTGGGCCATCGACGGCAACTCGCCGGACAAACGCATCGCCCGTCGCGCCATGTTCCTCCCCGCCGCCTCCGTTCAGGTCGTCAAGGGCACCAAGCTCACCGCCCGGCTCCGCCATGCCTCGGGCTTTGGAGATCACAACGTCGGCCGTTTCCGGATCTCCGTGACGCAACTGCCTCCGGATCAAGCCACGCTCGATGGCGGCACCGGCCTTCCCCCAGCGATTCCCCGGATCCTGGCGATCGCCCCGGAAACCCGAACCTCCGCCGATCGCCAGGCGCTCGAAAAACATTTTCGGCAAGCCGTCGATAACCCCGTCCGGCAAGCCCAAACCGCCCTGGACACCGCGCGCAAAGTCCGCACCGACTTCGAACAAAGCCTTCCCTCAACCATGGTCATGAAGGAAGAACCCGCGCCCCGCGATGCCTTCATCCTCGCCCGTGGCGAGTACGACCGGCCTGCGGACAAGGTGACCCGCGCACTCCCCGCCGTCCTTCCCCAGCTCCCGCCCGGCGCCCCGGTGAACCGGCTCGGCTTGGCGCAATGGCTCGTCTCCGGCGAGCACCCGCTCACCGCGCGAGTCTGGGTCAACCGAACCTGGGAACGCCTCTTCGGCGCCGGCATCGTGAAGACTTCGGAAAACTTCGGTTCCCAAGCTGACTGGCCGATGCACCCGGAATTGCTTGACTGGCTTGCCGTGGAGTTCGCCTCGCCCACCGTGCTTCCCGTCGTGAACGGCAAACCGGCCACCGCGTGGGACATCAAGGCGATGCTGAAATTCCTCGTCACGAGCCGGGCCTATCGCCAAAGCTCGACCAGCACGCCGGAATTGAACCAGCGCGATCCCGACAATCGCCTCCTCGCCCGCGGCCCACGCTTCCGCCTCCGCGGCGAATTGCTCCGGGATCAGGCCCTGGCCGTCAGTGGGATGCTCGCTCCGGCCATCGGCGGCCCCAGCGTCCGTCCTTACATGCCGGAGGGTGTTTGGGACGAGACCAACCGCTACGGCGATCTGCGCAACTACAAGCCCGGCACTGGCGCCGACCTCTATCGCCGCACGATGTACACCATCTGGAAACGCACCGCCGCGCCTCCGACCATGTTGATCTTCGATTCGCCAACCCGCGAGGTCTGCACGCCCAAGCGATCCCGGACGAACACGCCACTGCAAGCGCTCGCGTTGCTCAACGAAGTCACGTTTGTCGAAGCCTCCCGCGGTTTGGCCGAACGAATGCTGCGCGAAGGCGGCGGGACGGCCGAGGAACGCCTCACCACCGGTTACCGGCTCGCCTCCGGACGCCGTCCGGATTCCGCGACGCTCGCGATCTTGCGCCAAGGACTCGAGGCCCGCCTCGCTCAGTACGCCGTCGCTCCGGAAGCCGCTCAGCAACTCATTGCGCACGGAACATCCAAGCCCGATCCCGCCCTTTCCCCGGCGGAACTGGCCGCCTATACCGTTACCGCCAACGTCCTCCTCAACCTCGACCGCGTCATCACCCGCGACTGATTGCCATGAACCGGATCACCGAATCTCCCAACGCCAGCGCGATCCAAGATTACCTGAATCGCCGAGTCTTCCTGCGTCGCGGCGCCTCCGCCCTCAGCGCCACCGCGCTCGCCTCGCTCGCGCAAGCCGAGGAAGCGCGCCCCGGGTTGCCCGGCTTCCCGAACTTTCCGGCCAAGGCCAAGCGGATTATTTACCTGTTCCAGTCCGGCGCCCCCTCGCAAATGGATCTCTTCGATCCCAAGCCGCAAATGGAACAGCAACGCGGCAAGGATCTCCCCGAATCCATCCGGAAAGGCCAACGCCTTACCACGATGACGTCCGGGCAGAAGAGCTTTCCGGTCGCTCCCAGTATCTTCAAGTTCGCCCAACATGGCCAAAGCGGCGCCTGGCTCAGCGAACTGATGCCGAATATCGCCAAGGTCGCGGATGAGCTGTGCTTCATCCGCACCATGCATACCGAGGCGATCAATCACGATCCGGCCATCACCTTCTGCCAAACCGGTCACCAACTCGCCGGCCGTCCCAGCATCGGTTCCTGGCTCAGCTATGGCCTCGGCACGCAGAATAAGAATTTGCCGGCTTATGTCGTGCTCACCTCGTTCGGCTCTGGTCGTCCCGATGACCAACCGCTCTACGATCGCCTCTGGTCCGCTGGGTTCATCCCCGCGCAACACCAAGGGGTGAAATTCCGCAATTCCGGCGATCCCGTCCTCTATCTCTCCGATCCAGCCGGCATGGATCGCCAGATGCGCCGTGGCATGCTCGATGAATTGGCCGCCCTGAATCGCAAAGATCACGAGACCTATGCCGATCCCGAGATCGATGCCCGGATCGCCCAATATGAAATGGCCTTCCGCATGCAAAGCAGCGTGCCGGACCTCATCGATATCTCCAAAGAACCGGCCCATATCCTCGAGATGTATGGCCCGGACGTGAAGCGCACCGGCAGCTATGCAGCGAACTGTCTTTTGGCCCGCCGCTTGGCGGAACGCGATGTCCGTTGCATCCAACTCTTCCACATGGGTTGGGATCACCACGGCGGCCTTCCCAATGCCATCAAAGGCCAGTGCCGCGACACCGATCAAGCCACCGCCGCCCTGATCACGGACCTCAAACAACGCGGTCTCCTGGAAGACACCCTCATCGTTTGGGGCGGAGAATTCGGCCGCACGATTTATTCCCAAGGCACGCTCACGGAAACCAACTACGGCCGGGATCACCACCCGCGCTGCTTCACCGTTTTCCTGGCCGGTGCCGGAGTGAAGAAAGGCTTCACTTTAGGCGAGACCGACGATTACTGTTACAACGTCATCAACGATCCCGTCCACGTCCACGACCTCAACGCCACCATCCTTCATCTCCTCGGCGTCGATCACAAAAGGCTGACCTACCGCTTCCAAGGCCGCGATTACCGGCTGACGGATATTCATGGCGAGCTGGTCAAAAAGATCTTGGCGTAATCCACAACAGACCGGTTCGGAAAACATTCCGGCCCGTTCGGAGCCGTTCCCGGTCGAATCTGGAGCACTTCCCGGCGGATCTGGAACACATCCCACACACCAAATGGACCTGCCCGGCCGCTCCAAACGCTCGCCCGGTCCGTCTGGACGTTGGAAGGAAGAACCGCCCCCCCCAAGAAGGGGCGTTGACTCACCGCAAATCGTAACGGTAGCGGACCTCCACCAATCCTTTGCCCCGAATCGAACCTCCTTTGATGGCCCCATCCAGGAAGCAGCCGCGCGATTCGTAAAACTTCCGGGCCGTTGAATTGCTATCGAGCACCCACACCGTAATCGCGCTCAGGCCGCGTTCCTTGAAAACCTTCATCGCCTCCCGCCAAAGTCCGGAACCAAGGCCACGCCCTTGATGCCCCGGCCGCAGATAAATGGCATACACCTCCCCGGTCGACTCAGGCTCCGCGTCCTCATCCCGGGACGGCCCCAAACTGACGAACCCCTGGGTCACCCCGCTCTCCTCCGCGACCAGGATGCAGTGATTGGCATCGCCAAACAACTCGCGCCACGCCGCCTCCCGCACCGGCACGGAAAGCGATGCCAGATACTCCGCTGGGATTTGCCCCACATACGTATGCCGCCAAGCCTCCACCTGAGTCTCCGCGATCGACCAGCTGTCTTCAATCCTCGCGGCGCGGATCAGGGTGCCTCGTTCACGGCGGGAACGCACTCCGGAGGTCCGCTCGCATGAAATCTCGTTCCCCATGCCGCAGCTAGGATCAACTTTTCTTGAAAATCAAGCGTCTCATGGCCGGACGTCGGCATCGGATCCCACCCGATGCCTAGGAAAGTCAGCAGTGCGTTCACAGGCGAGCTGTTCCATCACCTGCCGGAGCTGCCGTTTCAGCATCGTCATGGTGTGATCTCCGCCCATTTCTCCCAACGCCGCCACGCCATACATAAAGCTGCGGCCCAGGAATCCAAACCGTGCCCCGCTCGCCAACGCACAGGCAATGTCCGGCCCAGAGCGCAAGCCGCTGTCCAACATCAACGTCGTGCGTTCCCCGAAACGCTGCGCCAAGCGAGTCAGCGGTGCGATGGTCGATTCTCCCGCATCGAGCTGACGTCCTCCATGATTCGAGACGATGACGCCATCGACCCCAATGGCGAGCGCCGTCTCCACATCGGCCTCACTGACCAATCCTTTGACGACCAGTTTTCCCTTCCAGCGGTCGCGCAACGAGGCCAGCCGCGCCGGATTGAGCCGCCCCGAAAAGGTCCGGTTCATGAACAGGCCGAGATGCTTCATGTCGAGCCCACGTGGCAGATACGGCTTCAACGTCGCGAATTCCGGCGCACCGGTGACCAATTGAGACAAGGACCAGTGAGGACGCTGGCTCATCTGGACGATATTGCGCAGCGTCATCTTCGGCGGCATCGCCAAGCCATTCCGGATTTCACGCGGCCGGTAGCCAAACACCGGAGTGTCCGCCAGAATTACGAGCACGGGCAAACCGGCCGCTTCCACCCGATCGAGGAGCTTGTTCCGCAAATCCTCCTCCACGGGATGATACAGCTGAAACCAAGCCTTGCCGCCGGTGATCTTGGCCACGGTCTCAATGCTCGCGGTCGCCACGGTGCTCAGAATGAAGGGCAAACCATGCTTCGTCGCCGCCTTCGCCAGGATCTCCGTAGCGCGCGGCCAGATCATCCCCTGCAGACCGATGGGCGCCACGCCGAACGGTGCTTCATACATCTGGCCGAACAACTCGGTCCTTAGGTCCGCCCCGCCGAATTCGCCAAGGTAGCGGGGCATGAGCCGGACCTCACGGATTTCATCGGTGTTGCGGCGCAGGTTGATCTCCGAGTTGCATCCGCCCTCAAGATACTCCAGCACGAACCGAGGCAGGCGCCGGGCGCTGCGTTCGCGCAGATGCTCAATCGAGGGAAACCGGGGGTCAAAGCGTTCCTCCATGCGCCTCCCCTTACGGCAGATTGGGGGGAATACAACTCCGCGTGGAGTCACTTCCGCCCCTTCTCCTGCGGTTTCGGGATCACCTCGGCCATCTGTTCGGGAGTGAGATCGAAGTCCACGATGCCGCGCTCCTGCGCGTGCCAAAAGCTGGCGTTCTGGCTGTCAATCCACTGGTCGAGCGTGCGCTGCAGGATCGCTTCCTGTCCTCGTGGTAGCTTCGGGTTCAAACAAGTTCCTCTTGATTCCTCTACTTGCCACTGATCTAGGACGCCCCTCGGGTGCGAAATCGGCCAAAAGCTCATCGCCCCAGCTAGGTTCTCCCGGAGTTCGCCATCTTCCAGCACGAGGAAGAGTCCTGCGCTCAAATCCCGGTCGCGGACATGAACAGGACGGTGGCGCTCAATCGGCAACACGGCGGACGACACGCGATGTGCGCAGCCCCGCATCAGGTAAGATCCTCCTTCAAAGTTGATGGCCCTGCATTCGAAACGTAAACCAGGACGGATAAGGAAGTCGTGGTCCCGCGTCCAGAGATGGCGGAACGGTACGGTGGCGACCCGGTTCATCTCATGAACGACCAACCGGAGCCTCCAAGGACGGGCGATGGCCTCTTCGCGCTTTAGCCTATGCGCCTGCAGGACTTCTTCGAGAGTTCGGCGGCCGAACCGGAGTCCCTGGTTGCGGATCTCCTCCCGCCAAAGTGTCGCTTTGGGATAATGCTTGAAGAGTGCCCGGGTGTGATCTGAGTGCAGCCAATCATCAGAATACCCATCCCGATCCAAATCGGTGTAACTGGTTTCCGGAGGCCATGGCTTGCCGTCCTCCACGGGGGAAAACTCCACGATGCTGGCGACCTCATCTTGTCCCAGCCCGCCAATGTGCAGGGTGGGCCATAGGGCGAGTCCCAGCATCGAATCCGCCGGGTCCGCATTCCCGGTTTTGACCGTGAGCCTGGCGGAGTTCGGGTAGGTCAGGAGAGGCGGGGTGACCCAGTCGATCCGCCAAGCGCCGGCGACCAATGGCGCCGCCACCAAGGTTCCCATGACCAGTCCAGCTCCGATCTCACGCATCCGCGGGACGGTGAGCAGCCACCAAGCCGTCATGATTCCAATGAACGCGCAAAGTCCACCGGCCAAGCTGCCGCAGATCGCCAAGTTGCGTGCTTCCAGGCTCGCCGTGGGCTGCGGCAGAATCCCCTGAATCGCCAACCAGAAGCCCAGGCCCACGACGGTCAACACTGCCAGGCCGGTGACTTGGCGTTGGGTGGCAGCCAAGGCCGTGAGCGCGGCAGCGGCGGCTCCGAGCAACCCACAGCTCAGCACCACCGCGCCCGTCATGGAGATCCATTGTTCCGGTCCTAGCCCGAAGCCGCTCCAGCTCAGCCACTCCATGGCGAGCACCGGCACGAGCAGCGCGCTGGCCAAGAAAAGCAGCTTTCCGAACCAGAGTGCGGCTTGGCCAATCGGCCGCGTCAGGCTGAAGGTATCCGTGTTCGCGGGCGCGTCCGCGCTCACGCAGCGACAAACGAGGGCCCCAGCGGTGAGCACTAGCGCTACTTCAAGCCACGGGCCGATGCCAAAGTCCGGAAACGCTATGGTTTTCCAGTGCCGCACGCCGACAACGGCCAGCCACCCCAGGAAGAGACCATGCCCGCGCCGCCACTCGGTGCGGATTTGATGAATGATGCGGAAGAAGAACGGTGCGGCCTTCATGGCTGGCGGAGTTTCCAGGCTCGTTTTTGAGGCGAATACTCAAAGTCGCTCACCCTGAGTCGGCGGAAGAATTGAGCCCTTTCGTAGTCCGGCATTTGCTCATAATTCCGGAGGGGGCGTCCATCGGCTCGCAGGCCCCTTGGCCGCGGGTAGGCATTTTGCTGGTCGGTTATATCGGCGACCAACGATAGCCAATGCAAGCAAAGCGCGAAGGCCTCCGGGGAGCCAAAATCAGCGGCCAGGCTTGCTGGGTAGCCGCTCTTCCACGAGGGAACCAACGGAACGAATTCCGCAAACTGTTTCCGAACAGTGGCTTCGACCACCGGGCGCAATTCCGGCAGCGTGTCCAGGGCTTCGGTAATCCTTGGATCGCTGTGAGTCGAGACTTCTTGGAGCAACCGGGAAACGCACTCGGGATCATCCTTCCACGCGACGAACAGCGTCTTCGCTCCCTCGGACAGAACCGGGCGGGACAGGATGCCGGGTTTGAGCCGTTTCGCCTCTTCCGCCCAGCCCTTGCGGATCACCAGTCTCGCCAGCATCTCTTCGTCCGGCGCGCGATCGATCACGGCTTGCCGATGCGAGTCCGTCAGGTAGTGTTCGAGTTGGTTGCCGGGAGGAACCTCCGGTCTTCCAGGCCATCCTTCTGAGCGCAGATCAAGCATGAGAGGCAGATGGTGGTGCCCCAACGGCGCAAATGCACCAGCGATCAATGGATAGGCAAGGAAGTTCTCCGCCGCCCCCGTAGCGCCAGCGGCGGAGAACAAATCGTAAGCGTAGCGGCGTGCCTCCTGCTCGCTACTTTCCGCCGTCGGCGGCTGGAGCGTGGCCATCCGTCCCTCAAAGGCTTCCGAGCTGCGGCCGGCGTACACCGTTGAACCCTGCATCCAGTGATGTGAATCGTCATGCTTGAAGACAAAGTCGGTAAGCCGAATGCCGGGATGTTTCCAGTGATGCTGGCTTTGACCAAGAAAACGGCTCCGGAGGAGAAGAATACGCGCCTGGCTTAGGTCGACTCCGGTGGGTTGGCCGTCCGCGTGGGTGAAGACGTGGTTCCAGGTCAGCGCCACCTGTTGATGCTTCCAGCCGGTGTGCTCGGCGCGCTCACCCAACTGCCGGGTCGTAAGGGCTTCCAGGCGAACTACCTTCTGATCCGGCAGGTGCAGTAGAATCGCCTGACTGTTCTTGTCATGCCAGTGATCCCGTGTCTCCATCCGCAGATCAACGGTCAGTACGCCCCGTGTCGAAGTGATCCTGAGGACTTCCCACCTTGCGTCGTCGCACGAAGCCTTTGCGCCCACGTTCAATGGGAGCTTCAGTGCCAGATCCCGCTGATACCATTTGACCAGAAACCGAGTTTCAAGGTCCAAAGGTTGATCGAATTCCGGTTGGGGGCCGGAAAAGACTGCGAGTCGAGAGTGGTCCTCGAGATTAGCGGATGGATCCCAGCCCTCAGACTTTCCATATCCGTTCCAAATCAGCAGAGTGCCGGGGGGAAAGAATTCGCGCAGAATCCGGTCAGTCTGATACACTCCGTTGGAAGCTTCCAAGAACGCGACATCAAAGCGCTGGGAGCGGTTGGGGTGAGCCCTGTGTATGGTTCCGGCTTGAGAAAAGGTGCTGCCTTGGGCATCGAAGAGCACATGCACGTTCTTCTCGATCGGAGCCGCATCGATGCGAGAGCTAAAGTTTGTGGCATCG
The DNA here is from genome assembly GCA_945883495.1 of Akkermansia muciniphila. GTDB lineage: Bacteria > Verrucomicrobiota > Verrucomicrobiia > Verrucomicrobiales > DEV007 > V1-115. The sequence continues at coordinate 24,923 of CAMCXS010000023.1, forward strand.
CGGTCGCCTGTGAATGACGCCCTGGAAAGGTCCACATCAAATGTCAGCGATGGCGCCAGGCGGCTCACCATTGTCTGGTTCTTCGGTAGCGGCGACGACGCCCACCAGGCGACTGTCTCAAACGTGAGCACCGCGATCGCTCCGGCCAAGATGGTGAACCCAAGACGGTGCGTAAATTTCATTGCCTGATTGAGATGCCGCCACGCCAGCACGCTGGTCACAATGGCAAAAACACTCCATCCCGCGGCGAACACTGGCGCTGGATTCCACCGATTTGGAGAATCGAAAACCTTTAACCAATTCCATTTCAACTCATCCACGAGCAGGAAAAACACGATAAGCAAAGGCACCACGGCAAGCCCGGCCTTCCACCACTCGTTTTGCCGCCAGAGCACGAGCGTGGGTAGCAACCAAGCCGAGACGCCGGCAGCGTAGGCGAAGCGTTCTCCCATCCCTCGGGCCACGTCCACGGCAGAACGGCCTGATAGAGCCAAGTAGACTCCGTTTTGCAGCACAGAGGGAAGGACAAATAGCAGCAGCCAAATCAGCAACCTTGCTCCCCAATACGCTTTTTTCGGCAGGGGCCGAGTGCTGATGAAGCTCCTGTCGGTCCCTGGCCGATCTTCCGGACAGGAGAACAGTAGCGAGAGTCCTCCCAGAAGAAGGATGGCCGGAACGAATTGCAGCCAACCCGGGGATGCGACGCCGGCCCGCATCGGCACCAGCCATTCCAGATTCAAGGCCATCTCAAAGCCCAGCATGACCAGAAAGGCTACCCAACGCCACCGCAGGTAACGGAACTCTTTGCCAAAATGGTGCAGAATCAGGTTCATGGCTTATTTCCCTTCCAGCCGGTAAGCCCGCGCCAGGGCGACGAAGATTTCCCGCAGGCTCATCGGACGGATGCTCGGTGCAGTTGCAGTAGGGAGAACCTCGCCCAACGTGGCGGCCAGGGCATCCTCCCCGGCAAACCGGCTGGCGATGAAGCGCAGCGTGCGGCCCGCTTGTTCGGCATGGAGCCAATCCACAGGCAGGTTGGCCGGGGCGCGTTCCTCGCCAGGAAGCACCGTCTCCACGGCACGGAAACGGCTTTGCAGGCTGTCGCTGGTCTCGTCCAACGCCAGCTGACCGCGATTGATGATCGCCACGCGGTCCGCTAGGCGCTGCACCTCCTCGATGTCGTGGGAGGAGACGAAGACTGTCCATCCCTCCTGCTCCGTCAGCTCCAACAGACCGCGGATGAACTCGTCCCGCACCAGGGGATCGAGTCCGCTGAACGGCTCATCCAACACCACCAGTTTGGGCCGATAAGCGAGGCTGCTGAGCAGCGCGGCCTTCATGCGCATGCCGCGGGAAAGATCCTTCAGCCTGGTGCCGGGCGGCAGGTCAAACTCCCGCAAGAGCCGGGCCTCAAAGTCGCGGTCCCAGTTTGGATAGAGCGGGCGGCAATAGTTGAGGAACTGGGTGACCGTCATCCAGAGCGGCAGCTCCATATTCTCCGAGACGTAACCGATTTGCGCAAACTGAGCGGGGCCGAGCCGCCGGGAATCGCAACCGATCACCGTGGCGTGACCGCTGTCGGGCCGGTGGAGGTTGAGCAGGCACTTGATGGTGGTGCTCTTCCCGGCGCCGTTGGGCCCGAGGAAGGCGGTCACTTGTCCTTCTGGAACGCTAAGACTGAGGCCCGCGACCGCCTCGGTTTGGCGGAAGCGCTTGTGCAAGTTGGTGATCTCGATCATGGCGCGATTTGCAGAGTCTTGAGGTGGTCGATGACTTGATGGAGCGTGAGATTGAGTTCCGCGGCCTCGTGAAGCAGGGCCCGGCAGTGCGGCGTGATCTGGGCGAGACGTTGCTCGACCCCCGCCTGCTCTGGTTCCGTGACCACCATGCCAATGCCCGGCCGCGCGTTGAGCCAGCCCGCCTCTTTGAGTTGCAGGACCACCTTGTGCGCGGTGGTCGGGCTGATCTTGAGCTCTTGGCTGAGGGTGCGGACGCTGGGAAAGACGTCGCCCGGCTTCATCTGCCCGGTGAGCAACGCCTTGCGCACGGCCAGAAGGATCTGGTCGGAGACGGGGGAGCCGTCTTGAAGGCGGATGGAGAAGGGCAGCATGAGCAGTTCGGTGTGGCAGCTGTAACAGAACAACTGTTACAGATACAAGAAGAATTTTCGTCGGCGCCGTTCCTCGCATCGACATGGAAGAGCAACCAACTCGCGCCCGTGAACGCTCCGCACCCTCTGATTTCCGATGCCGCTCCGGTTCATCCTTACTTGTCTCGCTTTCCTCCCATTCGCCGCCGCCGCCGAACCCGTCATCGACATCTACGTCAGCACGGGCGATAACCATTTTCTCGGCTCGTCGCTCCCCATTGATTCCCCGGCCAGCATCGAATCGACGTTTGATCTGTTCCAGAAAGTCCATCACGCCCGGCGGATCTACTGGCGCGGCTTGGAGGCGTCGAGTTGGCTGGCCACCATGGAGGCGCGGCCAGAGAATCCGCGTTACCACTCGTTTTGGGAATGGTTGACCTCGCTTTACGCGGAGGTGGAACCCGACAAACTCGCGGTGAAAGCCGCTCATGCCCGCGGCATGGAGATTTGGGGCATGGGCTCGTTGTGGGATTGGGGGGCGCAACCGGATACCCCGGGATTTGGCGATTACCCCTTCACCTTTGAGTCGAGATTGCGCCTCGAACATCCCGAATGGGCGCCCGTCGACAAACAGGGCGTGCGCCGCCAGGGCGGGCCGATCGAACTGGCGTATCCCGAAGCCCGCAAAGCGCTCATCGATCTCACTGTGCGTGAGGCGCTTGAGGCCGGTTATGACGGCATCACGTTTCTGACCTACGTCGAGAACTACTCCATCCGCTTCGAAGATGAATTCGGATATAGCGATCCGATCGTCGAAGATTTCAAGCACCAATATAAGCTCGACCTTCGCACTGAACCGTTTCGCCGAGGCGCCTCACGGGAGGATTGGCTGCGGCTGCGCGGCAGCTATGTCACCGCCTTTTTGCGGGAACTCAAAGCCGAGTTGGACAAACAGCAGATCAAACTCGGGATAGTCGTCAATTCCAACGATCCACATCGTCCGCAATCCTGGAACGTCCCCGAACTCATGATCACCGCCGGGAGCCACCACATGGACGTCGAGACCTGGGTGCGGGAAGGGCTTGTCGATGCCCTCCTGATTTACGGGAACAACAGCTCGCAATCCCAAATGAAAACGCTGGACGATCTGCGCTTCCTCGCTCGCGGCACGAAGACGGAAGTCAGCGTGATCACCTCCGGACCATTTCGCGAAACCTGGAAGCAGTATCAAGACCAAGGCATGCCGACGATTCTCGCGGTCAGCGACGACGTGCAACATCTTGAACGTGGGTTTATTCCCGAACAAACCGCCGATTCCCTGGCCAGCCCCGATCTGCCGGTCCGTTGGCGCTCCTTGGCCCAGTGCATCGCCGGAAAACTCAAGCTCGACGACGCCACGATTGCCACCCGGACCACCTCGCTGGACCTGATTGAGCGCCGTTTGGCGATCCAAGCACTCGGCAAATCTCCCACGGCCGAACTTGCGCCGCTCCTCGCGGCGCTGAACGACACAGAGAATGGCGTCCGCTGCGTGGCCGCCTTGGCCTTGGGCGAGCGCAAAGATCCCGGCAGCTGCACCGCGTTGCTCGACGCCGCCGCGAAGCATGGGAATCACATGTTGCGCGAGTGTATTGTGATTGCGCTGCGACGGTTGGCTCCCCTTCCCACCGCAGTCTTGTGCCAAGCCGCAGTCAATAGCGAAAGCCCTGCGACTCGCGAAGTCGCCATGCGCGCCCTGATTCCGTTTGCCACGGCGGCGATGCTTCCGACATTCACCGCCGGGATTCAAGACACCGCACGATTTCCCCGCTATGCAGCCGCCGAGGCCTTGGGAAATCTCTCCCGCTCTCCAGAAGCGATTGCGCTCCTTAGCCAAACGCTTCAGCACCACGATATTGCAGTCGCGAACCGGGCCGCAGCTTCGCTCGGAAAGCTTGCCCAGCAAGCTCCCGCTGGGACGCTGGAGAAGCTTATCGCTCGCTTCCAAACCGCACCGGACGATGGCTGGAGCTTCCGGGTGATTGGAAATGCGATCACGGACTTCGGTGATCCCGGCCGGACGGCGCTGGAAGCGATCCGCAACGGAGCCGATCCACGGCTCGCTGAGTTGGCCTGGCGCGTCGTCGATCTGCCGCAACGCCCCAACACCTTTAGCGCCGTCACTCCGGAGCAAAACGACGCAGCGATGCACAGGAGACCGGGCCGCGCTTCCATTTCCGTCGATCCGGCCGCTGGCGACGACGCGAACGATGGACGAACCCAACCTGTGAAGACCATCGCCCGAGCCATCCGCTTGGCCCAGCCCGGCGACACCATTCACCTCACTCCCGGCACTTATTTTCAGAGCGCGGACTTCATCAACAAACACGGTCTACCCGGTCAGCCAATCACCCTGGACGGACACGAGGCATTGCTTGATGGAAGCGAACCGGTGACGTCGCGAGATTGGGAACAAGTCGAGCCAGGGCTGTACCGCCGGGCAAAACTATATTCAAGGCCTGATGACCACCTCGTGGGCCGTTGGTATCTGCTCTGGAACGGCCAGATGAACCGGATGAATCGCTGCTCCAAAGGTCCCTCCGCTCCTCTCAAGGAAGTCGCCAATCTGCTACCGGGCGAATGGACCTACGTCAAAGTCGAGGACGCGTTCTACTTACGCATTTCTCCGGAACAAACCCTAGAACAGGCAAACATCCGCTATCCCGCCCGCGCCAATGCCGTTTCTTACAGTTCCAGCGGTTCCTGGATCACCGTGAAAAATGTCACCGGAACGCATTTCTACAATGACGGATTTAACGTCCACGGCGCCCAACGCCACCTCGTCTTCGAGAACATCACCGCCATCGAATGCGGCGACGATGGTTTCAGCGCGCACGAAGACGCGGACTGCCATGTCGATGGCTTCACCAGCATCGGCAATGCCACCGGCTTGTGTGATACAGTCACGAGCCAAACCCATTATCGCAACGTCACCATCAAGGATTGCCTCGGTTACGATCTGTATTTTATTGGCCTTAGGCATTCCCTGGAGAATGCCACGATCCAAAGCCGGGCCGTCCGGGCATTTCATCTTTCTGGAGATCATCTCCTCGATGGGCAAGTTTGCGAACTCCGCATGAAAAACGTCCGTTTAGAACGCGTCGGCGGCGGCCCTCAGGAACTGCGCATCGGCAAAGCGGGACGGATGTTTGCCGAAGGCTGCACGTTCCTCGGATTGAATCTTACGATGACCCCGGGCGCGTCCGTCCAGCTGCGCGGTTGCCAGCTCGGAGGCGATCCAAAGCCCGAAGTGCTGCTCTTTGCCAATACGATTTGGCAAGGCGAACACAACCGCTATAACTTGAAGAGCCTCCGCATTGGGCAAACCAGTTTCACGCCGGCCACGTTCAGCGAATTCCAGAAGATCACCGGCGACAAGAGTTCCCTCTGGATCACCGGCGAAACAACGCCAGCACCACGCTGATCAGGATGTAGGTCATCACCGGGAAGTGAAGACTGAAGCCTTCCCGTTCGCGCCACCATTTCTAGGGGCGCCAGTCTCGGCTTTCCGAAACAATACCGCCAAAACCGGCTCCGGTGAGCTAAAATGCCGTCCGACGAGGGAGAAGTAGATTGACTGCCTACTGCCTCCAGAATCGCGCCTCGCGTGCCCAGCGCAGCCGGGATTTCACCAAATGTTCAGGACGATCAACCATTGACCTTTGTTTATTTTATGTAATTTTTATAATTATCATGCCATTCCTCCTCGCCCCCTCGCCGGACAAGGTGATGGATCTTTGTCCGTCGACCGCTGCATCCGCCCGGCATCCCCGAGTTCTGATCGTCACCGAAAATGCTTCTCCAGCTATGGGAGGCGAAGCCGTCTTGCCATTGCACTACTTCCGCCGCCTTCGCTCCCGCGGAATTGAGACCTGGCTTATTGTCCACGAGAGGAACCGAGAGCAACTCGCGGCGCTGCTACCCAGCGAGGCTTCCCGCATCCATTACGTTCGAGAGACGAAACTCACCAAAAAACTCTCATCTGCATTTCCCCGCATTCAGGGCGCAATCCGCAATTGTACGCTGTCTCTTGCCATGCGGCATACTTCCCAAGTGGAAGCTCTACGGATCACCAAAGAGTTGGTAGCCCGACATAAGATCGACGTGATCCATCAACCCACCCCCGTTTCGCCAAAGGAACCTTCCCTTCTAAGAAACGTTGGCGTCCCGGTTGTCATGGGTCCAATGAACGGCGGGATGAGTTTGCCACCAGACTACGCATCGAGTCGCGGAAGGCTATCCGTAATCGTCACGGCGATCGGCAGATCCGCTTCCGGGCTCTTCCACAGGCTTGCTCCAGGCAAACTTGAGGCTGATCTACTGCTCGTCTCCAACGAACGCACTCGGCTTGCCTTGCCCGCCTGCACCAGGGGAAAAATCGAGCATCTGGTGGAGAACGGTGTCGATCTCTCGCTTTGGCAGCAGAGCGACCGGCCCACCAACGCGAAGGGTTCTCCGATTCGATTTATCTTCGCCGGCCGCCTGGAATCGTGGAAGGGGGGACGCCTCGCGATTGGGGCCTTTGCCCAACTGCGGCAAACTTGTGCCGCCACGCTCGATATCATCGGAGACGGCGAGACGCGGGAGGCGATGGAAGAACAAGTCCGGAGCCTTAGACTAACCGAATCGGTTCACTTTCTCGGTTGGATGCCGCAGGAGCAAGTGGCAAAACGCTTCGCGGAATCGGACGTCTTCGTTTTGCCCAGCTACTTCGAGTGTGGGGGCGCAGTCGTATTGGAAGCAATGGCCTGCGGACTCCCAGTGATCGCCATGGATTGGGGAGGCCCGGCGGATTATGTGACTCCGGAAACTGGCCTCCTGCTGCCGCCCCAAGCGGAACCGCTCTTCATCCAGAGTTTGGCCAAAGCGATGGCTCAACTCGCCCTCAATCCGGAGCTGCGAACGGCGATGGGCCGCGCCGGCAGAACCCGGGTAGAGACCTGTTTCGACTGGGAACGCAAGATCGATCAGATTATCGAGATCTACGAACGGGCGATGGCCCGCCGATGAGCAATCACGGCTTGGCGAATCGTTTAAAGATTTCCCCGCGGGTAAACTCGCCCCAGCCCCAGCGAATCCACCGCAAGGCGGAAGCGGCGAGCCAGAGTGCCCAGAAGAGCATTAGCAATCGGTAAAACCAGACGGATACGCTGATTGCCTCCGCATGAGGCAAATCGCTCTCGGCGCGCTGCGCAAACCAGCGCAACTCGAAGGGCGTGGAGCCGTTCCCCTGCACCATCATTTCTGGCGCGCCCAAAAGGCCGCGATGCAAAATCACCAGCAACGTAACAACCACCGGAAGGACACCGATGATAAGCCCCCATTGAAGGACGTTGAAAGCCAGCGGACGCAGGGCCACACCCCGGTCACTGCCTCGCCAAGCGAGCAGGAAAAACCAACCCACGAGAAGCAGCGCCGCCACGGCATTCACCTGCGTGAGCCCGAGCGCCAGCAGCGCCCACTCGCTCCCGCCCAACGGTGTGCGTTTGAGCCGTCCCAACACAAAGGCCCCGATCAATGCCAACGCCGCCACCACCCAGAGCCGCACAGCAGGACCGCGCAGAGGGCCGTCCGCCCACAAGACCCACCGGTCCTCCGGGACGGACAGCGTCGTGGAAATGTTTGAACTCTCCACGGGCAATGTCACCGGATCCACCGCGGACCGAACCGAAATCGGCTGCGCAATTTTCCACTCCAGGTCAATGCTCTGCTCCCCAGGCCGGACCCGAATCACGACTTGCGCTCCATCCCGTCGCACGGGTTGCTCAGTGCCCTGCAGCCGCAACGAGGTGACATCGGCTGCCGGATCCAAGCCCACGGCAAAGTCCTGCCCCAAGCTGGCCTGTAAGTTAAGCCGAAGCGACGAGGTCCGCTGCCGGGAACCGAAGTTCGTGGAGAGCTCGACACTGCGCACCGTCACGGTGGCGCCGGGAATTGCTTCGGGACGCGTCAGCGCCAGGTCGACTTTTTCTCCGGGCCACGGTCGCCAGACAGGCTCCAAACCTTCGGCACCCGATTCATAGACCGGCGCCAATCCGGTAAAGGCGACATTCCAAACCGGCGAAGCCACTAGGCGCCAAGATTCCACCCAACGCCCCGAAGCATTGGCCTGAAGGGCTAGACCTTTGCCTTGCGAAATCTCGCTCTCCCAGGATACCTCGTTTTCGGCCGCCCCGAGTCGCGCCTCGACGGCTCCGGCTGCCACCGTGAAGTTCGAAGACAGCACTTGTTCTCCCGGAAGCAAGGGAATCGGCAGCGCGATCGCTTTTCCGGCGGGTGAAAGCCGCCGCAGCGTGGTGCGCACCTGCCAAATGAGGCCGAGCTCAATCGACCTTTCCACCTCCACGACCGGGGTAAAGTCTTTGCGGTCGTAGGCCACCTCGGCCTCCGCGGCTGGGCTTTTGATAGCGAAAAAGACTTGATCCTCGGGCACGCCATTCGACTTCACGCCAGTCACGGTCCAACCGGGAGCCTGGATAATGACTTGGCGCGGCTTCAGGAGAAAGCTCCACTCCCACTCCGTCGTTCCTGGAAGCACGCCCTCGACCCGCACCTGATGCGTTCCCGGCTCCAGTGCAACCCAGAGAAAGCTATCCCGGCGCAGAACGGCTGGAGATGGCTGGCCATTGAGCTGCACGCTGACGGGCGACCACACGGGCAACCGTCCTGGCAAGGGCACGGCGCAGGCCGCCGCCACGTGGATCTCCGCGTCCATGCTGATGGTTTTCGGACTGACGGACAGGTTCACCCGGGCGACCTCCGCCGCGTGAGGAAAGGCGTCCGGCACCTCCGTAATTCGAGATCGCAACTCCTCCAGCAACGTGTCCGGAGGAAACGACTGCGACTGGGCCTCTTGGCTCGGGAAGGCTATGAAGCCGATCACCAAAGCCAAGGCGGCCGGAATCGGAGGAGGAACCACTGGCTTGCGGCGCAAGAGCGGAGGCAACAGGCGCTTCACGTCAAGGAGGATCGCCGCCAGGAGAATCAAGAGTAACACCCGGACCAAGGTGATCCCACGTTGCACAAGGGGAGGGATCAAGATGACCTGAACCGATTCGTCCGGCGTAACCGGACCACGCCAGCCAAACCGCACTTCCCGCCAGGACCAGCTGGGAACCGCCGGCCCGGTTTGGATTTGCGCCTTAGAATCGTATTGCAGGTTGGAGGCGAGCTTGGCGGCTTTGCGCTGCACCTTCTGCTCCATCTGCATCATCACGTTATCAACCGACTCCGCCATCCTTGAAACGGACGGCCCGCGGTTGCCTGTTTCGACATCCTCATACATCCCGTTCCGCGGCCCACGCATGAAGCCCCAGTCCCGCACCGGCTCCAGTTGCGGATAGAGCACGCCCTGAACTTGCCCACCCACAAACGGCACCAGCCCGGCCATCAAGGCCGCCACCGCGAGCACTTTCCAAATTTCCACCGCCGTACGCAACCGGCTTGGGGGCAACACCCGGAGAATCGCCAGCGGCACGAGCAGCAAGAACCAGAGCCAACGCGGCGCCCCCGGCTCGTGATAGGTCAATCCGAAGCCGAGGAAGGCCACCACCGCCGGCACTATCCCCCAGAGTTTGCCGATCGACATTGCAAAGACGAGGAGCAAAAACAAATCCAGGAGCGTCCAGGCTGTCACCCAATCTCCGTTCACCGATTCCGCGCCGAACAAGGCCAACACCCGCCAGCCCGGCGGCAGATGCAACGTGGCCTCGCAATGATCAACGTCTGCCTGCCACCCGCTGGCCGGGAAATTCCGCGCATCCTCAATCCGGCCGACCGCCTCCAATTCGATCTGCCGGTCGCGCACCTCGATCCCGCTGGTTTGCGTCTGAGGATTGCGCGTAATCAGTTGGCCCTGCCCCGCCATCCGCGCCGCGCCCAGCGTTTGCCCGGGCGACACATCGAGCCGCCACACCTGCTGCGAGGTGCCGCGAACCTCATCACGGAACGTCATGAGCTGCCCTCCATCCTCGAGCCAGAACTCCCGGGTCACCGAAAGCCCGGCCGGACGCTGGAAGCCCATGCCTCGCATCTTTTCCTCAATCCGGAATCCCTTGGCGGTATCCCAACGATACACCGGCAAGCCGCGCCATTTCGCTGGGAACGTCGTTTGCGACACATCGATGGCGGGCACGTCGAGGACCTCGATTACGCGAAAGTCCGGCTTCGCTTGAAACCCAACAATCTCCTCCGCGACCATCGGCGTCACGCCCTCCGCATACGCCATCGTGCTCTCCGGCAGGGAACGGAAGGCATCGATCCGCACCGTCCATTTTCCAGCGCGGACCTGAACTTTCACCCGGCCCGCGTCGTCAACCGCGCAGGGAATCGGCGCATCCACGGTGGCGACTTTCCAACCCTTCGGAAGGGCGTTTCCTAGATCCTCTTCCCGGCTCTTTCCGGAGACGCTCAACTCAATCTCCGTGCGCAACCACATGGGAATACCGTCTTCCAGGACGCGATAAACTTGGGCGGCGAGGAATTCCCGCTCCGTCTCTTCCTCAATCCGAGTGCGCTTGAGCCAAAGCTGTCCGGACTCATCCCAATTTGGAACCTCGATCACGGCCCCCTCCATCGTCAGGCGCAAGACCCCAGTCTCCGCCGGGATGGCGAGCCGCTGCGGCATCTCTTTCCACGGAAACGTCCCGGTGATCTGATGCAGGCCAGGTGCAAGCTGAATCGCGGGCCGCCCCTCGCGTTCCACCACCACCGCCGCCGCTCCATTCAAGGTGACCTGCTGCGGCCAAGTATCGCCATCCCCTGGTAACCCCATCCAAGCCGTCGCATAGGCGCGCACACTCACCTGAAACGTTCCGCCCGTGGCATTCGCACTGATGGTCAGTTCGCCCGGCCAAATCGCTTCGCGCGCTTCGGCGTTGTTGAAGTGACGAGGCGCTCCGGACAGGCGGTCCTTCGCGATGACCCAATCCTTCCACTCTTGCAGCGGAGCCGGGATCGGTGCCTGCGCGCCAAGACGGGACGCCAGCGCAAACAGAAGAAGAAGAGCCAATCCGTGCTTCATCGTGACGAGACGCACCATTCACTCACGGCTAGCGATTTGCGTCGAGTGGAATCGGAGTGCGGCGAGACGACTCAGCCCGGAGCCGGACATCCGCCAAGCCACTTGCCTTCGTTCTAGGCCGTCTTACTCCTATGTCCGAGAACATGAAACTCAATCCCGAAATCATCGGTTACTGGGTGCGTGAATCCCCAGCTGTGAATGGCGAGCTGGAATATCTGCTGATCGACAGCGAGGGGCGAATCATTCTCGAGGTTCCGGACTCAAAGACTCCAGGGCGGATTTTTCCGATGCGTCTTTGGTGCTGTCTTCACCCCAATTGATCATCCCCGGCTCTCCCCTCCCACCAACTCCGCCGCATCCGCCGGAATCCAACCTTCATTTCCATCCTCCACTCGCACCCGCCACCAGGCGCCTCGCCGTTCGAGCACGATGACCTCGGCTCCGGCGTGCAGGGGCGCGCTGAAGGCGGATTCGTAGATCGCGGCGTCGCCTTTCCGCACGGTCACTTCCCGGGCCAAAATGACGGCGTCGTCCCGCGAACCAGCCCCGGAAGCGTGGAGAACACTCGAACCCGCCATCAGCCCCATCACCACGGCTAAGGCGCCCAAAGCCTTGGGCATCCAAACCGGCCGAAGATACAACCGCACAGCCGCCAAGATCCAACCGCCGGCCAAGCAAAGCCCGATCACCACCAGCCGAGTCTCATCCGTCCAATCATAATGCCAGAAAAAGGCTCGCCGCCAACCCGTCATTGCGAAGCCCATAGGAAACGAATCGGGACGCTCGTTGCGGACATGAGCCAAGGCTTGTCGCCATTGCAAATCCCCGCGCATCCACGGCTCCGCTCGACGGTAATTCAGCACGGCACGCCCGGGATCGCCCGCCAGAAAATAGCAGTTCCCCATATTGTAATAGGCGAGCCCACGATGCACCGGCGCCGATCCCTTGAGAAGCGCTTCATAACGCGCCGCCGCCAGCCCATAGAATTGTTCCGCCTGCTGCGGATCGACTGGAGCCACTTCGTTGGCGCGAGCGAAGATTGTTTCCGCTTCGTTCAGCAACGTCGCGGGTGATTCCGCTCCTAGAGCCGAAGCCAAGCCGAGAGCAAAGAGCAGCGCGCCGAACCAAGTCCGCTTGGCGTGCGTCCGCCTTTCAAATTCCCGCACCAGTGCAGCGAGTTCCTCTCCTTCAATCGCCTCCCGCTCCCGGCTAGATGGCGCGAACGCGGCCCATTCCGCTTGGCCCACCCAAACTTCCAAAGCCCCCACCGTCTCACTAGCCACGCCCAATCTTTCACCCAAACGGCGCAGTTCCCCGCGATCTCCGCCATCGACGTGCACGGCGAACCGGTCGGCGAAGTACCGGCGCAAAACGACGCTGGCCTGATTCACGTCGAGAGGTTCACGCAAAGCCCGGCGGAAGCGTTGCCAAGCCAACTCGCGCCGGGCCGCTTCGGGATCGCGCCGTTGCCAGCGGTGATCACGCGTCAACCGGCAAAACCCAAGCCACAGCAACGGCGGCAAACCGAAAAGTCCGAGCCAGGCCCACCACGGCCAGGTCCAGCCGCCCGGAGGAACCGGCGCGAGCAGCGCCGCCCCGGTCCGGTTGTGAAAAATCCCACCGAACTCCGGCCGGATCTCGGAGCGCAGCTTGGTGCCATCGGCAAACTTTGCTTCCGTCAAACTCACGGCGGCTACCGGTTGGACCCGCAGTGGGATCGGCTCGCTCTTAGCCACCTCGTAGCGCCCGGTGGCGGGATCGAAATACGTGAACGAAAGCGCCGGAACCGCCGCGACCTTCTCATGAAGCGGACGGATCGGGAGTGACCAGGACGCGCTCCCAGCCTCCAGCGCGGGCAAGACGGTGTGCTCCGGAAATGCGAACTGCTTCGCGAGCGCCCCGTCTTTCAACAGCGACGGCAAATCGAGCAAATTCGGGAAAACGCAATCCGTTGCCCGCAATGTCAACGCGACCGGCTGTCCCACGGCAACGCTCGTTGGCTCCGCCGCCGTGTCCACCCGGAATCCGCCAATGATGCCGCTGAAATCCGACGGTCGGCCGCTTTCAGGCAAGAGCTTCACCCGCAAGGCGAAAGGTGCCGAGCGCACCAAATACCGGGTAAACTCGCCGCTGAGATCTTCGTCGAAAAACTCGTTATTGAAGTAGCTTGGATAACGCGCGCCCTTAAACTTCGCTGTGCGCGGCTCGGCGTATGAACAAAGCAGCACAGCCGACGGAATCGTCAGATGTTCCGGAGTTCCCGGCTGCGGCACCACCAAACGTTGAAATTGGATTTTGACGGCTTCTTTTCCATTGAGTTTTGCGTCACTAAATTTTGCGATCACGCGCTCTTCAGATACCGGCAATCCAATCGCCCCCGGCTCCTTGGGATCGGTTTCGGGAAACGATGGATAGATCTTGAAATGCGGCGAGCCGGCCAGCGGCAGCCGCAAATGCACCGCCTTGATCCCATTGAACGAAAGCGTCGATGTCCAACTCACGTTCACCACGAGTGGTTCGCCTAGATAGCACTCCGGCTTCGCGAAACTCACTTCCAATTTCATCTCCTCCGTGGTCGACGGCTCCAACACGCTCACGGCTGTGGCGGGAATTTCGAAACGCTGATCTCCCCAGAGAATCTCCCCCGCCGGAAGCTGCAAATTTCCACTGCGCCGCGGAATCGCTTCGTAGGTAAACACGGTTCGCTTGTAGCCATCTTGAGTGGCCGGAGCTGACCCGCTGAGGCGAATCACAAAATCCTCGGACGGCTGAAACGTCGGCTCGGTAGGCGTGGCGGACACTCCGGGCAACTGCACATAAAATCCAAAGGGCTGTCCCGGATATCGCGAAACATCACGCAACCGCACTGGAATCGTCTCAGCCCAAAGCGGTGCGGCAGCCCATAAAATAGCCACCCAAACTAGCAAAACGCGGTTCACCAATCTTTCTCCACGGGTTTGTATTGCGTCGATCGCTGCTTTTGCCGCAGCTCTCCCTGTTCACTCTCTTGCCGAAACAGCTCTTCCGGTTCCACCATGGGAGGCGGGATGTCCTTGGCTTCCAGATCCAGAGCATTCGCGCCTTTGGATTCACTGGTGGGAGTGGCTTCGCCCTCCCCTTCCTCCTTGGTCGATTCTCCTTCCGCCTCGTCGTCGGACTCAGACTTCTCACCCTCCGCCGATTCCTTCTCGTCTCCCTCTTTGGGCTCCTCCTTGGCTTTGTCCTTGTCCGTGGGCGGTTTGTCCTTATCCGCGATCCGGGCCGCTGCCCGCGCTTCTCTGGCCAACGCCAGTTCGAGGTTGAACGCGGCATCGGCAAAGTCCGGGTTCATCTCCAGACAAGCGCGGAACGAATCGATCGCCTGTCCGAAGTATTCCACCGCCGCCTGAGGATCGAGTTCCTCATCAGTGACGGCTTGGAGAAAACAGCTCAGCCCCGCGTTGTAGACCGCCACCAGCCTGCGCTGAGGATCCGGGAGCCGTTGCGCGGCTTGCACGAAGCTCGCGGCGGCGTTCGCATGGTTCTTGGCTTTGAGTTGGGTGCGGCCCCGTTCAAAAAGCCGCACCGGATCCTCCACCGCATCGGCCGCCGGAACCGCGAACAGCAAAGCCAAAGGCACCGCCAGATTTCGCGGACGCCAAGGCATCGCCAAACAAATCAACGCCAGTCCAAGAAACAACGGAAACGTCTCCTGTCCTTGGCGCAATCGTTCCCCCGTCCCGCTCTCCTTGCGGCCAAGGTGCTTTACGAGCTGGGGATAAATCTTCCCAAGAGGCAGCACCCGGGTCCCGGCTTCCAAATAGACGCCTTGCGGGCAGGCCTTGGCCAATGCTTCCAAGCCGCGACTCTCCAACCGCGACCAAACCTCCGCGCCGTCATGCCGGACAAACTCCGTCTCCGATCCCGCCGGCGCCGGAATCCGCGCGCCGCGCACGGAATCCCCAACGCCGATCGTGATCAGGCTAACTCCGAGTTCCCCGAGCTGGGCCACCGTCGCTTCGGGGGAACTTTGTTGATCTTCCCCATCCGTAATCAGCACCAAATCCTGAAATCCGCGCCGCTCCGCGGTGAAAAGCTTTTCCGAGGCTTTGCGAATCGCGTCGCCGATGCGGGTGCCCCCCACCCGCACCTCGCCCGCCGGAATAAAATCTGGGTGCGCCTCCTCAAGCTTGTCCTGAAAAAACGCCAGATCCGTGGTCAGCGGACAAAGGATCGAAGCGGAGCCGGAAAAAGCCACCAAAGCGAGCCGGTCCCCGGCCATCCCGCGGACGCAATCACGAATCGCCGTTTTCGCCGATTCCAAGCGGCTCGGCGCCGCATCCGCCGCCAACATGCTCCGGGAAACGTCGAGCAGGAAGACGATGTCCCTTCCCTCGCCGGAGGTATCGACCCAAACATCGCGCCACGTCGGCCGCGACAGCGCAAAGATCAGACAGGCCGCCGCCGCCAAAACAAACCCGAATTCAATCCGCCGCTCCCGAAGAATCCCCTGAGCCTCGCCAGGAGCCCCCGCCAGGGCACGCAACGCCCGGCGCCGTTTGCGTTCCGCCGCCACGAAGAGAACAGCCACCAACGGCAGCAAGCCGAGCAGCAGCAGCACCTCCCACCGCACCACTCCGCGAATCGTGGAATCTGGACGTCGGACGGTCATGGGATGCGGCGCAGCCAAGTCGAGGTGAGGATGAATTCCACCGAGAGCAATACCAAAGCGGCTCCGGCGAACCAGGCGAATCTCTCCTCTGGCACCCGCCGGATGGCCGAGCGCATTTCGGAGCGTTCCAAGGCGTCGATCTCTTGGTAAACGGCCTTGAGGGTATCGAAATCGTGGGCGCGGCGGAAGATTCCTCCCGTCGATTTGGCCATCTGTTCCAGGACTTGCTCAGCGGCGGTCCGGCCCCGGGCGACCTCGATCGATTCTTCGCCTTCGACGCGAACATACTGGTTCTTCGGCGGATCGGTGAGGCTGATGGTATAGACGCGGATGCCCCATTGCTTGGCCAACGCGGCGGCTTGCAACGGCAACATCCGGCCACAGTTGTTCTCGCCATCAGTGAGCAGGATAATCAGCTTGCTCTTGATTTGCACCGGAGCCGCGCCCTTTTCCGTGGCCGGCAGCGTCTCTTCCAGGCGGGCCAAGCGCGCGGCAGCCAACGCTGTGGCATCGCCATACGCAGTTCCGTCCTCGTTGGGCCGGTCGTTGATCACGATCTGGTCCGCCAGGAACGCCAGCGCCTCGTGGCTCAGCGTCAGCGGACAAATCGTATCGGCATAGCGCGCAAAGGTGATCATCCCCATCAAATCGTTGGGTCGGCCCGAAAGTTCCCCTTCCTTCCCCTGGATGAACTCACGGAGGACCTCCTTGGCCACGAACATGCGGGGAACCTCCTTATCCTGGTAACGCACCCGCATCTCCATGCTGCTGGAGATGTCCACCAAAAGCTCAATCGCCACGCCGTCCCGCTCCAAGGTCGACGTCAGCTTCTCCGTTTGCGGACGCGCCAGGGCGATCGTCACCGCCGCCAAGGCGACGATGCGCAACGCTCTCGGCAACCAAAGCCAACGCCGGCGGACGGATGGCGGGACCGCCCCGGCCACGTGCACCGAGGACCAATCCACACTCGCGGCCCCGAATGCCCTGGCGGTACGGAGATACAAAAGCAGAGCAGGCACGAACGCCGCCAAGGCCCATGGATACGCCAGTGTCACCGCTCGGTCTCCCGGATGAAGGTTTCCAACCGCTTGCGCAACGCCTTGGGCCGCACCGCCCCTTCCCGTCCGAACCGCAGCACGTCGAGATCCCGCACGAGCTGACGCAAGCGACCGTCGGAAGCCGCCGCCACCTCCAAGTCCGCGCCGAGATACTCGCGGAGAATCTCGCGCCATCGGCTTGGCTGTTTGCTGCTGGCCAATTCCCGCAGCGCAGCCTGGCGAGAATCAGGACGCTCCGCGATCCCATGACCCGGCTCCGCCTTCTCTCTCCAAATCCAGAACGCCGCCCCCAGCGCCAACAAGAGGGCCAAACTCGCCGCTCCGGCGGCATTCCGCGTGACTCCGGGCAAATCGAGAGCGGGACGAGGCGCGGCTTGCAACGGATCGCCGTCCACCAAGCTCCGCACCGTGAAACGAAACGGCTCGGTCCGCAGCGTAATGGGAACCCCGAAAGCCGAGGAGAACTCGAGGTCCAGCGCGGGGACTTCGATCGTTCCGGTGCGACGCGGCTCAAAGCGAAACGAGTAGGTGGTTCGGACCGTTCCTTCGATCGACGTCTCGGTGACCGGTTCATCAGGCAGAAGCCGCAAGCCTTCGAGCGCGCGCAGTTGCCCTTGCAACGGTTCCAGCCAGTAAAGCCGGTCGTGCCCCGTCCGCAGCGTCTCCTCCAGGGTAACCGCAGGCACGGAGGCGATGAGCCGGAACTCGCAGCGCTGCGCCACCGTTACCGCCCCTGGATCCGCCTCAAGCGCCACGGAAACCGGCCCGCTCTTCCATTCCTGAGTGAGCAAGAGCGATCCGGCCGCGAAGATGGTACACAGCGAGCCCATGATCAGCGCCGGTGCTGCAATCTGGCTTGGAAAAACGCCCGCAGATCCGCCACGTAGTCCTCCCCGCAGCGGACATCGAACACTTCCGCTCCGCACGCCTGCAAGCGTTCCCGAACGTTCGCGTCCTGCTCAGCGGCGCGGGCGGCGAAGGCTCGGCGGCTCCGCGCGTCTCCGGCATCCAACCAGGTGAATCGGCCCGATTCGTTATCGCGCACCCGGCACAGTCCGCCTTCCTCCGGCAACCCGGACTCACGCGGATCTTGCAAGCGCACCGCGATCAAATCGTGCGAGACCGCCGCGTTCTCCAGGGCGTCGTCGTAACCGAGACACTGGAAATCCGAAATCAGGAACACCACACTGCGGCGCCGCGTTACGTGCATCAGCAAATCGAGGGGCTCGCGTAGCTCCGTCCCTCGTCCGGCGGGCGGATGATTTTGGATCAGGTCGAGAATACGGGAGACTTGATTGAGCCCCTTCGCCGGTGGGAGATGCGATTCGACTTCCTCGGCAAAGAGAATCAGCCCTGCCCGGTCGTGATTGCGGATGGCGGCATGAGCCAGTAAACCGGCCAGTTCCGTGGCGGCGGCCAGCTTGTCTCCGAATCGGCTCGAAGCAGAGATATCGATCAGCAGATAGACCGTAAGATCCCGTTCCTCGATGAACCGCTTTACGAATGGTTTGCCGGCTCTCGCGGTGACATTCCAATCAATGGAACGAACCTCGTCTCCCGGCTCATAAGGACGGACATCTTCGAACTCAATTCCCCGTCCCTTGAATACGCTAAGATACTCGCCCGCAAGCATCTCCTCCACAGCGTGCCGGCAGCGGATATCGAGGTCGTGGAGATGGGCGTCGGTCATCACGCCGGGACGGGCACCTTGCGGAAAATGGCTTCAATGACCTGGTCGGACGTGAAGTCGCGTGCCTGCGCTTTGTAGGTCAACGCAATCCGGTGCCGCAACACTTCCGGGCCGATCGACTGAACATCCGAGGGAACGACATAATCACGTCCCTCCATCAAGGAACGCGCCTTGGCAGCCTTCGCTAGATAAATGCTGGCGCGCGGCGAGGCTCCGTGCCGGATCAGGGGAACCAAATCATCAAGCTGATATCCCCCGGGGCGCCGAGTGGCATCGACGATTTGCAGAATATACGACTCGATCACATCCTTCATGAACACATTGTCCAACGCCTGGCGCATCTCGAGAATGGCCGGGGCCGAGGTCACTCGTTCCACGCGGAGGATCGGCGTATTCTTCGACATCCGGCGCAAAATTTCCCGTTCCTGTTCCAGTTCTGGATAGCGGACGATGATCTTGAAGAGGAAGCGGTCGAGCTGCGCTTCGGGGAGCGGATAGGTCCCCTCTTGTTCAATGGGGTTCTGGGTCGCCAGCACCATGAAGGGCTCGTCGAGCGGGAAACTCTCATCGCCGATCGTCACCTGCTTCTCCTGCATCGCCTCCAGCAGGGCACTCTGCACCTTGGCGGGCGAGCGGTTGATCTCGTCCGCGAGGATGATTTGCGCGAAGACGGGGCCCTTGCGAGTGTGGAATGCGCCGGTCTGGGGATGGAAAATTTGCGTTCCCACCAAGTCGCCTGGAAGCAAGTCCGGGGTGAACTGGATGCGGCTGAACGAGGCGTCGAGGGTCCGCGCCAGGGTGCTAATCAGCAAAGTCTTGGCCAGCCCCGGCACGCCCTCAATAAGAACGTGCCCGCCACAGAGGATCGCGATGAGAATGCGGTCAACGACCTGTTCCTGCCCGACGACGACCTTCCCGATCTCCGTGCGAATTCGACACAACAACTCCTGCTCGCGGGCAAACGGCTTCGGGGGTGACTCCGGCATGGGAGGCAGATTCTGCCGTTTCCCGTGCCACCGCGCAAGGGGAAGCACGCAAGGTCCGCCTCAGCCCGCGAATCCGGGTGCAGGAGGAGGCGGAGTTTCTGGTGACCCGGGCTCGACTGGTCCGACTGGTCCGACTGGTCCGACTGGTCCGACTGGTCCGACTGGTCCGACTGGTCCGACTGGTCCGACTGGTCCGACTGGTCCGACTGGTCCGACTGGTCCGACGGGTCCGACGGGTCCGACGGGTCCGACTGACGTCACTTCCACCTCAGAGGTGCTCTCAACCACCGCAGAGGTGCTCTCAACCGCCTCAGAGGTGCTCACAACCGGGTCGGGCGTAGCCGCCACGGGCTCACTCAGCGGCTCAGGCACCGCCACTACCGGCTCAGCTTCAGGCTCAGGCGCGGACACCACGGACTCGGGCTTCGGCTCCGGCACCTCTACTACCGGCTCAGGTTCAGGCTCGGGCGCGGACACCACGGACTCGGGCTTCGGCTCCGGCTCCGCCACTACCGGCTCAGGTTCAGGCTCGGGCGCGGACACCACGGACTCGGGCTTCGGCTCCGGCACCTCTACTACCGGCTCAGCTTCAGGCTCGGGCGTGGACACCACGGACTCGGGCTTCGGCTCCGGCACCGCCACTACCGGCTCAGCTTCAGGCTCCGGCGTGGACACCACGGACTCGGGCTTCGGCTCCTCAGTGGCAGGCGTTTCCACCAGCGGGAGTTCCGGTGCGGCCCAAGCGGGATCCGCCACCGGGATCATGGAGTTCAGGTTCTGCAACCGGTTGCGGACAATGCTGCCATCCCCAGCGATCGCGTTCTTGTATCCAGCTTCCTTCAGTTCCTCCAAAATGGGTTGCACGTCCCGGTAAGCCTGCGCTGCCTTGGCCGCGATGCTTCCGAAGTCCGGCGTGATCCGGTACAGCTTCGGAATAAACCAACCATGCACCACTGCCGCTAGCAAATGCATCTGGGCACGCTCATCCCCTGCCGTGGACGGATGCCGGAACAGATCCGCATAAAACTCGCCCCAGGCGAACGGCCGTCCCACCGGCTTGTTCTTGATCCCGGATAGATAGAGGAGGAACTCCGAGACGTTCTGCTCCGGGCTCAACCGGGAATGATCCAAGGGCGCATCATCGCCGTTCCAATAGGCCAGATTTGCGGGAAGTGGGAGCAGCCCAATCTCTTTCTCACTATGCACGTGCTTCGGATCCACATGGGCGCCTTTCAGCCCCATCTCCGCATTCATAATGCAGAACGCATCCACCAAGCTCAGCGGCACAAAGAACTCACCGTGCGCGCGCTCCTCCTGCACTTTATTGACGTTCTCCACCGCCATCGCCAGCAAGGCATGATTGCGCGAGAAAAACTCTTCCTTGGTCAGATCCTTGGTATCCAGCTTCAAGGTGCCAAAAACATTCCGCGGATTGACCGCCGTGGAGCCCGGGGAAAGTTCTTTGTCGATCCCCGCATACGCCATCAGTCCTTCGAGATACATCTTGGCGAACCCGGTGATCCCCACCCGCTGCGCCGCGACCAGATCGACCGAGTTCGAGCAGAAGAACGGCTCCACCAACACGGCAGTGGCCCGAGCCGAGTGCAAACTCCGGCCCCCGCGGTCATCGGGTCCCAACACCTTGAGCCCACGGTCTGGCCGCCCCAGCGCCTTGACCATTGCCTTTTGCAGGTGCCCGGCCAGGGCCAGCGACTTCGCGGAACCGCTCGACAACGTTTCAGTCCCGGTGGCGCTGGGCGAAGCCGCGTTGAAGTGCAGCTCGATGCTGGCATCCGCGCCCTTCGCATCAACTTGGTCGTAGGCGGCATCGATCTCCGCACTGTAGCTGGAATGGAAGGTGCGGTTGACTTTGAACAGCTCCAGCTTCTGCCCGCCCCGGAGCAGATTGAACAAGTTGTCCGTGGACAGCCGCAGCATCTCGTCGGCGATCAGGTTATTGAAATCAAATTCCGACATGCCAATCGGGGTCGGCGCATAAGCCCCCGGAGCCTTGGCGTTGTGTCCGACAACGATTGCGATTTTCATGGAGCCATCGGTAAATGCGAATTGGTAGACTGGCAACAGAGTCGCGCCCAGATGCACGCAATTGTCACAGACCGCCGCCAGTCCCGTAAGCGATCGTTGCGCCGCTGGCAGTTGCGTCTAACAGTCTTCAGGATTATCGAAACCACATCCATCCTACGCACTCATGAAAGCTTCTCCCCGTTTCCGAGCGATGCCCCTAAACCTCGCCCTGGCCGCGATTTGGATTGCCGGATCGTTTGGCTTGGCGTCCTTGGCCAAGGCGGACCTCGACGCCGCCACGCCCAACGCCATCGTCAGGTTGATCGCCAAGCACGGCGCCAACTTCACTGAGACTTTGGAGAGCGTTCCAGAGCTGCAATCCTATTTGGCCAAGTCCCCCTCCCCGGAAAAAGCGCTCAACCAATTCCTCGCGAAGGAATCCGCCGCGGAACAAGCCAAGTGGATCACCCGCTTTTCCGACACGCTCGATATCCGGACCATGCTGGGACGCGAATCCGCCAAGGTGCCGAATGGCCTCTATGAAGTGGCATCGCTCATCCCCCCCCTGGACAAGACCGCCATCGCCGCCCTGCGGGAAGCCGGGATGCCGATGAACTCCAAAGACGCCGCCGAAGTGGCCTCCAACATGAGTTCCGCCCAAGCCTCCCACCTCCAAAGCAAGCTCGCCCTGAAAATCGCTGAATTGAGCCCGTCAGAGAAACAGCGGCTCATCGCCAAGTTCAAAGAAACCGCCAAGGCCCGCCGCCGCTAGCCCGGACTTTAGTCCGGGAATGGCGGACTCAAGTCCGCACCACAGATCAGGTAACGTAGCCCGGACTTTAGTCCGGGATTGGCGGACTCAAGTCCGCACCACATATCAAATAACGTAGCCCGGACTTTAGTCCGGGAATGGCGGACTGAAGTCCGCACCACAGATCAGGTAACGTAGCCCGGGCTTTAGTCCGGGATTGGCGGACTCAAGTCGGCACCACAGATCAGGTAACGTAGCCCGGACTTTAGTCCGGGATTGGCGGACTGAAGTCTGGGCTACCTTGGCACAAATACTCCCAGGGCCGCAGCCGACCTTTCACCGGATTGTCCACGATATATCGCCGGAAATGGTCGAGCTGTTCCGCGCTCCGGACGATGTGATCAAACGACTCCTCCTGCCACAGCGTCCCGCTCCGCCCAAGCCGCCGGTTGATGAACCGGGAGGAAGCCCCTTTCCAGCGTTGCACGATCCGGCTCAGGTCCTGATTCACCGGGGTGACCAAGGCATGCAGATGATTCGGCATCACCACCCAGGCATCGAGCCAGTACTCGTCCGGATGCCCTTTGACGAGCTGATCTTTCACCAGTTGGGCGATGCCCAGTTGGCGCAGGACACACTCTCCCTCTCCGGCGTCCAGCCAGTCGTGCCATTTCTTGGTGAAGGTCCGTTGAAACTCGCGTTGCAACGGTTCCGGCAAGGTCGGGAGATCCCTGGCATCCTTCAACCCGTGGGCGCCGAGCCAGGCGTCGCGTTCTTCCTTCCACTGCTCAATCCGGCTCCGGGGCATCGAATCCTCCAATCTTGCGGTGACGAAATAGGTGACGCCTTCTTGACGCCAATGGGGAAGCTTCTTCCGGTATTTGACAACTTCACCCTCGGGGTCGAATGGCTGGAATTCCATGCTGTTCAAAATAGCAACTCAATGAGTTCGCGAAAGAAAAAAGTAACGTAGCCCGGACTTTAGTCCGGGAATCCGGGACGAAAGTCCCAGCTACTTCCCCGCTTGACTGACAGAACTCTTATTGGCTCGGTTGCCCAGCCCCCGCCGACTTCTTAGTCCGCCGCCGTCCCGCATCGACGACACTCCGCGCGGCAAAGTAGCCGTCGATGAACACATCGTCCCGGAACTGCCCCACCAGGCCGTCCATTTTGCGGAAGATGGCTTCCACCGCGTTGAACCGGTCCCGCAAAGCCGCCGTCAAGGCCCGGCGTTCTCCGATCGCCACCCGCGGCGCGCCCAAGGCGCCCTCGAACTCGTTCGCCTCCCGCTCCGTTTCGTTGACCGTCTCCGCCGAGATCCCACAGTCCTCCGCGTCTTCCCCATGATCCGCCAAGAGCTTACGGGCGATTCCGATCGTCTCCCGCGCGGTGCTCAAGAGGATGGCATCCCGCATCCGGCGCCAATCCGTTTGGCTGAAGTCCACCTTGGCAGCGTCCGTCTCATTCCCCAACTCCCGGCAGCACACCGCCACGGCTTGGCCGAGCAGATACGCCGCATCTTCGAGCTCCTCTTCCTCACGGGCTTTATCGGCCGCCACCCCGCTGATCTGCGACGCCTGTGCCTTACAAAAATCCGCCAGGACGGCCACTGAGTTCTTGGCCTCCAACACTCGTTTGCCGAAGCGCAACGGAGTTTTGTCCTTCCAGATCCTCTCGGATTCCGGTTCGTGAAGAAACGTGAGCGTCGCGCGGAAGGCGTCGAGCCGGTTGGTGTAAGCGTCTTTCATGTGAGGGTGGTTGTTCTTGGAAAAAGGCCGATTTCCCGCACCGCTCGCCCGGCTGCGAAGACTTTCCGGGCGATTGCTGGCACGTCCCGGTGGATTGCGGAGACCTCCCGGCCAATTGCGGAAGCACCCCGGCCGATGGTGGCAACGTCCCCGCCGGTTGTTGGCACGTCCCACGCCATTGCGGAAACGTCCCAGCCAATTGCGAACCGCGCCCGGTCACCAACGCGAACGGACCGGCCGATTGTTTGCGTCGACCGGCCGATTGCGAAATCGGAGTGAGGAAAAGCAACGGGCATCGCGGGAGGCGTGCTAGGAAATCGCCTACCTCGTTCGTGCGCTCTTTGTGTTCCGGCTAGGGAATTTTGGTGACGCTTTCGTCACAATTTGGGAAAGAGCGGGAACCGTTGGCATCGGGGATGTTTCTTTTGCCTGATCGCATTCCATTCCTCTGCGTCTCGGCGCCTCCGCGTAAGGCCAAACACACGTAGCCATGTATGTTTCATCCTCACTCCCGCCTCGCTCAGGACGCCAAGGATCTGTCCCTCCCCGCGTTGCAGTCACTCTTCCAAGGTCCAGCCCTGCATGACCGCAACCTCGCGAACGAATGTCTCGCAAACCGCCCCCAGGTTTGACGCCACCTTGCCAACGATCGTGGCCAGTTCACTCATCCGGTCCTCCCGGAGCTTCACATCGTAAGCATGGTGGACGAGATGGCGAAAGCGGCGCAACTCATCCAATTCACTTCTCAGGTCCGCTCCAAACAGAGCCGGGCGCACCCCTGGAACGTGGAGAGTCATGCGCCGGAGGAGAGCTTCGTGCCAGCCGCCGTCCTTCGGCAAATTGTTCTCGAAACTTCGAGCCACTCTCAACCCCATCTGCTCGATGATGTTGTAGGCACGGGCCAACTCGAATGCTGTCGCTTGCAGCTTGCCGTGGGTGCCTTGCTCCAGGTGCGCGGCCGCCTCCGAGGCCGTTTCTCCGAAAATGCGGCAGTCCTCGCGCATTTCTTCACGGAGGGCGATCAATCCTAAACGGTCCACGGTGCTCCTTGGCGTCGGATCTTCTCTCTCAACAAAGGCCGGACGCTGGCCAGATTCAGCAGGTCCACCGGCCGGCCGAGCGCTTCTTCCAGGGCGACGGCCAGACACGTCAACTCGCGCTCCTCAAGGACCTGATCCGGGTTCGACTCCCAATCCAAAGCCAAATCGACATCGGAATGCTCGTCAAACTGGCCAGGGACCAGGACCGACCCAAACACGATGACTCGGTATCCTTTGGGGAGAATCTTCTTCAGGGTTTCTTCCAGAACGTGGAGCGCGAGCAGGCGTTGCGACTCCCGAAGCCGGAGCCGTTCTTCATGGGTCTCTTGAAGGGCCGTCATGCCTCCCGTCAGCGTAACCGCCGTCCGGCTCAGGACAAGCACAATTCAAGTCGACGCCCCGCGCGCGCCCCGCCCGTCGAGGTTCAATCTGAGGAAAACACCTCCGCCAGCGTCACCTCCATCCCAACCGCCTCATCGCGAACGGATCCCTCGCTGAAGCTGCGGCTGGCCGCTCCCCAACGTAGCCGGGACTTCAGTCCCTGCGAGAGGATTCCTGGACTGAAGTCCAGGCTACCTTGACGCAACACCAGAATCCGACGCTAGTCAGCTCAAGAACGAGCCCCCACCACCCCAGGGAGACGCTCGTTCCTCGCTTTGCCGGGTCAGTTCCCAGTAAACGGTGCTTATCTGACACCAAAAATCTTTGTCATCGAGGGGGAACATGCTACGCTAACACCATGTCCAAAGGAACCCAGATCAGTTCCAAGAAAGCCGGACGCCCCGCGAAGGCACGGACGATTCGCATCAGCCCGCGCTTTCCTGAAAACGTCGCGGAAACCGTGCAACGGGCTGCGGATCTGCGTGGCGTTTCGGTCGCCAGTTTCGTCGTGGATTCCGCGCAACGCGCTGCGGAACGGGTCATCGAGGAAGACACCCGGTGGCGCTTGGACGAGGCGGAGACATCCAAGCTTGCCGCTTCGCTGGCCAATCCTCCCCATGTGAACGCTGCGGCCCGGATGGCCCAAGCCCTGGCCACCGATGTCGAGATTCGTTCTTTTTCAAACTAGCCAGATAATTTAGTCTAAGGCGATGACCTGGAAACTTGCCGACGCAAAGAACCGGTTGAGCGAGCTCGTGGACCTAGCCCTCGCTGAAGGTCCGCAGACGATCACCCGGCGGGGTGACGAACTCATTTTGATTTCCAAGGAGGATTACCTGCGCCGCGTTGGCGAACGGGAGTCCTTCACCGAATTTTTGATGGGCCAACCGTCGCTGGAAGGAGTCGATCTCGGAAGGGCTCCGGATGAGATGCGGACCGTCTCGACATGAGGGTGCTGCTCGACACCAATGTCATCTCCGAAATCCGCCATCCGAATGGGAACGAGTTCGTCAAGCATCGCATCGCGGCGGTCCATGCGGATGTCCTTTTTGTCAGCGCAGTTGTCTTCGCCGAATTGACCAAGGGCGTGCTGCGGTTGCCCAAAGGACGCAAACGAAAGGAATTGCTCCTCTGGCTAAAGCGGTTCGAATCGGATTTCGGAGATGATCGCACAGTCAACCTGCCTGACTGTCGTTTGTGATCGCTGGCTTTGCTTGAGGCGTGAACCGTTCCCTCGCAACTCCAAAGAATAAGACGCCTGGATCAGGCTCGCGATGAAGGCGGCGCTAGATGACCGAACGCCCCCCTCCAAGCGGGAGGCGAGTGTTGAAAGAGACTCCGGCATTATGCCGGAAAATAGCAGACTGTGAATTCAATCCGGCCTTGCCTTGACCAACTAATTGACGCCGCTTTTTCCGGCATGAACCTTAAAGTGCTCCCTCGAGCTATCAGCCGCCAAAATGCCGCGGACGCTGCAAGTGATCTCAATTGACTCGGGCTTCGACTTTTCAACAGCATCCTCAATCGGGTGAGGCGGGCCAAGTCGCTAGATTCTCCCCATAAATCTTACACCGTCCAACTTCAGCGGTAAGATGATAGTATCTTTCTCATCTTCGTCTGAAAAATAAACCTTAATCTGCGTAATCCCCTTGCCCTGCACTACTCGAACTCCTTCCCAATTGGTCAACGGAATCCCCGTCTCCTGCAATAGTCGAATTGGGTCAAGATCGGCCCAGCGCATTACAAAATTACCAATAGAGTGGCGGCTCGCTTCCCGCACGGAATCAATTGAATCCTGACTCCTTGCTGTTTCTTCCAATTGCCTAGTCAGATTTGTGCGAAGTGCCTCGATTTCATCCAAACCGACGTCCTGGACCGCCTCCAAGCTTCTACTGTCAAATGCGACGGGCAGTGTTGGCTCAATTTTAGGGGCGATCACGATCAGCGACATGGTTCCGTCGTGCTCTTTTTCTTGGCGTAGAGTCCATTGTCCATCAAGCATGATGTGGTACCGGAACGTGGCCATCACCGAACTTTCGCCGTAATCCTCTCGGCTTTCCTTCACAGCGACTTCTAGAACATTCCCATTGGTGGCGGTAAACTCTGCCAAATGCTGGCGGAAGGCCTTGGCAATATCTCCCTCCGCCCCCCCTTTGCTCATGCCCCACCAATACCCAACACCCACCAGGGCCATCACTGCTATGCCCCAACGCCACCCCACCCCCCATCCTCTGTCCGGCACCGGCACGAGAATCCGCAACGCCCCTTCCCCACCGAAGGTCTCCACCACGGTCCGTTCCTTCCAACCCGCCCCGGGCTCGCGTCGCTTGAGCTTGCGGGCGAGGCGGTCGATGAGGCTCGGGTTGTTCGCGATGAGCTGGTGCACTTCGTTGCGGACGGCGGGATCTCCGGTGACTTCGGCGGCGCCTTCGACGAGGATGCGGTTCAGGGCGCGGTGGATTTCTTTGCGTTCCGGGCCGCGCAAGGGCCGCAAGAGCGCGCGCCGCAGCCACTGGGGCATGGCTCCTTCTTGGAACCAGGGGAGCGCGATGAGGCGGTTGAGGAGATCGGGCCGGGCGGACTTCGCGATCCGATCATCCAACTCCCGGCCCAAGGCCACGGTGAGGTTCCAGTCCAGTTCCGGATAGGCGGCGCAAGCGCGCAACCAGAACATGCCGCCCGCCCCCAGGTAGTCTTCCAAGACTTCAAGGCCTGCGGCGATGGTCCCGGACGAGGGCGGACGCACCTCCGTCCACCGCCCCCGGTCCGCGGTGAGCAGGACCGGAAGTTCCTCCCGCATCCCCCGCCCCGGCGCCATCGCGCGCAAGGAAGCCCGTTCCCCCCGCAGCACCGCGGTGTACGCCTCCAATCCCGCCGCCCCCGCCGGCGCCGCCAACAGAGAGCCGGGAAAAGCCGCCAAGTCCGGATGCCGATCCGCAAACCACGCGCCGCCCTGCTCCCACAAGCCGAGTGCGGACTGCGGAGTGCGGAATGCGGAATACTCGGAGAAGATGAGCAGCCGATGATCCGGCATGCGGACGTGGAGCTGTTCCAGGGAGAGGGCGTTGGCGGTGCCGTCGTCGTTTTCGGGGTAGAGGATGTCTGGCTCGTGGCGGAACGTCCAGACGTTCACCGGGACGCCTTCGGCGCGGAGTTGCGCGGCGAGGTAACGGGCGAGCCGGCCCCGGTGATCCGCGCCGGAGAGTTGTTGGATGAGAATGAGGTATTCCGGGGTGCGCTTGAACCGGCGGCCCACCGGGGTGAACCATCCGCCGCGGCGGACGGAGGCACGGACGGTGGCGGGGACATCGAGATGGTCCAGGAGATCGATGTCCCGGTGCTTGCGCAGCTCCAAGGCACAGGCGCGGATCACCCCTTCCGGAAACGGGGACCGGATCGGGACCTGGAAGAGGACATCGTTCTCGGCGTCTTCCACAGCATCAAGGAGGCGGCGGTTGAGGTAACGATGTTTGTTGGGCGTCAGGAAAGCGAAGAACGTGAGCAGAACCGCTAGAACTCCGCCCGCTCCAACGACGTGAGGAAGCCAACTGGGCCAGGAATTGGCGGATTCTGCGCTGACGGGTGCCGGGATCGTCAGCTCGTTGGCGTCGGGCCCCGGGACTTCGATGTCCGGCTCGGCCGGGGTGGTTGGCTCCGGTTTCGGCCCAAACTCTTTCCACGTCCAGATTCCAGCTCCCGCCAATACGAAAAGGACTGAGGCAATGAGGAATCCCCGTGCCCAGCGGATCGGCTTGGGCGCTTTGCGTTTCTTGGGACCGGGCCCGACGGGAACCAGACTTTGCGGAAAGACCTCGGCGAAGATATCCTCGTAGGTCCGGATTTGGTCCCGGCTCCGGCAGAGCACGGGCCGGAGGGCATCGCGCAGGTCCTCGGCGGTTTTTGGCGATTCCCCGCTCGCGGCCAAGGCGAGGAGGACATCCCGGACGGCGACTTCTTCCCGCACGGACACAGCGAGCCCGACGTCGCGCAAAGCGACGCAGACCTTGGGGATACGCTCGAGGTGGGAGGGATGCATAAGTCAAGCCTCTAAAAATTCCGCGAAGGATTTACAGCCTACGTTGGTTTGAACCTCACGCAGAGACGCGGGGACGCGGGGGATGTTTCCCACATGAAACCCCAGAAATCCCCTGCGTCCCTGCGTCTCTAGCGCAGCGAGCGTGAGGCCCAAACAATCATCGGCTACGTTGGTTTGAACCTCACGCAGAGACGCGGGGACGCGGGGGATTAGACCTAGATTGAGGCCCGGAAGCGTTAGATCACCAGCATCCTTCATAAGTCGCTCTCCTCTCTGCCCAATCCGTTTACGACTCTTTTGATCCCTTCCTTCATCCGGGGCGCGCCGAAATTGAGGAGGTAGCCAAGCTTTAAACCGGTCAGCTTCAAATACGTGAAAAGCTGCTTGGGATGCACTTTGTGCAGCTCTTCCACGGACTTCAGCTCCACGATCACCAAGCCGGCGACGATCAGATCCGCCCGGAAGCCTTCTTCAAATTTTAACCCTTGGTATTCGATAGAAATGGGCACCTGCCTCCGCACCTCAATGCCTTGCTTTTCCAGCTCTTTGGCCAGGACCACCTCGTAAACGGTCTCCAACAACCCAGGCCCCAGATCCGTATGAATCTGGACGGCGGCGACCACAACCTTGGTCCCGATGTCGTTCTCTTCCATGCCAATCTCCGCCTGCCCCCGCTACGCGGCCCAGCCATCCACAATCCGCGCCGCTTCCTCGACGTCCCCGCCAGATTTGAACAGCACGCCCAGGGATTCCTTAATCGCGTCCGGCTTGTCCTTCAGCGAGCCGCCATCCAGGACCACCGCCAGCACCTCCACCCAACGGATCAGCTCCGCCGTGGCCGGGAGTTTGTCCATCCGCCTTGCCCCGCCGTGCCGCAGCGCGCTGAAGAGATCCAAGGCTTCTTCCACCAACGGCTGATTCTTCAGCGTGGGATGATGATTCGCCACGATGCTCCGCAGCCGCTCGTCGTCCGGGAACGGAATGTGGGCGAAGACACACCGGCGCAGGAACGCTTCCGGCAGGTGCTTCTCCGAGTTGCTCGTGATCAGCACGATCGGCCGGAGCTCCTTGGCCTCGCTGATCGCAAACGAAGCGCCGTCCAGCTCGGGGACGCGGAAGCGGAGCAGTTCGATCTCGCTCAAGATATCGTTCGGGAAATCGCGGGGCGCTTTGTCGATTTCATCGATGAGCACCACGGAGCGGACGGGCGTGGGAGCGGCCAAGTCTCCGAGCAGAGCATCGCGACGCGGTTCTGGCGGGAGGCTGCGGAGAATCGCGGCGCCCAAGGCTTCGGCGCGGAGGAAGCTCTTCACATCGGGATTGGCTCCGGTCTGAGTGGCGCGGTAATGAGCCAGGGCGTCGTAGCGATAAAACAGCTCTTGGCTGGCGCTTGTCGACTTCGTGTTGAAGCGGAGCGGCTCGCCGAGCTTGAGCTGATTGGCGATGGAATACGCCAAACGGGTTTTGCCGGTGCCGGGTTCGCCAGTGACCAGGAGCGGTTGCCCCAGGAGAATGGCAATGTTCACGGCATGAGCCAGAGCCGGGTCCGGAAGGTAGATTTCCTCCTTGGGGCCGGGTTGGTAATCGGTGCGGTAGTGGCGGAAGGACATGGGTGGAAGATTGGAGTGGTGGAGTGCGGGGACTCGTCACCGCCTTTTGCCCGAAGCTTGCTGAGGAGATTCCGGTCCCTCGAAAAGCAACTTGCGCAAGGCAGGAATCATCTGGCGCATGGGGAGTTTATCCTTCCGCCCGAAGATGCTCTGAATCGCACTGGTGCCGGGCGGATGCGGATGGAGTTTCAGGGCGGCTTCGACGGCGGGGAGTTCCAGCCAATCGAGCACATCTTGGGGCCGGACGCTGGCCAGGGCATCGAGGAGGAGGAACCGGCCGTTGGGGAGACGCTTTTTCCCGTAATCGGCCAGGCGCTGTACGGCGCGGGCTTGGTTCTTGCGGGGCAGATGGGTAATGGAGAGCAACACCAAGCACCGCGTGTCCGGCCGGAGTTGCCAAGCCGGCGTGGCCCAAAAGTCGATGAAGGTGCGCAGGAATCGTTGCATCTCTCCACCGTTCGAAGTGGAGAGATAATGAAACGTGAACAGGTGGCAGGCGGGAGACGATTCCAAGCGGCGCCTCACGCCATCGAATCCACCCGCGACGCCGACCGCCTTGGCCAAACGATTTGGCAACGCGGCAGCGAACTCCCGGGACCGGACGATATCGTCCGCGGAGCACGGTTTCACCGGGACGGGTTCAAACTTGCGGAAGCGGGTCCGGGCACGGGTGCCGATGATCCGGTCCCGGTCCGAGGCCTCAGGGAGATGCCGCCGGATGAGGAGCTTTTGAAACTCCGAGGGCTCCTCTTCATCGGCCCCGTGAAGGATGATGACGACTGGCCCACCGGCGGGCAGGGTCTCGGGGCGTTGTTGGAGGAGACGGAACTCATTGAGCACGGCGGCCTCCACCCGTTCCTTGGGCTGGGCGCGATCGACGAGCCAAGGGAGTTCAGTCCAAAGTTCATCGTGGCGGGCGTTGCCTGCGCGAAACGTCTGGTCTTTCAACAAGGAACCGGGAGGGAAGTCGCGCTTCAGATCGTGCAGGTGATCGCCATTGGCGGCATGCCGAAGGTGATCAAACCGGCCCAACCACGCCAGGAAATCCGGATACGGCTCCCGATCCAGGAGAAGGGGGATGATCCGCTTGTTCAGGTCCCGGGCGGTGACCAACTCGTGACGGCAATTGTCCGAGAGATACGAGTTGATTGAAGCCACATAAAGAATGGCCCCGGAACGGCGGAGACCCGCGGAGATCTGCGCTTCCCAATCGTCTCCGGCGCGGATTTGCTCCTCATCGAACCACACGGAATAGCCCAGCGCCTTGAGCCTGGAGAGCAAGACCTGGACCGTCGGCAGATCCCGTTTGCTGTGGCTCAGGAACAGATCAAAGACCGTTGAGGAGACAGGCTCGGCCATTGAGGACTGCTCTGTCTAACGCAGACGAAAACGGGATGCAAGGCCAGACCGCCGCAACCTTTGCGTCTTGGCTCTCTTGGCGTGAGCCGCAAACGATTCTAGCGAATACTCTGCTTCGCCGACGCTTCCTCCACGTCTGCGAAGGGGAACGATCTTAGGAAAACACTTCCGCCAGCGTCACCTCAATCCCCAGCACCTGGTCACGCACGGAGCCCTCGCTGTAGCTGTAGCTGTGGCTCATCCGGCTGAAGCACAGGGATCGGATTCATGGTTCCAGGCTACGTCAAGGGGAGCGGGATTGCAAAAGGGAACGGAGGCGCCCCCTCGACGTGAGGCAATCACCTCGCTAACCTCACTCCCCCAGCGCGGTGAGCGCCGTGGCATCGTTCAGCTTTCTCCGCGCCCAAGGCAAACCCATGACCACGGCGATGATAATCCCCGCGCCGAGGTAAAAACCGCCGCTCATCCGTTCGGTATCCCCGAGGATGAGCGCGGCCAGGACGATTCCATACACGGGTTCCAGGTTGTAGACCACGTTGATGGTGAAGACCGACATGCGCTGCAAGACGTCGAGATACCCGATGTAAGCCCCCACCGTGCAAACTTGGGACAGGACCAAAAGCCAAAGCAGGTCCGGGCCCGCCGGAATCGTCAAAGAAGTGCTGGTGAATGGTAGCAGGGCGACGCAAGACAAACACGCGCCCACCATTTGGAAGCCGCAAATCACCACCGGCGGATGCTTCCCGGCGAACGACTTGTTGATCACCGCGAACAGCGCCGCGAGAAATGCCGACACCAAGCCCACCGTAAACCCAAGCCATTGGGCGAATTCAAACCGGTAGATCATCCAAACCGCTCCCCCCATCACCAGCCCCACGAGCAGCTCCGTCCGGCTCCAACGCCGCGTGCCATCGAAGAGAGGCTCGATCAGGGAACACCAGATCATCACCGTCGGCATGGCGGCCAAGGTGACGGAGGCACTTCCCAAACGGGCCGAGAGAAAGAACAGCATCCAGTGCCAGCCAATCAACAGCCCAGTCCCCAAAAACGCCCCGGCGGTCGACGCCGCCAGCCGAATCCGGATGCGCGCCACGAGCGCAATCACCGCCAACCCGGCCGCTGCCATCGCCGTGCGCCAGATCGTGACGTCAATGGCGGGCAGCGTGATCAACTTCCCCAAAATCGCCGTAAACCCCCAGGCCAGCACGACCAAGTGGAGCTGGAGCATGTCTCGCAAGGAGGGGCGTTGGGAAGGCATGGAGGAAGCAAAATGACCGGGGACCGTCTCCAAGGCAACTTCTCACCGAAGGCCTTTTCGGCGGATTGTCGGTGACTCGTCGATACAAGCGTCGTGCTTGAAACGTAGGGGACTTTTCAGCCGCGACGATTCCGGTTTACGAACCACGTCAGTTGGTGGCGCTCCTCGGGTTGTAAGCTACCGCAGAGGACGAACGGTGAAGCACCTGCAAACGTGAATCACACAATTGAATCGCCAGCAGCGCCTTGCACTGGACCCGAAGCAGTCATAGGACAGCATATCCATGAGCGACTCCCTCTTTCGTGGCGCGTTTTCCAATCCGTTGGTCGCCCGCCAGTTCCTCAGCGCTTGGCTGCCCAAGGTCTTTCTCGACTTGATCGATTGGACCAGCCTGGAAGTTCGCAAGATCGCGGGAATCAATGAAGCCCTGGCGGAGCGGCGCGAAGACGTGGTCTACCGGGTCAAGGCAGCTGGACGCGAGGTGCATTTTTACATCCTGGTCGAGCATCAGTTAACTGTGCCGCGCCGCATGGCGCTGCGGGTGCTGGATTACGTGCTCTTGATTTGGCGGCAGTGGCGCAGCGAGGCGGAGGCCGACGGCGGGGATGCGGACTCGGTCAGCTTGTGGCTTCCGCTGGTGGTGCCCATCGTCCTTCATCCTGGACCACGAACCTGGGGGCGGGTTTGGCGATTGCGGGAGTTGATCGATGTGCCGGAAGAGCTTCGCGCCTGGGCGGATACGTTTGCGCCGGACTGTGGCTTTTGCCTGGTGGAACTGGCGGGCGTGCCCTGGGAGAAGCTGGCCGAAGGTCACTTGGCCCGAGCGATTCTGGCCGCCATGCAGGGCGAACGCCAGGGACCGCTCGGCTTTGAGGAGGTGAGGCGGATCGTAAGCGAGCTCTTCGAGGAAGAGCACCGGGAAGTGGCCACTGAATTGGCGGCCCTTCTCTGGACCTTTCTGCTCCAAGCATCGGACTTGCGACGCGAGGAAGTCCGGCGCATTGTGGAAGAAACCATCCCACCGGAAGAAAAAGAGCACTTCATGAGCACGGCGGAAATGCTGAAGGAAGAGGGACGCAAAGAAGGACGCAAAGAAGGACGCCAGGAGGGACGCGCTGAGGGACGCCAAGCGGCTCTGTGTGATGCGGTGCTGGATTTATTGGAAACAAGATTCGAAGCCGTTCCGGCTGCACTGCGTGAATCTGTTCTTCGTGTGGCCGATCTGAACTGCCTCCGCGGCCTTGTGCGGCGGGCCGCCGTTTGCTCGTCCTTGGAAGATTTTGCTGCGGGTTTGTGAGGTTGGGCTTGTTTTCCCCGGCTTCCTTTTCACAATTTACATTGAGGACAACGCTACCGGGTAAACCCTTCCAGCGCCCCAAGGGGACAGCCTACGCCCCTCGCCCACTCGCGCTTGCAACTCGCTCCTCCCCAGCCCAAGTCTCCCCATGCCCCGGAGCATTCACGCCATCCTCAAGGAGATCTACGGCTACGATTCCTTCCGGCCGTTCCAGGAGGAAATCATCCAAGCTTCCCTGTCGGCACGTGACGTCGTGGCCATCCTGCCGACCGGGGCCGGAAAATCGATCTGCTACCAAGTCCCCGCCCTGGCCCGGGATGGACTGACGTTGGTCATCTCTCCGCTGATCGCCCTGATGAAGGATCAAGTCGACAGTTTGGTGGCCAATGGCGTGGCCGCGACCTTCCTCAACTCCTCGCTCGATGCCGAGGAGGCGCGTCTCCGGATTTCCGGTTTGGAACAGGGCATCTACAAGCTGCTCTACGCCGCGCCGGAACGAGTGATGAACGGAGGGTTCATCGACGATTTGCGGCGCTGGGGCGTCCAAGCCGTGGCCGTGGACGAGGCCCATTGCGTCAGCGAATGGGGGCACGATTTCCGTCCGGAATACCGCCAACTGGCCAAGCTGCGGGAGCAACTTCCCGGCGTGCCGTTCCTTGCCCTGACCGCGACGGCCACCCATCGTGTCCGCGAAGATCTCGTCACCCAACTCGGCCTGCGTCAGCCGGAGATCTTCATCGCCAGCTTCAACCGGCCCAATCTGACCTACACCATCCTTCCCAAAGCCAAGCCGGTCCGCCAAGTTTTCGATTTCGTCAGCGCCCGCCCGGGCGAGGCCGGCATCATTTACCTGCAAAGCCGCAAAGGCACCGAGGAAATGGCCGCCGCGCTCGCCGCCGAGGGCATTCCGGCTCGGGCCTATCACGCCGGTTTGGAACCGCAGGTCCGCTCGGAAAACCAGGAGGCGTTCCTCCGGGATCGCGCTCGGGTCATCTGCGCCACCGTCGCATTCGGCATGGGGATCGACAAACCGGACGTCCGTTACGTCATCCACGCGGACCTGCCGAAGAACATGGAGAGCTACTACCAGGAGACCGGGCGAGCCGGCCGCGATGGATTGCCCTCCGATTGCGTCCTTCTCTTCTCCAAGGGCGACTTCGTCCGCAATCTTCGTTTCCTCGAGGAAATGACCGATCCCGAAGCCGCCGCGATCGCGCGACGCCAGATGGGACAAATGATCGATTTCGCGGAAAGCAACCAATGCCGCCGCCGCGAACTCTTGGGCTACTTCGGCGAGAAATGGCCGGGGGACAATTGCGGCAGTTGCGATATCTGCCTCAGCCCGCGGGAAACCTTCGACGCCAGCTTGGAGGCCAAGAAATTCCTCTCCTGCCTCTTCCGCATCCGGGAGAAGAGCCGGTTCGATCTGGGGATGAACCACGTCACGGAAGTGCTCACCGGCGCGAACACGGAGAAGATTCGCAAATGGCAGCACGACAGCCTCAGCACCTACGGCATCGGCAAGGACATCCCGAGGGACGATTGGCGGGAGATCGGCGGGCAATTGGTGCGCCTCGGCTACGCACAAATCAGCGAAGACACCTATCAAACCGTGAGCCTCACGGATGCCGGACGCGCCTTTCTCCGGAGCAGCGAACCGCTCCTCCTCACCCGTCCGCCCCGCCGGCCCGAGCCATCGAGCACCGGCAAGCTCGCTCGTTCGGGAGAAATCCCGTGCGATGAAGGCCTCTTCCAACGATTGCGGGAGTTGCGCAAACGCCTCGCGGACGAGCGCAATGTGCCGCCCTTCGTCGTCTTTGGGGACAAGACGTTGCGTTACTTGGCGCTGCGCTATCCGTTGACGGCGGCGGAGTTTCTCGGCATTCCCGGAGTGGGGAACCAGAAAATGGCGGATTTCGGCGAAGTCTTCCTCGCGGAAATCGCGGCATGGCTCAAGGACCACGAGCGCCTCAGCTTCAGCGAACCCGAGCCCGCCGCCCCGGCCCCGCCCAAGCCGATGAAGAGCGAAGGCGGGGTGAACGCCACCGCAATGGAGACGGTGCGGCTCTTCCAAGAAGGCAACGGCATTCCCCGCATCGCCGCGCTGCGCAGCCTGACGGAAGGCACCGTCTGCAGCCACCTCGCCCAAGCGGTGACCCACGGGATGCTCGACCTCAATCCCCGGGACTTCTACACCGAAGAGGAAGAACAACGGATCGCGGAAGCCGTGGCCGGGACCGAGACCGGCCTGGATCAGCTTGGACCGATCCACCAAGCCTTGGGCGGGAAGATCACTTACGAGAAGCTGCACCTCTACCGGGCGTTCGCAAAACGGGTAAGCCGAGCCGCAGAGGGCAGTTAGCGGCGAGGCCCATCTCATGTCGGCTCTCCATCGCCAGCATCGAGGATCTCCAGAAAACCGGACGGCGAAATCGCTGGAACAGGACTTCCCACGAAGTCCTGTTCATTGCGAGTGATGATCCAACCGCATCCCGAGGATTCTCCGGACGCCGCCACCACGGAATCCTCGAAATCGAAAAGCCCCAAGCTTCGGGCACGCTTGAAAACCCGATGGTCCAATGTCGCGATCCGGAAATGAAGCAAGTGCCAGTCAATGGCGGCATCCGCGGTAGCCAGATTGCGATGCCGCTCAATGAGATAATGCAGTGTGGTGAGCGAATGCGCAGCCATCCAAGCCTCGAAGCGTTGGGACAGGGCTGCCGAAAGAACGGCGGCGGATGCGGGAAAATGTGGTGCTCTTTGCTGAGCCACATCCAGAAAAACATTGAGATCGATCAATGCCTTCACGAATGCTTCAGAAGGCGGTATTCGTGGATCTCTTCGGTCCGCACGCCTTGTGGAAGTATCCCTACGAAGCCTTTGAGGTCTGGATGCACATCCCCTCGATCGCCCGCCGGCTCGGATGGCTCGGCAGAGGGCTTCGTCTCCGCCATGGCGGTGAGAAAATCAACCAACTCGCGGCGCTCGGCTTCGGGCAACGACAACGCCGCTCGCTCAATCACCTGAAGCAAGCTCATGCTAGATTCCATGATAGACGCATGAGAGAAGGCTGACAATCTGGATTCCAGCCTCGCCGATGGTGCTCCGCAACGACGCGGTAAGAAAGGAGCTCCCGTCCAAATACAGATCGTTGCCCTTCAATCCACCGCCGAAGCGGTGGCGGGAACTGAGACCGGTTTGGACCAGCTTGGCCCGATCCACGAAGCCTTGGGCGGGAAGATCACTTACGAGAAGCTGCACGTTTACCGGGCGTTTGCGCAGCGTGCGGAACGAGGAGCTGCGGGCAGTTAGCTCCTACCGCCGCACGGAACTGGCCGGGTTGCGGAAATCCGTGACGAGTTCCGTTCCTACGTTCCGCAGAATGTTCCCGCTTAGAGCGTTGATCCGAACGGTGCCCGGGGCGGCTCGGTCTGGAGGTAGCGGTCCGTCCGAGGCAAAAACCCCTAAGCTGGCATCCAGGATCAGATTGTCCGTGATCCAGACCTCCGTAAGTCCCGGGGATTGATAGCTGAACACGGCGATTGCTGAGTCGGTGGTGCGTATCACGTTATTCCGAATGTGGGCGCGGGTGGTTACCGCAGGGAAGTCAGGTTCGTATGGGATGCTACTAATCACAATTCCAGTCGCAGAGAAGGTGTTTGGCTCAGATTGCCAAATCTCGTTGCCTTCTATCACGGCGAACGCGGTGTTTCTGACTGTTACGGCACCAGCGTAGCTGACTGCGGTGAGTTGTGGCCAGTCATGGGTAGGCCAAATTCGGCCGGCGGAGTTCCGGAAACCGGTGCCAATCTGGTTGTCGTGAATCCACAGTGATTCCACCCCGTCACAGCTGATCTCCTTCGCCATCACGCCGGTGACCTCAAAAGTTTTCAGATGCCCAACGTAAATTCCTTCAAACCACGGCGCCACGCCTGACCCAAACGACATTCCGCCACGGCCTTGCAGCAATGCACCGCTCCCCAAGAGCCGAAAGCCGCGCCCCCCGCCCGCCCACAACCAATATCCCTGCCGATCGTACTCCCCATCGACTCCCGCCGCGCTCCCTTCCGCATACACCGTCCAAATCCGCCCCGTCCGGTCGCTCTGTTGGATCGCCGCCTTCGCCGCCGCGGATGCGTTCGAAAATGGCCGTTGCGCCGTCCCGTCTCCATCAGCCCGGCCGGCCCCGATTCCATCCTCCGTCTCTCCCCCGCCGTTGAGGAAGATGACGTCGCTCAACAACTCCTCCGTCCCGCGTCGATCTTCCCGCCGAGTCTTCACCTTCTGGCTCACTTGGCGCGCCGCCACGTCCTCGACCACTTGGGAGGTGGTCCGCACCGCCGTGTTTTGCCGTTTCACCGGTTCGATCAAGCGCTCCACCAGGTGCCTCTGTCTCGGCCGGAAGCCGTCGTGGATTCGATCCCAAAAGCCTTGGCCATCGCCGCAGTCGCCGATCTCAAAAGGCACTTCCGCGCGGAAACCCGCCACCCAATCCTGCCCCGTCCAAGCCGGATCTTCATACCAAGTGGCGTGCAGCGCCAGAGCCGGCACCGGACGCACTTCGGTCCCCAATCGCCAGCCTTCCGT
Organism: Akkermansia muciniphila; assembly: GCA_945883495.1. Classification (GTDB taxonomy): domain Bacteria; phylum Verrucomicrobiota; class Verrucomicrobiia; order Verrucomicrobiales; family DEV007; genus V1-115. The sequence goes on from CAMCXS010000023.1 coordinate 64,550, forward strand.
CTCCCCAGTCCCCGCCGTTTGCGCGCCGAACGGCTGATTCTGAAAACGGTAGTAGCCGGGGATGACCCGCACTTCCATCCAGCGGTCGATCCACGGGACCAGCAACGCCGCCTCCGCATCCCAGCCCTCCAAGCCCGCTTCGCTCCCGACAAAATGCCGGTCAACGCGCGTGGTCACGTCGTAAACGCCGTAGCCGATCTCCTGTTCAATGGCATGCCCGGCCGCGACTGGCTCGTAGTAGCGTCTGGAGACCTGCTCCCGGTTGGTATCCCGGATCCAGGCATCGACCGTTTGCGGATCGGTCATGGGCAGATAATAATTGGTCCGCACCTCCAGATACCGGCTCCCCAGCTCCAAGCCTCCGCCCGCCTGCCAGAAGCGGTTGTCGAACTGGGTGTCGAGCGAATCCAAAAACAGGTTTGCCCCTACGAAGATTCCTTCCTTGAAAAACCCAGCGCTCCCAGCGGTTTCGCTCATCGCGCTGACCGTCTGCTCTCCAAACAGATGCCGCCAAGCAAGCCCCAGGCTGGCGGCGGTCTCCCCTTGCTCCCCCCAGGAGATGTAGGGCTCAATCAACCAGAGGGCTCCTTCTAGCGTGCCCTCCTCTCCGATGGTGCTTCGCAACGGGGCGGTGAGAAAGAAGCTTCCGTCCAGATACGCCTCATTGCCCTTCAATCCACCGCCAGCCAAACCGGGAGGCAGTTCCGCGCGCGCCCCTCCGGACAGGAGGACGAGGCAAGCGGCTGCTAAGAAACGATGAAGGGAGGAAGGCACGGCGACCCTGCTCTTCAACCACTTGCTAGGCCATCAGTCAAGGATCGCTCCCGCCGAACCTCGGGATGCTGGAGGGTTGCCCTGGAGAGCCCACGTTCACGCAAGTGGCCTTCCGCGCAGGCGTGCAGCAGCCTACTTTCACGCAAGTGGCCTTCCGCTCAGGCGTGCAGGAGTCTACTTTCACGCAAGTGGCCTTCTGGGCAAAGAGACAACATCCACTTAGCCAAGCAAATCATAGCCACACCCGCCGTCCAGTGATCTACCACGTGAGATTTGACGAATGATCAGCTTGTCGATGTCGGAGGGAGGCTCGCTGCGGCCTTGCTGAACCCTGCGGCGACCGCATCGCCGTCGGCCCGGGGAGTGGCGTCGAAATGAATGCTGGATTCGCGAAGGAGGTCTTTCGCAACTGGCTATACGAATACCCCGAGTTTGAGCAGAAACTCGGCCTCAACGAGCTGAGCGCCTGGCAAAACTGGTGGAAAGAGCGCAAACACGATCCTGCCACGATTCGCGCCATCGCCGAAGGTCGCCGCCCACCCGACGTCGTGCCTCCACCGCCACCGCCTGCCCCGCCCGAAGCTCCGGTGCCAGCGCCTCCCGTGCCCCCTCAGCAAGAACCAGCCGCCCCCTCCACCAGTTCCTCCCCAGAGCCGAAGAGCCCTCCTCCAGGCTTCTGGTCCACCGCCGGAGTCGCTCTCGTCGCCTCCGCCGGGCTGATCGCGGGTCTGGTCTGGTTGCGGCAGCGCGGAAGATCTTCCAGAAGGTCGTAATCCGCTTCCAGCGGCCCCAACGGAGAATCACCTTCGGCGCCCCGGTCCCTTTGCAATCGCCCGGCCCCTGTCGTAGTCCGCTGCCAAGGGCAATCTGGGCTCTCCTGGCCAGAGTCCCGCAATCGCCACCGCCTTCGCCCCTCATGCCAAGCAAGGCTGGAAGCCAGCCTGGCCTCAAGCCTCAAGCCCGGCCTGGGCCAGGGTGGGGAGGGAGATCCCAGTCGGCCGGCATCTCCAATCTGGTCAATTTTCCACACCTCCATCCATTTCTGAACGTTTTTCCATGGAACTGCCGATTTTTCCATGGAATCCTGCCGTTCGTCAGACCTCGCGTCCGGACGAACCCATTTTCCCATGAAACCGCTTGGCTACGCGTGGCTCGTCCAGCACTTCAAACTCGCCACCCCGCCCCTGCGGCACCGATCCTTCCTCGGAACCCGCCGGTTCACCAGAGAGCATCTGGACGGAGCGGTTGAGGAGCACTACGTGGGCCGGTATGATCCCGGTGAAGATCCTCTCGATCAGCTGGTGTTTGCGCTGAAATACGATGGGTTGGATCTAAACATTCTGCGTGCGGTGTTGTTCAAGTTCTCGCCGGAAAGAGTCGCCGAGTTCGTGAGTCGAGCACCGAACGGGAAATACGCCCGCCGAATCGGTTGCTGGTACGACCTTCTCGTCGGAAGCGTTCCACTGGGCGCTGAGGTGACCGGCTCCTACATCCCTTTGCTCGATCCGGCGGACTACGTGGTGTCCTCGAAGCCGGTACGCATCCCCAAATGGCGGATCGCCAACAACGCGATCGGGGACCGTTTTTTTCTGCCTCTGATCCGCCGAACTCCAGCCATCCAGGCCATCGTGGACACCGATTGGGCAGAGATGATTGCCGCCACGATCCGGCAGGTTCCCGAGACTACCCTGCGCCGCGCGCTGTCCTACTTCTACACGAAGGAGACCAAGTCCTCCTTTGCGATCGAGCGTGAAGAGCCCGGAGCGAGCAAAGCCGAACGATTCATCGCCCTGCTTCATCGGGCAGGGATCGAGGAACGGCCCTTGAGCGAAGAGAACTTGACGAGGCTGCAGAACGCAATTGTCGATCAGCGCTTTCAAGAAAACGGATTCCGGGACTCCCAGAATTACATCGGTGAAACCACCGTGAACTACGAAGAGATCATCCATTCGATTGGGACGCCGCCGGGCTTTCTTCGCAAGGTCATGGGCGGATTGGAGCGCTACTTCGCCGCCAGCGCGGACGTTCATCCTATTCTCCGGGCCGCCGCGATTTCGTTCCCGTTCGTGTTTGTTCACCCTTTCGAAGACGGGAACGGCCGAATTCATCGCTACCTCTTGCACGATCTCATGGCCCGCGGCGGCATCGGCGGCTCTGGGTTCCTTCTCCCGGTATCGGCCGAAATCCTTGCGGACCTAAAGGCTTACGACGCCTGCTTGGAAGGTTTCTCGAAACCACTTCTCTCCGTGGCGGAGTATGAGCTGGACGGGCAACGTAGGCTCACGGTGACGAATCCACAGGAGATTCTGGGTCTCTATGCTTTCCCGGACGTGACCGCCCAAGCCGAATACCTGGGATCCATTATACGGCAAACCATCCAGCGCAGCCTGCCCGACGAAATTCGATTTCTGGAAAGGCTCGACTCAGCAAGGCAGGCAATTCAAGAGATCGTCGATCTTCCCGGCCGGATCCTGGATTCCTTGTTGATTCGATTGCATCGGAATCAAGGATCTCTGGCCCGGAAGAGGAGGGAGGGCGAATTCAAGATGCTGACCGACCAGGAGATTGAGGAAATCGAACAAGCGTTCCGGCTGGCATTTGAGCTGAACGGAGCCCCCCATCAACCGGGCTGAACGTGAGATGCTCCGCATGTGGCTACGCCACCACACGCCCCTCTACCCCAAGGAGCCGCCGGCCCCGCTTGCGCTTCGGCCATTCCAGGAGCAATATGGCTGCCGCTACTACTAGGAACGATGAAGGGAGGAAGGCACGGCGACCCTGCTCTTCAACCACTTGCGAGGCCATCAGTCAAGGATCGCTCCCGCCGAACCTCGGGATGCTGGAAAGTTGCCCCGGAGCCTACTTTCACGCAAGTGGCCTTCCGCGCAGGCGTGCAGGAGCCTACTTTCACGCAAGTAGCCTTCCGCGCAGGCGTGCAGGAGCCTACTTTCACGCAAGTGGCCTTCCGCGCAGGCGTGCAGGAGTCTACTGTCACGCAAGTGGCCTTCCGCGCCCGGGTGCAGGAGTCTACTTTCACGCAAGTGGCCTTCTGGGCAAAGAGACAATTGGCTTCCGCGATCTGGGGCGAGTGCATCCATCCGCCCCGGGAACTCTTTGTCACAAAAAAAGAGTTGCGCGATTCGCGTCCTGTCAGGATGTTCGCGGGACATCCACTTAGCCAAGCACATCATGACCACACCCGCCGTCCAGGGATCTACCACGCGCGATTTGACGAATGATCAGCTTGTCGATGTCGGAGGGCGGCTCGCTGCGGCCTTGCTCGATCCTGAGGACGGGATCCCCATGGGAGATGGCACGAGTCTTCGGATCGCCCGCCGGATTGAAGCGGAAACGGTGAATCTGGCGCTACGGATGCGGATGGAGCGCACTGGCAAATATACCCGGGACAAGGCGCGCCAGGAAAAGCTGCGGGACGACTACGTGGTCTCCCTGCGCAAAGGCATTCGCGCCATCCACACGGACAAGGATCCCGGGGTGCCGCAGTCCCGCCGCGAGGCGGCAACGCTCTTGGGTGAACTCCTGGCCAAGCGCCCCAAGAAGTTCGAGACCAAAAGCAACGCGGAGAACACCACCCAACTGCAGTTCTTATTTGAGGATTTCGACACCGCCCCGGCCCAAGCCGCCTTGGCCTCGACCGATTTGATGCGGTATTACACCTTGCTCAAACAGGCGCACGCCACTTACACCGCTTTGGTCGCCGAAGAAGAGAAAGCGGAAGCTGCCAGTGCCCGGGCCCTGCCCTCGGAGAACCCGCGCAACTTGCCGGAGCTGCGGGCCATCAAGGCTGCTCTGTCCGCCCGGATCCGGTTGGCTCTGGATCTTCTCCATTTCATGGCCGGAGAAGGACTCCCGGCTTACGCCATACTGGCGGAACGCTGCGTCGCCATCCTCAGCGAAGCCGGCCTCGTCGCCAAAGGCCGAGAGACCCGCGAATCGAACGCCAAGGAGAAGGCGGCAAAAGAAGGTTTAACGGCTTGAGGGATCGCGGCTTGCGGTCGGCTCGGTGCGAAGATCGGTTCCGGCAGGCATACACCCCAATCCTTAGCGTCTTTGCGTGAGCCCAAACCATTTCTCTTTATAGGGTCATTCCTTCTCTTTCCCAGGCCCAACGGGCCGGGACATGATAGCCCAGGGCGAAGGAAGCCGCAGGCGCCCGCCGCCCTGGGAAAGCGTCCGGAACACATCCGCGCCGTGGGTGCGGGACAACCGTTGTCTCGCCCTTACAGGGCTCGGGCCGGACGCGGGCGCCCCCAGGGCGTCGCTCGTTCCTCGCTTTGCCCTGGGCTACCCTATCCCGGCCCGTTGGGCCTGAA
>CAMCXS010000024.1 GCA_945883495.1 Akkermansia muciniphila
ATCGTCATCGACCGGGACATCCTGAAATGCCCGGTGGATGAGATTCGCGACATCCAAGTCAAAGAAACCTGGGTCGGCGGCCGCCGGGTTTATTCGCGGTGACGAGTCAGCGCTCGTCGCCGGATCCCAGAATTCGCCGGACCTCTGCCTCGTCCATGCCGGCGGCGATCCGCTTCCGCGCCTGCCGGCAAGCGGTCCATCTCTTCGCAAACCAGACTCAGTCCAGCCGCCGCTCCGCATGATAGGCACGTTCGGCCTCCGCGTTTAGCGTTTGGCGTTTGGCGTTTGGCGTTCACGAACGTAGAAACGAACGCTTAACGCCAAACTCTTAACGCTTAACTCTTAAGTTCCCACGCTCCGCAAATACGCATCCCGCTCCGGAAACGACCATCAAGCAGGTTGACTGTGAACTGAGGTTTGTCCCAGAAGGCCCGACGGGCCGGGACAAGGTAGCCCAGGGCGAAGGAAGCCGCAGGCGACCGCCGCCCTGGGACAATCATCCATTTCGCATCCGCACTGACGGTGCGGGACAACCGGTTGTCTCGCCCTTGCAGGGCTCTGGACGGGGGCCGAGAGTACCCAGGGCTTTCGCCCTGGGCTGATCTTGTCACGGCCCGTTGGGCCTTTCCGGCGAGATCAACTTGTGGGCGGAGTTCAGGACATCGGATCAGCCTTCCTCGACCTTCCGCAAATACGCATCCCGCTCCGCATGATAGGCCCACTCGGCTTTGCGCAGGGGTTCCAAGAGCCCGAGCCATTTTCCGCGTTCCCCTGGGCCGAAGAGCCGTTTGTGGCGGGATTCGGCCAAGGCTTGGAGGCGGGGCATGAGGTGCCACCAGCCTTCTCCTCCGACTTTGGCGCAGGCGGTTTGGAAGGTCTCCAGGCAGGGATCGATCTCGCCATCCAGGACCGCCAAGTCCGGCACCCGTCGGCCGTAGACGTGTATCTACAGGCCCAACGGGCCGGGACAGGATAGCCCAGGCCGAAGGGAGCCAAGGGCGACCGCAGGCCTGGGACACCGGTGACCGATGATCCCGCCCTGAAGGGGCGGGACAAACGCCGCTTTACAACAGAACAGCCAATGCGTTCCGGTGTCCGCGCTTTCAGCGCTTTCTAATCTTCTGGACAACACCCCCAGTCCTCCGGCCTGGTCTATCGTGTCCCGGCCCAACGGGCCGGGGCGCTTCGCGGGTTGAAGTTCAAAGTTGAAGTTTAAGGTGCGGCAGCGCAATCGGCCTCTTCCCCCTCAACCCTCAACTCTTCCCAGGCCCAACGGGCCGAAATGATCCGTCGCAAAATGGCAAGAGGCCGTTTCCAGCCGTCGTGAGGGTCTTGCCAAATGGCAAGAGGCCATTTCCAGCCGTCGAGAGGGTCTTACCAAATGGCAAGAGGCTGTTTCCAGCCGTCGAGAGGGTTTTGCCAAATGGCAACGTGACGAATCCGTCACATTCCGGCGCTTTGTCATTTGGCAACGAGGTGTTTCAGGCGGAATCAGCCACTTTCCGTTTGGCATGCCCTCGGCATGACACGATTTGGGCAAATCTGGAGTTGCGTTTTCGTGATTCTGTCAGGATACTCGCCTGCATGGCAGACTTGACCCTCCCGAGCCGCGCATCCCGCGATCTGAGCAACGAGCAACTCATGAATATCGCCCGCCGTTTTGGGGTGGCGTTGTTGGATCCGCGGACAGGACTTCCCGCCAATGATCCGGTTTGCCAGGCACTGGTCGCGCAGATCGTGCAAGGCGCCGCTCACATCGGGGCACGGCTCTCTCTGGAGCTGGCGAGCCAGTTTACCAAGGGGAAGCAGCGCAATGAAAAACTCCGTGATGACTATGTCCGCGCCATTCGCACTGGACTGAAGCAGATCATCCAAGACGTCGATCCGGCGTTGCCGCCCTCCCGGAAGGAAGCCGCGGAGCGGTTGAGCGCGCTGTTGGCCAAGCGGCCGAAGAACTTTGAGAAGAAGAGCGGCGCGGAGAATAGCGAGCAATTGGAGGCCCTCTTTACGGACTTCGATTCCGCCAGCGCCCAAGCAGCGCTGCAAGACACCAACCTCCTGCGCTACTACCAGCCGCTGAAGGCCGCCCACACGGCCTATGTCGATCTCATCCGGGAGCAAGAGGAAACGGAGGCCGCCGCCGCCCTGGCCACCCCAATCGAAAATCCCCGCAAGTTGCCCGCCCTCGCCGTCCTCAAGAACACCCTGGTCGCTCGGCTCCGGCTGCTCCTCGACAACATCGCCTTCATGGCGGAACTCGGCACCGCCCCGTATGACCGGCTGGCCGGAGTCTGCGCCGCCATTCTTTCCGAGATCAGCGAGGTCGCCAAAATCCGGGAAACCCGCGACGCCAAAGCCACGGCAAAGACCTCTCTGGCGAGCTGAGGCACCCCGAAGGGCGAGCAGAGCATGATTCAGTGGCACAGGCTCTTGGGCCTCGTCATGATTGATTACTTCTCCAACAGCCCGTTCCGGGTCGAGCTGGAGAAGGACTTGTCTCAGCGGCAGAAGTTCCTCGACATTCTCCTCTTGCGTGGCGATGCGGCCGACTGGCATCCGCAAGAAAGTCCAGATGGGTTGGAGCCGGAAGACTTGGCGCCACACACTCTGGTCAGCTTTAAGTCGTTTCGCGACAGCCTCAACGGGGAGGCTATGGAACACCTCATCTCCTGCGTTTCGGATTATCGGTATCAGGCACAAGCAGACCAGCGGGCGGCTTCAGGTCAACCGCAGGCTCGTTTGCTGCCCGACGAAGCGATCCGCGTGATGGCGGTTACGGCGCGGTATCCGGAAGATTTGGTCTCGTCCATGGGAGAACGCTGGCGGGAATCCGCCCAGGCTGGGGTCTATACCATGGAATGGGGCACGCGCACGGTCGTCGTCATCGTCTGCCGGCGTGTGGAAAGGTCGGCGCGGAATGCGCTCTGGCTCTTGTTCAGTGGCGACCCCGAAAAAGTGGATTTCGCCATGAGGCATTTTGGATTGAAGCAATCTGACTTGAGCACCATACTGGGGGAAATCAGCGATACCTATCGCTTGGAGGGTTTGAACATGCCTTACACGCTCGAAGATTTCAAAAGGGAGGTTCGGGAACGCCGCTTGGAAGAGCTCAAGCACCCCACTCCGGAGGAAAAGGAAGCAGTGCTGTCGGCCTTATCTCCTGGGGAACGATTGGCGGGGTTGAGCCGAGAGGAACGATTGGCGGGGTTGAGCAGAGCGGAACGATTGGCGGGGTTGAGCAGAGCGGAGATCGAAGCATTCTTGAAGACTCTGGAGGATTCTTCGGGTCAAGGATAGCCGACGAGCCGGAGGGGCGATCGTTGCCAGCGAAACCTATCGCTTGGAGGGACTGAACATGCCTTACACGGTCGAAGACTACAAAAGGGAGGTCCGGCAACGCCGCTTGGAAGAGCTCAAGCATCCCACCCCGGAGGAAAAGGAAGCAGTGCTGTCGGCCCTCTCGCCTGAGGAACGCTTGGCGGGACTGAGCATGGAGGAACGCTTGGCCGGACTGAGCAGAGAAGAGATCGAAGCATTCTTGCAGACTCTGGAAGATTCTTCGAGTCAGAAATAGGCAACGAGCCGGATGGGGCGATCGTTGCCAGCGAGCGTAGCTACAACAGTGCGTTGAGGTAGGCCCGGTTGATGCGGGGAACCGGCCGGCTTGCCGATCCCCGCATGCTCAACATCTTCTCGGGAGCAAACACCCACTCGTCCGCAGCCGCCGTCTCCAACTCCTTCTTGTTCGGCGCAAGGCGTTCGATTCGATAACGGATGGCCCGGTAGAACTCATCGGCGCCGCGTTTTCGAAACTCTTCCGGCAGCCGAGTCTGAAGCAACCGGCTGACCTGCTTCGCATTCAAGCCACCATCATGCGAGTACTTCTCAGCCAGAGAAACCATGTTGAGCGTTTCCTGAGCGATGATGTCGAGCCCCGCGAACTCGCTGCCGAACACTGCCCGTAATTCTCCCTGGTTATCGTCAGTCGCCAGCTCACGACAGACCACATAGACCTCCCGGTGTTGTTCCGTCGCCGGGTGCAATGCAATCAGGCCGTAAGCCTTGAGATTGGCGATCGCGCGGAAGTGATTGTTGCTGGGTGTCAGTGCCAGCGTGTAGCGGCCTTCCCGATTGGCTTGCTCACTTTTCAGAAGATATGCCAGCACGATCTTCTGCTCGTCGGTAAGGGAACGATTTCCGGTCCGCTCACTGATGAACCCGTCGAACAACTCAAACCAAAGCTCCGTTGCCTCATCAAGCACCTGCCCGGCGGGAATGGTCAGAGAAAGCTCATCGATTGAATGAAAAAGGTAATACGGCAGATCGATTTCATTGGCCAAAGCGCAGTTTACCAAATCAGACATGCCAATTCCTTTTCCCTCCCATTTGTTGTGCAGCTTCAGGACATCCGCGAGCCGCGGATTGCGAGCTCTTGGATTGGCAAAGATCCGGCGCACCGGAATCTCGTCGGCAGGCCGCTCCAGGATCAACTCGGCCGGTAAATGACCAGGATTGCGAATGGAAAGTGACTGGCGCGGTTTGAGCGTCAACTGCACCGGCCGGTTAATCGAGTAGTCGCGGTGTGCCAGAGCATTGTTGATCGACTCGCGGATCAATGTATCCGGGTATTCTGCCACCATTGTCCCTCCACCTTCAGGCGAAACTCCCGTCATGATGTTTCGGAGCGTCCACCCATGCCCCAGCTCCATCAGTTGAAGGATGTTGTCGCGGAACGTTTTCTTATCCTGAGCGATCGCGTTTGGCACATCGACAAAGGCGTCAAGATGGCTGCGGAAAAGAAGATGATCCTCGGGATTCGTACCGCAAACCAGCATCCCCAAAGTCGTTACCTGACCATCCTTGAGGAGGAAGCGTTTGTTGATCAGAAACGAAAGGGCGTCCGCCAGCGTACTCTTGATGGTCTCAATCGGCTTGCTCTGCCCCTTATTGATCATGAGCACCAGCTCGTTCATGCGTTGAAGACTGAGATCATCCAGGGTCGCTCCTTCCACGGGGCGCAGTTCGCGGTAGGTCTCCATCTCCCGCTTGCGCTCTTCTTGCTCTTGAATCCGGTGCGCGGGAATTTTTTCGTCACGATCAGCGACGCGCTCGTAGGCAAATCGTTGGAAAAAGCAGAATTTCCGATCCTCCGGCAAGGCATTTACCCGAATGATGGCAATTTGCCCAGTGGCAAACGGACGGACCTCAATCATGACCGAGTCCGCCGCGTCCAGTGGATTGTTCCGTGCGTCCCTGAAGGCGTTTCGCAGCTCCGAGACGTTCCCGCTGTTGTCCTCGGTGTAACCCGTAAATGCATAGCGCCGCGGTGGCCCCTGTTCGTCGCGCACGCCCAAAATCACCGCACCGCCCCGCGTATTGAGAAAGGCGCATACGCTCTCCCGCACCGAATTCCAAGCGCCTCCGGTCGGAGTTACTGGCTTAATCTCCAGCCAATCCGTTTCCAGGGACTCATACGTGCCATGCTGCACGCAGTATTCGAGCCGGGCCAGGACTTGAGAGACAGGATCCATTGCAAGCCCAAGCTAGGCGGCTTTCCTCGCCCGGTCGAGCCCAGGTTCGAATTCAGCGCCGGGCACATCCTCAACCTTAGGCGAGTCAGCGCTCGTCGCCGGTTTCCAGATTCCGCCTGCGCGCGATCTCGACCAACACGCTGCGATGATCCGAGCCGAAATCCCCGCCGATTTCGCGCTTCGTCACCACCAATCCATCCGTCACCAACACGTGGTCAATCGGCATCATCGTCGGCCCGCGCAAACCCCAGGTTGGCGGCCACACCGGCGCCTTGGAGCGGAAATCCAGCCCGCTGCCCGCCTTGAGCATCCGCATCCCTTCACACCACGGCGTCGCGTTGAGATCACCGGCTACGATTACGTCATGCGGAATCCCCGCCGCCAAGCTGCCCGCCTTCTGGAGCAGTGATTGCCAGTGCGGCACCTGCACGGCGGTCACCGGCGGAAGCGGATGAATCGCGATCAAGGTGACTGGTTTCCCCTCCCACTCAAAGTCCAGCCGAACACTCGGCCGCCCCCGATCCAGCCACAATACTTCGCTCGTTGTCACCGGCACTCGCGCATAAACCGCGATCCCGAAGTTCCCATGCGGCAGTTGCTCCACCTGATGCGGATATCGTTGCCGAAGCGGTTCCAAAACCGCATTCCAGCCTGTATCCACTTCCAGCAGACAGACCACGTCCGGGTCTTGCCCCAAGACATGCCGAATCGCCGCATCTGGCGTTGGGTTCGAGGTCAACACATTGAATGTCATCAATCGGAGCGAGGGATTGCTGGTCAGCGCCCCGTTCTCAGTGTTCTGCACACTGAGAACGACCCACCCATTCCAGATCAAAGCGGCCAGCGTCAGCCCACAGGGCCAGCGTTTCCGCGTCAGCAACGCCAGCACCAGGATGGCCGCACTTCCCAGCCCGTATTGAAGGTGGAAGTGCGAGCACAAATCACAGACCCAACTCCACCGCCCCAGCCCACCCATTAGGCTAGCGGCCACAAGCAAAACGCACGCCACCTCCAGCAAACCGGAAAACGAGGCCCGCATCTTGAAAAAAGGGTGGCGCGGCATCAGATCGAGTTCCCTCCTTGGCGTTTCACGAAGCTCCGCGACATGGATAGCGATCCGGCGGCGTGGATGAAAGAAATTTGATTTGAGAGTCTCCCTCGATCCCCCATGAAGCCCACCCTCCTTCTCTGCGGCCTCGCCGCCTCCTTCCTGCTCGCAGCCCACGCCGAGCGCCCGCCCAACTGGGACCCTGCTCTGGCGGGCGATATCGTGATGCGCCGCCTCGTGAACGTCTCCGCGCCCCAGGTCAAAGGCGCGCACGATGCGGAGTTCGTCTGCGTCGGGGAACGTGCCTACGTCGTGGCTGAGGCCAATGACGTGAAAGCTGGTGAGAGTGCCGAATGGCCGTTCATCTACGCCACGATGTCCATCGTCAACTTGCGGACGCTCGCGGTGGAGAAGATCATCGACTTCGCGAAAAGCCAGCAGGTGTTCGCCAACGAGACGCTGCCCGAGGGCGCGTGTTTTGTTCCGAGGATCCTCCAGAAGGACGCCAGAACGTTGCGCTGTTATTTCACGAGCGAGTCCCCGGGCAAGCGGCAATCGCAAATGTGGTATCGCGATTTCGACCTGGAGCGAGGTGAGTTCCTGCCCACGATCCACAAGGCAAAGCTCCAAATCGCTTCAGGCAAATTCGACTTCCAGCCGCGGTATCTGCACGCGGATGCGGCAGGCCAGGGATTCACGAAAAAGGCATGCGACTCCGCCTGCTTTATTTTCGATTCCTTCAAGTGGTTCGACGGCACGCTCTACGTCGCTTTGAACAACTTCAGCGGCAAACAAAACGCCTTCGCCCGCGTCCACGATGACCTGGAGACCTTCGAGGTGCTTGGCCACTTCAATGAGCCGCAAAGCCAGCAGCTCAGCGAGTCCGCCGTCAATCGCCTCCCGGACGGCACCTGGATGGCCATCTGCCGCAACGACCTGGGCAACTATCACTTCACCACCAGCCGCGACGGCAAAACTTGGAGCACCGCGACGGAAGTGCCTCAGGTGCCGAACGGAGCGAACTCCAAGCCGACCTTTGATCAATTTGCAGGCGTTTACTACCTCGGCTGGCAAGAAGCCACTCGCATCCAAGGTGTGAGCCGGAGCGTGTTCAACGTGGACATCTCCCGGGATGGTCAATCCTGGGAGCGCAAATACCGGTTTGAAACTCCCAAGTCCTTTCAATACCCAACGTTCCATGAGCACGAAGGAGTGATTTGGCTGTGCGCGACCCAGGGCGACCACGATCCTAGCCGAAAAGAACGCATCATGTTCGGCAAACTGGAGGACACCGGCGCCTTTGAGGCGCAGGCTGGCCAGCCACGAATCGAGTGGCCCGCGCCCCTTCCCGATCCACCGGCCGTGATGAAGGCAGGGGTCAAGCTGTTCTTGGACCGCGAATATGCGATCGCCGAAGTCCCCGAGCTCGTCCGTGATCTGCCTTTCCATCGCACCAGCATCGAACGGCTCGAGGTAACGGTGGCCCACTCTGGAACGCTGTTTGCGCTCTCTCCCACCCTGCGTCCGAAGGCCGCCAGTCAGGAGGGGGCGCTGCGACAGGCCGGTTTCACAAAGGTCGATACCCCCGAAACCCAGCTCTTCCCTGGGGAAATCAACCGGGTGAGTCTCTACCGCAAGGACGCAAAGGCTGGGGAACGGTTGAGCTTTTCCAAAATGGTCGTCCTCATCCCGGCGGAAGGCGCCCAACTTGCCATCCCCGCTGAGGCGGGTCAGTGAATCAGCCAGCCTCGGGCTTCCATCTGCTGTCCCTCCCCAACGGTGAACCGCCTGCCCTCTGCGGCAGCCCCGTGAGATGCCCGCAACAAAAGCGAGCCGATCCTCAAAAGAGGAAAGTCAATCGTTCCCATCCGGCGCCGGCACCGGGCTGGCGGAGCCGAGCACCGGCCCAGCGGCTCCGGCATTCTGTGCCGCTACTTCCGCCGCGGTCTTTTCAAGCTTCCCTTGGAAGTAGTCTTGATAGATCAGGTACGCCTCTTTCTTGAAGATCGTCCCGTTGGCATAGTCCCGTTCAAAGCTGAGGAATGAGGAATCTCCGGAATCACTGTATGGCCAAACATCCGCTGCATCTGGGGCTCCACGCTGGGCGTCATCGACTTCGATGTGGTGCCCCGCTCCGTTGCTCCGTCCCCAACCGACTCCCACCCCGGGCTTGGTGAAATCCTTGGCGGCGGCCACGGCGGCGCAGGCCAGGATATCGTAGGTGTGCTTCTTCCCTTCCGCCCCTTCGAGCCGAGCGCCAGCCCCATCTGGCTTGGTGCTGATGACGAAATCGATGGCATCGCCCAATCCTCCATTCTGACCGTGGTTGGGACTGGTGCTGACGCCCCAACGGTTGCCCGAAGTGAGCTGGAAGTAAAAGCCTCGAGCTTCGGCGGCATGAGCGGCGGCACTGGCGGCGTAGATGGTCCCCGCCCGCATCGTATCCCGCTGCTGACCTTCGCGGCCAATACCCAGCGCCCGGTTTTTGCTTGCGGCGATCAATGGATGAATCTCACCCGACTTCCAAATCGGATGCCGCGGTCCGACGATTTCATTGCGTGCGTAGGACCGCTCCTTGCCCGAAGACACGTCCTCTTGCACGTACGTCACCGGCGGAAAGCTGCCGGATGTCATTTGCTTCAGTCCGTTTTCCCACAGCTCCGCTTCTTCCGAGCGCCGGGTCTGCAAGCCGTTGGGTCCACTGGTACCGGGCCAATACTTGCGCTGCTCCCGGAACAAAGCGGGCACGGCCGACCAGTTCCGCTTGCGGATGGCTTCGGCGATCAACCACTTCTCCCGGGTCTTGCCCTCAGGGGAAAGTTTGGCGCCGCGGTTGAAGGTATTCCCGATCAAGGCGCCGTTGCAATCTGGAGGCAACTCCCCACGCCCCAGCACATAGGCCTCCGCCGTGGTGCGCGACCAGTTCGGCAGCGTGGCCCGCTCAAACACGATCTTCGCCGTGTCCCAGGAGATGAAGACCTCGTTCTTGATTTGCGAGGCCAAGTACTTGGCGCTGTCCCCCGTCACCCCTTGGACCCGCAACAACGCGGTCATTTCCTTGGGACCCAGGATCCCTGCCCAGTCTTTCTGGATCTGCTCTTTGCTCGTGTAGCCCAAATCGTAGCCAAACCCAATGGTCACCCCGGATGCGTAGCCTGGCCACTGCGGACGCTGGTACATCCGCTCGTAATAGGTGCGGCCGCCGGTCTCGAACTTGATGATGTGGTCGACCGCTTTTTTGGAGAGTCGCAATGGCCGCACGTTAACATAGTCCAGCTCTACGGCGTTCGTCTTTGTCCCCTCGTCTGGAACCGGGACGATCGGAGCGGCATCGCCCGTCGGCTTCGGCGCGGGCTCTTCTGGCGGGGCCGGAGCAGGCGGCTCGGGGGTCGGGACCGGTTCCGGCGTTGGTTTTGGTTCGGGCTCGGGCTCCGGCTCGGGTTTTGGTGGCGGTTCCGGGGGAACGATCTGCTTGATGATCTCCTCCAAAATCGTCAGCGTCTCCGTCCGGTTGCGGGTCACCGTCACCGTGGCCCAGTGTTTCTCCGGACCTTCCTGGCGGGGCTCCTCAAATGCCTTGCGGTACTGCAGCCAGGCGATCTGCGTGATCCGGATCTGCACCATCAGCTCCGCGGACCTGGTCTGCTGAATCGCCAACGCGTGCAGACGTTCGTAAACGGCGGTCAGCTCATCGTCGGCTGTTTTTACGTCCGCCTCCGTGCCCTGCAATGGCTCTGTCCGGGATTTGAGGAGCGCTTCTAGGATCTCCGTGCGCTGCTCCAGCAATTTCGCAACGCTGGCCTCATAGCCAGATCCCTGGATCTGCCGGGCTTCTTCCGTCGCCTCCAGCAGATAGGCGTCCCAGTATTTCTGAATGCTAAGGAAGGCAGGAACCAACTCTTCGGGAACGAGTTGGCGAACCCGTTCCAGCGTGGCGGCCAGCTTCTGCTCGGCCTTTTGCAAGGGCGTGGGCGGAGCAGGCGGAACCGGTTCCGCTGGCGGAGCGTCGGGCAACGGCTCCGAGGGAGGAGCGACCGGTGGTTCCGGCATTGGCATTGGCGTCGGCGGGACGGGTGTCGGAACGGGTGGTTCCGGCATTGGCGTCGGCGGAACGGGCGTCGGAGCGGGTGGTTCCGGCATTGGCGTCGGCGGAACGGGCGTCGGAGCAGGCGGTTCCGGCATTGGCGTCGGCGGAACGGGCGTCGGAGCGGGCGGTTCCGGCATTGGCGTCGGCGGGACGGGCGTCGGAGCGGGTGGTTCCGGCATTGGCGTCGGCGGAACGGGTGTCGGAGCAGGCGGTTCCGGCATTGGCGTCGGCGGGACGGGCGTCGGAGCGGGCGGTTCCGGCATTGGTGTCGGCGGGACGGGTGCCGGAGCGGGCGGTTCCGGCGTTGGCGTCGGCGGGACGGGCGTCGGAGCGGGCGGTTCCGGCATTGGCGTCGGCGGGACGGGTGTCGGAGCGGGCGGTTCCGGCATTGGCGTCGGTGGGACGGGTGTCGGAGCGGGCGGTTCCGGCGTTGGCGTCGGCGGGACGGGTGCCTCGGGCTGAGGCGTTGGAGCCGGGGCATCAATCGCCAAAGGATCGCCTCCGCCGAAATCTTCCTCTTTGGCGACGGTCCAGGGATCCGGGATCGGATCGGTGATCGGAGGTGCGGGGGGCTCGGGCGGCGCCGGTGTTGGTTTCGAAATGATTTCTTCCAGTTCCTCAGGGGTCAATGGCGGACCTGGCTCATAGGTATCGGGACGCAGATCCCCGATGGGCGACTCCGCCACCACCACCGGCGGCGGAGTCGTCGCCAGAAAAAACACCGCAGCCCCCACGGCAAGGAGGCCAAAGAGGAAGAAGAGGAACGATTTCACGGAGAGCGACGATTCACGGTTGGAAGGAGAGAACCAGAGACGCAGGGGCCGGAACGGAATTTTTCATTCAGGCAGTGACCACGGACACGAACCCCTGCGGGCAACCCAATCAAGCCGGGCCGCCCGTTGCCAGCAGTGATCCCTCTTCAGCTCTGCATGAGGAGCGTGGCGCTGATCAGGAGAGCCAAGAAGGTGATGATCATCCACTTCGTGGCCTCGGCATTTGACATTTCTTGCCAACCGGCATCGAAGCGATCTTGGAATCCGCGGCCCATGGAGTGCAAGAAGCCCACCCGGGAAAAGAGCCACACGGTGATCATCACCAAGCCTACCTTGCTGAGGTAAGTGGTGTATTGTTTGATCTGAAAGCCGACCTCTTGCGAGACCAAGCCGCTCCCCACCAGACGATCCGCTCCAATGATGGAGGCGATCATGCCGGCAAAGGCGATGAGAAAGAAAGCGGCTTCACTGAAAGCGGTGCGACCGTGACGATTTGGTTTCGAGGACATGGGAACGAAGATTCTGGAGATGCTGAAAGAACTTGCGATTTGAACCCCTCACGGGTCACATGAATCGCGCCTTGATCTTATAACCGGCGACCCATTGCGCAAGCCTTCTGTGCGCGTAAGACGCAGAAGTACGCGGAAGTTGCGCGCTACGTCAGGGATTTGGCGGGGAGGGAGGGCGCCCCGGACCAGGGCCAAGGCCCGGAAGCCCACCCGGTCGCCCGGGCAACAGCGGCATAGGCCCCTCGTCGCGCCATTTCTCCCGCATTTGCTGCCGGTAGCGCTCGATCCGTTCCCGTTGCTCCGCCGTGAGATGCGGTTCCACCTCTTCGTAAAAACTTCTCACGATCTGCATCTGTTCCCACGCGGCCCGGCGCCGCTGCGCTTGAAGCCGTTGGGCGGTTTCTTTCACCATCGGCTCCAGCGTAATTTTTTGTTCCGCCGTCAACCCAAGCCGCTCGTCCATCCGCTTCAAGACCATGCCATCCCAAAAGCCCGGCCGGCTCATCGCCTTTTGCCGCGCAAACAGCGCTTGCCGTCCGGCCACCCAGCCCACTCCAGCGCCCGCGACGAAAATGACGACCAGCGCCAAGCTGATTTTCCAGTGCAATCCTTTCACGGCAGCAGCCACTCCGTTTCCTCCGCCCGGGTTTCCAACACCGGGAAGAGCCCCTCATCCCCCGCTAGAGCTTGTTCCCGGTAGGTGGCCAGTCCTGCCACCACCAATGCGATGAAGGACGATGCAAACGCCGCCCGGAACGACATCCGTTCCCAGGCCGCCGCGATCTCCCGAGAGCGATCTTCCCGCCAACGCGCGGCGACCCGCAACGCAAAACCGAACGGTGCCTCCTCCGGCCGCACCGCCTGATCTACCCGATGCCGCTCCGCCAGCTTCGCCCAGGTTCCTTGAGTTTCCTCACGCTCTTCGTTCATCTCAGTTCATGAAAATCAGTTGGCTGCGCCCCTACCCGTCACTCCAGGCTCAAGCCGCCGCAGCGCCTCCTGCAGCTTGCGACGCGCCCGGAACGCCGAGACCTTGACCCGGGATTCTCCCCAATTCAAAATCGCGGCGATCTCCTTCACCGGCAACCCCTCCAAATCCAGCATCCGGAGCACTCGTTCCTCCTCCGGCCGTAGGGTGCCAAGCAGCTTGGCGAGCAATTCCCCCGTCGATTCCTCCCCATCCGGACGCGCCCGGGTCGAATGCTCCTCGGCCAGCACCGACTCCAAAAGCCGTTCCTCGTCCTCGGTCAGGTCGGCGCAACGCAGCTCCTTGCGGCGACGCTGTTTCCGCAGGTGATCGAAACAAAGGTTCCTCGCGATCCGAGCCACCCAATGCTCCATCGGCCGGTCTCCGCGAAAGCTCTCCAGCTTGGCAAACAACTTCAAGAAGACCTCCTGGGCCAAGTCTTCCTCGTCCAGCCCTCGCGGCAGATGGTGCCGCACGATCCGGATCACCACTGGATACAACACCTCCACCAGCCGTTCCGCAGCGCCCGGCTCGCCCCGCAAAACGCGCGGCAACCACTCGGCGGCATTCTCTTCGCTGGACTCCATTCACCTCGGGCGGCGGTTGGGGCTGCACTTCGTCTTCACAACGGGAAAGACGAACTCCGCACCCACCGGTTACAGGAGATCCACGCAAAAAATCTCCGCTCAGTCGAGCCCACCGGCATGAAATCCCGCCGCATGCAGGGCCTCGGCCAGCGCCGCCGGACTGAAATCCCCCGTCACCGTCACTTCCGACGCATTCTTCTCCATGCCGATCACCTCCGCCACGCCGTCCGCCGCCTTGATCGCATCCGTCGCCATCGTGACGCATTTGCCGCAGCACAGATGGATGCCGGACAGCTTCACGGATTTCAACTTGGTCGTAGAATAGGTCTTTTTGTCCCCGAACGCCTCCAGGCTCGGCACGCCAAAGTATCCCGCCTGATGGATCGCTTTGACTGCCTCCAACGCCTTGGCGCCGTCCGGGGAGGCGATCGTGACGTTGTTCCCCGCTGTCGTCACCGTGACGCCTTCAATTCCACCGCCCGCCTTGATGACCGCGTCCCGGCAACTGCCGCAGCAGAGATGCGCGTTCGTCAACGTCAGCTCCACCGGCCCCGTAGGCAGCGCCGACTTAGCCTGCCACCCGGCCACATATTCGCGGTCCGCGTCCACCAGCATCGCCAACGGCACGTCCACCACCACGCCCCCTTCCCGCAAAATCCGGATCTTCGCCCCCTCCACTCGCTGCAATTCCCCGATAATCGTCTTCCCCGTCGCAGCCTGCGTCCAAGTCCTCGATTCGGCCCACGCGGAACTCGCCAAGCAAACCAGACCAGCCATTGAGCAGAAGAAAAAGGACGATGCGTTCATCACCGCCGATACGGTGTGGGGGTAGATCCCATTCTCAGCTTTTCTATCCGAAACACATCCCGCATCGACTCAGGCGTCCGACCGCACGGCGGCGCTCACGGGGAGGTGGGAAGCCCGCCAAGCCGGATACATCGACGCCAGAACTGCCACCGGAATCACCCAAAGCGGAGTGGTCAGGACCTCCACCCAAGGCAACTGGAGGTCGATGGTCCAGCCAAAAAATGCCAGATTGACGACCCGGATCAGAATCCACGACATTCCAAGACCACAGAACATCCCAATTCCGCTGCCCGCCAGGCCGATCACCCCGGCTTCTAGCCAGTAGAGCCGCTGCAGTTGCATCCGGCTTGCCCCCGTGGCCCGGAGGATTCCCGTCTCCCGGGTCCGCTCCATGACTAGGATCGTCAGCGCCAAACTCACCCCAAGAATCGCCACCACCACCGCGATCGTCCGCAAAATGTAGGTGACGGCGAAGGTTTGGTCGAACACGTCGAACACCCGTTTCCGCAAGTCCGCGTTGCTCAGCCAAGCGAGCCGATGTTGTCCGCCAGTCGCCTCCCGCAGCCGTCCCGCCTCCGCGCCTGGGCGCAGCTGCACCGCCATCGAGTGGATGCGCCCATCCCCTTTCCACCAAGTCTGGAATGCCTCGGCGGGGATCACGAGCTTCCCCCGATCATCGCTATAATCATAGTAGATCCCGGCCACCGTCAACTCCACCGCACCGGATGGCGTCGGGATCGACATCCGGTCTCCTTCCGCCAGCCCAAGCCGGCGCGCCAAGGGTTCCGTCGCGAACGCCCCGCCCGGACGTTTCCAGGCCGCAAGCTTTTCCTCCCGCCCCCCCTGAACGAAGCGTAGATCCCCGGAGCTCGGGTTCCCTACCGCCGCGAGCAGGAAAGCGGGTTTGCCGGGCAGACTGAGCGGCACCTGACGGTAGGTCTCGACCGCCTGAACGTCGGGGTGCACGGAAACCGCTGTGACGAAGTCGGCGGGCAGGAAATCTTGAAATCCCGTCACCTCATTCGATGCCGGAGTCACGTAAAGGTCCGCCTTCATCGATTGCTCCACCCATACAGCCACGGTTTCCCGGAAGGAGGATACCATCACCGATACCCCAATCGTCATCGCCAATGCCGTCATCAACGCCGCCACCGTTACCGACGAGCGATTCCACGAGCGCTCAAAGTTTTCCACAGCGATCCGCGCCAGCACAGCCCCAGGAAACCATCGCAACAGGCTCCGCAATCCGGCGGCCAGCCTCTGGCTGAAGAAAGGCGTTGCCGCCGCGAAGCCCGCTACCAGGAAGAAACAGGAAGCAAAGCTCCACCACGCCGGCCCAGCCCCCAGCGCCAACCACGAAGAAACCATGCTCAGCAGCAGCAAAGCCAGCCCCGCGCGCAGCCAAGCCCAGATCGGACCCGCCCCTACCCGCGCGTGACGATGCGGACGAAGCGCTTCCAAGGGAGTGAGAACCGCCGCTTCCCGCGCTGGTAGCCAAGCACCAGCCAGGCTCGCCCCCACCCCATACAACGCGCCTACCACCAGGTGCCCCGGGGAAACCACTGCACGAGCCACGTCGATGAGAACATAGTGCGACGAAATCGTCTCCGCTACCGCTCCCGCCAGGACCTGGGCCAGCACCTGACCGAGCGGCAACCCGAGCAACACGCCCGGCACGCCCAGGAGCAAGCCTTCGCTCAAGAAAAGAGCGAAGATTTGCCGTCGGCTCGCGCCATTCGCCCGCAGGATTCCAATCTCCCGCCGCCTCCGAACCACCGAAGCAGATACCGTATTGTAAATCAGGAAAACTCCAACCAGCGCCGATACCATGCTAAGCGCCGTCAGGTTCAATTGAAACCCGTCCAGCATCCGCTGCACCTGCAAACTTCGCGTGCGCGGCGCTTCCACGAGCAGCTCTTCCCCAAAGTGATCCCGGAGCCGAGTAGCGATCCCGTCAGCCTCACCCGGGTCTCGCAACCTGAGCTGGATCGAGGTCAACCCGCCGGCCCCCAAGAAATCTTGCGCCCACCCCACGTCCATGACCGCGAGGGACTCCGCCGCGTCGTCGCCCAATGAACGCACCGGCAGGATGCCCGCTACCGTGAGAATGTCCCGACGGCTGTCCTTCTCCACAGCCAAGCGATCACCCACCGCGATCCTGTGTCTCGCGGCAAATCGCTCGTGAAGCAAGACCTGCCGAGACTTTCCCAACCAAGCCTCTAGATCAAAACCCGGAACGTCCCCCACCCGCCCTCCCACCGAGGCAAACGGCCCGCTGGAGAACGGATCGACCCCAACCAGGTGTAGATAACTCCCTGGCAACTCCGGCAAGGTCAAATACCCCTCCACGACCGGCGTGGCTGCCTCGATGCCCGGAAATGCACGAACCTCTGCAAAACGATCCTCGGGCACCGCGATGCCCTGGCCTCGAATCTCCAAGTGACTTCGCCCCGTTGTCAGATCGAGTCCGCTCCGGAACGCCCGTGTCGCGCTGACGTTCGCGGCTTGAATCGCCACATAGACGGCAACGCCGATCGCCACGCTGACGATATCTAAGCACGCAATGACCCGGTGCCGAAGCAAGTAACGCAGGACCAATTCGTGGAAGAGACCGGGCATCGGTTCGCAATGACTGCGAGAACCTTACGCTCCAACCCGCCCAGCGGCTACCTTATCCCACACTGTGAATCCGCCGCCTGCGGTTCTGAACCAGACGCCAGCTCAAACCGGCTTCGCTTCCAGATCCGGTTTGGCGAGTTCAGACACGTCGTCCGTGGCGATCAGGCGATCCAGTCCCCGAATCACGTCTGGCGCGGATTCGTTCCAGTATTGCGTATGCGCACCGGGTCCGATGCATGTTTCCCGCACCGGGAGATTCACCCCGTCTTTGGTTTGGAAGTAATCCAACCCTGGCATGAAGCAAGCCTCCTTATACTTCTTCTCTGTACGGAACAACATCCGGCCTACATAGTCGCCGCTGCGATACGCATTCCACCAGCACTCCAAGCAGCGGTGTTTGACCCGAGGATCAGCTTCGGCATTCCACGCAAACAAATCGGGGAACCGGCTGGAATAGAGCTGCTGCAACGGACTCCCCATCGTGTAAAGCCGCACCGGCAAACCGCCCGACGCCGGATCTCCGCCAATGACTTCTAAACCATTGTCCGCCGCGACGGTGCCGGTAGATAGCGCGCGGAGCAAATCGGAAGAAATGACGCTCCCTTGGCTGTGTGACAGGATGACCACCCGGGAATAGCCGATCTCGGGATTCGCCGGATCCCGCCAATCCGCAATATATTTCAGCAGCGATGCATAGCGGGAAAGAATCCGGGCCCGGTGAGTCCGCTTCTTCGGATTTGGATTCAAGTAGTTCACCACGTCGAGCGCGATATCCAAACCTCCCCTCAATCCAGCGAACACCGGATCCGCGAGCCTCGCGAAGAAAAGATAGCCAATCGCCAAGACAAGAATCACCACTCCCAAGGCGCTGGTCAAAGGACCACGATTGAAGAACAGGGCGAATTCCGTCAGTGTATTAAGAACCCATCGCGGAGGCAGATTGGAGGCCGGGGCCGCTGGCGTTCCCGGCGCGGGCTGGGGGCCGATTTCCTTCAAAGCGCTTAGGTCCGGCCCTGCATTCAGAATCTCTTGAATCGATTCGCGGATCTCCTGGCGCTCTTCCTGCACGATCTGCTGCTGCACCGTCGGCGCTTGGATCACCTCCGCTGGCTTCGCTTTGGCCGTGGACGAGGCACGAACGATCTGTACCCGCCGACCCGTCAACGGGAGACCTGAGCGATCCCGGGCAGACGAAGGAGCTGAACGGACGACCGGAACCGGACGGGAAGCAGCCAGAGGGCGGATCGCCTGAGGCGGAGCCGTTGCAAGGGCAGGCGGAGCAGGAGCCGCCACGTCAGCTGGAGGTACCGAAACGGAAACCGGTTCAGGCGCGACCGCCGCTTGAGGCACCGGCGCAGGTGGTGGCGAATCCACCGGAACAGGGCTGGCCATCTCAGTGGATACGGACGCATCGCTCACCGCTGCAAGAGCTGCCTCGGGCAGATACTTCAGTTCGCGAACCCCAAGGAACCGGTCCACCAAAATCATGACCGGGTCTTTCTCGGCTACGGCAATCCCTTTTTCCCTTACCTCGTTCGCCCGGATACCGCGGTAGGCAAAGAGCGCCTGATTCAGCAACAAACAGCAGGCGAGCAGAATTTGCCCCGCCCAAAGCCAACGATATCCCTGAGACAGATTGCGACCGAGCCCCTTAGAGATTCGCTCCCAACGTTTGTCGTCCGGACTCAAGCCGTTCGTCGCATACTCCGCCAATGCAGCTGGAGCCACGGTCCAAAGCGAGTAGCCAAGCACCAGAATGACCAGGAGGAACGTCGCTTCCAGGAAGGGAATCACCATCTGCCCGGCCGCGAAGTTAGTAAAGTCGGAGAAGCGCACGTCCATCCCCACGGTTGCCTTGTCCCAATCCTCAAAACACGGCATACTCGCGAACCGGTCCAAGAAGGGATCCACTTTGGCGTCGACAAACTTCTCGATCTCCTTCACCCAAGCGGGGGCGTTCGCCGTCCGGCCCACAACCGGCACCGCACCATCCGCCCCGCCAGAGCGCGCCGGAATCAGTGCCAACTGAAAAAAGGTGGAGTTCAGAAAGCTGATCAGCAACACCGGCATCGAAATCGAGAGGATCGCCGTCCGCACCCGGTCCCGCTTCCGCTGAATCACCTCAGGGGAAAGCCAACGCCGAAAGGGCAGCGTGATCCCCTCAAGAAACGCCAAGACGATGAAGATATTGGCGCACGTCGAAAGCACGATCCAGACGAAGGGCAGCATCGCAAGCCCCGTGCGAATCGCCATGATCGGTCCCGTAAAGAGCAGAGGCCATTCCGTCTGCTGCGCCACTCCCATCCCCAAGCCCACGGTGAAAACAAGCATCATCCCGATCCCGAGAATCGTCGTTCCCGGGAACAATCGGTCCAGCATGGGAAGAAACACAAAGCCAACGCAAACGCACACGCCGCCCCAAGCCATGAGCGCCACGCCAGCCTCGGCCCACCAGGACGACGTGAGTCCCGACGGCAGCAACGCGTAGGCGAAGTTCCAGGCCAGGAAAGATACCAGGGCAACCACCACGAACAGCGGTGGCCAGGGAAGAAATCGCCAGAACTTGATCGCAATCCCAATGAGAACGGCCGCCGTGATCAGCACCACGCCGGCGGCAAATAACCCCCGATACCCCCCCAACCCAGTCAACATCGCCTGTGCCCACGGACTCTCCACCACCGGTATCGCCGTAAGCGCGAGCATCCCAATCAACAGCACGTACATCAGTGGCATGACCCGCGTCAGGATCACACTGGCGATCGAGTGAAAGATAACCATCAATCCCCGCAGCGACGCGAATGAACCGAATTTGCCCACATCCTCACCAAACGAAGCCCACTTCCCAATCGTTTGCCGCCCAAGCCAGGAGGTTTCAAAGAGCAACCGGTAGATCGCCAGAAAAATGTTCAACGCGCCGACTTTCAACCGGCTCACGTCCGCCCAGTGCAATTCGTAAATATGCACCGCTCGGTCAATCTGCGGCGGAGCGTTTTCCGAAGCCCGGGTATGGCGCAGCCCTTCCAACCTGATCGTTTCATAAGCACCCCGGCTTCCCTCTCCCTCAAAATCCTCCAAGTGCTCGCGCAACTGGTGCGTCCAGGCGTCGTCATCCTTCACGCTATCGACCTGCAGCGGCTCCACGCCCACTCGGATAATCCGTTCGTTGAAGCCCGAATACCCTTGCCCTCGCGCTTGTTCGCCCTCGCGCATTTCGATCTGGTCCAGGTGCAGCAGGAGGTTCGCCGCCGTGGCAGCCGTATCGTTCTTTCCTTGATCGGCCACACCGTGCACGGCGATCACCGCCACCGGTCCACGTCGGGATGCATGCGCTTTGGAGACTGACATAGGTGCGTGCAGTAGAGCAGGTCTTTGGCCGCAAACCAATGAAGATCTTTGGGAATTCGCGAGCTTTTCAAATGGACACGAAAGGGCTCCGGCTCTACCGACGTGTTCTGGGTTCCATCGTGATGCGCCGCCTTTCGAACCTCCTCGCGCTTTGCTTGCTCTTCGCTGCCGTCCGCGCAGACGCCGCAGGCCCAGTCCCCTTGCAGTTCAACCGCGATATCCGCCCAATCCTCTCCGAAAAGTGTTTTCAGTGTCATGGCCCCGACTCGAAAAAGCGCGACTCTGGATTGCGGCTCGATGTGGGCGACGCCGCGACCACCGAGCGCCAAGGCGTCCGCGCCATCGTCCCGGGCCAGCCTGATGCGAGCGAGCTCCTCCTCCGAGTCACCAGCGATGACCCGGACGAGATCATGCCGCCGCCTTCCGCGAAGATCGGCACATTGTCGCCGCAAGAAATCGCCACCTTGCGACGCTGGATCGCCGAGGGCGCTCCCTACGAAAAGCATTGGGCCTTCAATTCCCTCCAGCCGCCCAAGTCTGCTCACTTCGACAACCTCGTCGCCCAAGGTCTAACCGCCCGCAGTCTCCAGTTCCAACCCGGAGCAGACGCCGCCACCCTGATCCGCCGCGTCTCGTTCGACCTCACCGGCCTCCCCCCTGCTCCGGCCGAAGTCGAAGCCTTCGTGGCCGCATCGACCTCCCCTTCAACCCTCAACCAAAATCTTTCAGCGTTAATCGACCGTCTCCTCAGCTCCCCGCGCTTCGGGGAACGCATGGCCGTCGACTGGCTCGATATCTCCCGATACGCAGACAGCTACGGATTCCAGGTCGACCGCGATCGCGAGGTTTGGCCCTGGCGGGATTGGGTGGTCAAGTCGTTCAATGAGAACCTGCCGTTCGATCAGTTCATCACCTGGCAATTGGGCGGAGATCTCCTCCCGCACGCCACTGATGAGCAAATTGTGGCCACCGCATTCAATCGCCTTCACCAGCAGGAGAGCGAAGGCGGAAGCATCGAGGAGGAGTACCGCGTGGAGTACGTCGCCGACCGGGTCCAGACCTTCGCCACCGCCTTCCTTGGCCTCACCTTCGAGTGCGCCCGCTGCCACGATCACAAATTCGATCCCATCAGCCAAAAGGAGTATTTCCAGTTCTTCTCGATGTTCCAGAACATCGACGAGGCCGGGCTTTACTCGTTTTTCACCGACTCCGTGCCGACTCCAGCCCAACCGCTCGCGGATGCGGGGACCAAGTCCAAGCTCGCGGCCCTAGCCCTCAAGGTCACCCAAGAAGAGACTAAACTGGCCGGTCTGAAACAGATCGACGCCCCGGGCGCGGCGGTCCCGCAAGGCGAATTGGCCCGGTTCGACTTCGAAAGCCTGGACAAGGGAGCACTAGCCAACGCAATCGACCCCGCCAAGCCGGCCAAATTGAAGGGCGAAAACCAAATCGTTTCCGGGCGGAACGGTCAAGCCGTCCAGTTCACCGGCGATGACCCGGTCGACCTCGCACTGGGGAACTTCCACGCCTACGAGCCCTTCACCGTCTCCCTCTGGCTGAAGACGCCGGATCACAAGGAACGCGCCGTGGTCTTCCACCGTTCCCGCGCTTGGACGGACGCCGCCAGCCGGGGCTACGAACTGCTCATCGAAGAGGGAAAACTGAAGTGGTCCGTCATCCATTTCTGGCCCGGCAACGCCATTTCCATCCGCGCCCAGACGGAACTTAAGCCGGACACCTGGACCCATGTCGTAGTGACCAATGACGGCAGCAGCCGCTCCTCTGGTCTACGGCTCTATGTCGATGGCCAACTCGCCGCGATCGACGTGATCGAGGACTCCCTGACCCGCGATATCACGGGAGGCGGGGGCGACCACATTGCCTTGGGCGAACGCTCCCGGGATCGAGGATTCAAAGGAGGCGTGATCGACGAATTCCGGGTCTTTGGACGCGAGCTCTCGGCCTCGGAGGTACGCGGCGCATTCAATCCCGACGGCGCGGCGCCGCGTTCGCCATCCCCTGAGTATCTGGCCCAACTGGAAACCGTAAGATCCGCCCGCGCCGATCTCGTCACCGCCGCGAGCGCGGTAAAGGAGATCATGGTGATGCGGGAACTCCCCCAACCGAAACCGGCCTATATCCTCTTCCGCGGCGCCTATGACCAGCGTCGCGAGGAAGTCGGCCCCGGCACCCCGGAAATCCTTTCTCCCTTCCCCAAAGACGCTCCGAAAAACCGCCTCGGCCTCGCCCAGTGGCTGACGGCCCCGGAACATCCCCTCACGGCCCGGGTCACGGTGAACCGCTTCTGGCAAAGCATCTTCGGCCAAGGTCTGGTGAAGACGTCCGAGGACTTCGGCTCCCAAAGCGCGTTGCCCGTCTATCCCGAGGTCCTGGATTGGCTTTCCTGGCGCTTCATCGAGAGCGGTTGGGACACCAAGGCACTCCTCAAAACCATTCTTATGAGCCGGACCTATCGCCAACGCAGCGTGGCCGACCCGAAGCTTATGGCCGACGATCCCGAAAACGATCTCCTCGCCCGCGGCCCCCGCTTCCGCCTTTCCGCCGAAATGATTCGCGACAACGCCCTGGCCGCATCCGGACTGCTCGCAGATCGCATGGGCGGTCCACCGGTCAATCCCTACGAAATGAGCGAAGCCTTCAAGCCGGTCAATCCTGCCGGTGGCGATACCGTCTACCGCCGCAGTATCTATACCACGTGGCGCCGCACCAGCCCTCCCCCAGCCATGGTCACCTTCGATGCTCCGCGCCGCGGCATCTGCTTGGCCAAACGGGAACGGACGAATTCCCCGCTACAAGCTTTAATCCTCCTCAACGGCGAGCAATATGTCGAGGCCTCCCGCGTCCTTGGCGAGAAGTTACACCAAGAAACCGGAGGCACCCCAGAACCGATGATCCGCTCCGGATTCCTTCGTTGTCTGAGCCGTGAGCCAGATAGCAAGGAGATCGAAATTTGCTCGCTCCTATACAAAGAGCAACTCGCCTATTTCACTCAGGCCCATCAGGAAGCCGAAGCGCTCCTGAAAATCGGCCGGGCGCCGCGCGATCCCAAGATTCCCCTCCCCCAAGCCGCCGCCGCCACCGCCTTGGCTCAAGCCTTGTTGAACCATGACGCCTGTGTCGTAAAACGATGAATCCTCTGAATCGACGCCAACTCCTCAACCGCTTTGGCATGGGCCTCGGCGGACTTGCGCTTTCCGAAATGCTGGCGGCGGATTCCGGCTCGGTGGATCGCGGCATCCTCGGGGGAACCCATTTCCCGCCCAAGGCCAAGCGGATCATCTATCTGTTCATGTCCGGCGGCCCGTCGCAAATCGATCTTCTCGATCACAAGCCGTTGCTCAACAAACATCACGGCGAGCAGCTTCCGGATTCCGTGCGCGGCGGACAACGCCTCACCGGCATGTCGGGGAATCAGTCGTCCATCCCCATGGTCGGCTCCCCGTTCAAGTTTGAGCGTTACGGCCCAGCGGGCGCCACCATCAGCGAACTGCTCCCCCACACCGCTTCAATCGCAGAAGAGCTCTGCGTCGTGAAGTCGATGTTCACGGAGAGCATCAACCACGGGCCCGGCGTCACCTTCTTCCAGACCGGTTCCCAAGTCCCCGGACGACCCAGTTTCGGTTCCTGGCTCAGCTACGGGCTCGGCCAAGGAAATGCGAATCTTCCCTCGTTTGTCGTTCTCATCACCAAGGGCAAAGGCGGACAACCGCTCGGCGCCCACCTCTGGGGCAGTGGGTTTTTGCCGACCCGGCACCAAGCCGTGCAATTCCGCGCCGCCAAGGATCCAATCCTTTATCTTGGCAACCCCAGTGGCGTGAGCGCCTCCAGCCGCCGGATGATGCTGGATCGGCTCAAGGAGTTACACGAACACCAGTTCGCCAACACTCCAGACGCCGAAATCCAAGCTCGTATCGATCAGTACGAAATGGCATTCCGGATGCAGAGCAGTGTTCCCGAAGTCACCGATTTGTCCGGCGAATCCGAGGCCACTCTGGAAAGTTACGGCCCGGATGTGAAGACGCCCGGAACATTCGCCGCCAACTGCCTTCAAGCGCGGCGCCTTGCGGAAAGCGGCGTGCGCTTCATTCAGCTTTACCATCAAGACTGGGATCACCACGGCGGTCTCCCGGGCGCACTGCCCAAGCTCTGCAAGGAAACCGATCAACCAGCCGCAGCCCTCGTCAAGGACCTCAAGCAGCGTGGCTTACTCGAAGATACCCTCGTGGTTTGGGGGGGCGAATTTGGCCGGACAAACTATTGCCAAGGCAAAATCCAGGCCAACTTCGGCCGCGACCACCATCCTCGCTGTTTCTCGATTTGGATGGCCGGCGGCGGAGTCAGAGGCGGCACTGTCTACGGAGAAACCGATGAATTCGGCTACAACCTCGTCAAGGACGGCGTCCACGTCCACGACTTCCAGGCCACCGTCCTGCACCTCCTCGGCATCGATCACGAACGCTTAACCTACAAGTTCCAGGGACGGCGATATCGGCTCACCGATGTCCACGGACACGTCGTTAAAGGAATTTTGGCGTAGAGCCCGGAGCAAAACTCTCTAGCAATCTCCTCTTGTCCGTGCCAGGAGTGGCGCCATGAAACCGCGCTATCTCGCCATTGTTCTTCTCGGACTCGTTCCATCTCTGCACGCGGAACAACCGTTCCCATCAGCCGTGAAGCCGACGATCAATGTATCCCCGGGCAAACTGACTACCGCCAGCCTTCCCGAAGGCGTTCGCAAGGCGTTGGCTGCGGAAGAGGTCTTCGTTGAGGACGGCAAAACGCCCGGACAGCTCTGGGGCAAAGTCATCGACCTAAATGGAGACGGCGCGCCGGAATACCTGGTCAACGATCCCGCCAGCTACACCGGCGGACCCATGACATACATTCTAACTCCTCGCCGACTACCACTCAAGGCCAAGGGAGACAGCTCCTATCGATTGATCGGCGTCATCCAGGGCATCGATCACCTGGCCGCCCGGAAAAATGGCTTCTACCAAATCGTGGCCACTGCCCGCGCCGGAGGAGCCACGTACGAGCGCCGCCTCTTTGCCTACCGCCTTACCGAATACGTCGCAACCCGCGCCGCGGAATACGAGTTTCGCGGCGACGACGAAATCTACGTCAAGGAAGTCGCTCCCTGACAGGTCACAACCGCAACTTGCCTCGTTGCCGCCTTGGCACGAAGGTGGGACACAATGTGTTCCACCTTCCACGCCTACGCCGCGCTCGCGCCGGGTGAGCCCTTGCAACCGTTCTCCTTCGACCCAGGCCGCCTCGGCCCCGAGCAGGTCGAGGTCGAAGTCAGCCACTGCGGAATCTGTCATTCCGATCTCTCCATGCTCGGCAACGACTGGGGAATGACCAATTATCCGTTCGTCCCCGGTCATGAAATCGTCGGAACCGTCGTCGCGGCGGGGGATCAGGTGAAGCGGGTGCGCACGGGAGACCGCGTGGGGATCGGCTGGTATGCAGGAAGCTGCATGGCCTGCCCTCAGTGCCTCGCAGGAAATCATCACCTGTGCGCCACGACGGAACAAACGATCGTCGGCCGCCATGGAGGCTTTGCGGACCGGGTGCGCTGCCACTGGCTCTGGGCCACGCCGCTCCCTGAAGGCCTCGATAGCGCTTCCGCCGGACCGCTCTTTTGCGGAGGCATCACCGTGTTCAACCCCATCGTCATGAGCGGAGTCCAGCCCACGGACCGCGTCGGCGTGGTGGGAATCGGCGGACTCGGGCACCTCGCCCTCCAGTTCCTCAACAAATGGGGCTGCGAAGTGATCGCCTTCACCTCAACCGAAGCCAAACGCGACGACGCAATGCGCCTGGGCGCCCACCACGCGGTCAGCTCAAGGGATTCCAACGCGATCGCCAAACTCGCCGGTTCGCTCGATTTCATCCTCATCACAGTCAATGTCAGCCTTGACTGGGACGCACTTCTCGCCGCTCTGGCGCCGAACGGGAGGCTGCACGTGGTCGGCGCCGTGTTGGAGCCGATTCCCGTACAGGCGTTTTCGCTGATCATGGGCCAAAAATCGATCGGGGGTTCACCGCTCGGCAGCCCAGCCACGACCGCCAAAATGCTGGAGTTCTGCGTCCGGCATCAAATCGCGCCAGCCGTGGAGCGTTTTCCCATGACCGAGGTGAATCGGGCCCTCGAACACGTTAGCTCGGGCCAAGCCCGATACCGCGTCGTCCTGGAGCGCTGAGACGCCGCCAGTTAATTTGGAGTTCCGATTGATCAAATCTTTTGCATTTCTAAGCCTTGCAAAGTAATTTGCCAGGCCAGCATGCGACAACTACTCAATCGCCATCAATACAATGCTGGCCGTCTCGCGCTCATCGCGGGCGGCTTGGTCTTGGCGATTCAGCTCCTTTACTTTCTTTTCGGGCTGGCCACCTGGATGGACGAAGGGAATTACCTCTACGGGTCCACGGCCTGCATCCGGCATGGTCTGAAGCTCTATAGCGAGCAGCTTCCCTGTTGGTACACGCCACTATATTACGTGGCACTGGGCTGCTGGCAGGAGATTGCCGGACTCGGATTGCGGCCTTCGCGCCTCTTCTCCGTGCTCTGTTTCACCGCAGCCCTGGTGATCCTTATTAGAACTCTGGCTGGACGGGACGCCGCCCGGCGCCAAGCCCCTGCTGCCGTTTTCGTCTGGCTCACCGTGCTTTCGCCGGCCGTGGCTCTTTACCACGCCAGCGTATCCCAGTTCTCGTTCGTCAACGTGCAGATCGCTGCAGTGATCTGGGTTTTGTTTCACCCAAGCGCTTTCTCTCGGGATTTGCGCTGGCTCGGGGCGGGAGTCCTCACGGGAACGATCCTGATGACGCGGCCGAACTATCTGCTCATCGTGCCGTTGCTGATCGTGGCGGATGCCTGGCTTCATGGCCTGCCGGGCCGCCGGGCCGTCGCCTCTTACCTGATCGCCTGTGCAAGCGTCGATATCCTGATCTGCGCCATCTTTGGACCCGGAGCATTTTGGAATTTGATCCGGACCTATCCAGGAGCTGAAGGACTCGCAAAGGCGATCGGACTAACAGCAGATCCAGCGGTGGGCTCCCTTGAAGGCGGGGACTTGGGTCTCCAAGTGCAAAGCTGGTGGGCCACTCGGCCGGAGACATTCCGAGGCCCCCATGAGTGGTTCATTGAGGGCGTTCTGTGGCCTTATTTGCCGCTGCTGCTGGCGAATCTATTCACCCTTTTCCGTTGGCGCCAACGCGGCTACGACCGATCTCTGGACGCGGCCTTCGCTTTGGTCTTTGCCACCAGCGTAGGTCTTCACTTCGCCGCTACCCAGACATTCTGTCAGACATGCGCAATGCCGTATGTGAATTACTCCGTGATCTTCGGGCTCGCGGGCGGTGCCCAATCCTCTTGGATCGCCTGGGAACGACTCCGCGACTCCTTCCCGGCCTTTCTTCACGCCCGCTCCTGGCGAAGCTGGACTCACGCCGGCGCCGCACTGGCCATCACTCTCACCTTCCTGCCCTCACTCGTAGCGTTTACGGCAGGCGGTGTATACCGGAAGTGGATCGACTTCAAAACTCCGGGCCTCGTGCGTGCCTTGGCCACCAATCTCGCCCCGCAAGTTCCCCCAGACGCCGTCGTGCTGCCACTCGGAATTGATATTCGCCTCACCGAAGCCATTCATCTAGCCGAGCGATTGGCGGACCCGTTGCTCATTAATTTTAGCTTCTCCCTCCGCGATCCAATTGAGACCAATGCGACTTTCTCCGAGGCGGAGCAAGCCCGAATTCGTGCCCGGGGTCTCTGGACAAAGGAACTGCTTCGCGACTGGCTACGAGAGCAGCATCGCTATGTTATTTATCGCGAAGGCGGCGTAATCGACGTGCGTTGCAAGGAAATCCTCGCGGAATGCTTCGTCTCCCAGCCGTTGGTGCCGTCCGCGGCGCCCGGAAGCCCTCTGAGCGGCTACCGTCTCGCCACTCGCCAATCTCCGAAACCGTCCACAACCACCGCAGCAAGATGATCTCCACTGTTGCCCTCTCGGGCGTGTCCGTCATCATTCCGGTATATAACGAATCCGGAAATCTGGAAATTCTTTGCCGCCGCACCTTGGAAATCTTGCGATCGATCAATCGGCCGCACGAGATCTTGTTTGTCAATGATGGCTCTCGCGATGGCTCTTCCGAAGAGCTGGATCGGCTCGCCGCTACGGAGACGGGCGTCCGCGTGCTCCACCTGCGCCGCAATTTTGGTCAGACCGCCGCCATGATGGCGGGGATCGACCACGCGCTTTACCATATCCTCGTGCCGATGGACGGGGATCTCCAAAACGATCCCGCCGATATCCCCCGCCTCCTTGCCAAGTTGGACGAGGGTTACGACGTGGTCTCTGGCTGGCGGAAGTCGCGCCAAGACGGCCGCATTCGCGTTTTCTTGAGCCAAATCGCGAATCGGCTGATCTCCTCGATTTCCGGCGTTCACTTGCAGGATTATGGCTGCTCCATGAAAGCCTACCGCCGTGAAGCGCTCGACACCGTGCGGCTCTATGGCGAGATGCATCGACTTATCCCGATCTATGCGGATTGGAATGGAGCCCGCGTCACTGAATTGGAAGTCAATCACCATCCTCGTGTCAAAGGCCATTCCAAATACGGAATGTGGCGCATCCCCAAAGTGATGCTTGACCTTTTGGTGGTGACTTTCCTGCGCCGCTACGCCGAAAAGCCAATCTATGTCTTTGGAGGGATCGGCATTTTGGCCTTCCTTTCCAGCTTCGCCATTCTTGCCCTTGCTTTTTCTTACAAGATTTTCGCGGGTGTGTCGCTAATCCAAACCCCGCTGCCGCTTCTGGCGGGCTTGGCCTTCGTTACCGGCGTTATCTGCTTCCTCATGGGGCTGCAAACCGAACTGATCGCCAGGACCTATCACGAGAGCCAGAACAAGCGCACCTATGTCGTGCGGGGAACTCCAGCATTTCAATCATGTGCGGCATCGCGGGAATTTGGGGACAAGGCAGCCTGAGCCTCACGGGGCAGATGATCAATCGTCTGGCCCATCGTGGACCAGACGGCTCGGGCCTGTGGTCTGATGAAGAGGCCGCCGTTTATCTCGGCCACCGTCGCCTCTCCGTCGTCGATCTCACCACGGGCGCTCAGCCAATGGTGAGTTCGTGCGGCCGTTATGTGATTACGTTCAACGGTGAGATTTACAACCACACCAGCCTCCGCGCCGAGCTCGAAGCCCGCGGGCGGGTTTTCCTCTCGGACCATTCCGACACCGAAGTTCTTCTCAACGGCTATGCGGAGTGGGGTCCTCGCTTCCTGGAGCGTTGCAACGGAATGTGGGCGTTCGCCATATTTGATCGTCAACAGCGCACACTCTTTTTGTCTCGAGATCGCTTTGGGGAAAAGCCACTCTACTATGCATCTCGGCCCGAAGCTTTTGTCTTTGCCTCGGAATTGACCGCATTGACGGCCCATCCGGCGGTTTCCACCTCCGTATGCGATACCGGGTTGCGGAAATTCTTTGCCTATGGATATCTGCCTGCGCCCTGGACCGGCCTGGCGGAAGCACGCAAGTTGCCTGCCGCGCACTGGATGCTTCTCGACTGCCGGACCGGCGCCGCTCAGATCCAACGCTATTGGCGTTACCAAGCACACACTTCCCGTGAATACGAATTGGCCGATCCAAGAGATCTCGCCACCGAACTGCGCGAGCGGCTCAAGCAATCCGTAAAGCTGCGTTATCGATCCGATGTCCCGGTCGGGCTCTTTCTCAGCGGCGGGGTCGATTCCTCTACTCTGGCCGCCCTCGCGATCGAAGCCGGTCAATCCGTGCGCACGTTCTCGATCGGGTTTGAAGAAAAGAGCTTCGACGAGTCCGCCTATGCGGAACAGGTAGCGAATCATTTGGGCACGAAACATCATCGCCGCGTGCTGGGAGCCGAAGTTGTCCCGGAGTTCGCGGGTCGCGTCCTGGACGGATTAGACGAACCGCTCGGCGATGCGTCACTGCTTCCCACCTCGCTGTTATGCGAATTCGCCCGGGAAGAAGTGACCGTGGCCTTAGGGGGAGATGGAAGCGACGAAATGCTTTTCGGTTATGATCCGTTCAAAGCGTTGCGGGTGGCTGCGCTCTATCGTTCCATGATCCCTGATCCTGTCCATCAGGGCATTCTCCATTTGGCCGCAAGGATGCCGGTGTCGCATCGCAATATGAGTTTGGATTTCAAGGTCAAGCGCGGCTTGCGCGGCGCTGGCTATCCTCCGCCCCTCTGGGGGCCCGTGTGGATGTCATCGCTGTCCGAATTGGATCTGCGCGACTTCGCGGAAAGCAAATCGGACCTGGAGGAGACCTTTTCCGAAGCGATCGAAGCTTGGGATGCTTGCGAAGCCGACAGTTTGGAAGACCGGCTCTGCCAGTTCTATATTGAATTGTACCTTCAGAACGACATTTTAACGAAGGTTGATCGCGCCAGCATGAGAGTCGGGCTGGAAGTTCGGGCCCCCTTTTTAGATAACGACGTCGTCGATTTGATCCGGCAGATTCCAGCCCGGCTCAAATTCGCGGATGGAGCCGGCAAAGTGATTTTGCGGCAAGCCATGGCCGCCAGCTTGCCAGAAGGGATCTTGGACCGGCCGAAAAAGGGCTTCGGTATGCCCGTGGGCAAGTGGTTTAGCGACGGGGTGCTGGAACCTGGAGAAACGCGTTGGGGCCAGCCGGCAGCGGCCCAACGGATCTACGAGCGCCACCTCCAAGGCCGGGCGGACGAGCGCGGCTTCCTCTGGAGCCAGTTCGTGGTCAATCGTTGGATGGCGGCCCTCAAGGGACCGGTGGAGGTGGCGGCGTGAAATTGCTCTTGGTCAACTACGAGTATCCGCCGCTCGGGGGCGGTGCGGCCACGGCGACCCGCGCCTTGGCACGCGCGCTCCGCGACCACGGGGCCGAGGTTCACGTCCTCACCTCAGCAGCTCCTGGACTGGCCAAGCCCGAGACCCATGAAGGATTCTTTGTGGAACGGATTTGGACCGGAAGACGGCATCGTGACCGTTGCAGCGTTTTCGAGATGGGCATGTTTGTCCTGGCTGCATTTCTCCGGTTGCCCCTGCTGCTCTGGCGCGGCAGTTTTGATGGGGCCGTGCTCTTTTTCGGGCTCCCCTGCGGCCTGCTTGGACTCCCGCTAAGATACCTCTTCGGCATCCCTTACGTCATTTCCCTCCGGGGAGGCGATGTCCCAGGAACAGAACCAAGCCTCGACGGCGTCCATACGATCTTACGCCCCCTGCGGCGCCAGCTTTATCGCTCCGCCGCTGCCGTGACCGCGAATTCCGAAGGTCTTCGCCAGCGTTCCCAAGCGGCCGATCCGCTGCCGGTTCTCGTGATTCCAAATGGAGTGGAGCAACTGCCGCCGGACATCAAGCCAGTGGAGGCCGCGGCCCGCATTCTTTTCGTCGGCCGCCTCGTTGATCAAAAGAACGTAGCGATGCTTCTCCGCGCTCTTGCCGCCATGTCACGCCGGGATGCGGATCTGGAGATTGTTGGGGATGGTCCCTTGCGCGCAAGCCTGGAAAGCTTAGCCACGGATCTAGAAATCAGAGACCGCGTGCAGTTCTCCGGATGGCTCGACCGCTCGGAGATGCCAACAAAATACCGCCAATCCACTCTGCTGGTTCTCCCGTCGCGCTATGAAGGCATGTCCAACGTGGTGCTCGAAGCGATGGCCGCCGGGTTGCCCGTGATCGCTACGGCGGTGGAGGGAATGAAAGAATTGGTCCAAGACGATCATACAGGAGCCATCGTGCCCGACGACGACGCTTCCGCCTTGGCTCAAGCGATGGATCGGCTTTTGGAAGACGCCGCCCTGAGACAACGTCTCGCGGAGCAGGCACGCCTTCGCGTGGAGACCTATTTTTCCTGGGATGCAGCGGCGCGCAGCTATTTGCGGCTCTTCCCCCAGCCTGAACCCGAATACAATTATGCAGGCAGTCATCGATAATCACGCCATCTACCAAAAACAATGGCCGAATTGGGTGGGCATGAAGAAGTTCGGCCCAGCTTCCCGCTGGCTGCGCTGGCTGGTGGAAAAGGCCATTATGGAAGTCGATGCGCGTTCCATCGGTAGCGCTTTAGACGTGGGATGCGGAGAAGGGACTCTGACTGCTCACTTGTCCCACTTACTACCAGCGGCGCAGATACGCGGCATAGACTTCTCTGACACCGGTGTGCGGATCGCCATCGAGACCTACGGGAGCGGAAAAGTTGAGTTCGAGTGTTTACCGATCCAAGAGGAAACAGGCGAATACGATCTGGTCTCCGCTTTTGAAGTGCTCGAGCACATCGAGGATTGGAAGCCCTTTCTTGCGGAGATGGCGAAGCGCTCGCGTCGCTACCTCCTGGTTTCGTTTCCCACCGGACGGATGCGCCCGTTCGAGGTGCATGTGGGCCACTACCGGAACTTTGCGAAAGGGGAAATGGAAGCAGCCATGGCCGAACTCGGCTTCGCCCCCAAAACAATCCGCTATGCAGGATTCCCCTTTTACTCTCCGCTTTACCGCGACCTCTGCCAGTTGACGAATGCTGGCAACAACAGCTTGAGCACGGGGGCTTTTGGACAGGGCAAACGACTGATCTCTGATCTGTTCTACCTTGCGTTCCGGCTCTCGTCTCATCGCCAGTGGGGTGATCAGTTTTGCGGAATCTTCGAACGGAAATGAGCCTTTCCATTTCACGGCCCATTCAGAAGCGTCTCGCCGGAATAGTAAGCCTGCTCGCGGCAGGAATGTTTTTGATTCAGGTCTGGCCCCATCTCGACGACACGCGAGGTCAGTTTCACCCCTGGGCCGTGGGATTCATCGCGCTTATGGTCATCGCCGTTCAAGGGCTCCACGCCTGTAAGCTGCGGATGTTGCTTACGGCTCCCCCACCCTTTTCAAGGCTGCTCGCGATTTGCCTGATTGGCAATTTCTTCGGAGCGGTCTTCTTCACGCAACTTGCCGGGGATCT
Source organism: Akkermansia muciniphila (assembly GCA_945883495.1). Taxonomy (GTDB): domain Bacteria; phylum Verrucomicrobiota; class Verrucomicrobiia; order Verrucomicrobiales; family DEV007; genus V1-115. The sequence continues at coordinate 33,268 of CAMCXS010000024.1, forward strand.
TTGCAAGCTCTGGTTGCTGCGAGAAGCTCCTGAGCGTCAGTCCGGACAGCCTTTGGCCGTCCTTCGTGACCGGCTCTCAAGCTGTGCCGCAGTGACATTGACGCTGGCCTGGGCACTCTCCGGCGGGACGGGACTGTCCTGGATAGTTTCCCTCTTGTTCCTGATCATCGTGGCCGTTCTCTCCACTCCAGGCGAACGCCTCGCGGCAACTGCATGGCAAGGGCTCCGGGACCACTGGAAACGAATCCCCGAAATTCCCATCGCTGCTTTGAATCCTTCCATGACTAGCTGGCGTTGGCTGACCGTTCATGCGCTTTCCTTGGGTGTCCAAGCGGTGGGTGCCATCGCCGTGTGGGCCGCCTTGTCCTGGGCAGGGGCGTCCCTGGATGGTACCAAATCCGTCCTTTTGGCCTCTGTCTCCGCAGTAGCCGTCTTGCTGCCCCTTTCAGCGGGCGGCATAGGAGTTCGCGAAGTTTCCTCCTACGCATTGCTTCTCCATTGGGGCACGGCCGAGGCTTCCGCCGCCGCTGGCATTGCCCACCTCACTTTGGGTTTTCTTCTTGGGGCTGGAACGGGCGCCTTAATTGGATGGCTCATGATCAGGCCTAGCTCCTTGGACCAGAGCGCCAGGATGATCGTTGGGCAGCCCGGCGCGTGATCGTCCAACCAGGGAGGCCGCGGGGAAAGTCCCGGGCAAAACCCATGAGCCTGAAAACCTCTCGCCGTAAATTCCTCGGAACCGGAGCCGCTGCCGCCGCCTTTCAATTTCAAGTCCTCCCGAGCCGAGTCCTGGCCCAGTCGCCCAACGAGAGTCCCAATCTCGCCTTCGTCGGAGCGGGCGGCCGGGCGACGGCCAATATAAAAGGCTGCGAACAAGCCGGCGGGACGATTTACGCCCTGGCCGACGTCGATCTGCGCCGCAGCGCGGAGATGCGGACGAAATACCCGAACGCCAAGTTTTACCAAGACTGGCGGCAAATGCTGGAGAAAGAGGCAAACAACCTGGACGGCATCGTCGTTTCCACCCCGGATCACACCCACGCCGTAGCGGCCATGGCCGGGATCAAGCTCGGGCTGCATGCCTATGTCGAAAAGCCGCTGACGCGGACCATTTCCGAAGCCCGGGCGCTGCGCGATGCAGCCAAGAAAGCGGGGGTTTGCACCCAAATGGGGAACACCGGCCACGCCTCCAACGGCTCCCGGCTCACCAACGAATACATCCGCTCCGGCGCCATCGGCACGGTGAACTTGGTGCACTGCGTAACCAATCGCCCGTCATGGCCCCAAGGCATTCTCCGGGGAGCCAGCGCGCCGATTCCCGAAGGCCTTGATTGGGACGGTTGGATCGGTCCCGCACCGATGAAGCATTACGCGGAGAAGATCGTGCCCTTCAATTGGCGTGGTTATGTCGATTACGGCACCGGCGCCCTGGGCGATATGGGCGCCCACATCATCGATCACCCCGTTTGGGCCTTTGGCTTGGGCACGCCCACGAGCATCGAGGTCGAGTGTGAACGCGATCAGGCTGGCAGCGAGGCCGATACCCATCCGAACTCCTGCACCATCACCATGATATTTGACCGGCCTGGCCAGGATCCGCTCCAGCTCATTTGGTTCGATGGCAAGCACCGGCTGCCTGTTCCGCCAACCTATCCACGCACCATCACCGACAAAGAGGGCAAGCAAAAGGTCATCGCCAACATCGACAACGGCGTGGTCTACTTTGGCAGCAAGCACGTCATGGCGCACGGCTCACACGGCGGCAATCCGGAGATCTTGACGAACCAAGAAGCGTTCGTGAAGCCGCCGGAAACCCTCAAGCGCTCCCCCGGGCATTACGAGGAGTGGATTCAGGCGATCCGTGAAAAGAACCCCGCCTTGCCGGAATCAAACTTCGACGTCGGTGCCCATCTCACCGAAATCCTGCTCCTCGGCTCCATGGCCGCGCTCGTGGGCAATGGCACCAAGCTCACCTGGGATCCGCAGGCCATGAAGACGGGCAATGCCCTGGCCGACGCCATGGTGCAGCACCAATACCGCGGCGGTTGGAGCCTCTGAAGCGATCCGCTCAGGACTCGACCGCGGAATCGAGCGCGTATTCCTCCAAGATCGAGCGGGTCACGTAGTCCAACGCCGCGCGGTGCGTCGCCTTCAAATAAACGGGCGGCGCATAGCCAGCGTCGAGCGCTTGTTTCCAGCGGGGTGCGCAGAGACACCATCGATCCCCCGGCTTGAGCCCGGGAAAATCGTAGGCCGGCACCGGCGTACTGAGATCGTTCCCGGCGGCGCGGGAAAACTCGAGGAATTCCTCACTGACACGCACGCAAACCGCGTGACAGCCCACGTCTTCCTCTCCAACGGAACAGCGCCCATTGCGATAAAATCCGGTCTGCGGATCGAATGAGCACGGTTCCAGCGGCCCTCCCAGCACGTTCAAGTCTCTGTCCATTGCGAGTCCCTCCTCCATGAATCCAGGCGCCGCATCAAGAAATTCTTTACCGGCAAAATCCCGTTCCGATGTTCCGAGCCGGGGCTGCATTTCCCTCATCCTCATTCTTGCGTTCCCAGCGGCGTAAAGTTTGCTGCACGTCTCCGTCGATGAACCCGATCCGACTCCTCATTCCGGCCCTCCTGCTCCTGCTGCCCGCCACAGCGGTCCAGGCGCGCACCGCAGCCGAGAACATCTTCTTTATTAAGCCCGATGGCATCACCTACCTGAACTATTCCACGACCCGGAGCGATTATCCGAACTACAGCCTCTTCCTTAAAAAGGATGAGACCGATTCCTCGTTCGACTATATCTACCCGAACGACTACCGCTTCGACGCCACCTCGGAGGCGGAGCGCAACGTAATCTTGTTTGATCAAGGAAGTTATGCCACCATGCGCCCGGGCCGCCTCGCGGATCGGGTCACGGTCGATAAGGGCGTCTACACGTTCGTGAATTGGGAGGAGTCGAAAAACCCCAAGCTGCCCGGAGGCTACTTTGGCGAGTGGACCTCTCCGAATGACTTCGCCCAATATGTCTACGTCTGGGTGCTCCCGGATAACTTGGAGATCGTCAGTTTTGAAGCCAATCAACCCGACGACAAAGGCACTTGGCAACTGCGCCGCAACACCCTGGCGTGGTTCGGGCACGATGTGAACAACATCGTCTTTAAGATTCAGTATCGTCAAAAGACTTCCCGCGTCGCCGAATTGGTCCGCACCTCGCTTCAGGCAAATGGCGCCGCGCCGCAGGATATCGGCGTGATCGCGGAAGAAGGCGATGTGCGCGTCGTCTTGCCCAGCGGGATCCTCTTCCCCTCAGGCAGCCCCGCGCTTTCGGACCCGGGCAAAGCCGTGCTTGGCCAGATCGCGTCCGCGTTGAAGGCGCAGGAGTCTCAGCATTTCGTCGTCGAGGGCCATACCGACAACGCTCCGATCAGCCCGGCGTTGCAGAGCCGTTTCTCGTCGAATTGGGAACTTTCCGCCGCGCGTTCGCTGGAAGTCGTGAAGTTTCTGGAGCAGGCTGGGATCAGCGGACAACGCTTGGAGAGCCGGGCATTCGGCGCCAACCGCCCCGTGGCTCCGAACGATACCGAACCAAATCGAACCCTGAACCGCCGCATCGAAATCCGGATCCGGCCCGGTTCCTGAACCCCGCCCTGCTCCGATGCGCGTCACTCTGTTTCAACTCGACCTCGCCTGGGAAAACCCCACTGCCAACCTCGAACGGATCGCCAAGACCTGCGAAGAGAATCCGCCTCTGCCAGGGGACTTGATCGTTCTTCCCGAACTGGCCACCACCGCGTTCTCCGTGGCCACCGCGAGGGTTCTGGCGGAGCCCGAAGACGGTCCGTCCGTGCAAACCCTGCGACAACTGGCGCAACGCTGGGGCGTCCACTTCATGGCGGGCATCGGCCTCCTGGATGCGCATGGGATTTCCCGGAACAGTTCCGTCCTCATCGGCCCAGACGGCATTCAGGCGCGATACAACAAGCTGCAACCGTTCACCCCACCCGGCGAAGCTGATGCCTATCCCGCCGGTGATCACGTGGTGTTGACCCGGCTCGGCGGCCAGCTCATCAGCCCGTTCATTTGTTACGACCTGCGCTTTCCCGAGATTTTCCGCGAAGCCGCCAGCGCCGGCGCCGTCCTCTTCACCGTGATCGCGAGTTGGCCAGAAATGCGCACCGAGCATTGGCGCGTCCTGCTCCGGGCGCGGGCCATCGAAAATCAAGCCTTCGTGATCGGTGTCAATCGCGTGGGCACCGATCCGTCCTTCCGTTATCCAGGACGCAGCGCAATCATAGACCCGCTGGGGCACGCCATCCACGAGATGGACGATCAAGCAGGCGTCGCCACCGTCGAAATCCGCCTCGAAGACGCCGTCGAATGGCGCGAGAAATTCCCGGCTCTCCGCGATCGGAGACGCGACACGCCGCCAGTCGCCACGGCTGGTTGAGGACACCCCGGCCCAGCCGTAGCACGAGCACGACTAGTCAAATCGCTGCCGTTCAACCCGCAAGCTCAGCACGCAGCCCCAGGCTCTCCAGCAACGGGCGCCCCAGGTGAAGCAGAGAAAAAGGGCTGAGCTACAAACCTCATCCTCAATGAGCCTCGGCAACTTTGCGAACGCTCATCCGCGAGGAGCAATGGACGCCGGCAAACTTCCATCCGTGCATTCGTCATGCCGAATGAAGGCCGGAAAATATGCGCAGCTTCAATCGACACCTCGGATGAGGCAGGACACTGATTTGGGTGACAATCCGCGGAATTTGAGGCCCGGCCGTCGCTCGAACCGTGAGATGGCGTCTTACGTGAAGCGGAGGAACCGGCAGTCCTTCCCACCCTGCAAAATCCGCCAGTCGGCGTCCAAAAGGACCGGAGGCGCGGTCTTGCCCTCGGCCTGAGGACTAGCCTCCACTGCCCAGCTCCAACACCACACGAAATCCGCAAAAGTCGTTCCGGCGTTCTGGCGTGCCGCCGCGGCGGTACGAGGACCGGAGATACGTGTCCCGCATGACGTTCCACGAACCGCCACGCAGTACACGCTCCACTGGATTGCTCGGATCGCGCCATTCCTGGCACCACTCCGCAACGTTGCCATCGAGATCATGGAGAGAGAAGGCGTTTGGGGCGAAACTTCCCACCGGTGCCGTTCGTTCAAACCCATCATTGTAACCCTGGCTCTGCCCTTGACCCCTGGCTTCCTCCCCGGCGAAATTCCCCGCCCCTTTTGGCGGAGGGAGGTCCGCTCCCCATGGATACCCTGCCACCTTGCCATCCTTGGCGGCCGGCGCGGCAGCCGGATCCTCGTCCTTGCCAAGCCCCACCGCGCAACTCCATTCGTGGTCGGTTGGCAGGCGGTAAACGTCTTTTGGGCCGATCTTGCGTTTCCTCCGCTCCAGCTTGGTAAGCCATGCGCAGAAGGCGGTCGCATCCTCCCAACAGACGTTCACCGCCGGATGATCGACCCCCTGGGCAAAAACCGGCTCTGGCCACTCAAGCTTCTCGTCCTTCACGAAAGCCGCGTAATCCTTCACACGCGTCTCCCACGCGCTGAAGCGGATCGTCTTCCCCTCGCTCGGCCCACCAGTGATCGGAACCGGGAAGAAACGCATGCCCAGGCTGTTCTCGAAAGGCTTTTCCGGCGCGGTGCTCGCGGCGGTCAGGCTCACGGCGGCGGCTTTCCCCATCAACTTTTCCGCGAGACCAGCCGCCCGGTAATCCCGCACGACGTAAGCCTCGTCCAACTTTCCAGCTTTGGTCAATTCCTCCTGGTATGCGGCCAAAGCGGCGTCGAACTGTTCGATGATGGGCGTAGCGGCTTTCTGGCGGGACTCGCTGAGTTTCGCCGATTGCGCCCGGTAGGTTCCGCGGAACTTCACCAAGACCGGATCGATGTCATCGTCCTTGTCCGGGAGCGGCACCTTGTCCTGGACCCGCTGGATCTCATCCCGCAAGGCCAAGGCCTCATCCAACCGCTGTCCCTGAGTGGCCGCGCCCATCGCCCGCTCCAACGCAACGACGTATTTCGAATCTAGGTCCGCAACCTCCGCCGCATGTTTCGTCCCCGCGTAGAGCTCGTAAGCGGCCCGGAATTGATCTTCGATCGCCGTGACATCCGCCCGGACACACCGGATGGCGGCGAGGAACAAGAGGATGCGGCTTCATGGGGATACAAGCCGTAGGCTATCGTGCGACCAGAAGGGTGGCAATGCCGATTTGTCGATTCATGGCAATTACGAGTGCTAACTGCTAGAGGGCACGGGGTTGTCAGGCGGCGGTCGAACCCGTCATCCTGACAGAAACAACAATCATCCCGCTTGACTGTTGGGAGCAGAACCTCGTCCCTGCCGCCAAACCGGCGCCCATCCCTTGCGTCACGGGAACTGGCGAGGCCTCCGCCGACATGTCATAGGCTGCCCCCGCTGATTGCTGTTCCGCAACCGGCTGGCAACACCACAAAACATCCGGCGACAAACAATCCACCAAGCCAGTCGCAGAGTTAAAAACCGGGTATTTTTGGTGCCAGGCTCGTGCCAGGCATTTCTTGCATTGACGGCCAATTGCCCGTGAGCGTCATGAGCTCCTACTGATTAGGTGCCGCGGAATGTTCATGTGAGAAATGCCTGGCACCGGAGTCGTCGGGGGCGATCACTCCACGGGGTGAGGCTCCGCCGTCAGCAAGGCGTCGAGCACGGCTTCGACGTGGGCATCGTTGTCCTTGTCCCGCTTCTTCAGCAGGAAGCTTTGGCGCCCTGCGGGCTCAAATTGCCATTGGAAGGTCATGTCTGGCCGCAAGTCGAGGCGCCCCGGCTGGGAAAGGTCCCAGCAATCGGTTAAGCCGCGCACCGCATAGAGAACGGTGGCGAGGTCGGCGACATGGCGATTTCTTGCTTGGCCGCCGAAGTAGTGCTCGTAGGCACGTCGCACCGGATTGTCCGGCGGCGTTCCTGCGAGATGCTCCCCCACCTGCAATCCGCTCGGCACGGAACAGACCTCACGGCCAACAAAGACAATCTCCCCAGGCCAATCCCGGATCGCCTCCAGCGCGGAGGCGGCGTCGCGCTGAAAGTTCACGTTACCGAGCTTCAGGTCGTCTTGCGGCGGGTTTCCCATGAAGTTCCCCCCCATGCAGACCCACTTCTTCGCCTTGCGCACGATCAGGTCCCGGCCGCTAGGGAACTCGCCCGTGGCGGGAAGTCGAAGGAGGTTCTTCAGGTTCGTGTGGTAACCGGCCGTCACGATGACCACCGAGCGATCAGGCTGGGCCGCGAGAACCCTCTGGTAAACCTCCACCGCATCCGGAACGGAATCCGGCGAAGTCACCCGATGCGGAAACTCATTAGCGATTTTCCCGGCAAAACGGGATGGCGCGAGGACGCCTTCGCCCTCGACCATCCCCAAGGGCAGTCCCGGCCGGCCGCGATACCGGTTGATCGCGTCGACCGTGGCCAGCGAGTTGACGTCGCGCACACTGGTCACCGTGGCGAGGATTTCGCACTCGCCCCGATCCGCCAGCGCATGGAGCACCGCCAACGCTCCGGCATCATCGCAGTCGGTCTCCATGTGGGTATCGAAGAGGATTCCCACGGGCGACGCGAACCCCAGGGCCAAGTTTCCAATCATCCAGACGAGGAGTGAGGCGAGGCGAAGGCTCATCAAGGTACGGGTGAAAGTGAGAGTGGCTACGATGCCATCCCCTTCGCCCAATCTCCAGTGGCAGGTGAATCTACGGGTGACGATTTGCACGCACGCCCCAATTCATCACCAACCGTCCGGGATCAGGGCAGCATTTTCGTACAACACCACTCCCCCGCGCCGCACGATCTCCCGCTGCAGCGCTTTGGCATCGATCGAGCGAGCTTCCACGCCAGCCTGTTGCGCCTGCCTAGCCGCGATTCCACAGGCTTCGCCCAAGGCCATGAACACTGGTTCCATCCGGAGGGCGGAGTAGCCCACGTGGGTGGCGCTGCAGGCCACTGGGACGAGCAGTCCATCGACGCATCGTGGCACGACGACCCGATACGGGAGCTGAAATGGATCGTGGGCGATGAAGAAGTAGCCCGGCCGGAGCAGTGGATGAGCAGGGTCATACTTCTGAACGGCGTGGGAGTCGAACTCAAATTCCACCACCGCGATCCCGTCCGGCTGCCGAGCGGGCAGACCGGTCTCAAAGATCGGTTTGGCGTCGTTCTCGGACGTCGTGAACTCGCCCCAAATGCGGCGGCCTTGGCGGACGTAGAGGTGATGAGGCCGGTGACGATGGTCCGTGAACTCATCCTTGGGAAAGCCCCACTGCTGGGCTTCCGCGCGGATCGTTTCGGGCACGGCGGGATCTTGTTGGAGCAGCCAGAGCAAGCCCTCGTTGTGGCTCCAGTAGCGGGCAAAGATGCGCTGCCGCTCCGCCGGTCCCGCCTCGGGCCACCCCCAGTTTTCTTCGGCGAGGTCAAGCGACTCGGCCGGCACTCCAGTATCGGGATGAGGGTGATCGCTGTTCGCCTCAAACTTGCCATTCGGCATCTCGTAGAGCTGGATGACCTGCTTGAAGCTGGTGATCTGGCCCTCGGCGATTTGCGACAACACGTGGCGGTAATCGTCCCGGTTGTAGCCCTTCGGCTGCTCGACGGGAACCGAGTTCGTTTTGTCTTTGGTGAGGTGAAAACGGAAGCAGAAGGCCTGGATGCCATCGTCCGCCTCTCCAGTGGAGCCGGGCAGCGGATGGTAGTCCTTGAAGCGCACAAAGATGTGACCGGCGTGCGGCTCGTTGAAGTCGGACCGGCTTTCCCGTCCCACCCGGTAAGGCACACCGGCGAGGGCGGCAAGATCCCCTTCATAGGTGCAGTCGATGAACGTCCGCCCGCGAAACTCGATCCGGGACCCCGGCTGATCCAAGTCCTCCGCCATCAGGCTCACCAGTTTGTCAGTCGGCCCAAACTCTCCTGGCGGCGCTCCATCGATTCTCCGGCCTGGCGTCGCCTCACGCACCAGGCCGTCGGCACCGATGACGCGCGCCGAGACCACCCGGCGCCGCTCCAGAAGGCGGATGTTCGCTTCAGCGGCCATCAGTTCGCGGAACACCTTTTCCGCGACACAAGGCTCAAATCGGTTGCCGCCTTTGCAGATCTTCAGCTGGGGAGAATCCGGCCCATAGATGGCGGTGTAGTGCTCCACGATGTGGCGTTTGAATTCGTTGTAGAGGCCGCCCACGGCCCCGTGTTTGCGGATATCGGTGTTGGTCAAGCCGCCGGAGATGATCCCGCCCACGTGCGCGGATTCTTCCAAGACGATGACGCTGGCTCCGCTTCGCGCGGCGGAAACCGCGGCAGCCACACCGGCGGGAGTGGCCGCTACGACAATGACATCAGCCTGTTCGGAGGCCCGGACGAGGGAAACGGCGAGAGCGCAGCAGAGGAGGGTTTTCACGGTCGGCTATCGAACGCTGAGACGGCTGCGACCGCCACGTCAAAGGTTGTGCAAAATGCGACACATCGATCTCCTCACCGGGCGATCCGACGTCTAAGGGGTCGCGTCGCTCTCAGAAGGGGAGAATGGTGCCAGGCATTTCTTGCGTTGACGGCCAATTGCCCGTGAGGATGGGCGCATCGTGTCAGGCTTTATCCTCAATCGCTGGCGTAAATGATAGGGCGGACATTCTTGTCTGGCCGTTTACGTAGGCGATTGAGGTGGCCAGACAGGAATGTCCGGCCTACGAGGGAGGAGATCAGGGCAGCAACGCCAGAAACTCGCCGACCAGCGCTTCTTCCCGTTCCGCGCTGTATTCTCCAGCCAAAAACGCTGGGTAAATTTCCGCCGCCAGCAGCGCCCAGGAGTCGTTCTCTTTCCCTGGGTTCACGGGGAAGAAGCGGACGCCGGCCTCCCGCGCGGATTCCAGGTCTTTGGGCGCGTCCCCTACCATGAGCACGCGATCGAGCTCGTAGCGTCCGCCCTCCGTTGCCGCCTGGAGATGTTGCACCTTGGTGCCGATGTCCTTGCTGCAAATGAAGCGCAAATACGACCGCAAACCGCAACCTTCCCACTCGTGTTCCAGCGCCTTCAGCGGCGTCGATGAGACCACGATGAGGTCCGACGTCGAACACGCGGACTGGATAAACTCCCGTGCCGCGGGAAACGGCTCGATGGCCGCCAACTCGGCCACCCGTTCATCGACCGCGCGGCTCCACTCCAGGATGCGCCGCAAGGATTCGCTGTCGCGCAACGCCTCGCCCTTGGCGCCTTGGAGCGCGGATTCCAGCCCGCCATTGCCGAACGGGGGACCGCTCGCCAACCAGAGCTCCAAATCGCCAATGTCCGGCAGCACCGCGCTCGACGGGATCCCTGAATGATTCCGCATTCGCTGCACCGCCAACGCCAAACAGACGAAGCGATCCTGACCGCGCGTTTGGGAATACAAATTCACCGCCTCAAGGCACTCCCGCGCCGGGCCCTCGTGTTCCCAAAGCTGCCACTGATCCAAAAACGCCGGGTGGAAGCACTGCACTTGCTTCACCGTCATGGAATCGAAAACGCATCCGTCGGAATCGATTCCTACCAGGGTGGCGTGATGCGGCTTGAGCCGGTCGAGCGACATAGCGGCGGGTCCGGTCAAGGCTTCTTGCCCTTTTTCATGGCCAAGGTGAACCAGTCTTCCTCGATCGGGAAGGACCGGCGGTCGCGAATCTCATCCGCCGACGCCCGGCGCGGTTTGCCCGGACCGCCCTTGCCTCCTCCGCCGCCGTTGCCGCCTCCACCCCCTCCGGGGCCTCCACCTCGCGGACCTCTGCCGCGATCCCCGCGATCGCGATCCCGGTCGCCCGAGCGAGGCCGTTCGCCGCGATCTTCCTTCTTCGCCTCTTTCTCCGCGAGCGGATTGGCCTTGAGGCTCAACGAAATGCGTTTCCGCTCCAGATCCACCTCGATCACCGTAGCCATGACCTTTTGGTTCACCTTCACGACCGCCGCCGGATCGTTCACGAAGCCGTCGCTGAGCTGGCTGATGTGGACCAACCCGTCTTGATGAACGCCGACATCGACGAAGGCACCGAACTTGGTCACGTTGGTCACGATGCCGGGCACGCGCATGCCGACTTGCAAATCTTCCGGCTTCTCGATCCCAGCAGCGAACTCGAACACCTCGAAGCGTTGCCGCGGATCCCGTCCCGGCTTGTCCAACTCCGTCATGATGTCCTGGAGCGTCGGGATGCCGACGTCCGAACTGACGTAGGACTTGAGGTCAATCTTCCGGCGCATCGCCTCGTTGGCCACCAAATCCGCCACCGCGCAACCGACATCCTGCGCCATCCGCTCCACCAAGGGATACCGCTCCGGATGAACGGAACTGGCGTCGAGCGGGTTCTCCGCCTCGCGAATCCGCAAAAATCCGGCGGCTTGCTCAAACGTCTTTTCGCCAAACCGCGGCACCTTCTTCAACTCGGCCCGGCTCCGGAACGGCCCGTGCTCGGTGCGGTAGGTCACGATGTTCTCGGCCAAAGTCTTGTTCAGACCGGACACGTAGGAAAGCAGCTCCGGGCTGGCGGTGTTCACCTCCACGCCCACCGCGTTCACACAGCTCATCACGCAATCGTCGAGCGCCTGCTTCAAGCGGTTTTGATCGACGTCGTGTTGGTATTGCCCCACGCCGATCGTCTTGGGATCCAGCTTCACCAACTCCGCCAACGGATCCATCAACCGGCGCCCGATCGAAACCGCGCCCCGCACCGTCAGGTCGTGGTTCGGGAACTCGCGTCGCGCCACTTCCGATGCGGAATAAATCGACGCTCCGCTCTCATTCACCATCACGATTGGGATCGAGGCGGAGAGATTCAGCGAGCGGACAAACTTTTCGGCTTCCCGGCTCGCTGTCCCGTTGCCGATCGCGATCGCGGCGATGCGATGTTTGCGCACCAGCAGGCGGACGGTTTCCGCGCTTTCCGCGAGCTGTTTGCTTGATCCGACGATGTGGACCACGTCGTTGTGCAGAAGTCCGCCCTGCTCATCGAGACAGACCGCCTTGCAGCCAGTGCGGAACCCGGGATCGAGCGCCAACACCCGCTTCTGGCCGAGCGGGGATGCCAGGAGCAATTCCCGCAAGTTCTCCACGAACACCTTGGCGGCCTCCTCGTCGGCCTTGCGGCGGACCATGGCGCGCATCTCGGTTTCCATCGAGGGGAAGAGCAGGCGGCGGCAACCGTCCTCCAGCGCCGTCTGCACTTGAGCGTGAGCCTGACCGGTCAAGAACGTGCGTTGCGCCGCTCCGAGCGTTTCCTTTTCCGGCGCACCGATCCGCACAATCAGAAAGCCTTCGTTTTCGCCCCGGCACATCGCCAGCCAGCGGTGCGACGGCACCTTTTCCAATGGCTCGCTCCAGAGAAAGTAATCGCGGAACTTTGCAGCCTCGGGATCGTCCTTTTTCCCGGGCGCCAGCTTGGAAGCGACGATCGCGGAGCTTTCGTAAATCTTGCGCACCGCGGCCCGTACCGGCGGGTGATCGCTGACCATTTCCGCGATGATGTCCCGGGCACCGGCCAATGCGGCATCGACGTCCTTCACCTCCTTGGCCGGATTGACGAATGGCTCCGCCGCCTCAGGGGCGTTGAGGTCTGGATTCTCCAGCAAGGCGTTCGCCAGCGCTTCCAAGCCACGCTCCTTGGCCACCATCGCCCGCGTCCGGCGTTTGGGACGGAACGGCGCGTAAACGTCTTCCAGGACCGGCAAACTCCCGGCCGCCAACACCGCCGCCTTGAGATCTTCCGTCAGCAAATGACGCTCCGAAAGCGACTTCAACACCGCCTCACGCCGGCTCTCCAGCTCCTGCAATCGGGCCAGTTGATCGCGAATGCTTGTCAACGCCACCTCGTCGAGTGAGCCTGTCACCTCTTTCCGGTAACGGGCGATGAACGGGATGGTGGCGCCCTCGGAGAGCAAACGCGCCACGGCGCGCACTCGGTCGGCGGGCAAGTTGAGGTCCGTGGCGGCGCGACCGGCGAGGCTGGCGGGGTCGAGGGTCATGATCGAATCAGCAAACGAAGGGGGGAACCGTTATTCCGCGCAAAGTTTTTGGCAAGTTGGAAGCATTGGGGAATGCTTGCCCCTCACTTCCCTTCAACCGAAATGTGCGCGATTGGTGGCATTCTGGACCCCGTTTTTGCGGACACGGGATCGTTTCTCGGTCCCTTGCATCGCATGGCTCGTGCCATGTTCCGCCGCGGCCCCGATGAAGAGGGCCTCTTTGTCGAACCGGGAATTGGGCTCGTCCACCGCCGCCTCAGCATCGTCGGCCTCGGCAACGGCCATCAACCCCTCTCCAACGAGGACGGCAGCGTCATCGCCATCGTCAATGGCGAGTTCTTTGATCACCAGGACAAGCGCGCTTGGCTGGAACGGCGCGGCCACGTCCTCCGGACGGACTCGGACTGCGAAATCCTCGCGCATCTCTACGAAGAGCACGGCGAGACCTTCCCCCAGCACCTCCGCGGTCAATTCGCCTTTGCCCTCTGGGACAAACGCAAACGGCTCCTCTTCCTTGGACGGGATCGCTCGGGCATTCTGCCGTTGCACTGGGCCCGCCGCGCCCAAGGCATCGTCTTTGCCTCGGAAATCAAAGGCATTCTCGCCTCCGGCCTCATCCCGGCGGAACCAGATTACCGCGGGATTGACCACATCTTCACCTTCTTCGCCCAGCCCACCCGCCGCACCTGCTTCCACGGCATAGAATCCCTCCTTCCGGGCACCATGCTCCGGGCGCGACTCTCTCCCCATGGCGTCAATGCCCAGGAAATCCGCTATTGGGACCTATCGTTCCCCGACCGCGGCGACGAATATGACCCCGGCCCCGAACGCGCCGTCGCCGAGTTCGGCGAGCACTTCGAACACGCCATCCGCCTCCGCCTCAAGGCCGATGTCCCCGTCGTCGGTTATCTCAGTGGCGGCATCGACTCCAGCACGATCGTCGCCGCCGCCTGCCGTCTGCGAGACGAGCCCATCCCCGCGTTTTCCATCCGCATCCCCTCCCCCGGCTTCGACGAAGCCAGCAAGGCCCGCCTCGTCGCCCAACACACCGGCGCCCGGATGGTGGAATTGACCTGTGACGACCGCATTGTCGGCCAAAGCTTTCCCGAACTGGTGGAGGCCGTGGACGCTCCGGTGGTCGACACCGCCTGCGCCGCAATCATGAACCTGAGCCGCAAAGTCCGCGAGCAAGGCTACAAAGTGGCGCTCACCGGGGAGGGCGCGGATGAGTTGCTGGCCGGATACGTTTGGCTCAAAGTGGGCCGCGCGCTGGGGTGCCTAGATCGGGGAAACTTCCGCCCAGGCAATCTCTTCCGGTATATGGCGCTGAAGATGTTCAATCCGCATCGCAGTTGGGAGGATGCGAATGAATATCAGCAATATATCGGCGGGCCACAGGGCATTTCCGATCTCTACGGGATGTATGGCGACGCCCGGCAGCGCTTCTTCTCCGGTGCGATGTGGGATCACGTAGGCAATCACCTCGCGTTCGCGGATCTCGACCTAAACTTGGACGCTATGAAGCGCTGGGATCCGCTGAATCAAGCGCTGTATTTCGGCTTCAAGACCCTTCTCCCAGGCATGCTTTTGTGCCACAAGGGAGATCGCGTCGCGATGCGCAATTCGGTGGAAACGCGGTATCCGTTCCTCGACGAAGGGGTCATCGATTTTGCCTGCAAACTTCACCCGCGTTGGAAGCTCCGCGGCCTCTTCCGGGACAAAGTGATTTTGCGCCAATACGCCTCCCAGCTCTTGCCGGAAAGCATTTGGCAACAACCGAAGCAAATGTTCCGCGCCCCCCTCGGCGCCACCTTCTTTACCGGGGCTTCAGCGCTTACGAATCAGCTCCTCTCCGAAGAATCCCTGCGCCGCACCGGGATGTTTCATCCCAAGGCCATCCAATCCGCCCGCACCGCTTTCTCCCAAGGCGAGCTCGGCCCCGCGCAACGCGTCTTCGTGGAAATGGGCCTCACCGCCGTCATCGCCACCCAACTCTGGCACCACAAATATCTCGGCGGCGGACTTTGTGATCTTCCGTCTGCGGATTTCGGCCTGTCAGAATCAATTTCGCCCGCCGAGTCGGCTCTCCCGGAGCTGATTGCGTGCACCGCCTGATCCCTAGAGGATAGCTGGCCTGGTGAAAACCGTAAACGTTGAAGAGCCTTCACTCTGATCTCCACCGCCGCGCGTAACACCCCACCGCTACCAACGCGCAGAGCAGTGCCCCAATCAACAGACTGGCGGACGCCGTGGTGAAGAAAGTCAGAAAATCTCCTGAAACCGGGAACAGCCGCCGCGCTAACATCACGGCGACGTATCCGAGATACCCCACCGCGTCCGCCACATACATCAGAAAGCCGAGATTCGCCCGCTCCCGCGTCAGCGCAATAAGGCGCTCGAAAATCGTCGTATGCACCGCGACATACGGCACATACAAGCCGACGCCGAGCATCACCATAAAACCAAATGGCGGCAGCCATCCGGCCCGGTGCCCAGCTAACGCCAACAGAGCAAATCCCAAGCCCGCCGCGGACAATCCCAATCCTGTAAAGAATCCCCGCCGGTTGTCGCGCACCAGGACCAACGCCCCGTTCGCCACCACCACCACCAGCGTCACCCAAAACTCCGATTGCGAGAACACCGACGGCTGGGCATTGAACCCCAGCCCGGCCCAAATCTCAGGAGCAAAGTCCGCCCGCGTGCTCCGCAGCACCGTGATGAGCAGATAGGCCAGGACGATCGCCACCAGGCCCAGGCCATGGCGACGCAGCATCCCGAAACGTTCCCCGGCCGTCATCGGCCGCCGCACGGAGCGCGCCGTTTCATCCTGCTCCGACGGGGCGGGAATCTGGCTCAGCATCCAGACGAATAAAACCAGCGGCAGGAGGAAAAGCAGCCCCGCCGTGGCCGGCATCCATCGCTCCGGAATTCCGCGCAGCAACAGCTCCGCACCCACCGTTTTGGCCACGCCGTCCGCCAAGATGAAACTGGCGCACAATCCCGCCACGAACAGCTCGGTGAGACAACGTCCCTCCACGAACCCCAGCACAAGCCCAAACACCATCCCCAGCGCCAATCCGTTCGCGAACAAACACAGCGCATCCCAGGGCGCCGCCGCCACCGCAAAACCAAGCAGCGCCAGCTCCGCCGCCAGAATTAGCCCGAACAACGTCCGTGCCCGGCCATTTGCGCTCATCTCCGCGATGACCTTGATGCCAATGAATTTGGACACCATGTATCCCAACACTTGCGCCGTGACCAACCATGCCTTGGCGTCCGCGCCACCATAACCCGCCGCCGTGAACGGTTTGCGGAAACCATACATGCAGGCATAGGTCCCAAACGCCGCCAGCACGCACCAAATCGTAAGAAACCACGGCTGCTCCAGCCATCGCCGCCACGCCAATCGATGCTTCGCCGCGTTCATGCTTCGTCAAAAGAAATCGCAACCCGCGCCCAGCGCCGCGTCGACGCCAAGGCAAACCCTTCTTCCAGGCACGACAACGGCAGCGGCAGACTGACCAACGATGCCCAGGGCAACGCCGAAGTCTCCAAAAACGCCATCGCCCGATTCAAGTGCCGCGGCGCGTAGTTGTGAAACCCTCGCACCGCCACGCAGCCCCGGATGATCTGCTCCCCGGTGATCGTCAACGCGGAGTCCGGATGCACCATCCCGGCAAACAAATAGTGTCCTCCTGGCCGCAACAAGCGCAGCCCCTCGCCCACGATGCCCGGCACGCCAGCCGCCTCGATCACCACGTCCACGGATTTCGACGGCAGGTCCGCGCTCACCGCCGCCACCACCCCGCCAAAGTCCGGCACCCGCGCCAACCGCGCCTCCTCCGGATCCACCACGATCACGCGTTCCACCCCTGCCGCCCTCAGCAATGCACATCCGTGCAGCCCAAGCAAACCCGCACCCTGCACCACCGCGACTCGGCACTGCGAAGGGAGCTGTTCGGTGACGTTCGCCATCGTGGCCAACGAACAGTTCGCTGAGGCCGCCACCGCGTCCGGAATCAAATCCGGAACCCGCACCAGATGCGTCCCCGGCCGCAACACGATGTGCGTGGCGTAGGTGCCGTGGAGACCGCTGCCCGCCCCCAATTGGGCGTGCCCATATTTAAAGACCCGGTCGCACTTTTGCGGCAGCTCCCAGTCGATGCAGGAGGAGCAATGGCCACAGGCGTCGGCAGAACTCCAGGTCACCCGTTGCCCCAACCAAGCTTCCCGGCCCGGCCCAGCCGCCACCACCCTGCCCACGCCTTCATGCCCCAGGATGCAAGGCACCGGTTCCTGCCGACGTCCGGCGTGCGTGTGCAGGTCCGAACCGCAAATCGTCGCCAGGCTCAGCGCCACCAACACTTGCCCCGGCTCCAACACGCTCGGCAATGGCAGCTCCGCGAATCGAAACGGTTGCCCCGCCTGCTCAAAAATCGCGCCCCGCGCCGTCCCACTCATCGTTCAAGCCACGCTGGCAACTCCGCGACGCTCGGCAACACCGTTTCCGCCCCTGCTTCGATCAGCCTCCGCGAGGCCACCGCGACCCGTTCCCGGCGCTCCTCCGGACGCAACGCTTGCAACGCCTCCCGGCTCAAGCCCACCTCGTTCCCGCTCTCGCTGACGCCGAGGCAAATCATCCCGGCGTTGCGTCCTTCCGCCATGTCCGCCGGAGTATCCCCAACCTTGATCGCCAAGCTCAATGGGTAAACACCCAAGCGTTCCGCGATCCGGAAGCAAGCCCACGGGGCAGGCCGTCCTTGAGGCACTTCGTCCGCGCAAATCACCACTTCCGCATCGATCCCCGCCGCCCGCGCCACCGGTTCCAGAGCATCCATCATCCCCCGGGTGTATCCCGTGGTCCCGCCGACTCTCACCCCGCGTTCCCGTAGCCAACGCAACGTTTCCACCGCCCCCGGGACCGGTTCTGCATGAGCCGGGAGCAGCGGCGGCAGCAACTGGGCGAAGGCTTCGTAAATCTCCTGCACCAACGCTTCGTCCGGCCCGGCATTCCGCATTTGGAGAACACGTTCGGCTATCGCGGGATCATGGAGGATCTCGCGGACGTGGTCCCGCTTGTGGGCGCCCATCGGTTTGCGAGCGATCTCCTCGGTGATCGGCAGCCCCGCCGCCTCAAACGCCTGGAGAAACGCCTCCAAGGGCGCCCGGCAACCGAAGTCCACCAACGTCCCGGCCCAGTCAAAGATGATGAGGTTTGGCCAGCGCAAGTTCATTCAAGTCTCCCAGGATCGGATCGTGGCCTGCGCCAAACCCCAGCTCAGCGTCATGCCCAAGCCACCCATGGCCGTCACCATCGTCACCCGTTCCCGTGGATGCAGCACCACTTGGGTCTGCCCCACCGTGCTTTTCAGATACACACCTTGCCACCGGCTGGCAATGCACAGGTCAGGGACCCGCACGAATTCCCGCAACGAACACAAAATCAGCTCCTCCACCTCAGCCTCGTTCTCCGGCGGGAAATCGTCTCCGTATTCGTGGGAATCCCCCAACGTCAAGCTGCCGTCCTCATGCTGGGCCGCGATGACATGGACGCCCCAATCTCGATGCCGCGGCAGCTCCGCCTCCAATCGCGCCCGCAGCTGCGCCGTGCTGGGACACTCGCGAAACGCAGGGTAATGACACAGCGTCAAATCGCTCACCATCACCGGCCCAAGCCGCCAATCCGCCCGTTGAGGCACGGTCCGCATCATCTGCAACCGGCAACGCCGCACCTGCGCGGCGGCGAGCTCGCGTGAAAACAAAAGCCGCATCTCCTCCCCCGCCGCGATGACCAAGCGGTCGAACCCGAACCGCTCCCCATCCGCGCATTCCACGGCGTCCGCGAACACTTGGACCACCGGTTTGCCGAAGTGAAACCGCACGCCAAGCCCGAGCGCGAAATTCGTCAGCGCCGCGATCGCCGAGGACGGATGGACCACCGTCTCCACCGCGCTGAACAATGCTCCACGGAGCCCTTCCGGCTGGGCGGCGGGGAACCGGCGCAACACCGCGTCCGCATCGAGCAGCTCCAACGCACCTCCGGCTCCGGCGGCGGCGAATTCCCGCAACACCGCCCAAGCCTCCTCCCGGTAAGCCAAGCTCAACGATCCCCGTGCGCTTGTCCAAAATCCCGCTTCCGCCGCCAGCTCCCGCCACCGGCGCACTCCGAAAAGTGCCTGCTCCCGTTCCGCTCCAAACGCGCAGCCGATCGGCCACAAGGTCCCAAAATTCCGCACGGAGGCCCCCAAGGCTCGTCCATCCCGTTCCAAAACCGTAACGGAATATCCCGCCTCACGCGCCGTGATGGCGTGGGCCAATCCGATGATCCCGGCCCCGACGACGATGACGTTTCCCTCCGCCATCTCCCTTCACCTCGATCCTTTGCGCTGCTGCGCCAGGAACAGCGGCAGCAGTTCCCGCCCAATCCACGCAAAGGCTGCCTCCAGCCCGTCCGTTTCGTAAATCACGCCGATGTGCGCTTCCAACCCGGTCGGGTTGCCGATCGTGGCGAGGAAATCATTGGACGTGAACCGCGTGTGCAGTTCCCCGTCCATTTTGCCCTTCTCGCGCAAAATCCACTGCCGCGCGTAGAGCGACAACACGGCATCGCCGATCCACGCTTTTTGACGGCTGGCAGTCAAGTCCATGATCCGGCCATCAAAAGGCGAGAAACCGCAATCCGCAAGGGTCAACCCTCGCTGGTGATCGACTGCAAAATCGAGGTCAACGCCGCGCCGTGTTTTTCCAGGGCCGGAGCGGGCGCGAAGAAGAAGCAATTCACGTGCAGCGTTTCCCCTTCCAGCTCGCCCTTGGCGTTGGCCAGGACGACGTCCATGCCATTGACCTTGGCTTCTTGGGGATCCGTCCACTCCAGATCGCCAAACTCCTCCCTTGGCTATTTCTCCGCGATAGCGAACCTCGTTGAGACGGCCCTCTGTCTTGGTGGCTCCATCAGGACGCAACCCCGTGGCCTCATAGAACTCTCAATCGTTGAGTGCACGGTTCATTTCGTCGAGCACGCTTCTCGACGCGTAACTGGGCCTTCCACGGCGCTTCCTGATCGGACGAAACGCCTCTAGCTGATCTTTCGACCTGACCAGCTTCTTTACACCTGCCTCGCTCATACCCAGCTTTTCCACGAACATGATTTCGGAACCATGCTCAAGGGGAAAGTGGATCACATCAAGATTACGAAGCCCCCGGAACTTAATGGTAACATTCTTCCCAAAAGGGTTCTCGTATTCGGTCTCGCTCTGCTCTCCGATCTCCAGAGCCCTCATGTATGCCACCTCGGGACAAGATGCTTCTACGAGTACGTGGTTGATGTGAATGATGTTGCGCTTCGATCCCTCCACCCGAATCTCCTCAATGATTTGGGCGAGAAACCATTGAGCGTCGTCTGGAACGTATGCCATAAATGCTACCTAGTTTATGCCGAACGTTCAAGCGCTGGCACCGCTGGGGCGGGGGTGAGCGTGGAAACGGGATGACGGGTTGAAGTTACGGAACACAAAGACGACAAAGCAGCCCCAGCGGTTGTCCAGCCGCGCCTTGTTCGCCCCTGTCTGTTGCCGCTGGTTCATAATTCTTATCTTCCTCCGAACAGCTTAGAAAAGAAGCCCTTCTCTTTCGGTGCAGTTGAGGGCGATTGCGGGAGTGGTGGTGGAGTAGACGGAGGGGTATTCTGAGTCGAGGCCCCACCGGAGCCATACTGGATCATTCCTAGATACCAATGATGAACGTTATCCTCCTCGCCATTGATGAGCCGCTTGTAAACACGTGCCGACGGAAAGCTCTTGAATCCTCCACCAAAACTTAGTGTAGGCGTCCTTCCATCAGAGACTCCCCAAGCGCCGCCACGATTGCGTCGGTAGGTCTCGCCGAGATAGCTGCCAAACATCGAGCAAAACTGCTCAATATCGTCCTCTGACGGTTTGGAAGCGGGCATACTCAGATGGAGCAAGTGAAGAATGTTCTCAATCTCAGGAACGAAAGCCTCGGAATAGTCAGCATTCTTGCCAAACTTGTGTTGGATGAACTTTACGCAAAAATCAGCACTCCGGGTAGCAACCTGCTGGAGTTCCGGGTCTGCTTGAAAGTAAATCCCTGATGAAGTGAGATCGGACATGGTATCTTTGAGTTGGGCGAACGTATTTATTCGTAGGGCGGCGGGCGGAGATATCCGCTTCGGCCTCACCGTTCCAGAATGGGGTGATTCCCCCGTTGGTGCAAGGAAATTCCGGGCGAGAGGTGCGTCTATCAGGGCAGCGGCAATGGTGCTTTCAGGACTGCATCGGCGGTGCTGATATCACCGTTACCTACGGTGGCGGTGAGTGACGGATGACAGCTTGGAGCCGGCAGGGAACCTGTTCGGTCTGGCCACGGTGGCGCGAAAGCCGCCCTCCGTCGCTTTTCCCCGGCAAAGCCCGATGCAGTCAGTCGTTCTGAACCGAAGATACGCTCATGTGAACACTTTTCATTTGACGCAGCAGCAAGCCTCTGCTTGTGGTCATGGTGATGACAACGGAAGGAGGAACAATGCATGCGCGGTGGTGTTGGCGAAAGGATCTGGCGGAGTTTCGTGGTTTGACGGATCGGGAGCGGACTGGGTTTTTGTTGGTGTTGGAATGGTTTGAGAACTTTCGTTTGCGTCATGAACTCGAAGCGGGGCGTGATGCCGCCCGGGCATTCTGGCGCTCCGAGGTGATCGGGGAAGGACGCCAACGGGACCACCCGCCGCGGTAGCGGCAAACCTGAATGCCGAAGGCTAACTGGGGGAGCCTGCGATCAGCAGGATAAGGGTGGCAACTGGAGCAGTGGGCCGACGCCATCAAATGGTATCTCGCGTGGTTGGCGGCTTGCGCGGAGGAAGGCGGGGATCACCGGAGCTTGCCGGAGCGAGTCAGGGCGGCGGTGAATGCCGCGTGCGCACGGCGCGGGTTGGCCCGTCGCACCAAGCTTTGTTATGGAGGTTGGGTGGCGCGGTACGCCAGCTTTGCCGGGGAGGAGCGAGAGGTGATTCGAGTGGAGACGGCAACGCGCTTCCTGACCTCAGTCGTGAAGGATGAGGATTGTGCCTACGCGACGCAAAAGCAGGCGCTCAATGCGTTGGCATTCTTTTTCAAGCATGTCTGCGGAGTGGAGGATCCGGTGTTCGGGGTGAAGCTGCGCAAGACCGGGGTGCGAGTTCCGGTTGTCCTTTCGCAGGGGGAGACGCAACGGCTCATGGAGACGTTAGAGAGTGCGGAGCAGGAGCCAGAGCAAAAGGGCCGCTATGCCTTGGCGGCGCGGCTGCAATATGGGGCGGGGTTGCGGCTGTCCGAGCTGGTGCGGCTACGGATCAACCTTGAAAGGAAGATAGTAGCCTCGCACAAAGCCACTAAGGCACGAAGTAGATGCAGGATCACCTGGCTTGTAGGTAGGATCTGGGGCTCACCCGATAGATGAATCGCCAAAATGCCCAAATGTGATTTTCCACCAGATTCTTTGTGCCTTCGTGGCTTTGTGCGAGCCCAAACCATTCCCGGATTTAGGATCAAGGACGTGGACCTGGATCGCGGCACGGTCACGGTGCGCCAAGGCAAGGGCGACAAAGACCGCATGTCCGTCTTGCCTCGAAGTTTGCGATCCCAAGTGGCGGCGCAAATCGAGCGGGCTCGGGAGGTGTGGACGTGGGACCAGACTGCCGGACTGGCCGGAGTCTACCTGCCAGGAGGCTTGGATGACCGGGAGGAGCGTCCGTCCCCAAAAGCGCCGCCGCGCGCCGAAACGTCGCGACGCACGGGCGAACCACGATGCGCCGTGCCCGCCGTGGCGTGAGCATCGCCGCGACCGATACGAGGGAGAGCTATCTGGGATTCTGCAGCAAGCGGCAGTCAACCCGCTTACCTGTCGCTTATCGCCGTGCTCGGGATCGGGAGCGATGGCGGTGGAGATGGGTGCCGCGATTGGCGATTCCCGCGCGAACGCGGAAGTATGTTCTCGGGATCGGCTCTTGGGCGGGCCAATTCTGGAAGGACCGCAACGGTTCTGCGGGCGGGGGCGCTGCTTTCCCTAATTACAAAAACCCACGTCCATGTGTCGGCGGCACTTTTCTAATTACAAAACCGATGATTACACATGTCGGCGCCACTTTCCTAATTACGAAAATGCCATTTACAATTGTCGGCGGCATTTTCCTAATTAGGAAAACCATGATTACAATTGTCGCCGCCTCATTTGTAATTAGAAAAACCACGTTTACACATGTCGGCGGCACTTTTCTAATTAGGAAAATGGCGCCGACGTTTGTTTTCGCCTCAAACCTAATTATCTCCCGGCGATTCCCACCGGTTTCGGCCATTTCTCCCCGTCGCAGAGTCGCCGATTCATCGGGTTCTGCTCCAAACCAACGGTGCAGCGCTCCATCGACCGTTGTTCTTGTGCATTTTTAGTAAGTTTTCCTTTACATTCATGACTTACTGCATGACGTAGAGAAAAGTCTCACACGATCCCCAACATGATGTCTGCCTTTTCCGCACAATCGATCGCCGCGAACGCCCAGCTCAACCTGATTCAAGTCGTCGATGACGGCCGCGCTCAGGACGATCCCTTCAAACTGTCGACCCGGTTGCGCAAGCAGGTGGATGCCGATTGCGCGGGTTTGGCGGAATACGATGCGCTGGCGCTGACCATGGAAAGCTCCCGGACCGGGAAGTCCATGGAGGCCCGTGAGCTGCTGGAGACCTTGGAGCGTTTGGTGCGGGAAGGATACGCCGGGATTGCGGCGATCCGTGCTTCCGAGATCAGCGAGCCCGAACGGATGGAGGTTTTCACCGCTTACGGCTGGGCCAGGGGCGTGCTCGGGAGATTGCCCGATTCGCGAGTCGTCGGCTTGGCTCGTTTGGGCGTTCGAACTCACACCAATGTGGCGGCTGCATTTCAGTACCCGGCGGAATTGGTGCGGGAGCTCGAAGTGGCCTTGCAGCAGTTCGATGCAGTCTCCCCGCAGGTCGGCACCGGCAAGCGTCAAGTGGCGGTGAAGCAGCGCAGCCTGGCCCTTGAGGCATGTGAGGAGACGCTGACCCAGGTGCGTCACTGGTATTGCGCCGCCACCCGGGAAGGAAGTAAGACCAAAGAACTGGCATTGATCGGCTTTCAACCACGCCGCCCCCGTCGCAGCTCGGAGACGGTTGCCCTCCACGCGGAGCAGAAAAAGGCCCGCCGCGCAGAACTCGCCGCCCGTCGCGAGGAAGAAAAAAACAAGAAGCAGGCCGAGAACCTGAAGAGAGTCCAGGCTCGCCACGAGAAACTGAAATCACAATACGATGCCAGCCTGCAAGAACTGGCCCGGCTTGCGATCGAACCCGATGCGACCGGCAACCAACCGCTGCCTCTCACCAATGTGGGACCCGCCCCCATCCGCACGGCCCGGCCCTCCAACATGGCGCCGGAGGGAACGGATCCGGCGCAGCTTTCGTCTTGAGGAGCACGTGCCATCCATTCTATTCCCGTAGGCCGGACATTCCTGTCTGGCCACTTCAATCGGTTTCGTGTTTGGCCAGACAGGAATGTCCGGCCTACGAATGCACGATCGCGCGGCTCCCGATTCTCCTTGCCTTCTGGCGCCCGGCTTCGCCATGCTCCGGGCATGCTGGAAAACCCGAAGGTGATCATCGCATTTCTGACCGGTCTGGTGGCCGGTGGTTTGAGCGTTTGGATTGGGTGTGGCCATGAAACGATCCTGGTGCCCAAGGATACAGACTTGGTCCAGGTGAGCCGCTTTGGCGGCGGCGCGCGGGAGATCTTCGTCAGCGATCTGGATGCCCGGATCCAAGGGGTTGAGACAGCCGAGCAGTGGGATGAATGGGAACGGAAGCGTGACAACAGCCACTCAGAGGCGGAATCAAAAGCGGCTGCTCCAGCCCCTTCCCCCGCTCCACTCTCCGCCGAGGAGATGGCTCAGGTGAAGTTTCATTTACGGATGAGTGGCGGCGATTCGAGCATCTACTTTCATTACGAAATCTTCAACGGCACTTCCAAACGGCTCACCTCGGCAGAAGTCGTCTTTGAAGGGGTGCAAGATTCGGGAGTCCCCATCCGGCGAGTGGTCGATCTAAAATTCAGAAATGCCCGGTTAGAGCCACAACAAGACGATACCGGTGCCGGGTCCATCGACATCGATCTCAGCGAAAACGCCTTCAAGACCGTTGGCTTCAAACTGGTATCGATCACTGGCTATTGATGGGCTGGACAAGCGGCATCTGGCGTCACCGTTCTCCCCTCGTCGTCGCGGAGTTCCATTGACTAACCTCCGGAGCACGAGCACGAGCACGAGCACCGCTTCGCTGAGCACGATCCTCCTTAGTTAGCCCTGTCAGCCAGCGGGATAGATGAGAATCCCCACCCTTGCGATATGCTCCCGCAGCGGTCCGTAGTGCACGTGTTCCAGTGCCTGCACCTCAAAACGGTAAGGCAAGGGCAGCTCGTCTAGCTCCGCCGCGATCGACTCCGCGCGCAGCGGCTGCAAGTCGCCGCCGAGGACAAGATCCACATCGGAGCGGTCGCCGTGGGTGCCCTTGGCCCGGGAGCCAAACAACGTGGCGCTGGTGACCTCAGGATGACGCCGGAACACGCCGCGAATCATCTCCAGTTCGTCAGGTTGAAGCGCCGGTCTCTTCATGGCATGGCCTCTCCTTGCAAGAATTCGTGGATTTGCTCAAACCCCGCCAGATAGCGGGCGTGGATCGCTTCGACAGCCTGCTCGAACACAAGCGGGCTGTAGGTATGGGAAAGGAGGTTGCGATGGTCGAGCATATCAATCCAGACCTGACCATCGTCGAGAACCTTGGCAGCGAAGGCGTCTTTCAACACCTGCCGGGGCGTCACGGTGGAAAACACAAACCCGCCCTGCTCTAGATAATCCTTGATGGTCTTCCAAGCCAGTTCGAAGCAGTACTCGAATCGTTGGATCACGCCCTCCTTCTCCAGCTGGTTCAAGGCATCGGGACCGTTTTCCATCGCATCACGAAGCAGGACGAATGCCCGATCGAAGTTTTGAAACCGTTGTTTCCAACGAATGTCCGGGTTCGGCGCCATGAATTCAGGATCGGACTTTGAGTCCTACTTGGCAAGAGGCCCCATCAAGCCACTCAACGCAGCCCTTTGCGCTGCTGCGCTAGGAACAGCGGCAACAGTTCCCGCTCAATCCACGCAAAGGCTGCCTCCAGCCCGTCCGTTTCGTAAATCATGCCGATTTGGGCTTCCAAGCCAGTCGGGTTCCCGATCGTGGCGAGGAAGTCATTGGAGGTGAACCGCGTGTGCAGCTCCCCGTCCATTTTGCCCTTCTCGCGCAAAATCCACTGCCGCGCGTAGAGCGACAACACGGCATCGCCGATCCACGCTTTTTGACGGCTGGTAGTCAAATCCATGATCCGGCCACCAAAAGCGAGAATGCCGGATGCGCAAGGAGTTCAAGGGTTCGCCCTGTTTCTTCAGCGCGCGGGTGCGGTAAGCACGGAGCGAATTGCATAATCTGCGGCCGTCACTCCGCCGGAACGGGATACCACCGGTAAACCCCACCAAACCAAGCCGTGCCGGTATATGGCTGTGCGTGTTCCGTTTCCACCACCAGAAAGTGGGAGTACTTCCGGAACCTGATCATGGGTGACGGCGCGCCCTCTGGCAGTCCCGTTCCGTCATGCGTATAGACCGCGGTCAAGACTCCTCCTCCCTCCTTCCCCTGCGCTTCACTGGGAATCCGCCCCGGAAGATCGGCGCTTTGCGGAGCATCAACCCGGCCACGGGAACACGTCAGATTAAAGGTAACAGCCCCACCCGCCCCGCCGCGCAAGCTCACGTGCCCACCGTAGCCATCATCGTATTCGCCATCCCAGCCTTCCACGGCGGGTTGCTCAAAGGTACTGTAGGCGATCAGCCCCCACCCCAGGCCCGTGGCTTCCAGTTGGGCAATCCAGTAGTCCAGGTGAGGCTCCAGCCATTTCCCATCCGCGGGCGCCACGAAACCGGCGGCCGGGAAGACCAATTGAACCCAATCCGACCGCAAGCCCGGCCAACGATCTTCCCACACGCCGGCGGCCCGCCGGTTCGTCCCAGGCCAATTGCGCGGCACCGTGCTCAAGGTTTGCTCAAGCGCCACCGAGGCCGTCTTCACCTGCTTCTTGGCCAAGGCCAGCGCCTTGTCCGTTGAGATCTGCTCGTAGGTTCCATTGATCCCGGGGTCGTAGGGGTCACGCTCCCCTTCCGCAAACCGGATCTCCAGCTTCGAGCCATTCGCACTTTCGTTTCCCGTGAACAACGTGCCCCGTTCCCCGCCTTCCCCGACGACTTGGCTGAAGCTGAGAAGCGCCCCGATCTTGCTCTTTTTCCCATTGTCACTCGGAGCCACGGCGCTCCGGCTGCCGCTCCCCTCCCAACGGAAAACGTAGCCGCCCGAACTGCCAAAAATGACCACCGTAATCATTCCAGGCGCCGTCTCCCGGACGGAAACCTGGCGGCCGCTCTTCTCATCGTGATACTCCCACCGCCCCAGTGGCGGTGTCGATGCTTGGCTCGGCGTCAACTGGCGGACCTGTTCCTGGCTGGCCGGGGACAGCCGACTCATCGGAACCGGGATCGGCTTGCCATCCAAAATCAGCGCCACCCGCTCCCCATTGACCCCGCCAAAGCCCGCCCGCAGCTTATGGCCATCGACGGTAGTCCACCTCGGCACGTCTTCCGCCGCCGAGATTACGCCAAGCCACCCAAGGAAGAGCAAAGAGACGAATCGTGGGCTCATGATCTAGTCCCGCGAATCTGACGCCTGGCCCCCCACTTTGCAATGGCGCATCAGCGTCTCCATCATCGTAGCGGAATCGCCTTCGCATTCCACGCCTGATGAACAATCGGAATTCTTGGGAATTCCGCTACTCTTCATCGTAGCGGAATCGCCTTCGCATTCCGCCCCTGATGATCAATCGGAATTCTTGGGAATTCCGCTACTCTTCATCGTAGCGGAATCGCCTTCGCCTTCCACGCCTGATGAACAATCGGAATTCTTGGGAATTCCGCTACTCTTCATCGTAGCGGAATCGCCCTCGCATTCCGCCCCTGATGATCAATCGGAATTCTTGGGAATTCCGCTACTCTTCATCGTAGCGGAATCGCCCTCGCATTCCACGCCTGATGATCAATCGGAATTCTTGGGAATTCCGCTACTCTTCTTCGTAGCGGAATCGCCCTCGCATTCCGCTCCTGATGATCAATCGGAATTCTTGGAAATTCCGCTACTCTTCATCGTAGCGGAATCGCCCTCGCATTCCGCCTTATCATTGCCCCGCACCGCCGGTTGCGCCCGCTCCCGAGCCCGTGCAAGCTTCCGCACGAATGGAAAACCACTTCTACTCCGGGTTCGACACGGAATCGATGGCTCCCCGCCCCGCACGGCCGCAGGAGTATCGCGGCGCGTTTCAGATCGACCGGGACCGGATTATCCATTCCTCGGCCTTCCGGGCGTTGCAGAGCAAAACGCAGGTTTTCCTCTCCGGAGAATACGACTTTTATCGCACCCGGCTGACGCATTCCATGGAGGTGGCTCAAATCGGCCGCTCAATCTGCGCCTATTTGAATGCCCGCTCTCCCCTCCTCCATCCCGAGTTCTTCCTCGACGCCGACCTCGTCGAAGCCGCCTGCCTGGCCCACGATTTGGGACATCCCCCCTACGGCCATCGCGGCGAGCGCACGTTGAACCGCCTCATGCGGCCCTGGGGCGGATTTGAGGGGAACGGGCAAACCTTACGACTCCTCACGGAAACAATCTTCGAATACGGCGGGATGAATCCCACCCGCGGGCTCCTCGACGGCGTCCTCAAATACAAAACCCTCCGGGCCGAGCTCAGCGATCCCGAACGCCACTTTATCTACAACGACCAAGACCGCTATCTAGACTTCGTCCTTGCCGGTCGCGATTTCCCTGCCGGCTTCACTCCGGGCAAGGCGCGCAACAGCTTCCGATCCATCGAATGCCAGATCATGGATTGGGCGGACGATACCGCATATTCCCTGCACGACATTACGGACGGCATCCAAGCCGGCTTCATCACCCAGGATCGCCTGGAACGTTGGGCCACGGCGCAAGCGGATCAAGACACCGTCGGCCCCGTCGTCACCACGATCATCAAGAATATCCGCGAGCAAAAACTGGAATCCCGCGCTGGTCGCCGCATCGGAGATTTCATCACCGCCTGCGCGTTGATGGAGGAACCGAGCTTCATGAGCCCCACCACGAACCGCCATCGCTACCGCCTCCGCATCGACGATGCCATCCAAACCGAGTGCGAGGTCTACAAACGCATCGCCACCGCGCTGGTCTACGGCTCGCATCAATTGCAACAGCTCGACCACCGGGCGGATTTTATCCTCTCCCGGCTTTTCGATGCCTTGGCGGAAACGTATATCGAACCCTCACAACCGGGGCGGGATCACATGCCGATCGTTCCGCCCGCGCTGGAACAACGCATCTGGGCTGCAGGCAATGAAGCAAGCCGCGCCCGCCTCATCTGCGATCATTTGGCCAGCCTCACCGACGTTTCGGCCACGCGCACCTACAAACGGCTGTTCGACGCCAATTTCGGCTCCATCACCGACCTCGTCTGATTGATATGACGCTACCGGAAAAACAAGCCCGCCTGATTGAGGATTACTCGTTCATCGAGAATCCGCTGGAGCGCTTCTCCGCCATCGTGGAGCACTACCGCAAGCTCCCGCCGTTGCTGGCAGCGGAGCAAACCGAGGAAAACCTCGTCCGCGGTTGCGTCTCCCAGGTTTGGGTGGCGGGCGGATGCGAGAACGGGACTTGTCAGTTCCGCTCGGAAGCGGATTCGTCCATTCTCCAAGGCGTGGTCCGGCTTCTCACGGACTTCTACAGCGGCGCCACGCCTCAGGAAGTCATCGATTGCGAGCCCGAGTTCCTCGAAGCGCTCCGCATCGCCGATCAACTCTCCCCGACTCGCCGCAATGGATTGCGACACGTGCGCCAGCGGATTTCGGAATTGGCGCGAACACACAACTAGGAACAAAATGAAAGTTCATCAGATCCAGCATCCCCTGATCCTCAATCACCTCTCCCGCCTCCGGGACGCGGCCACGCCGTCGAGTGAGTTTCGCATCCATCTTCAGGCGATTGGCCGCTTGATGGTCTATGAAATCACGCGAGATCTTCCGTTAGTGGAACGGCCGCTCATGACTCCGTTGGAAGAGACTCGCGGATTTTACCTGGAAAAGCCGATTGTCATCGTCCCCATCCTCCGCGCCGGGCTCGGAATGGTGGAAGGCATTCAACAGCTCCTCCCGTCCGCCCACGTCGGCCATATCGGTTTGGCGCGAAACGAATCCACGCTCCGGCCGGAGAGTTATTATTGCAAACTCCCCTCCGTTCTCCCGGAGGCTGAAGTCCTCCTCGTCGATCCGATGTTGGCCACGGGAAATAGCAGCGTGGAAGCGGCCCGACAAATCATCGCGGAAGGCGCGCGCTCCATCCGTTTTGTGAATTTGGTCAGCGCGCCCCAAGGCATCGCCCGCTTTCACGAAGTGCATCCCACCATCCCGATCTACACCGCCGCGATTGACCGCGGGCTGAATGAGCGCGGGTATATTGTCCCTGGTCTTGGCGATGCCGGGGATCGCTATTTCGGTACGTTGTGAGAACCGTTTTTCATCGCGAAGACTTGGTACCCTGCCCTTTCCTGCCGCTGCCGGAGCATCCGGTGACGGCGGCGGTGATGAAGCGGTATGGGGAAGACCGGGGAGCGGATTTTTATCTCGGCGCCCTGAGCTGCGCGCAGTCGCTCTGGCTGCAAGGGTTGCCGGCTCAGGCCATTCTGCAGTTG
This sequence comes from Akkermansia muciniphila, assembly GCA_945883495.1. Classification (GTDB taxonomy): domain Bacteria; phylum Verrucomicrobiota; class Verrucomicrobiia; order Verrucomicrobiales; family DEV007; genus V1-115. The sequence continues at coordinate 64,128 of CAMCXS010000024.1, forward strand.
AATCGCGCCTTTGCCGCCGATCTCCAGCCTGAGGAGCCGATCCTGCAAGATCATCCCCTGCCCTACGCCCCGATGGCTTGGCTGCTGCGGAATCGTTTGCCCGATCAATTCATCGGCAACCCGCGCCGGCACTTTCAACACCTCGCCACCCGGATGTCGGGCCCACGTTTCGAAGTGCGAGTCTGGCGGGCTTGGGCCTGTTGGTGGATGTCGCGAATCATCGATCCGGCGCTTCCGGCGGATGAGGAGCAGCTGGCGAACGAAGGAATTGTCGAGCCAGCGGTCACCGAGATCGAAGACGGCTTGCGCGAATTCGGCCATCTGGGCGAAGTTACGCTCTGGAAGACCGCGCTCTGATGAATTTGCTTTCGCGCCAGCAACGCCGCTTGCGGGCTCAACTCCTCCGTGGGTGGGCTCTGCTGTATCTGCTCGCCAATCTCTTTGTCCTCTGGGAAATGCCGATTCGGCTCACGACCGGTTACGAGCTGCGCGGGGCGGCCCAGATGCTCGTTTGGGCGGCGGCTGGCATGCTCGTGGCCGGAGTGGTGCCGCACCTGTTCGATCCGCGAACGCGCCGGGAGGCATGGTATGACTTGGTCACCTCGCTCCCCTTGGACTTGCTGTTGCCCGCGGGGACCGGAATGCCCTGGGCGGCCCTCCGTTGGCTGCGCGTGTTGCGAATCACGGAAGCGATGCATTTCAACCGGACTCTGGCCCATTGGCAAGGCCGCAGTCAGCTGCCACCAGCTGCGGGCCGCCTGATCCGGCTGGTGTTCTGGATCCTGTTGGCGGACCACTTCATCGCCATTGGCTGGATTGGGATCGGCGGCACGGAGGGGACCATGCCCGCGTCCCCCACCTTTTCGGAGCCCTTTTCCCGCTATATCGCCGCGTTGTATTGGTCGACAACCACCTTGGCGACCGTTGGCTACGGAGATATCACGCCCCACAATGATATTCAGCGGCTTTACTCCGTGTTCGTGATGTTCACCGGAGTTGGCGTCTTTGGCTATGTCATTGGCGGCATCGCGTCCCTGGTGGCCAATCTTGATTTGGAGCGAGTTGAACACCAAAGAAAGCGAATCCTGGTCAATGCCTTCATGAGCCAGCGGCGCTTTCCCCGCCAGCTCGTGGAGAAGGTGAACGAGTTCTATTACTATCTCTGGAGTCACCGGATCGGCCGGGGCGAGGAGGCAGCTTTCGCGGAGCTACCCGAGAGCCTGCGCATGGAAATCGCCCTGTTCTTGAACCGACGGATTCTGGAGAAAGTCCCGTTGTTCCAAGGGGCTGGAGAAGACTTTCTCAAGGAGGTGGTGCAACTCCTCAAACCACGCCTCTATATGCCTGGTGATCTGGTCTTCCGGGAAGGAGATTTCGGCAACGCTATGTATTTTGTGAGCAACGGCAGCGTCGAGGCGTTCAGCGAGTCGGACCCCGTCCTTCCTCCGATTCTCATGATGGAGGGTTCCTACTTCGGCGAAATCGCATTGACCGAGCAAGGCCCCCGGACCCGATCGATTCGCACGACCGGGTTTTGCGAACTCTACGAATTGAGCAAGGATGTGTTTGATCAGCTCCTCGCCAAGTACCCGGACTTCAAGGCCCACATCGACGAGACGATCCGCACCCGCCGCTAATGACTCCGCTTGACCGAGATCCCGAGACCGTAAAGACCGAACTGCGCGCCGTGACCGAAGCGTTGGAACGGATCGCCGCCGACCGTGGCCTTCTCCATCAACTCCCGCTCGAAGACCGCGTCCGCCTCCTCACCGCTGCCGGGGAAGTCTTTTGCCCGGACGTGGCGGATCGACGTCGCCACACCAAGGCCAAGCTCAAGCGGCACAAGGCCGCCGCCGCCCGCAAGGATGAAGAGGTGCTCCAGGAAACCGGCATCCGCGCCCTGCGCCGCCAAACCGTGTTCACCACGCCCAACGTCTTTCCGCCGTCCGGATTCGTTCAGGAAGAGGTCGCCGATCCCGACTTCCGCGAGGTCGCCGAGCCACTGAACTGTTACATCTGCAAGCAGGATTACTCCCGGGTCCATTTCTTCTACGACCAACTCTGCCCGGCGTGCTCGGAGCTGAACTACCGCAAACGCACCGAAACCGCCGACCTCCGCGGACGAGTCGCCCTGCTCACCGGGGGCCGGGTCAAGATCGGCTATCAAGCCGGCATCAAGCTGCTCCGTGCCGGGGCCCATCTCATCGTGACCACGCGCTTTCCGCGCGATGCCGCGATGCGATTCGCCGGCGAGGCTGACTTCGGAGAGTGGAAGGACCGTCTCGAAGTGTTCGGGCTCGACCTGCGTCACACCCCGAGCGTGGAGGCATTTTGCCAACACCTTTTGAGCACGCGTTCCCGGCTCGATTTCATCGTGAACAACGCGTGCCAGACGGTGCGCCGCCCGCCGGATTTCTACCTCCACATGATGGACCGAGAGACCGGTGACTTGGCGCAACTTCCCGAACCAGCCCGCGCCCTCCTCGGCGCTTACGAAGGCTTGCGCGGTTACTCGCTGCTCGCGGAAGGCAAAGCCCCGGACATCGCCGGGCTGACGGAAGCCGCCAAGCTTTCCCAAGCAGCCCTGCTCCCGGACGAACTCGTCGCCCGGCCGAATCTCTTTCCCGAGGGCCGGCTCGATCAGGATTTGCAGCAGATCGATCTGCGTGACCGCAATTCCTGGCGCTTGACCCTCGCGGAAGTGCCCACCGTGGAACTTCTGGAGACGCAGCTCGTCAACGCGGTGGCCCCGTTCCTCCTCAACGCCCGCCTCAAACCGCTCATGATGGCCACGCCGGAGCGGGACAAGCACATCGTCAACGTCTCCGCCGTGGAGGGCCAGTTCTACCGTCGGTTCAAGACAACCCGGCACCCGCACACGAACATGGCGAAAGCGGCGTTGAACATGATGACTCGGACCTCAGCGGCGGATTACCATGCGGACGGCATCCACATGAACAGCGTGGACACCGGTTGGGTCAGCGACGAGGACCCGGTGCACATTGCCGAACGCAAACAAGCCGAACACGGCTTTCATCCACCGCTCGACATCGTGGACGGTGCCGCCCGGATCGTGGATCCGATCCTAGACGGCATCAACACGGGGAATCCTATCTGGGGCAAGTTCCTCAAGGATTACGTGCCCACCGATTGGTAAGGAACGCAGCGACTCGATCGAGAAATCCGATTGGGCAAACGCAGCAGCAGCTCGACGGGTTCGCTCCAGCCATTCACCCCTTCTTCTTTTTGCCGCCCGCTCCAAACGTTAAAGCGCCTTGAGGATTCATCCGATCCAAGGCGTCTGGTGTCGGGCTGCCGCCATACTGCTGATAATAGATCTCCTGAAATGGATTGATCGCCGGGCCCATGGCTTTCTCATTGACCATGAGCGGCAGGCACTCGGCCCACCAGCGATCGAACTCCCGGCTCAATTCGTCCACAATCTCGGGATGCTGCGGGGCGACGTCCCGTTGCTGACCGAAGTCGGCGAGCAGATCGAACAACTGCCAACTTGGCTCCGCCGCACCTTTTTCACTGACCAACGTCCATCGCGAATTCCGGACTGCCGCCATGCGATATTTCGCGGAGTTCGGGTCTGCCAGTTTCGGCCAGCGGCCTTGGTGAGTGAAGAGATTACGATCTGGCCACTCTGCCGACGGATCATCTAAAAGCGATACCAGACTGCGCCCCTCCACTTGCGCCTTGGCGGCGCCGGCAACGCCCGCGCCGGAAATCTCCGCAAGCGTCGGAAAGAAGTCGATGTGCGCCGCCAGCGCGGAACAATCCGCCGGCGTCAGCGTGCCGGGCCAGCGCCAAAACGAATTCGCCCGGGTGCCGCCAATCCACGCCGTTCCCTTGGCGCCGTGCATCCCCGCGTTGAAGACCTTGACGCCCGCCGTGCCGCCATTGTCGTTCATGAAAATCACCAGGGTATCCTCCGCGATTCCCCACTCGCCGAGCTTTGCCAGGAGTTTGCCGACATTCTCGTCGATATTATGAATCATCCCGAAGAAGCTTTCGGTGTCCGCCGGCAACCCCTTGCCCTCATAGAGCGCTTTGTCTTCTGGCTTCGCGATATAGGGACCATGCGGAGCATTCGTCGGAATATAGGCAAAGAATGGCTGGCCCGAGGTCCGCTGCGCTTCGATCCACCGGGCCGCCTGCGCATAAAAGACATCCGTGCAATATCCGTTGGTCTTTTCAAATTTACCGTTGTGTAGGATGAACGGGTAGAAATAGCTGTTATCTGGCGCGTCGCCGCAGGAACCTGGATAGATTTGGCCGATTCCACCGCCGCCATGAATAAATACCTCGGAAAAGCCGCGTCGATCCGGACGGTATTCCGCTTCGTCACCCAAGTGCCACTTGCCAAAAATTCCCGTCGCATACCCAGCGGATTGCAAAACCTGGGCGATCGTAACGGCATGCAACGTGAGCCGCTCCCGCTCCAAAATGGTGTGGGTCACTCCGTTCTTAAACTCATGACGCCCAGTGAACAACGCGCTCCGCGTGGGCGCGCAGGTCGGACTCACCTGGAAATTCGTGAAGCGGATGGACTCCGCCCGCAATTGATCGAGATGCGGAGTTTTCAGGACGGGATTCCCATGCGCGGAGAGATCGCCATAGCCCTGATCGTCCGTCAGCAGAAACACTATGTTCGGCCGCTTGCCGCTGATCCCTGCGTGGACGTGGGCCGATCCCATCAGGGCGATGATAAGAAGTAGATAGCGAGACATTATCTGGATGATTGTTGCCCAAGTTCGCTCAAATACTTCACGAGGTGGGCCAGTTGTTGTT
>CAMCXS010000025.1 GCA_945883495.1 Akkermansia muciniphila
CCCGCCTTATGACAATAGGCACAGTTCACCGCGAGATAACTGCGGACGCGGGCCTCGACCGGAAATCCAGTTTCTTCGGGTCGCAGATGCCGTGGCAGGACGTTCGCAGGCTCGGGGATATTGCTGAAGTAACCCGCCGCCTGAAGCAAAGTCAGTTGATTGCCGGCAAATCCATTGAGATTCCCGGTCAAATTGAGCTGCCGGGTATTCGAAGATAGCGCATGCCCAGCCTGCGGAGTATGGCAAGTCAAACAACTGGACCGGCTCGGGATACTCCAGCGCTGCACGCGAGGCGTTCCGTTCTCCACGATATCCAGATCGAACTCGATGCCTTCCTCGGGCACCAGAGTGGCCTCGGTCCCGGCATCATTCCAGCGGTAGCTCACGCCATAGGAGCCTTCGGAATTCCTCACCAGCAACCGCGTCTCCAAGCGACGCCGGGTAGCCGGATTTCCCCGGGTGAGCTCCATGTCAAAATGCTTGATCCAAACCTGCCCGGCCGGAAAGGTCCACTCCCCGTCCCGCGACCACGTCATCGTTTGATTGAGGGCCGGAATCGTGAACCACCGGCGCTTCTGGCCAAAGTCACTCCAAAAGGGCAGATTCACCGAGTAGGAGACGATGCCAGGATTGGGAGAGAGATCCGCCAGATCCGCGAAGACCCCCGTCTCGCTCAGGGTCGCCGGATACCCTGTGGACGGCACGCCTCCGATCAAGCGGCGGATGCGATCCGAACTCAAGTTCGCCAGCAAGACATCGCCGTTGGACGGATCACGCCCAAAGGCGACAATGCCTGCTTCGCCCGTGAGCCGGACTGGCGTGGTCGCCCCGTTCTGGCCACTGCGCCGGATGCTCCAGATGTTTCCGGATACATAGTCCGCGTAAACATAGGAACCCACCAGCGCAGGAAACCGGGAGCCATGGTAAACAATTCCGCCGGTGATGGAGTTTCCCTGGGTGGGATCGCTCCCGCGGCGGTACTCGTGCATAGGCCGCGTGCCGAACAGCGTATCGAAGTTCGCCGGAGCCTGTGCCGACTTCGGACCGTTGACGAATCCTTCCCGAAACGCCCAACCATAGTTGCCGCCTCGCGTAATGATATTGATCTCCTCACGCTGTCCTCCGCCCACATCTCCCACCCAGAGATCACCACTGACGGGATCAAACGACATGCGCCAGGGATTCCTCAATCCAGATGCCCAGATTTCGGAACGCACATAAGGCAACTCGCCCGCCGGAATCGCCGTCCCGTTGAACATGCCATTCCAACTCCCACCAAGACTGGTGTGAACGTAGGGATTGTCGATCGGAATGCTGTAACGAGCGATCCCTCCATCTCGGATCACCGCATCCGGCGGAGGGCTGGCTGGATAATCGACCGGGTTCGGGTTGGCGTTTGGCTCCAGGTTGCCGGGGCGCTTATCGACATCGATTCGCAGAATGGCGCAGAAGAGATCCTTGGTGATGCGCTGACTGTTGTTGCGCGCGTCATTCTGATCCCCTTCGTCTCCCGTGGAAATGTAGAGGTATCCGTCCGGTCCGAAATGGAGATCGCCTCCGTTGTGATTGTTCACCTCGTCGAGTTGCTCGATCAAGACAAGCTCAGAGGCGGGGTCCGCCGCGTTGGGATTGCCAGCCTGTGTGGTGAAGCGGGAGACGCGATCGTAGGTGATTCCGCTCCGGGTCGGTGTATAGAAGATGTAGAAATATCGATTGCTGGCGTAATTGGGATGAAAGGCCAGTCCGAGCAAGCCGTGCTCGCTGCCGGTATCGAGGGTCTCGCCTCGCGAGGTCAGGAGCGTGGGAAGATCGAGGAAGGTCGAAGCGGTTGGGGTCGCGGCGTTGGTGTTGGGAATGACCCGCAGGAGTCCCCCTTTCTGACAGACAAACAGACGGGACGTTTCCCCGGGAGGTGTCGCCAACGTGGTGGGATCCGTAAACGTGATGGGAAAGGCATCGACGAGTTGGTAGCTGGTCGGAGGCGGCGAGGAAGGCACGTTGACCGTGGGCGCGGCCAAGCGGAGGTTCGGAGAGAAGGTAAGGGTCAGTGTCGCCTCCGAGGACTGACCGGCGGCGTTGACGGATCGATAGGTGATCGTGTCCGAGGCTGGACTGCCTGTAGTATGGACATAGCGAATGCGATTGAGCTCATCGACCACGGCGGTTCCCGACTGAGGCCCCTGCACAATCGTGACCAACAGCCCTCCCGTGTCGTTGGCCAGCACCGGAACGGTAGCTTTCGCGCCGTGGTTCAGGGTGATGGCATCTGCCTGGGCTACCGGGATGGCTGGATTGGCCCCTTGGGCGAAGCTGTTGTTGATTTCGAGCTGCGTCAGCGCCTCATCGTAGAGACGCACCTCGTTGTAACGAATGTTTGCGGTCCAGTCGTTGGAGCCCTGCGAGCGTCCGAGCCAGTTGTTCACGTCCTCAAGCGAGGAGAGCCGGTAATTGAGATCAATCGAGCGGACGAAGACCCTGTCGCGATACCACGTTAGGCGTCCGCCGGTCGCGGCGAAGGCCCCCACTCCGGCCTCGTATGTCACCACGTAATGGTGTTCGGCACCAGCTGTCGTCAGCAACCCCGTGTCTCCCTGGATCGGAGTGGCCCCATTGAGGCGGCCCTCCAGCCTCTGTGCATTCAACGCGGACGAGCTGGTTCCTCGACTGATGTTCAAGTTGATGCCGTCACTGGCACTGGTGCTCCCTGTGCTCGTGGTGGAGGTGTTGGTGATCTCGCCCGGAGCGCCGCCCCCCACTCCAGCCGTGTTGACCCGCCCAAACTCGAAGAGACGCTGGTTGTTCTGCATCGATACCGCTGTCGCCCAAATCTCCACGGTGAGATTGGTCTTGCTGGAAATAATCCCATTCGGCAGGTCGATGTAGGCGGGGATGGTGTTGGCCGGTTGGTTGCTGTTGTTGGGCGAGCTGCCCGGCAGCGTCAAGGCGGTGCCGGTGAAACTAGCGTTCACGCCCACCACGGTCGCAGTCGCTCCTCCGATGGAGTCCGTGAGGGTGAGTCCGGGCGCGGCGGCACCGGAGGCGTTATTGAACGACCAGCGGTTGGTGATGCCGGCGGACAGCGGCAAGAGAGCCGCCAGAGAGAGGCCAAAGACGAGGAGGACGATCTTTTTCATGTCAGGTAGGCGATCACTTGCGGCATGGGCAAGGTCTCCGCGTTTTGCAACGGATTGCCACAGCCAAAGCGTTGACCTGCCTCCAGCACGATGCGGACAGCCCGGTGGGGCCGCTGCCGACGATGAGGATGTCAATGGGGTGGCTGGAAGCGCCTGCGAACACTCCCCCAACCCTACAGGAGGGCTTCTCGGGAGATAGAGCACCCGCGACACTTTTTGGAAGAATCCCGTCATTCTTCCGCCGCGCGAAAGCGGCTGCGATACTGGCGCGGCGTCATGCTGGTCTCCCGGCGGAACTCGCGCCCGAAGTGACTTTGGTCGCAAAAACCGTGCGCGGCGGCGATCTCCGCGATGGACTGCTCCGAATACACCAGAGGATGACAAGCCATGCGCACCCGCAGCCTCCGCAGGTATTGCTGCGGTGAGAGATGAAAGGCCTCACGAAAGCGTCGTTCCAGCACGCGCAGAGAGAGACCCGCCTGCCGTGCCAGATCCTCATTCCGCACCGGCAGCGCGACATGCTCACGCAGGAATTCCAGGGCCCGTGCCATCGCCGTGTCCGCCGTCGCGGGGAGCTGCGCGCGGCCTCCCATGGCACGCGCCACGCCCGCCGTGCCGACAATGCCTCCGCGCTCGTCCCGAAGCGGCACCTTGTCGGTGACACACCAGACCGCCGTGTGGTCGAAGCGCCCCACCAGCTCGATGCGGTGCATGAGGCTCTCCCCCTTGAGGACTCGCTCGTCATCCAGCCGGAACTGGGCCGCGATATGCCCCGGAGACAGTTCCGCATCGGTTCGCCCGCGCGCTTCCGCCATCTCCGTGAAACCGTAATCGTGAAGGCACGCGCGATTCATCACCAGATAGCGCCCAGCGCCATCCTTCACCCAAAACTGCACACCCGGCAGATGCTCGAAAAGCCCTAGCAACGACTCACACTTGCATCCGTCAGGGAGGATGCTGGAGGGGAGGTCCGGTTGACGGGATCTCATGCAGATTCAAGCTGAGAAAAGGCGTTCCCAATTGGAGCTGAGGTTACCAAGCGGCGGGTTGCGCGCCGAAACAACTCAGTTTCTCACTTGGGGAGCGTAACGATCCACTCCTTCAACAGCGCCACGGCCTCGACATCCGTTTCCCGGGTGCCCACCAACGGCATGCGCAGAAAGCCATCGCTGGCGGTCATGCGCGTGAGGATTTGGCTCCGCACGGGATCACCGGGGGCGATGATGCGACGTGCGGTGTCGCCACCGTGATTGATGACGAGTCCATTGATCATCCCGGCGCGATCCAGGGGAATCTCTGGGCGCAGATTCCATGGCGTCGGAGAAAGGCCGCCCGGCTGATGGCAGTTCGCGCAATTCACGGCCAGGTAGCCGCGAGCGCGATCGGCGGCGGCGGCTCTGGAGTCATCGCGCGCCGCGTGTTTCGGCGCCTCCGCCGCTTTCGGCACGCCTTGGAGCAAGCCGTGAGCGCTCCACAGATCCAGCTGATTGCCCGGAAACCCTCTGACGACGGATTCCCGATTGAGCTGCCGCGTAGAGAAAGACAGAGCGTATCCGGCCGTCGCATTGTGGCACATGGCACATTCCGCCTGAGCCGGAAAACGCCACGTCTGATTCCGCGCCCCACCCGGCTCACGCACGGAGATTTGGATCTCTTCGCCTGCCTCGGGAACCAGGGTGGCTTCCGTGCCCGCTTCGTTCCAACGGTAGCTCACTCCGTAGGCGCCCTCCTCCGTTTTCACCAGCAGCCGAGTCTCGATCCGGCGTGCCGTTTGCGCATTGCCGCGTTCGGTTTCGAGATCGAGATGTTGCACCCAGATCATGCCGGTGGGGAAGCTCCAATTCCCATCGCGTGAACCTTCCACGCGGCTGTCGTTCCCTGGCAGAACAAGCCAATGCCGCGCCGATGCGTGATCATTCCAAGCGGGATGATTCACCGTGTATGGCAGCACCGAGGGCGCTGGAATCAGGTCCTGCGTCCGGGTAAAAAGCCGCGTGTCGCTCAGTTTCTGAGGGAATCCCGTCCCTGGCTTGCCCGCGACGAGCCGGAGGATTTTCCCAGCCGTGTAATCGGCCGCCAAGAGATCCCCATTCGCCGGATCCGCGTGAAAGGCGGACAGTCCACTCTTGCCCGTGAGCCGGGCCACATGGGGCGGCTGCCCCTCGCGGCGCCGCAAGGACCAGAGATTGCCCGAGGCGTAGTCGGCGAACAGGTAGGTGCCCGCCAACTCCGGAAACCGGGTGCCGCGATACACCAGCCCGCCAGTGATCGAGTTTCCCTGTCCGGTCCCGGAACCGTGGGGATAGGCATGGAGTGGCGGCAGTCCCTGAAAGCCGCTTTCCGCCTGCGTTGGCTTTTTGGGCCCCGAATTCATCCCTTCCCGGTAGGGCCAGCCGTAGTTTCCCCCGCGTGTCACCACGTTCACTTCCTCCCAACTGCCACCGCCCACGTCCGCGACCCAGAGTTCGCCGGTCTTGCCATCAAAATGCATCTGCCAAGGATTGCGCATGCCGATGGCCCAAAATTCCGTGCGCACCTGTTCCAACGTAGTGATCGCCACGCCATTGAGCATGCCGTCCCAGGATCCGCCGTCGCGCTGATGGACGAACGGATTGTCCGCCGGAATCGCGTAACGCGCCTTGCCCTGATGCAACGGGACGGCAGAATGCGGGTTCGGCTCCAGGCTGCCTGAGCGGCGATCCACATCGATGCGAAGGATCCCGGAGAAGAAATTCTTGGTGAGATTCTGGCCGTTCCCATACTGATCATTTTGGCCACCTTCATCCCCAAGCGAGATGTAGAGATAGCCGTCGGGCCCGAAGCGTAAGCAGGAGCCTTGGTGGTTGTACGCTTGGTCGTGCTGTTCGATGAAAACGGCCTCGGAATTCGCGTCCGCCTGCATCGGATCATCCGCCTTCGTCAAGAAACGCGCGACCCGCTCATACCAGCGACCATCCGGCTTTTTGACCGAGTAAAACACGAAAAACTGCCGATTCTCCGCGTAGCGTGGATGAAAGGCCAGGCCCAGAATGCCCTGTTCGTTCCCCGTGGCGAGGCTTTCTCCGCGAGCCTCGAGCATCGGCTTGAGATCGAGAAACACGCGGGCTTCCGGCTTGGCCGCGGCGAGATCAGGCACGACCTGAATGACCCCGGCCTTCTTTTCGAGAACGAAGAGGCGATTCGGCTGACCGGCCATCGATTCCAGCCCGCAAGGCTCGCCAAAGCTCAGCCCCGGCAAGGCATCCGTCCATTCATAAGCCGTCCCGGGCGGAGCCGCCGGAACGTTCAGCGTGGCGTTGGCCAATCGGAGCTGCTTGGACACGCTGATGGACACCTTGGCCGTTCCGCTGTCCCCCTCTTTCGTGGAGATCCGGTAGACGAATGAGTCCGATTCGAACCCCGCACCGTTGTGGGTGTATTCGATGTTCCCCCGGTCGACCACCCTCACCGTCCCTCGCGTCGGTTGGGTTTCGATCACCAGCGTCGCGGGATCGATCTTCCCTGCCCGGGTGTAGTCATTGGACAGCACGGGAATACGCTCCTGCCCCCCGGGATGGAGGATGGCCTTATCGCCGTTGACCACCAGCCGGCTCGGCGCAGGAGCAGGCGCGGCAGCGAGCACGGGTTGAACTTTCACCACGGCGGGATGCGCCAGGGCTTGCCAACACGCTTCGAAGCGTTTGGCGTCCGGCTCGCCATCCGTGACCACGAAGCGAAAGCGCGCGACGTAGGGTTTGCCTGGTTCGATCGCAAACCCGCCGAGTTGTTGCGGGACGTAAGAGAAATACGGCATGTTCGGATGCAAGCGGACCGGTTGTGGCGCGCGGAAGTTTTCCGGATGTCCGAGCACCGCCGTGCCCGCCTGGGCACCGCCCACCTTGCCACCGAGGTAGCACCACCGGGCCCGGGAACCGTTGCCCTCTTTCCGGTCGGAAATCCCCTCGGAGGTCAGAAAGCGGGCCGCCTCGCCTGGACCATTCCACTCGGCCGCGCCGCGAATCCCAAACCCGCCATAATGATATTCCGGCAATCCCAGCGCGTCAGGGCCTGCGCAATTCTGCTCGATCTGGAGCTCAAACAGCCGCATCTTCGGCCCGGCGGCAAAACACGTCACTTTCCAACGGGAGGTCAGCACCGGCACGGGCTCCCGCGCCGAGCCGCCCAAATCGGACATGCGCAATTCCGCCTCCAACCCTCCATGGACCGGCCCGGACCAAGTGCGGTGGACCTTCACCAGTTGCTCGGCGCCGGTTCCCTTGTGCATGTTCCAGAAGTCGGGCTCACGGCCTTGGAACGACGTCTTGGTCCAGGGAGCCCAAATGCCATGGTGGTGCGGATGGTTCGAAGGATAATCATCCGTCACCAACACGCCTGCTGGCGAGAAGACCGGATGCAGGTAGCCAGCCCGTCGAATCGCGTCCGGCACGTCCTTTCGGGGCACGATCGGGAATCCCAAAACCGGCCGCCCCTCCACCGTGACATCAATAGCGTCCGTCCGCGTCGAAACCTTGACGGCCTCCGCGGCGGGGGAACCGGCTTCCAAGCGCCACTCCAATGCCTTGCCCGCCGGAACCCAATCGAGAATGGCCGTGCCGGAGCCATCTGACTCCCGTTGCACCGCCAGGGAGCGAGAACCATCGCGCAGCCAGACCAAGCCCGGCTCATTGGGAGGCAAGGGCACACGCAGCACCAATCCCGCACGATCCACCGGAGCGGCCTCTACCGAGACCCGGTAGTCCGCAACCAATGAAAAGGGGAAGAGTCCAATCGAAACGATGAAGAGGAGGATTCGCACGCGGGATCTTAGAAGCGACCAACTAAAGCGTCCGATCCAGAAAGCAAGTCATTTGGGGGGGCGTCGCGATTCTTCAGCTACATGGACCAGAAGCGATTCCCCTCTTGGTCGGGCTAGCAGTCTCCTCGAACAACCACCGGAGTCAGCTTGACGTGAGCATGTCCCAAAAATGGCGCCAATCCCGACTCCGCCCCACGGGATTCCAGGTGATCAAGCGGTGTATCCTGGAGACATGATCTCTGCCGGTCTCGGTCGCCACCGGTTAACTCGTGCAAAACCCGCTTGGCGGAGCGTCGGGACGGAGGCCCGTGACTTCTTGCATCGAGCCGGTGGGCCGCCAAGCAGGGATCGAATCCAAGTTCTGCCCGAAGCGCTTCAAGAATTCTGGCCTCCGTTGCATCACGAGGAGCGAAACCGTTAAGGATCCAGGCCTCAATCATCGCGACGGCGAACGCCACGACGATGACAAGGGGCTCGGGTTTGCCATTTTCCTCATCGACGGCCTGAGCCACTCCTTGGATCCGCCCTTCCCGCTTGTCCACGTCCCGAACCAGGATAAGCGCGTCCACGCTCGCTTTCCCGGATTGACGGAGACGCCGCGCCAGATGAATCGCTTTCCTGGTAATCGCGGCATCCTCTTTCTGCGGTTGGCCGACTGGGTGCCCCAGGTAGCGGATTCCGGTCTTGCCTGCCAGGTCTTTGACCGAACGCCACGGAGTAAAGGTAGTGTTGGGTTCGAGTCCAGACCACCGGCGAAGCGCATCCAAACCGACATCCTTCACCCAGTCCGGGCCGCGTTCGCGAAACACGCGGTCAGCAAGTTCCTGGGCGACCCAAGAGTCGGTCGGCCCCTCGCACAGAATGACGAGCTGAATAAGGTTCGGCGGGTTGTCATCCATGGGGAACAGGATCGGCAACCCATGTCTCGCCTTCGGCGCTCCAGAACTCTCCCGTCGTGAGCACTTCCAAAGCGCGCTCCGCGTCCGGGTGATCGGACAAGCGTTTGGCCGAGGTGTAACCCTCCGCGTCAGGCTGGAAGACCCAGACTTCCTCGGGCTCTAATTGATCGATGATGTAGGGAGAGTGGGTGGTCATGATGACCTGGGCGTTCGGTTTCTGCCCCACCAGTTGGCGCAGAGCGGTGATCAACGCGCGTTGGGCCGCTGGATGAAGCCCGTGGTCAATGTCATCGATCAACACGGTCCCTTCGGTCATGATGAGTTCCGTGAGAATCGCAAGACAGATGAGCGTCCCTTCGCTGGCTTGGTCGGCCGGACGTCCCGCGAGCCACAATTGGTCGGCGCCAATGGTGTCGTTCACAGCCAGGGAAGACACTCCCCCGGGGAGATTGCGGAATCCATTTCTCCGAATTTCCGCCACTGCCCTTCCATCAGCGGCTTCGCGAAGTTTGACCCGAGGAACCTGCGGTTCCGGTGCTCCGCGAAGCGCAGGAATAATCTGGAGGGCCGTGTGCAGGAGGTCGTCCACCATGGTTCGGTTGGTGGTCAGCAGGTAGCTGATGCAGGATGCCAACCCCCAACCATCCTCCGCCATCCGGGGAGGGGTTTCGAGCATGATAGAGACCGCGCCAATTTGGTCGCCGTCCAGGCGGAGAAACCGATTTGGAACACGCGCAAGCTCGGCAATTGGCGGTAGCTGAGCGGAATTGCTGCTGAGCACGAACCCGTTCGGCTTGTGGTCCGAAGCAACCGCGATCTCGACAGTGGCGCCTTTGGGAAACGACGGCGTGACTTTACCAGTCTTGACATACTCACCGGCTTGGGAGACGGCCCTCAGCAAATTCGTCTTCCCGCTCGCATTCGGCCCAACGATCGCGACAAGCGGTCCCAGCCCCTCCAAGAGCGTGTCACGGTGAATCCGGAAATCCCGGAGATGGATCTCGGTGATCATCTGGGCGTATCATAACCCAAAATTCCAGAGGTGGACAATAATCCTGCAGCTCTTCCGAAAGGACGGGCAAGCCTGTCTGACCTGAAGCTAGAGGCCCTCCACCTAGCAAGATCTTGGTACCAGGCTCGAATGGCGCGGGGTTAACCTCCGTAAGGTGGACATTTTGTCCGCCTACCCCGTGTCCATGATCGCTACGGACGGGCAATCATACCCATCCTACATCAGCGTCACCCTGGCGCTCATCGTGAATCTCGTGCCATTCATACCAGGCTCCAGGAGCACCTGTCGTCCGGCCCCAAGAACACCCCGCCCCCAGATGAATCTCAGCCGGCAAGGGAGCTTGGTTCGGAGTCCGATTCGGCGGTGTTGGTCTTGGCAGCGGCGTGAGCCCCGAACTTGCTGGAACTACGGGCCGTCGATGCGCGGGTGCCGATTTGCGGAGTCGTGGCTGTCCCCTCTTTCGCCTTGGCTTTGCGGGAGCGGGTTTCCTGAGTTTTGGAGAAACTCGCCATTTTGGCAGTGATCTGGGCGCAGCCCTCCAGAAGTTGCAGGTAAGGCTCCCGGCCCTTCTTGGCGTGCTGCCTCATGTTGGCAAAGACTTGATCCAATGCGTTCGTTGCCTCTTGCCGCAATTGGCGAAGGCTCGGTGCGATCGGCGCGGGCACGGTCTTTGCGTCGATTTCGGGAGCGTCAGCCGCTTCGGGGTCATCCACTTCCCGGCGGCTCGACTTCAGCAAGAGATCTTGGTACGCAGCATTCGTCGTTTGCAGGAGCCGGAAATGCCGCATCGCTCCAATGGCTTCCAGAGCCGCCCGGATCGGCTTGGGCTCGCAGTCTTCCAAGAAGAAACGTAATGCCGTGCTCGTCCCCGGCCGGCTTTTGCCGCCGACACTGCCTTTCCGCTTGGTCACCAACTCATCCATGATCCGCGCCGCCTCGCGCGTCTCCTTCGCCAAATCGCGATCCGGGTCATCCAAGACAAACTTCGCAGACCGGCCAATATAATTAAAATAAGCACACCGGTCGCGGTGCAACTCTTTGAACTGCTCCGTATAACGTCCCTTCGGTTCCACCCGGATCCGGAGAGAAAGCTGCGTGATCCAATCAAACCCATCCGCCGCAATCTCGCGGTTGAACTCATCAGACAACGGCAATCCCTTTTTGGGATCGAGCAATAGATTCGTAAGCTGCAGTCCGTAATCGAGAAAGATCTCGTGGCTGGTGCCATGGGCGGAAAACTCAGGAACTTCAATGAGCGAATGAGACGTCATGACGAAAAGAGTGATGGCTGATGATGATATTCAACAGAGCTTTCGGCCAAGAATCCTAACAGAGCCGCCTTTTGCAAGCGGAAAATGGTGACGAATTTTCGACGGCAAGCAAAACCTTAGGGGTTTCCTAGTTGTGTCAGGCCCAAACAGCGTTTGCCGCTGACGTGTTCGCCTGGATTCGTCGCCGGCAAACTCTGCCGCGGGCTTTCCCCATCCGGAATCGCGGAAACCCGATCTCGCCGCGCAGTTCTCCGGCCAAAAACCTCCCACAACACGTCTTGCCGCAGACAAATCCGGGCGGAAACACCTGCGGCAGAGTTTGCCGCAGACATTCCCAGCCCGCAAACGTCGAAACCTCCCGCCGCCGCGCACAAAATCGCTCGAAAAGCTCCAAAGCACGCACTGCCGCAGCCGAAAACGCTTGGCGATCTCTGCGGTCAAGGCGCTTCGCGGGTTGAAGTTCAAAGTTGAAGTTTAAGGCGCGGCAGCGCAATCGGCCTCTTCCCGCTGAACTCTTCCCAGGCCCAACGGGCCGGGACAAGATAGCCCAGGGCAAAGCGAGGAACGAGCGGCGCCCTGGGTTCCCCACGCCGTGGTCCAAGCCCTGAAAGGGCGAGACAATGGCCGCCGAACTCATTCGATCCGGAGGGCAGTCCTCCCGGGCCTGTTGTCCATGATCCAGCTGATGACCGCGCCCGTGGAGCGGTGCAGGAGCCCCGCCTTCCTGGCAAGGCATGGCACGAGCAGAATCGGGCCGTGGGCCTTGGCGATTCCCATCTCCCCGAGGCGTTGCGCCGCAAGTACCCGGGCGCACCGCGTGAGTACCACTCGGGACCGCGACAACCAAGAGTGAAATGGAGGCGACAAGGATTGGGACGTTCAACGACCTGCATCGGCGAGCGGGAGACACCCTCCCGATGGGAAAATGCGTGTGCGGCGCTCCAATCGTGGCGTAGCTATAGATGGAGAGTGAAAGCGGATGAAGGAATCCATCTACATCGAGACAACGATTCCGAGTCTCTACGTCGCTCGGCCATCCCCTAGGCTGATTGAGGCCGGGAGGCAGCAGTTGACGCGAATCTGGTGGGAGAACCATCGGCAGGAGTTTGACTTGGTCTGTTCCCAATCGGTGCTGGATGAATGCGGCCGGGGAGATGCCGAATTGGCGCGCCTGCGCCTGGAGCTGCTAGGCGGCGTCCCACTCCTCGATCGAGGAGGTGGCGCTGGCCGCAGACGCTTTGCTTCGTAGCGGCATCCTTCCGGCGAAGGCGGGAGAGGATGCCATTCACATCGCGGCGGCTTCCGTCCACGGCATCAACTACCTTCTCACTTGGAATTGCAAACACATCGCGAATCCCCGAATATGGAGGAGGATCGGCGAGTGTTTTCGTGGGTTAGGGCACACCATGTCGATCATCTGCACCCCGGAGGATCTAATAGGTGATGAAAACTGAAGAAACCATAATGCAAAGTGTCGTGGAGCAAGTCCGCTCGATCAAGGAGGCGATCGCCGAGGAACACGGTTACGATGTCCACGCAATGATTGCCTCCGCGAGAGCGCGGCAGGAGCGGTCTGGCCGCATCATCATTCGATCGGAAGCTGGGAATCGAACCAGCGGCTGGACTGCGACCGCTGATCGCGGCGAGTCAGCCTGAGCGTTCGGCCTAAAGAAATAACGATCAGATCCACCGATGGGTGACGAAAGTCTCGTGAGCGTGTTGGTCGTCGCAATCGTGCGCGTGCTCTCGGCCCTGTTCGGGCAGGGCGCGGATACGGGGCCGGCTTCGTGGACAGCACGACTTGGCGGATGGATCATTGAGCGGGGGTCATTTGGAAGGTTCACCTATGACAGAAATCGCGTCGTCCACGTCGTGCCGTCGCTGATTCTAGGGGTGACCGTCATCGCCTCAATAGGAGTCGTAATTGCCAAGTCGTTTGCGACTTTCGTAAGGTGACATGGAGCAAACCACCCCAAACACAAGAGAATCGAGTAGAAACGAACACTTATCACTCGAGTCCAAGGGTGGACGATTGTCCTTGGACGGCTTGACACCTCCGTCGTTTTTGCCCAACTTGAATCTATGACTTTGACAGCCGTTTTGACTCCCGCTGAAGAGGGCGGCTTCGTCGCCTTCAACCCCGAAACTGGAACCACGACTCAAGGAGAGTCAGTGCACGAAGCAATCGACAATCTCCGCGAGGCTACCGAACTTTACTTGGAAGAGTTTCCTCTCGTGCAGCCGGGTCGTTCTCTGTTGACTACTTTCGAAGTGATTGCCCATGCCTAAGATGCCTCACGTTTCCGGCCCAGAAGCCGTGGGTGCATTGCAGCGATTGGGCTTCTAGGTCGCGAGGCAGAAACGTAGTCATATCGTCATGCGCCGTGGCTCCGCTGGCTGTGTCGTTCCGAATCATCGCGAGATCAAGACCGGAGCTCTCATAGGCATTCTTCGGCAGGCTGGGGTTTCCGTGGAGGAATTCATTGCGGCCCTCTGAAGCGAAAATGTCCGGCCCATCGCTACATGACCAAGGAGGCCGAACCAGGCGCAGCAGGACCGACCGCTGATCGCGGCGTCTGCGCTCTGACGTTCGGCGTGAAGGAACCAGAAAGAAATGAAGCGACATTTCTCCTCACTTGGAGCGGTCCTGGGTCTCTACGTGGGAGCCTACCTGATCATTAGAATCACAGGAGGGATTACTCATTGGGACGGCCGAGGGGAACCAGAAGGGCATACAGTCAGAGCTCGACCCGAGGAATGGATTGAAATCACCACAGCAATGGCAACGAGTTCCAGATCAGATTTCCTACAGGTCGACGCCTGGTTCGGACGTTTTTGGCGCCAGGCTGTCTGCGCGTCGAATGTCAGTGGGCACGAAAGCCTTGCTTTGCTGCGTACCTAAATTTCAGGCTGGTTCGAAAAACCGAACGGAGTTCCGTGGCTCAGCGCCCCCAATGCTCCGCGATCTTCCCCCTCAGGAAAGCCACGCTCCTCTCCAGCTGCTCCATCCCATCCACTCCGTCCTCGATGCTGATCCAGCCATCGAATCCCTTGCTCGTCAGCTCGGAGAAAATCGCATCGTAGTCATTGAGCCCTTTCCCGATCTCTCCGTGGCGAAGCCGCTTGGCATAGCCCATGGCACCGCCCTCTTCCTTGCGAAGATCTTCGATCGTCCCCTCCGCTAGATAACGATCACTGGCATGCATCGTGACCACGCGATGCGAAACCCGCTTGAGCAGCTCAACGGGATCCTCGCCGGCTAAATAGGTGTTACTCGGATCGTAGTTGACGCCAAAGTTTGGATGATTGACGGCATCGACGAGCTGGCAGAAGACATCCATTTTTTGGGCGAACTCCGGATATTCCCAGAAGTCGTCCTTGTAGTGATTCTCCAGAATCAAGGTAATGCCGCGTTCCTGGGCATACGGCAGGCAAGCATAGATCGAGTCCGCGGCGAGCTTCACGCCTTCATCGATACTCAGCTCCGGCCGTCGTTGACCGCTCAAGACCCGGCAATAAGAACCACCCAGCACGTGGGTCATCTCGATCCAACGCTTCTGCTTGGCGATCTCCTGTTCCCGGAACGCAGCGTCCGGATGGGTAAAGTCCGGTGAACAGCACATCATCGGAATCACTTTTCCGGCATCTTCGACCTCGCGCCGGAAGCGCGGCCAATTCGTTTCATCGGCCATTTCAAGGAACCCTGCATACCATTCCAAGCCCTGCACATCGAGCTTGGAGGCGAGTTGGATCCACTCGGAGACGGTCATGGTGCCCTCCTTGCAAAGGGCAGTCATAAACGCTTTGGGAAACGCGGCGAGCTTGGGCATGGCGGGTCAGACGGGTTTCAGGACGGACTTCACCACTTCGCCGTGATGCATCTTTTCAAAGGCGGTATGCCACTCCGTCACCGGCCACACGCCGCCAATGATCGGCCGCACGTCCAGCTGTCCACTGGCGAGCAAGGCGATGACCCGCTCCCAAACCGGCCAATTGTGACTGAAGCTCCCTTGCAGCGTAATATTCTTCTGGACCAACGGATCAATATTAAATCCAAGCGGTTGCGGTCCCCAGCCCACCTTGCTGATCCAACCCGCCGGACGAACCAAATCCAAAGCGATCTTCAACGTAATGCTCGCTCCCGCCGCATCGATCACTCCGTCGCACCCCAGACCGTCCCGCTCTTGGGCCCACGGTTTGGCGTCGCCGATAATGACCTCACAGCCATACTGCTTGGCGATCTCCAGACGATGCGCATCTTGCGGCAACCCGACCAGTGCCACTTCCGCTCCGCAGAGCCGCGCCATCGCCGCGCAGAGAATTCCGATCGTGCCCGGTCCAAGGACCACAACCCGGTCTCCCGGCTCGATCCGTGCGTTCTTGACCACCGCATTGTAGGCCACCGAACACGGCTCCGTCAGACAAGCTTGCTCAAAGGGCAGCTGATCCGGCACATGATGCAAAATACGACTCGGCACCCGCACATATTTGGTCATCGCGCCGTTCACTCCGTAGCCGAAGCCTTTGCGCGTTGGGTCCAAGTTATACAGACCACGCCGCGTCATCGGATTGTCCTTGGAGATCATCGCGGCGGTTTCGGACACCACGCGGTCGCCGGTCTTCCAATGCTCCACGTCCTTGCCCACCTCGACAATTCGTCCGCCAAACTCGTGGCCCAGAACGACTGGATAGTTCACCGGCCACGAATGATCCGCCGTCCATTGGTGCAAGTCAGAACCGCAAACGCCGACATTGGCGACTTCCAGCAAAACGTCTTCGGCGCCGATGACTGGGGTCTCGATTTCACGAAGTTCGACGGAGCCCTTTTCCGGGGCAAAATTGACAACTGCCAGGGATTTCATTTCGGGAAGAATCAGAATTTCAGAAGGTGGCGACCTCTTGCGCGTGAATCGCTTCGCAAATCATCCGGAGAGAAGCTTCCAGATCGCCATCCGCCGTTTTGAATGCGTCGGCATCGATCGTCAAGGGCGCCCCGAGAACCACCAACGGCGCTCCGAATTGCGGACATTGAATGGCCTGTTCCAACGAGAGCCCGCCCACGGCTTGGACGGGAATTTTCACGGCCGCCACCACCTCGCGCAGTTGATCCAGCGGGCTCGGCATGCGCATTCCCGCGGCGGCGATCCCGCGGCGTTCATCATACCCGATGTGATGGATCACATAATCGCATCCCAAATCTTCCAACCACTTGGCGCCGGCTACCATGTCCGGACAGATCATGTTATCTCCCATCACTTTGCAGCCGAAATCCGCCCCGGCCTTGACCACGCACTTTACGGTCTCAGCATGCGCCCGAGCCATGACCACGACGTGGGTAGCCCCCGCTTTGGCCATCATCTCGGCTTCGAGATAGCCTCCATCCATCGTCTTGAGATCCGCGACGATCGGCGTTCCCGGGAATGCCTTCCGCAACGCACGAACGCCGTGCAATCCCTCCGCCAAAATCAGCGGGGTGCCCGCTTCCAGCCAATCGACCCCGGCGCGCAAGGCCAGTGCTGCGGTGTCGAGAGCTTCATCAATGTTCGTGAGGTCGAGTGAGATTTGAACGATAGGTTTCATTCGGGGCCTGGACTCGCACCTTACGTGCTCCTGGCCAGCGCGCGTCGACAAAGATCAGGCGAAATGCGACACGTTCACGGACTCCAGCTACGCCAGGGCAGCCTCCGCAAGCGCTTCCGTGGCCGCCTGCAACGTCGAGAGATCCTCCACCCGGACGACGTTCGCGGCCCGATCAATCCGGCGCATCAAACCGGCAAGCACACCGCTGGGGCCGAGCTCTAAGTAGGTGCGATGCCCTTGCGCCAAAAGAGATTGCATGCTCTCGGACCAACGGACCGACCCGGTGACCTGGCGTGCCAAGGTATCCCGGATCTCATCCGGGCTCGATACCTGCCGGGCTTCAACATTGCAAATCACCGGGACCGAGGGCGTCAGAATCTCCGCGGCCGCCAATGCCGGAAGCAGTGCGTCTTGAGCGGACTGCATGAGCCGGGAGTGATACGCTCCCGCTACGGTCAATTCCTTGGCCACGCGGATTCCTTTCTCCGGATACATTTCCAGCGCGCGCGCAATTCCTTCCCGGCTGCCGGAAAGAACGATTTGGCCGGGAGCATTAAAGTTCGCGACGTCCACCCCACACTCGGCGGCGAGCTCGCGAACGGCGTCTTCTTCCCCTCCGACCATCGCGGCCATGGTGCCTGCCGTGGCAGTGGTCGCTTCCTCCATGAACGCCCCACGCTTGGCTACGAGCCGGAGCCCGGTGGCGAAATCAAAAGTTCCAGCGGCGGCGTGCGCGGTGAATTCGCCGAGTGACAAACCAGCACAGGCGACCGGCCGCAGATTCGGAAGCCGCTCACGCAGCAGTTCCCAGCAAATCACCCCATGGACAAAAAGAGCCGGCTGACAACGGGACGTCCGGGTGAGTTCTTCCATCGGCCCCTCGAACATCACGTGGCTCAGATCATAGCCAAGAATGTCGTTGGCCTCCGCGATGCGACGCCTCGCCAGCGGATGAGCATCCATGAGGTCCGCTCCCATGCCGATCTGTTGAGCCCCTTGGCCCGCGAACAGAAGAACCACGTCGTTCATCATCCTCGGCCTTTACGGACGGATCTCTGACAAATCAAACAGGAATTCGCGTTCGCAGCCATTCCGCCGTCTCCCGGGCCGCCAGCTCCAGCCAATCACCAGCCCTGGCGATCGACTCTTCCGTGGGCGTTCCTAACGGCGCGATGGTCCGGGCAAGATCGAACTCCGCCTCCACGCCGCATCCCCTCTCCAGGCGTCCCGCCAAGGCGATCACCGGTTTCCCCATCGACCTCGCCAACTTGGCGACTCCGTGCGGCCCCTTGCCGTTCAAGGTTTGACGGTCAAGACTTCCCTCCCCCGTGATCACCGCGTCCACCTCCGCGAGGGCCGCCGGCAATCCAGTCAACGCCGCCACCAGGGCAAAGCCAGATTGCAATTCCGCTCCGCAGAAAGCCATGGCGCCGAAGCCGAGTCCCCCGGCCGCGCCCGCGCCCGGAAGCTCGCGCCCCACAAATCCCAGATCCCGGGCCACCAAGTCCGCCAAATGCCCCAACCGCTCCTCATGCCTCCCGAAATCCTCCGGCGACACGCCTTTTTGCGGCCCAAACACCCGGGTGGCTCCGGACTCGCCCAGCAACGGGTTCTGAACATCGCAGGCCGCGATCACTTGAGGAAGGTTCCGGCCTGGAGCGCGGATCCCGGTCGCCTCCATCAGGTCCGCGGGAATCGATGCGATGACGTTCCCTTGCGAGTCGAGAAACTCAAATCCCAAAGCCGCCGCCATCCCCGCTCCCCCGTCATTCGTCGCACTGCCGCCCAAACCGAGCAGGATCCGATCGACGCCGTGCTCCACGGCTGCCCGCAGCAACTGGCCGGTGCCAAAGGTCGAAGCCCGCCAAGGCTCCTTCGGCGCGGAGCCGAGCCGCCACAGTCCAGAAGCTTCGCTCATGTCGATCACCGCGACCCGTTCCTCCGCACGCCGCACCAACGTAAAGGCCGCTAGAACGGACCGGCCCAGCGGATCCTCGACCTCCACGTGGTGACGTTCCCCGCTCAAAGCCGACCGGATGGCGTCCGCCGTCCCTTCCCCGCCGTCCGCCAACGGCAAAATGCGGCAGTCGAACCCCGCCCCCAGTCCAGCGGCGATCCGTTCGGCGGCTTCCCGCGACGAGAGCGAGCCCTTGAACTTATCCGGCGCGATGAGGATTTTCACCCGTTCACCTTAGCCGCTGCCCGCGAGGCGCAAGCAGCGACTTTGGGCGATTCTGCATTCGACACCACGGGCGGTTTTCTGTAATCTTCGCCCCTTCGCATCCGTGTCCGGAGCCGGATCGAACTAGGTTGATCCAAGTCTGAATTCATCCATGACCCGCCGTTTGCTTTCTTTGCTACTGTTGCCGCTCGTTCTGGCGTCACCTGGGTTTGCCCAGAATGGAGACAAACCAGGCCACGACATGAGTCCGCCGCCGGAAGCATGGAACTTGCCCGCACCGGTTTTGCCGCCAGACAAAGCACGGCAATCCTTCCAATTTGGCGAGGCCGGGTTTTCCCTGGAATTGGTCGCCGCCGAGCCCCTCATCATCCACCCGGTCGCGATCGCCTTTGACGGCAACGGCCGGGCCTGGGTCTGCGAAATGCGTGGCTACATGCCGGACGTCGATGGCCACGGTGAAGACCAGCCCACGGGCCGCATCTCTATCCTCATCGACAAGAACGACGACGGCCAAGCCGACGAGGCGAAAGTGTTCCTTGAGGGCTTGGTGCTGCCCCGGGCGCTGCAATTCGTCAAAGACGGGCTGATTTGGGGAGATCAAGAGAAGCTTTACCTGACCAAGCGTCAGGGGCCCGGCGGCTTGGAGGCGGGCGAGACCACCGTGCTCGACGATCAATGGGCGCCCGGCGGCAGTGTGGAGCACAAGAGCAACGGGTTGGCCTACAACCTCGATAACTGGATCTACAATGCGAAGTGCGAGTCCCGCTATCGCTACCAAGACGGCAAGCTCGCCAAGGAGCGCACCGAGTTCCGCGGTCAATGGGGACTTTCCCAAGACGACCAGGGCCGCATCCTCGCCAACACCAACTCCAGCTTGGTCGCGATGGACACGGTCCCTCCTGGGTATTCGGTCCGCAACCCGAACCACAAATTCTCCGGCCCGGCCACCGTCAAGATGGCCAACGAAGTGTTCCCGATCCGGATCACGTGCGGCGTCAATCGCGGCTACATGGCCGGAACCCTGGACGAACGCGGGTTCCTCAAAAGCGCCACGGCATCCGGTGGCCTCACGATTTACCGGGGCGACAACTTCCCACCAGAATTCCGGGGCAACGCCTTCATCCCCGAGCCCGCCGGCCTTCTCCTCAAGCGCGCGATCCTGTCCGAGGATGCCAACGGCATTCCCGTCGCCAACCAAGCCTACAGCGGCAAGGAATTCCTCGCCTCCACGGACGAACGCAGCCGGCTCGTGAACACCTTCACCGCCCCAGATGGCACTCTCTATTTGGTGGATCTCTACCACGGCATCGTTCAGCACCGCGAGTTCGTGACCACCTATTTGCGCAATCAGATCATCAAGCGCGAGCTCGACAAACACAATGAGAGCGGCCGGATCTACCGGGTCCGCTGGACCGAAAAGGCGCGTGGTCCCCTGCCCCGCATGGAAGAAGAGACGCCCGAGCAACTCGTGGCGCACCTTTCCCATCCCAACGGCTGGTGGCGCGATACCGCCCAACGTATTCTGGTCCAAAGCGGAGATGTCTCCGTGGCTCCGCTGCTCCGTGAACTCGTGGCTTCGGGAACCGCAAGCCCGCTGACCAAGGCCCACGCTCTCTGGACGTTGGAAGGTTTGGGCCAGGCGAAACCGGCCGACATCAAGGCCGCCCTGGCCTCTTCCGATCCGAACCTTCAGGCGCAGGCCTGCCGCGCCGCCGAGTCCTTCCGCGGAACGCCGGCCGAAGCCGAGATTGTGAACCTCGTCGCCAACCTGAAGGCTGACTCTCCTTCCGTCGTGCGTCAGCAAGTCGCCAGCCTCGGCGTCTTCCGGGGCCCGGGCCAAGCCGCCGCCCAGGAAGCTTGGGCCACCTTGGCCGCCACCTCGCCGGACAGTGATCCTTTATTCAAGGACATGGCCTTAAGCGGGATCGCCGGAGCGGAGCCGCAACTGCTGGAAGTCGCCCTGGCCCGCAACTTGCCGTTGGTGCCTGAGCTCATCCGCGCCTCGGCCGCCTCAGCGAAAACGCCAGAAGCCCTGGGCCGCCTCGTCTCGGCCCTGTCCGCGCCCCAGCTCTCGGCGGCGGATCAATCCAAATACCTCACGCTGGTCGCCCAAAACGTCGCCTCCCGTCGTCAAGCCTCCGCTTGCGCCACCCTGCTTGAGAAAGCGTCCAGCCAAACAGCTTGGCGCGACGCCATCCTCAAAGGCTTCATCGCCGCCGGGAAAACCAAAGGGTTCAAGAAAATCCCCCTCGCCCCGGTTCCCGCCTTGCTCGCCAATCCTGGGGAAGACAAGACCCTGATCGCCGCCGCCGCCATTTTCGACCTCTCCGGAAAAGCCCCCGCGAACTACCTGACGAAACCCGAGCATCATCGGCTCTACGAGATCGGCAAGACGGAGTTCCTGAAACTCTGCGCGACCTGCCACCACCCGGAAGGCAAGGGCATGGAAACCCTGGCCCCCCCGCTACTCGATTCCCAGTGGGTGCTCGGCCCCCCGAAACGCCTCACTGCCCTGGTCATGGAAGGGCTCATGGGGCCGATCGACGTCAACGGCACGATCTACGACGTCCCCAAAGTGCAGCCGGTGATGCCCGGCATCCGCTTCAACCCGGAGCTGAGCGATGAAGAAATCGCCGGGATTCTTACCTACATCCGCCACAGTTGGGAGAACGCCGCCCCGCCAGTCGATCCCGCCGTGGTCAAGGAATGGCGCGAAAGCCAAGGCCCCCGGGCTCCGTTCACGGCGCAGGAGCTTCTAGGGATCCAGTAACCTTTCCGGATGGCTCGCGGTTACGAATCTCACCAGGAACGCGTTCGCGCCCTGTCCATGCTCGGCAAGGACTTGGCCCGTCGCGCCAAATCCAAGTGTGAGGTCTGCCAAGCTGCGGGCGTGCCCCTCCAAATTCACGAGGTGGCCCCGGCGCCCAAGGAGCCGGATTTCGATCACGTGATCATGGTGTGCGCGGCCTGCGATGCCGCTCTTTCCGATCCATCGAGCCCGCTCGATCCCAATCGTTGGCGCGTGCTCACCGAAACGCTCTGGAGCGATGCTCCGGCCGTGCGCGTCAGCGTGGTCCGGCTGCTGCAACGCCTTGCCAAAGAAGCGGATTGGGCCCGGGATACGCTGGAAGAAGCCTATCTGGAGGACGACATTTTGGAGTGGGCCGCGAAGGGCTAATTCCCCCCCTCTTCCCGGTTAACGCGGCACGATCCAGATGTTCCGGTAAACCACCGGATTGCCGTGGCTCTGGATATAGATCGGTCCGAGCTCCGGGGTGATTTTCAGTTTGGCCCCGCCGGTCGTCGTCGGTAGATCCAAGTTATCCTGAACCAGCACACCATTGAGCCGCACCATGATCCGCGCGTTCGCCGTCACTTGGCCCGCGGCATCGAACTGCGCCGTCGTGAAATCAATATCATAAGTCTGCCACGCCAGCGGTGGATAACACATATTCACCAGGCTCTTGGAAATCTTGTAGACACCGCCGGTCTCGTTGTCCTCCCCTTCCAAGCCAAAGGAATCGAGCACCTGGGTCTCGTAACGCCACTGATGATAAATGCCGCTGTTTCCCCGTTGCTGCCCGCGCGACATCGGCTTGTAGGGCGTGCGGAATTCCGCGTGCAACGCATAGCTGCCGAACGTGCGCTTCGTATAGGGATCGTTGTTCTTCAGCAGCCCGTTCTCCATTTCTCCGTTGACCCATTCGTCCGCGTTGCTGCCATCGAAGAGGACAATGGCGCCTTCCGGCGGTTTCGCCCCGAGCGTCGAGCTGACCCGTTCCACCTTTGGCAACGCGGCCAGTTCCGTTCCGGCTTTGCTCACGGTCAGTTTGCCCGCCCGGATGCTTCCCTGATACGCCCCATCTTCGGAAGACAAGGTCGCCGAGCCATCTTTCTCCCGCTTCCCACTCAGCTTGGTCCGGGCCCGATCCCGCGTCCACCCTGCTCCCGGCAATCCGCCCTCCAGCAGGTAGACATCAAACGCCCCGCCGCTCATCGCCACCACCTGCGCGCCCCACGCGGATCCCGGCTCGGCGCTGCCATACTCCCCTTGCAACACAAAGTCCGGATCCTCCGCCGCCGCCTTGGCGGGATCAGTCCAAACCACCACGGCATCACCGCCCACGGCGATCGCGAAAGGAAACAAAGCGGAAAGCAGAAGCAAACGAAGCATAAACCCAACACCTCGTAGGCCGGACATTCCTGTCTGGCCAATGAAAATCCACAGCGGAGTCCGACGTCACGCGGACGCCCAATCAACAGGTGACGATTCCGTCACGTGCGGCAAGCTGCACATGGCTTCCATGCAGCAGAATTGCGAGTGCGGATGTCCGCACGTGCGATTCCGGAGCAAATCTGAGAATGCGGATTCCCGCACGTGCTCACTCAGACGCAAAACGCCCAGTGCGGACATCCGCACTGGTCACTCAGAGCCAAAATGGCAAGTGCGGACACCCGCACGTGTCGAGTCTGTCACAAATGGGCATGTGCGTACATCCGCATCTGCCTCCGCAGGCCGGAATGGGCACGTGCGGATCTCCGCATCTGTCTGCAATGGAGTCCGGCCCCGACCGCTTCGGGCCAAGTGCCGGGATGGAGCCTCAGATCGCGTTCTTCATTCCTTCCCTCCGTTAAGCGTTTGGCGTTAAGCGTTTGGCGTTAGGCGTTTGGAGTTAGGCGTTTGGAGTTAGGCGTTTACACTGTTCCAACCGTCTTTTCAACCGCACCCGCCGGGTGCCTTCGGCCGTTCCGTTCAGCCTACCAGCCCCGGCGGGGTCCTTTCGCTTTGCCGAATGGCGCTTCCGTAGGCCGGAGATTCCTGTCTGGCCAATCAACATCCACGACGTTCATGGCCGGACAAGCATGTCCGGCCTACGAGAAGTGATGAGGCATCATCCCCACCGCAAGAAACCTCGCGTCCCGCCGTGTTAGGGGTGGACAAAGCCCCACGACCCCTCATCTTCTCCCACCCCATCACGGATTCATGAAGCCCCCGATTCTCCGTGCAGCGGCCCTGTGGCTCGTCTGCATTGCCACTGCCATTTCTGCCCCCAGCTACGACATCCTCTTCAACGGCCAAGACCTCAGCGGTTGGAAGGGCGTCGAGGGGTTCTGGTCCGTCCAATCCGGTTCCATCGTCGGCGAAACCACTCCGGAAAAGCCGACCAAAGGCAACACCTTCCTCGTCTGGCAAGGCGGTGAGGTCGAGAACTTCGAGTTCCTCTGCCAAGTCCGCTTCCAGGGCAACAACTCCGGCGTCCAATACCGCAGCAACCTCGTCGATCCCGCGAAGTTCGTCGTCGGCGGTTACCAGGCCGATCTCCACGCCGCGCAGCCGAACTTCGGAATGCTCTATGGCGAGAAACTCGGCAAGCGCGGCATCATCGCCAATCGCGGCAAGAAAGTCGTCGTCAACGCCGCTGGGGAGAAAAGCGAGACCGGCACGGTCGGGAACGACAGCCATTTCGTCGATTGGGAATGGAACGAACTCCGCATCGTCGCCGTCGGGAACCGCCTGATCCACCAAATCAACGGGATCACCACCGCCGATATCACCGACGATCACCCGGAAGCGCTGAAAAAGGGAATCCTCGCCCTGCAACTCCACGCCGGACCTCCGATGCGCGTCGAGTTCCGCAACCTGCGCCTCCGCGCGCTGACTGAGCTTCCGGAAATCAAGGACGCTCCCGCGCCAGACGCCGGAGCCGCTGCCGAGCCCGCTCCCGCGAGCAATCTCCTCGATCAGCCCCTCCCCTCCTGGATCTGGGCGCAGCAGACCTCCGGCGACCAAAAGCTCTTTTTCCGCCGCACCTTCGACGTCGCGGCCCCGGTCCTGAAAAGCGCCCGAGTCTACGCCACCTGCGACAATCGTCTGAAGCTGCACCTCAACGGCAAACTCGCGGGCGAATCCCCCGACTGGGACCAACCGATCGAGAAAGACATCACTGCGCTGATCCAACCCGGCAAAAACATCATCGCCGCCGAGGCCCAAAATGCCGGAGGCTCCGCCGCGTTTATCCTCAAGCTGGTCGTTGAGAATCAGCGCGGAGACAAAACCACTGTCCTCACCGACGCCGACTGGAAATTCAGCTCCACCTCAGCGCCCGGCTGGGAAACCGCCGCCTTCGACGATTCCAGCTGGTCCACCGGCGACAAAATCCGCATCGCCGGAGCCCTTGGCGTCGCCCCCTGGAACATCCCGGGTCACAAAGAGGGCCAAGTCGCCGCGAGTGGACGGGACCCAATCGATCCGCTCAACATCCTCACGGCGCCCGGATTCGTCGTGGATCGCCTCCACCTCGTCCCCAAAGCGGAGCAAGGCTCCTGGGTGGCGCTCGCGACCGATTCGAAAGGCCGTTTTTACGTGTGCGACCAAGGCGACAAAGGCCTCTTCCGGATCACCTTGCGCGGCGAGGAAGCCCCGCTCATCGAGCCGGTCCCGGTCAACACGCCGGGCACCGATCCCGCGGCAGTACCGGTCGTGCTTTCGGGCGCTCACGGCCTGACCTGGGCATTTGACAGCCTCTGGTTTCACCGCAACGGCGGCCCGCTCTACCGCCTCATGGACAGCAACGGCGACGACAAACTCGACACTGCCGAAGCCCAACCCACCGCGACCGGAGGGGGCGAGCACGGCAACCACGCGGTCCTGCCCACCGAAGACGGCAAAGCCCTCTACCTCGTCTCCGGCAACCACACGGACATGGTGCCGTCCAAGACCTCCCACGTCCAAGGCTGGGCGGAGGATCACCTCTTTTCCCGGATGTGGGACGCCAAAGGCCACGCCAGGGGCCGACTCGCCCCCGGCGGGTTCGTCAATCGCTTCAATCCCCAAACCAAGGAGCAGGAGGTCCTCTGCATGGGCTTCCGCAACCAATACGATGTCGCCATCAACGCCAACGGAGACCTCTTCACCTACGATGCCGATATGGAGTGGGACATGGGTTCCCCCTGGTATCGGCCCACGCGGATTTGCCACGTCGTCAGCGGCGGTGACTTCGGTTGGCGCAGCGGTTCCGGCAAGTGGCCCACCTACTTCGAAGACAGCCTGCCTCCGGTGGTCGATATCGGTCCCGGTTCCCCCACGGGCGTCGTAGCCGGCAAGGGCGCGGCCTTCCCCGCGAAATACCAGGACGCCGTCTACGGGCTCGATTGGACCTTCGGCACGATCTACGCCATCCACCTCCTCCCCGATGGTTGCAGCTATGGCGGCACCAAGGAACCGTTCGTTTACGGCTCTCCCCTCCCGGTGACCGATGCCGAGATCGGCAAGGACGGCCATTTTTACTTCCTCGTTGGAGGACGCGGCACCCAATCCGCGATGTTCCGCGTCCGCTACGTGGGCAACGAATCCACCGCGCCCAGCAAGGGCAACCACACCCCGGAATCCCTCGCGGCCCGTGCCCAGCGCCGCAAGCTCGAAGCCTTCCACGGCAAACATGATCCGGCCGCGCTCAACGCCGCTTGGTCGCATCTCTCCAGCACCGATCGCTTCCTCCGTCACGCCGCTCGCGTCGCCGTGGAATCTCAACCGGTCGATACCTGGGCCGATCGCGTCCTTAAGGAGAAGGACACCCAAGCGGTCATCACCGGAGCGGTGGCGTTGGCTCGTCAGGGCAAACCCGCTCACCTGACGCCCCTCGTCACTCGGTTGATGGAGCTCAACCCTGGCAATCTGGAAGAGAGCCAACTCCTTGGGCTGCTCCGTGCCTATCAGCTCGCGTTCCTCCGCCTCGGCGCTCCGGACGATGCCTTGCGCGCCAAGGTCATTGAAGAACTCGACTTTCACCTGCCGCACCGCAGTGGCGACGTGAATACCGAACTCGTTCGGGTCCTCGCCTATCTCCGCGCCCCGAGCGTGATATCGAAAACGCTCGCGCTCATCGAAGGCCGCGGCGCCCCTGAAGTGCCGGATTGGTCGGAACTCGCCGAGCGCAATCCGGGCTACGGCCGTGGTATCCTCGCCATGATGGAAAATCATCCGCCATCGCGCGAGATCAGTTTGGCCATGCTGCTGCGCGGTCTCAAGTCCGGTTGGACGGTGGAACAACGGCGCGCCTACTTCAGCTTCTTGAACGCGGCGGCCAAAGGCTCCGGCGGCGCCAGTTTCCCCGGATTTTTGGAAAACATCCGCTCCGAAGCCCTCGCGAACTGCACGGACCAAGAACGCACCGCCCTCGCCGACATCACCGGGGAAAACTTCAACCCGGTTCCGAATTTCCCGATCACGCCTCCCGTCGGTCCCGGAAAGGTTTGGACCATCGACGAAGCCGTCGCCGCCGCCAAACGCGGCAAAGCCGACTTCACCAACGGGCGCAGCCTCTTCTTTTCCACCGGTTGCGGCGCGTGTCACCGGCTCGGCGGTCTCGGCGGCGCCATCGGCCCCGATCTCACCAGCATTCCGAACAAGTTTGATGAGCGCTACCTGATGGAGTCGATCCTCGAGCCGAGCAAAGTGATCTCGGATCAATACAACAGCTCCATCGTCACCCTCAGCGACGGCAGCCAGCTCATGGGCTTGGCCGTGGAGAAAGGCGAGAAACTCGAAGTCTATCCGCCCGATCCGAAGGGCACCCCGCGGGTCCTCACCCGTCAGGAAGTGAAATCGATTGAGCAATCGCCGATTTCCCAAATGCCCCCGGGCATGATCAACGTCCTCAACCCCGAGGAATTGCGCGATCTCTCCGCCTACCTGATGTCCGCCGGCAACCCCGCCGACCGCCGCTTCAAGAAGTAGGCTGATTGCCCATCCACGTAGGCCGGACATTCCTGTCTGGCCAATCATCATCCATCACTTTCGCGGCCAGACAGGAATGTCCGGCCTACGGCTCCAAATACCGCCCAATCGCCCCAAGAATCTCGTCCCGCCCAGACCGGTCTTTCGCCGAACTCGTCAGAATCTCCGGCAAGACCGGCACCAGCGGCTTCAGCGTTTCCAAAAACACGGAGGCGTTTACTTTCGTCCGGGTCGGCGATTGTTTATCCGTTTTGGTAAATATCAGCGAATACGGCAGCGTCGTTCCGCCCAGCCAGCTCAAGAAGTTGAGATCGATCTTTTGCGGCTCCAACCGGGAATCGATTAAGACAAACACGTGCCGGAGATGGCGACGCTGCTCAATATAGTCCGCGGCCAACTCATTGAAATCATACTTCTCCGTCTTCGCGGTCTTCGCATAGCCATAGCCCGGCAAGTCGACCAGGCTCCACGCATCATTGATCAAATAGAAATTGAGCTGGCGCGTCTTTCCCGGTGTCCCCGAGACCGACGCCAAGGAATCGCGGTTGCAAAGCAGATTCACCAGCGACGATTTGCCGACATTGGACCGCCCAATAAAACAGAACTCAGGAAGCTCCCACTCGGGACAATCTTCCAAACTCCGGCCGCTCTTCACGAAACTCGCTGACTTGATGCGCATACGTCGCCCCACCATCGGGGCATCGACGCCCGGCGCAAGTCCGCTCCCGCTTGAGTTCCGCCGCTCCCTGCGCCAACTTGCCGCCTGAAAATCGCCTATCCAGAGGAGTTGCCCGTCTCCCGGTGCCGGAACGAGATCCGGGACGCCATGCTGCGTCATCCGGTGGTCATCGTCTGCGGCGATACCGGTTCCGGCAAAACCACCCAGCTCCCCAAGATCGCCTTGGAACTGGGCCGGGGAACCGACGGCAAACGAATCGGCTGCACCCAACCCCGCCGGCTCGCCGCGACTTCCGTGGCCAAACGGGTCGCCGAAGAACTCGGGGTCGCCCTCGGCGAGGAAGTCGGCTTCCAAATCCGCTTCGAGGACCGCACCGCTCAGGCCACCCGGGTGAAGTTCATGACCGACGGGATTCTGCTGGCGGAAACCCGCGGCGATCCGCGCCTGCGCCATTACGACACCCTGATCATCGACGAGGCGCACGAGCGCTCGCTGAACATCGACTTCATCCTCGGTTACCTGCATCGCCTGCTCGAAACCCGGGACGATCTCAAAATCGTCATCTCCTCCGCCACCCTCGACGCGGAACGTTTCGCCGAGTTCTTCGACGGGGCTCCGGTGATCTCGGTGGAGGGCCGCACCTTCCCGGTCGAGGATCATTTCCATCCACCCACGCACGACTACGAGCGCATGGCGGATCAGATCCGGCGCGCCGTGGAATGGCTGGGCGATGTCGATCCGCTCGGCGATACCCTCGTCTTTCTCCCTGGGGAACGCGAGATCCGCGAAGCCGCCGAGTTGCTCGAAGGGCGCCGGTATCCGAACACTCTGGTGTTGCCGCTCTACGCCCGGCTCGCCGGCAAGGCGCAACAAGCCGTCTTCCAACCCACGCCCCGGAGCCGCCGCATCATCCTGGCCACCAACGTCGCGGAAACTTCGCTGACCATTCCCGATATCCGCTCGGTCGTCGATACCGGCCTCGCCCGGATCAATCGCTTCGATCCCGTGAGCGGCATCCAACGCCTCCAGATCGAGCCGATCTCCCAGGCCAGTGCGCGGCAACGGCGCGGACGATGCGGCCGGGTCAGCGAAGGCATTTGCATCCGGCTCTACGACGACGAGGACCTCGCCTCCCGCAAGCCCTACACCGATCCCGAAATCCTCCGCACGAATCTGGCGGGCGTCGTCCTCCAAATGGAATACCTCGGGCTCGGCGATCCCCTGGAATTCCCCTTCCTCAATCCGCCCCAACCCAAACGAGTTGCCCA
Organism: Akkermansia muciniphila; assembly: GCA_945883495.1. Classification (GTDB taxonomy): domain Bacteria; phylum Verrucomicrobiota; class Verrucomicrobiia; order Verrucomicrobiales; family DEV007; genus V1-115. Next base: position 29,558 of record CAMCXS010000025.1, read on the forward strand.
AGCCTACAAAACGCTGGAGGAAATCGGCGCGCTCACCCGGAAACGCCAGCTCACCGACATCGGCCGCACCTTGGCCCGCATTCCCGTCGATCCCCGGATCGGCAGATTCCTCATCGGCGGCCGCGACGAAGGCTGCTTGCGAGAAGTGCTCATCGTGGCCAGCGCGCTCTCCGTGCAAGATCCCCGGGAACGCCCGCTCGACCGGCAACAGCAGGCGGACCAAGCGCACGCCAAATTCCGCGACAAACGTTCCGACCTCACCGGGTGGTTGCGCTGGTGGCACGGTCTCCAGGAAGCCGGGCCCTCGAACAACGCCTTGCGCAAGTTCTGCGAACGCAATTTCCTGAACTACCGCCGCACCCAGGAATGGCGAAATCTCCACGGCGAACTCACCCAAACTTTGCGCGACCTGAAGTGGGACCTGGCGGAGTTAAAACGTCCCCTGCCCGATCCGGCGGACTCGTTTTCGGAAAACCTGCACCGCGCCGCGCTCACCGCGATCCCGTCGCAAATCGGGTTTCACCGGGGCAAAAAGATGGGCTACAAAGGCGCGGGCGACCGGACCTTTTTCCTGCATCCAGGCTCCGGCGTGTTCGGTTCCTCGCCCGTTTGGGTCATGGCGTTCGAAGTCGTCGAGACCGCCAAGCTCTACGCGCGCAACGCCGCGGCCTTCGATCCGACTTGGTTCGAGAAAGCCGTCCCGCACCTTTGCCGGTATGTCTACGGAGAGGCTCATTGGGATCCCGGACAAGGCGCGGTTTACGGCAAGGAACGAGTCATGGCGTTCGGCCTCACGCTCATCGAGGGCCGACGCGTCCACTACGGCCGGGTCGATCCCGAGCTGGCGCGCGAAATCTTCATCCGCGAAGCCTTGGTCGATGGGCAGATTGGCGCCACCGTCCCCGCACTTTCGGAGAACCTCGACTTACTCGAACGCGTCAAGCGGCTCGAACACAAACTGCGGCGTCGCGACGGCCTGCTCTTCCCTGAATCGATCTACGCGTTCTACAACGAGCGCCTGCCCAAAGAGATTCACACCCGCAAGCACTTCGAACGCTGGGTCGAAGGTCCCGGCGCCGGGCAATTTGCCCTCACCCTGGAAGACTGCATCGTCCCCCAACTGACACCGATTCACGAGGAGGATTACCCGGATGAACTCGATGGGTTCCGGCTGCGCTACCTCCACGATCCTTCGTCGGACGAGGACGGCATCACCATCGAGATCCCGTTAACGGAACTACACCGAATTCCGGACTGGACCGGCGATTGGCTCGTCCCCGGTTGGCTTCCGGATAAGGTGCAAGCCATGCTCCGCGCGTTGGACAAACATGTCCGTCAGGTGCTGCCGTCGCTCGCGGACGTTTGCGACAGCTTCCTCGACGACTGGGAGGGCTACCGGCCCGAGTGCTCGCTGGAGACCGCGTTGCTGGAACACTTGCGGACGCATTACGGCCAAAACGTCGCCGCCGATTCCTTCGATTACAGCCGGGTCGCCTCTTACCTGCGGATGCGTTTTGCGGTGATCGAGGGCGGGGAAATCCGCGCCACGGGCCGGAATCTGGCGCTGCTTCGGCAAGATTTGGCGGCCGAAGTGGAACGTTCCCTGGCCAAAGCCGCCGCCCGCGCCTTCCGCAGCCGCACCGTCAAGGCGTGGGATTTCGGGGATTTGCCGCTCTCGATTCCGACGGTGGGCGGCGGATTCGTCTACCCCGCCCTTGCCGAAACCGCTCACGGCTTCGAGTTGCGAGCCTTTCCCACGGAGGACTGCGCGCATTGGCATCACCGGATCGGAACCGCCGCCCTGCTGTTGTCGCTCGATCCCGAGCTCGCGAAACGCTTGCGGGCGCAACTGTTCACCACCGGCACGACGTCCCCGGCCCGCTCCCAAAGCGCGCCCACCGCGTCGCTGAATTCCCTGGCCATGGCCTTCGGCGGTGGAGGTTCTGCACCGGCTGGGAAAGCGACGCCACCGCGCGGCGACAGTCCCCGGCTGACGATGGATCAGCTTCTGCTGCTCGATCAGTTGGGACATCATCCGCGCGGGAACCGGGCCGACCTGGTGTTGCGGGTGGTCATCGAAACCATCGGCTCTCCCCTGCCCCGGACGGCGGCGGATTTTGCGGCAGCCACCGCCCGGGTGCGCGAGAACAGCGCGGAACAAATCGACCGCGTCCTGATTCACGCCGGCACGATCGTTTGCACGGCAGCCTCGGTCGTTTCCCTACTCAATCGAATTGGGCCGGAATACACGGAATCGGTCGATGACATCCGGCGGCAAGTCGAAGGGCTATTTCGGGGCCGATGGCTCCTGGAGGGCCATTTGGCGGACCTGGCGATCGACTGGCAGGGATTGGAATCGCGCATTACGCGGATGCTAGGCGGTCCGCCTGGCAAGGACTTGGCGAAACTGGAGCGTTGGGAGCAGGCGCGGGAACGCACGCCGGAACCGGCTCCGTGCCCCTGCGGAGAGGGGCATTTGACGGCGAAAGAAAGCGAAATTCGCGACGCGGAGAGCCGGTTGCGTTTGACGCATTTTGCCCCGGAATGGAGAGCGCGCCGCGGGTAAGTGGCAAACGGGCCTCGACCCAGGAAAAAACCTCGTGAAATGCCTATTTTTCGCATGCGAAAAGGCGCATCAGGTGATAGGCTCCACGACTCGCCAAACGAGCCGCGATCCGCGCTCGAATGCTGGTGACAAATGTGAGGAAATCTCCTGAAACGTATGTCAGACGAAACGTCCAACGAATTGAACACCTCCGAGCAGACCCAGGTTGACGCCAGCCAGGCTTACGGAGTGGAGCAAATTGACAAGCTGGAGGGGCTCGCCGCCGTCCGCAAGCGGCCCGGGATGTACATCGGGGATCCCGATGAACGCGGCCTGCATCACTGCGTATTCGAAGTGTTGGACAACTCGATCGACGAGCACCTCGCCGGTTACTGCAAAAAGATCGAAATTACGATCCACGTCGATGGCTCCTGTTCGGTGAAGGACGACGGACGCGGCATTCCGGTGGAGATTCACCCCAAGTTTGGGATTCCAGCGGTGGAATTGGTGCTCACCAGCCTGCACGCGGGTGGTAAGTTTGGACAGGGAGCTTACAAGTATTCAGGAGGCTTGCACGGGGTCGGGGCCAAGTGCGTGAACGCCCTTTCCGACTGGTTCCGCGCTGAGGTTTACCGGGACGGCAAAATCCACTCCATTGAGTTTGAACGCGGCGTCACCACCAAGCCGTTGGAAGTCGTCGGACCTCTGGCCGATCCCTCGCAGACCGGCACCATGATCACCTTCATGCCGGACCCCACGATTTTCACGATGACGACCACGTTCGTGTTTGAGCGGCTTTCGGGCCGCCTCCGCGAGCTGGCCTTCCTCAACCCCGGCGTCATCATCGTGCTCACGGACGAGCGTCCGGAGTCGCGCAAGGCCGAGACCTTCTTCTATCCGGAAGGCGTCGTGCAGTTCGTAAAGCAGTTGGGCGAGAACAAGCAATTGATTCACCCCAAACCCATCGTGCTTTCGGGGCGCCGCGCCGTGGAACTCGAATTGGAGGGGAAGAAGACCGAAGAACAGATCTTGGTCGATTGCGTCTTGCAATATAACGACAGTTACAATGAGCAGGTTCTGTGTTTCGCCAACTCGATTCACAACGGCGATGGCGGCGCTCACCTGACCGGCTTTAAGAGTGCTTTGACCCGGGTCGTCAACAACTACGCCAAGAACGCCAAGCTGTTGAAGGACAAGGATCCAGTGCCCAATGGAGACGACTGTCGCGAAGGGATCGTTTGCGTCCTCAGCATCAAGCACCCGCATCCGCGCTTCAGCTCCCAGACCAAGGACAAGCTGGTCAATAATGAGGTTGAAGGCGTGGTCACCTCCGTGGTCCACGACGCGCTCTCCGCCTATTTCGAGGAGAATCCGGATGCCGCCAAGTCGATCATCCAACGCGTCATCAACGCCGCTCGCGCCCGGGAAGCCGCCCGCAAGGCCCGCGAAATCGTCCGCAAAGACTTCCTCGTGGGCGGAGGGCTCCCAGGCAAGCTGGCCGACTGCTCCGACCGCGACCCGCGCCGCACCGAAGTCTACATCGTCGAGGGTGACTCCGCCGGTGGCTCCGCCAAGCAGGGACGAGATCGCCGGACTCAGGCGATTCTCCCGATCCGCGGCAAGCTGATCAATGTCGAGAAGGCGAGGATCGATAAGGTGCTGCAAAACAGTGAGATCTGCACCATGATCAAGGCCGTCGGCACCGGAATCGGCGAGGGCGAGGGGGAAGGCAGTTTCGATATCACCAAGCTCCGCTATCACAAAATCGTCATCATGACGGATGCTGACGTGGACGGCTCCCACATCCGGACCTTGTTGCTCACGTTCTTCTATCGGCAGATGCCGGAGTTGGTGCGCCGAGGCTACGTCTATATCGCCCAGCCGCCGCTCTACAAGGTGTCTCGACGCAACCGTCAAGAATACGTCCAAGACGATGCCGCTCTGAACAAAATCCTCATCGAGTTGGGCGCCGATGATTGCACGTTGCGTCACTGCAAAGATGGCAAAGAGTTCACCAACGCCGATCTCAAAGTGATTCTGGCGGAACTGGGCAAATTGAGCCGCCTCAGCGAAGTCATTCACCGGAATGGCGGGGACTTCGAGCAGTATTTGCATCACGGCGAAGGCGGAAAGTTGCCCAGCTTTATGGTGAAGCTCCGCGAAGGAAACCAGGAGAGCGTGCTCTATTTCGTGGAGGAAAAAGACCTTCGTGCTTTCGCGGAGGCCAATCCCGACCTGGCTTTGTTTGGCTTGGTGGTTGCCGCTCCAGTCGAAGGAGAAGCAGCCCCCGCGAATGGGACCCCAGCGGCGGGCGCCGTGCAACGCCGCGCCAAACTCGTGGAGATCCACGAGTCCCGTTCCATCGCTAAATTGATCGAGGATCTCAGCTCCACCGGCCTCAACGTGGATCACTTCAGCTCCGACGATGAGCCGATCTTCGAAGTCGTGGAAGGCTCTGGAGAAAAGGCGCAGATCCATCCGGTGTTCTCGATCCCAGAGATCTTCCGCAAAGTGGTCGAGATCGGGAAGAAAGGCATCGATATCCAGCGCTACAAAGGTCTGGGAGAAATGAATGCGAAGGAGCTCTTCGAGACCACGATGAATCCGAAGAACCGCAAACTGCTCCGGGTGCAACTCAACGAAGATAATGCGCTGGAGGCGGACAAGATGTTCACCGTCCTCATGGGCGACGTGGTCGAACCGCGCCGTCAGTTCATTGAAGACAACGCGCTCAACGTTCGCCACCTCGACGTCTGATCGTTCCCGTTCACTAACCCCTTTCCCGCCTATTCATGTCTGACGATATTACGCCCCCGGATTCCGATGCTCCGATCGAGGAGTTCGGCCTCATCTCCCCGATCAATGTCGCGGAGGAGATGAAGAGCTCCTTCCTCGATTACTCGATGTCGGTGATCATCTCCCGCGCATTGCCTGATGTGCGGGACGGCCTCAAGCCCTCGCAACGCCGCCTGCTCTACGCGATGTTCGCGGACTTGAACCTGACTCCGGGCCGCAAGTTCCTCAAGTGCGCCCGTATCGTCGGGGAGACGATGGGTAAATATCACCCGCACGGCGACCAAGCGATCTATCCCACCCTGACGAACATGGCGCAGCCATGGTCGATGCGCGAATGTCTCGTGCACGGGCAAGGAAACTTCGGATCTCCGGATGGCGATGCCCCGGCCGCCATGCGTTACACCGAGGCAAAGCTCACCCATTTGGGCGCCGCCTTGATGAACGACATGGACAAGGACACGGTCGATTTCGTCGATAACTACGACGAAACCAACCGGGAGCCCTCCGTCCTTCCCGCTGCTTTCCCGAACCTGTTGGTCAACGGCGGAACCGGGATCGCCGTCGGCATGGCGACGAACTTGCCGCCCCACAACTTGGGCGAAGTGGTCGATGGCATTTGCGCGACGATCGACAATCCGAAGATCACGATCGACGAACTGAGGGTCTTCATCAAAGGCCCCGATTTCCCCACCGGATGTACTATCCTCGGCACCAAGGGCATCCGCGATTATTTCTCCACCGGACGCGGCCACATCAAAGTCCGTGGCCGGGCGGAAATCGTCGAAGGCCGGACGATGACCCAGATCATCATCACGGAGATTCCCTATTATGTGAACCGCGAGAAGCTGCACCTGCGCATCGCGGAATTGGTGAAGGAAAAGATCATCGACGAAGTCAGTGGGCTGCGCGATGAATCGGACGAGAACACCCGCTTGGTGGTCGATCTAAAGCGTGGCGCTACGCCGCAAGTCGTTCTCAACAAGATTCACCAGCATACGCCGCTCTCGACCTCGTTCAGCGTGAATATGCTGGCGATCGACAACCGTCGCCCGCGGCTGTTGACGATCAAGGACGCGATCGTCTGTTATATTGAGCACCGCCGCGAGGTCATTCTGCGCCGGACCCGATTCCTGCTGAAGAAAGCGGAGGAACGCGCGGAGCAGTTGGAAGCGTATCTTCTCGCTCTCGGCAACCTGGATGAATTCATCAAGCTCATCCGGGATTCGAAGAGCCGGGATGAAGCCCGGGAACGCATCAAGGCGCAAAGCTTCACGGCCGAAGCGGCGGCGGCTCTGGGCATCATGCTGCGTGATCAGGCCAGCCTGAAAATCCGGCCCGGCTACTACGTGTTCACGGACAAGCAGGTCAATTACATCCTGGACCTCCGGCTCTATCAATTGACCGCTCTGGAACAGGACAAGATTCAAAACGACTACCAGCGCGTTTTGGAGGAGATCACCGATTTCCTCGATATCTTGGCCAAGGAAGAGCGCGTCCTGGAGATCATCAAAACCGAGCTTCGGGAGATCAAGGACAAGTATGCCACGCCGCGCCGCACCGACTTCGCCGTCGATGAGGGCGATATGAATCTAGAAGACTTGGTCGCCAACGAAGGCCAGATCATCACGATTTCTCACCGCGGCTACATCAAGCGCACCAATGCCGAGCAGTTCCGTCTCCAGGCCCGCGGCGGCAAAGGGATGCGCGGCATGGAAACGGCCGACGCCGCCACCGAGGAGGAGGAGGGCGATTTCGTTGAACACCTCTTCGCGGCCGGCACCCACGACTACCTGCTCTTTTTCACGAACACCGGGCGGGTCTTCATGGAACGCGTCTTCTATATTCCGGAAGGCTCGCGCACCTCGAAAGGACGATCTGTGAAGAACCTTCTGAATCTTCGTCCGGAAGAATGCATCAAGGCCACTCTGCGGATTCAAGGCGACCCCGGCGGCGATCGGGACAAGACCTTCTCCCCGGAGCTGCATATCATCTTCGCGACCAAGGATGGCGTGGTGAAGCGCACCAACTTGAGTGACTTCCGGAACATCCGCAAAGACGGCATCAACGCCATCACCATCGCGGAAGGCAACGACCTTGTGGACGTCACGTTAACCTCGGGCAATGACGAAATCGTGCTCATCACCCACGAAGGGATGAGCCTCCGTTGCCACGAGGATCAGTTCCGCGCCGTCGGCCGCACCGCCCAAGGCGTTTTCGGAATTCGCCCTTCCGAAGGCGATTACGTCGTCGCCATGGCCCGTGTCGATGCCACCGCCGCGCTGCTCGTCGTTTCTGAACGCGGGATCGGCAAACAGACGCCGTTCGAGGATTACCGTCTGCAAAACCGGGGAGGACGCGGCATCATCACCATGAAAACCTCTGAGCGGACGGGCCCCGTCGTGGGTGCGCTTTCCGTCCACGGGGACGATCAACTCATGCTGATGACGAGTTCCGGCCAAAGCGTCCGGATCAGCGTCGCACAGGTCCGCCAAGCGGGCCGCAACACCATGGGAGTCAAGCTCATGAGCTTGCGCGAAGGCGAAACCATTCAGGACATCGCGCAGGTGGTGGCGTTTGGCGACGAAGAAACCGCCACCGCTGAAGTTGAGGCCGCTCCCGACGTCGATGTCGCGCCGGAAGCCGAGGCTGGCGAAGCGTCGTGAAACCGGTTTTGGTTCTTCTCCTTGCGCTGCCGGGCCTGCTCCCAGCGCAAGGGGACCGGCCGCTCACCGGCGCGATCCGGTGGGATGCCTGGTATTCGGACGAAGGGCCCGTCAAGGAAGTCGAGCGCTCCCTGGGCCAACCGAAATATCATTTCCGGCTCCCGTGGTTCGCCAAGGTCGAGGGTCCAGACAAGGTCCGCATCAATGGCGACACCGAGGAAATCATGCGCCGCGAGATCGCGTATGCCGCCGAAGCCGGGCTCGATTACTGGGCATTTCTCGACTACGGCCCCGGCGACAACATGACGCGAGCCTTTGATCGGTACCTCGCGGCCCAGGACAAGCGGAGCATTCGGTATTGCCTCATTGAAGAAGGCGCGCGACTCGATGGTCGAGGCCCCAAGGATTGGGCTCGGGTCATCGGGCACTTCCAGAGTCCGGATTACCTCAAGGTTCTGGATGACCGCCCGCTGCTCTACATCTTCTCGCGCCCGAAGAACTACGGGAAAGAGCTCTTCGAGGAACTCACCCGCCAGACGCTCGCGGCGGGCCTAAAACAGCCGTATCTGGTGCTGCTCGGTTGGAACGCGGCCGAGGATCGCGAGACCTTTGGCTGCGATGCCGTTTCTGAATATGGCACCGGCAAAGGCTATACCTCGGATCATTGGAGCTACGAGGAGCTGACCAAGGAGATGAAGCGCAAATTTTGGGAAACCTGGAAGCGCGAACGGGTGCCGTTCGTGACCTACTTCACCGCCGGCTGGGACACGAGGCCGCGGCACGAGCGCCCGCCCAGCTGGTGCAAATGGATTACGGCCGCGCCCGATCCGACGCCACTTGAGCAGCAAAAACCGTTGATCGACAACGTCACGGCGAAACCCGAACAACTGGCGCGGCACATGCAAGAGGCGCTCGACTTCACCCGGGCGAACCGCGACCTCAACCCGGCCCAGCTAATCCTGATTTATGGCTGGAACGAAAATGATGAGGGCGGCTGGCTCATTCCCACGCTGAATCTGGACGGCAGCGCGAATGAGGATCGAATCAAGGCGTTGGGCCCAGTGCTGCGACCTGCTGCAACCCGGTGACGCCCCTTTGCCTCGATACCCACTTCCGCATCGAGGGGCGTTGGAACGTGGAGGCGGCCTTGGATTCCGGCTTTCCGGTCGAGCAGGTTTTCCTCGTCGGTGGGCAACACGCGGACTTGCGCGAACGGCTGGAGGATCGTTGTCCCGTGATGACCGTCTCGCCGGAGGAAGCTGAGGCGCTCGCCGGGTATCCGTTTCATCGCGGCGTTTTCGCTCTGGCTCCCCGGCCGGTTCCCCGGCGCTTGGTGGAGATCGAGCCGCGGTTCCCTTTAGTCGTCTGTCCGGCATTGGGAGATGCCTCGAATTTGGGCGCGATCATCCGCAGCGCGGCCGCCCTGGGCGCGGGAATGATCGCGGTGGCGCACGGACGCGGAGCGGATCCTTACTCCCCCAAAGCGGTCCGAGCCGCCTCTGGCGCGCTATTCCGGATTCCGGTGGTGGCTTCCCCCGCACTTTTGGAAGATGTGGCGGGCTTGGCGGCACGGGGAGCGCGGGTCATCGGCGCAGCGGGAGAAAACGGGGCCATCGACGTCCGGAGCAGCCCTCGGGGGGAGCGAATGATTTTTGTTTTCGGATCAGAGGCGCGCGGCCTGGATTCCCAATGGCGTTCCCTGTGCCAAGCCTTGGTGGCAATCCCGATGCGGGCGGAGGTGGAATCTCTGAACGTCGGCGCGGCCGCAGCCATCATTCTCTGGGAAGTTTTGCGCGAATCCCCGGAATGATTTTCACTTTTTTCCCCCCGTTTTACACAAATCCGGATTCCGGCACCGCTCTATTGATGAAAAGCGGACAAAGTCACGATGCCAGACCAAACTCCAAAATTTTTCAACAAGGGACTCCAGGAGACCGGATTCTTGGGGAAAACGGAGGGCATCGGAATGGGTTCGCAAACAGTGGAGTTCTCTTCCCGCAGTCCGGAAAGGGGGACAGAGGTGATCAAACCGATCGCTGCTTTGGACCTCCCCACGGCGAAACTGGCTCCGGCCCGGAAGCGAGCAGGAATTCCCAACCATTTTCTCGAGACCCACGACGTGACTTCGGTGGAGGTAACTCTCCCCTACCATCACCAAGTGTAGATCGGGTTCTTCAAGAGTGTTGAATTGTGCGCGTGGCTTACGGGCCGTATCCTGGGTGGGATACGGCCCGTACCTTTTCCACCCATTCACTTCGGAGCCGAAGCGAAGCCCCGAGCTTTGATCAAGAGCTCTTTGAGCCGCTCCGGCGACGTCGCCGAAGTTTTCGCCACGAATCCTTGCTTGTGGGCGAAGTGAACGTCTTCCTCCGCCTCCAGCGGGGCGAAATTTAGAAGTGCGGAATCGCGAAACCTAGACAAACCATAGCCAAGCCCTCTCCGGTCGGGGTAGACAAGGGCAAGCACTCGCTCCTCAGCGCCTTGTTCGGCAACGAATCGGTCCAAGCCGAACGACGGGTCCGAGGGCATGAATTCGGTGCGCGCCACAAAGAGCGCCTCGAAAACCTCTCCGCCGGGCGTCTCCAATTTCCAGAATTCCACTGCATCGGCCAGCGCACGCAACCGGTCACGGAGCGAACCCAGGTAGGCAACCAGATCTTCGCCGATCCAACGCATCACTTCCCAAAGCGGTTCCCCCGGTTTAAGAACGGTGGCTTGGCTGAAGCGCCGGATGAGCGTCATGTCGATCGGCGAGTTCAGCTTGGCCAGCAGATCGCGATCCACGCCGAGATGCGCCGCCGTGACCACCGGTCCCCGGGCGTCGAGCCATTCCGCCGTGGTCAGCCATTCGCAAAACGCGAGCGCATCGTCGTAGAGCCCGTGGTTTTGCAGCACCAGACTCAGGGCACAAATCGGCGGATGATCCTTGTCGAACTGATGATGATCAAAGTTTCGGCGCGCTGGGTCGTGCTCCCCGCCGACATCGACGACGCAGACGGCGGGGGCGGCAAGGTCGTGGGGAGACGGCTCGCGACGAAAGATCTCCACCGGGTGAAAGGCCAGAGACAGGCAACAAGCCAAAAAATCGTCCTTATGAGCCCCACCTGGGTGGGTGACGATTGAGGAGACGGGCTGAGTCATGATCGGTGCTAGAGAAACGCGGGAGAAAACCAAAGGCAAAAGCTTTGCTGTCGAACTATTGTCCAGCATGTGGAAAAAATGTCTAAAATACTATGGACAAAGCTTAGACGCGACACTAAACGGTTCCTATGGACTTGGCAGGTGAAACACACAACGTCCCATCGGGAGAGGTCGATGATGCTCCGCTGATGGAAGGAATCGCGGCAGGAGACCGGTCGGCATTTGAGCAGCTGCACCGGAAATTCTCAGGATTGGTCTTCGCTACGGCGTACCGGGTGCTCAACGATCCGCACGATGCGGAAGAGGTCGCCCAGGAAGTATTTTCCGGGGTTTGGAACAAGAGTCGGCTTTACGACGCCCGCCGCGGGAAGCCGCAGGTTTGGCTTTCAACGATGGCACGCAACCGGGCGATCGATCGGCTGCGCTCCAAACAGCGTCGGGCGCAGTTGCGGGACGATCTGCAGGTGGAACAGGCACCAGAAACCTTCCGGCCCGATCAAGGCGTGGTCGAGGAAGTGCGGCGCACGGAGGAGTCGCTCGTTTTGCGCGATGCACTTTTGAGATTGAAGCCGGAGCAACGCGAGGTGATCGAGATGACCTACTTCAAGGGGCTGTCCCAAAGCCAAGCCGCCGAGGCGCTCGGGGCACCTTTGGGAACCGTCAAGGCTCGCATCCGCAGAGGCATCACCCGGCTGCGGACAATCGTAACGGACCTGGGATGAGCAGTCCGTACGGATTCGACAAAATCTTGGTCACCGGGGCAGGCAGCGGAATCGGAGCAGCCTGCACTCGAATTCTCGCCGAAAGGGGCAAATCCTTGGTTCTGACGGGGCTTTCTCCACAAAAGCTCGACGCGATATCAGCTGGGCTGCCCGCCGGTCACGTTTGGACCCGGGCGGCAGATGTCACCCAAGCGGCGGCCGTGCGCGAGCTCTTTGACGAAGCAGTGGAACGTTTTGGGGGCATCGACGCAGTGATCCACTGTGCCGGGGTCGGCTTGATTCGCCCGCTCGAAGAAGTAGGCGGGCCTGAATTCCTTCACGTGATGAACGTGAATGCCCGGGGAACTTTTCACGTTTTGAAGGAGGCCTGCCGTGTCATGGCACCGGCGAAGAAGGGCCGATTTATGACCATCCCAGGCATTCTCGGCATTCGTCCCATGAAAGCAGCAACCGTCTACTGCGCCAGCAAATACGCGGTAACCGGCTTGATCCAAGCCGCCGCCGAAGAATACCGGCGGCATCATTTGCAGTTCTCTCTCTATCACTTCGGAGGGGTCGATACGCCCTTTTGGGATGGCATCGACATGCGGGTGGATCGCGCCCAGATGATCCCCGCGGAGGTGGCGGCGCGCCGGATTTGCGACGACTTGGATCTTCCGGGCCATCTCGTGCCCGGCCAGACGATCCTGCAACCGGCGTCACACCAGCTCTAATTTGTTTGCATTTGTCTATTCTTTGTCTAGAAATAGGCCGACCCAACTTTGTGAAACTTCGACAGAATGGTAAGGGATGAACGTTTCCAGATCAGCACGGTGGCCCGGCTCACGGGTTTAAGCGTGCACACCATCCGGGCTTGGGAAAAACGCTACAACGTTGTTTCTCCAGGCCGGACGGACACCCATCGGCGGCTTTATTCCCGGGAAGACATCCGCAAACTTACTCTGCTTAAGGGCCTCGTCGATGACGGCAACCCGATTGGCTTGATCGCTGGACTGTCAGCGGATCAGCTGGCCGGCCGCTCAAATCACGTGGCGCGGCTCAGCAACGGTTCCACCAACGGAAGCGTCTCGAAGGCAAAGCGGCACTGCTCCGTTCTCGTCGTCGGCGAGGCGCTGCGCGGCATGTTCGCGGCAGAGGCTGGCGATCTGGAAGGGTTGGAGCCCGTCGCCATGTTTGGTTCCCTGGCATCGGTGCCGCATCCTCCGAGTCCTCGGCCTGTCGAGCTCCTTGTGGTGGAAACACCGACTTTGTTTTCGGAAACCATCGAGTCGGTTTCCACCCTGCTCAACGATTGCGGGGCCCGGCGAGCGATCCTGATTTACGGCTTCGGGCAGCGAGAGACACTGCGCCAACTTCTGGGAGCGCCCCGCATCACAGCGATTCGAGGTCCGATCCGCGCGGCCGAGTTACGGCTGGCGGCCTCTCCGGAAGTCGATGCGGCACAATCCGAACCCAGCTGGCCGACCTCCTTCCCCTTGGACGGCGCCTCGGGTTTGGCTGCGATCCCGCCGCGCCGCTTCAGCCGCGAGCAATTGGCCAAGCTCTCCCGGATCTCCAGCACCGTGCAGTGCGAGTGTCCGCAACATCTCGGAAAGCTTCTCTCGGACTTGACCGCCTTCGAACAATACAGTTTGGAGTGCGAGAACCGGTCCCCGGAAGATGCCCGCATCCACGCATTTCTTCATCTTTCCACGGCCCGGGCGCGGGCCCTGCTTGAGGAGGCGTTGTCCCGGGTCCTCGAAAGTGAAGGCATTAGGATCTGAAGTTCCGTTTCGAACGAATCGAATGAGTCGCCAAGTATGAGTTCCGCCAAGTCGAAGTCCGTCATCATCATCGGAGCCGGTCCCGGAGGGTTGGCGTCAGCCATTCTCCTGGCCAATCGCGGGTTTCGTGTCCGAGTCATCGAACGAATGCCAGTCGTGGGCGGCCGAACCTCCAGCTTGACGGAAGGGCCCTACACTTTCGATCTCGGTCCGACGTTTTTTCTGTATCCCCAAGTCCTGCAAAAAATCCTCGCGGAAGTCGGACGGGATCTGCATCAGGAACTCGACCTCAAGCGCCTCGACCCGCAGTACCGCATCATGTTTGGTGAAGGGGGCTCGATCGACGCCACCCCGGACCCGGCGGGCATGCGGCAGCAAATCGCCAAAATCGCCCCGGAAGACGCGGATGGGTTCGAACGGTTCATGGCGGAGAATCGCCGCAAGCTGGCAACCTTCGCTCCGGTTTTGGAAAGTCCGTTCTCCGGTTGGGGGGATCTCTTGAATCGCCGCCTCCTTGATGCCTTGCCCCAGCTCAATCCGCATCAATCCGTCGATTCCTACCTGCGCAAATTCTTCAAGGATCCACGGATCCGGCTGGCCTTCTGTTTTCAATCGAAATACCTGGGGATGTCGCCGTTCCGCTGCCCCAGCTTGTTCTCGATTCTGTCGTTCCTGGAATACGAGCACGGCGTGTTCCACCCGATCGGTGGATGCGCGGCGATCTCCCAGGCGTTGGCGCGGATCGCGCGGGAGATGGGCGTGGAAATCAACCTGGGCGAGCCGGTGAAGTCGATCCGGTTTGAAGGCAAACAGGCGACCGGCGTGGTGACGTCGGAGGGAAGCTATGCGTGCGACGCCCTGGTCATCAATGCCGACTTCGCCCGGGCCATGACTTCACTGGTTCCGGATCAACTGCGTCGCAAGTGGACGGACAAGAAGATCGCCTCGAAGAAATTTTCGTGTTCCACCTTCATGATCTATCTCGGGATCGAGGGAAAATACGACATCCCGCACCACACAATCTTTATCTCCGAGAATTACGAAGAGAATCTCGCCGAGATCGACCGCCACCACGTTCTCAGCAAGCATCCTTCCTTTTATGTGCAGAACGCTTCGGTGACAGATCCAACGTTAGCACCTTCAGACGGCTCCACTCTCTACATTCTGGCGCCGGTGACCCATGATACCGGATCGATCGATTGGAAGACGCAAGCCAAGCCCTTCCGCGATATGCTGATGAAGCGCCTGGAACTAGCCGGATACCACGGACTGGAGGAACGCATCCGTTTCGAACGGGTGATCACGCCGACGGATTGGGATTCTCAATATAATATCTACCGGGGCGCGACGTTCAACCTGGCGCACAGCCTGGATCAAATGCTCCACTTCCGTCCGAGAAACCGGTTTGAAGATCTCGAAGGCGTGTATCTGGTGGGCGGAGGAACTCACCCCGGAAGTGGCCTGCCCGTGATCTTCGAGTCCGCCCGGATTACCGCCGACCTGATGAGCTCCGATTTCGGAGCCTCGATTCCCGCACGGGCTTCGTTACAAACCGTGGCCGCCTGATTTCTTTTGAACATGCTTGCCCCAGAAAGCGCCACGACTGCTCCCGGAAAGAAGAGCTGGGAAGCCCTCCGACGTGCGCAACGTGAGTGGGCGGCACATTCGGTCCCCGAGCGGTTGCGGGTGATCGTTCGCTTGCGGGCCTTGCTGGTGCGTCATGCCAGCCGATTGGCCGCCGCCAGCGCCCGGGTGCGATGCGTAGATCCCGCGGAAGTGATTACGTCCGAAGTCTTGCCCTTGGCGGAGGGCTGCCGGTTTCTCGAATCCCAAGCGGCCGGGCTGCTGGCCCCTCGTCAACTCGGCGCCATGGATCGCCCGCTTTGGCTGAGCGGGGTCCGCACCACGATCCGCCGCGAGCCCTGCGGCGTGATCCTCATCCTGGCCCCTTCGAATTACCCGCTCTTCTTGGCCGGCTCGCAAATGATCCAAGCCCTCGCCGCCGGAAACGCAGTCCTCGCGAAACCGGCCCCGGGCGCGCTTGAACCTCTCGCCATTCTTCGTGATTTGCTGATCCAGTCCGGACTGCCCACCGGCCTCCTGGAGCTGCTGCCCGAAGATGTGCCCGCCGTCCACCAACTGATTCGCGACGAAGCGGACAAAGTGGTCCTCACGGGGGGCATGGCAGCCGGCCGGGCCGTCCTGCAAACCTGCGCCGACGCCATTGTGCCCGCCACCGTCGAGCTTTCTGGAATTGACTCGGTCCATGTGTTGGACGACGCCGATCCGGTCCGGGCGGCTGACCTGCTGCTCTACGGGCTGGCCTTGAACCGGGGCAGGACCTGCATCGCTCCTCGTCGCATATTTGTGCATCAGGCCGTCTCTGGGGACCTGCGCGCGGCCCTTCAAGATCGTTTCCGCTCCCGCCGGGCGCCCATCACCGAGCTTTCGCCCTGGGTGCGCAAAGCCTTGAATGAGGCTCTCGCCCAAGGCGCCAAGGTCCTGGCCGGAGCATGGTCCGACGCCGAGGGGCTCTTCCGCTATCCGTTGATCCTGGAACACGTTCCAGGCCCCTCCCAGCTTCGCCAAGACGATCACTTTGGTCCGATTGCCGTGCTGCAAGAAGTTACGAGCGAACAGGAGGCTCTCGAACTTGACCGGGCCTGCCCTTTCGCCTTGGGAGCCACGGTATTTTCCCGCGATGAACGGCGCGCTTCCGCCTTCGCCGCGCAGCTGTCCGCTGGTTCCGTGACGGTGAACGATCTCATCGTTCCGACCGCCGATCCCCGGGTTCCCTTCGGAGGACGCAAGCTCTCCGGATTTGGAGTCACCCGCGGTGCGGAAGGTCTGCTGGAAATGACCACGGCTCAGGTGATCAGCTCGCGTCGCGCGAACTCCTGGCTCCCGCACCTTGACGCCCCCGCTTCTGGAGACGAGGAACGGTTTACGCACCTATTGAATCTATTGCACGGGAACGGCCTTTGGAGCCGCCTGGGCAGCCTCCGTCATCTCCTCACTCAAGGACGGCGGAACAATCGATCGAACGAAAACAGCAATCACGGATGAACAAGGAGAAGACAGCAGTGATCGGTGGAGGACTGGGTGGCTTGGCGGCTGCTTGCACATTGGCCGCCCGTGGCCATGCGGTGACTCTGTTTGAGCGCAATGAGTGGGCCGGTGGCAAAGCGGCCGTCTTGGAAAAAGACGGCTTCCGCTTCGATATGGGGCCGACCATCCTCACCATCCCTTCCGTGCTCCGCCGCATTTATTCCGAAGCCGGCAAGAAGCTGGAAGAGCACATGGATTTGGTCGAGCTCGACCCGCAATGGCGCTGCTTCTTCTCCGATGGCAACAAGCTCGATCTCACCAAGGCGGTCGATGCCATGGGCCAACAGCTCAACGAATTCACCGGCAATCCCAACGCGGCGGACGAATACAACCGTTTCCTCGATTGGTCCCAGGATCTCCACGGTATCTCGGATCGCTTCTTCTTCTGGAAGCCGGTCGGCGGCATTATGGACGTTTTCCGCAGCAGCGGCGTCCTGGATCGCGGCCTGCTTCAGGATCTCTTGAAGATGCGCATGGGCCAAACCGTGGCCTCGTCGATCCGTTCCTTCATTGGCGACGCTCGCGCCGCCCAAATGATCGATCACTTTACGCAATATGTCGGATCTTCCCCGGATGCCTCGCCCGCCATCCTTTGCGGGATCGCCCACATGCAAACCTCGGAAGGCGTTTGGTATCCGATGGGGGGCACCCGGGCCGTGCCGGTCGCGTTGGAGAAACTCGCCAAGGAACTCGGTGTCGAATTCCGGCTCGGCACCAAGGTGGAAAAAATCGCCCATGACGGCAAGCGCGTCACCGGCGTGGTCACAGCCGATGGTAAAACGACGCCGTTCCAGCGAGTCGTTTCGAATTGCGACTCCGTGCGCACCTTCCGCGAGTTGATTGGCGGGAATCTGTCGATCGACTTCGACAAAGCCCGGCCCTACGAGCCCGCCTGCTCCGGCGTGGTCCTTTACCTCGGATTGAACAAGCGCTACGAGGAGCTGCTCCACCACAACTTCGTGTTCTCCCGGGATCCCGACGAAGAATTCCACGCGATCTACGAAGAAGGCGAACCGGCGCCCGATCCAACTTGTTACGTCTGCGCTCCGGCCGTCACCGAACCGGCCGTGGCCCCGCCGGGCGGCGAAGCCCTCTACATTCTGGTCCACACGCCGTACCTCCGTCCCAACCAGGACTGGACCAAGATGCTTCCCAGCTATCGCCAAGTCATACTCGACAAGCTCAAGTCGACCGCTGGGCTCAGCGATATCGAAGACCGCATCGTCAGCGAAAGTCACCTCACCCCGCGGGATATCCACAACCGCTACCACGTCCTCAATGGGGCGATCTACGGTTTGGCCAGCCACGGCACGTTCCGCGGCGCCTTCAAGCCGAACAACCGGCGCAAGGAGTTGCAGGGGCTTTACCTCTGCGGCGGCGCGGC
Organism: Akkermansia muciniphila; assembly: GCA_945883495.1. GTDB lineage: Bacteria > Verrucomicrobiota > Verrucomicrobiia > Verrucomicrobiales > DEV007 > V1-115. The sequence continues at coordinate 47,680 of CAMCXS010000025.1, forward strand.
CCACCCCGGGCCTGGCATGCCGATGGTGCTCATGTCTGGTTGGATCGCGGCGGATGCACTGGACAAGGATCAACCGGCCCCGGTCGCCGCTTGATCCCGGGCTCCATCGCCATGCGCACGAGCCCACAAATCCGGGCTCCTCACCCGTGGTTCTCCCGGTGGTTTAGTGGTTACGCCGCCAAGCGTCTGCGCCGCCACTTCCATCGGGTGCGCCTCCTTGACGGCGAATCCTTGAGCGATCCAAAAGACCGGCCGTTGGTCATCTACGGCAATCATCCAAGCTGGTGGGATCCCATGGCTGCCTTGGCCATCAAACCCATCTTCTATCCGAATCGCGAAGCCTACGCCCCGATCGATGCGGAGATGCTGGAACGCTATGGCGTCTTCAAATCCCTCGGCTTCTTTGGCGTCGAACGCGACTCCGTGCGAGGCGTCGCCGGATTTCTCGATCACGCCGAAGCGATTTTGCGCCGTCCGCGGTCCATGCTCTTCCTGACGCCGCAGAGCCGGTTTGCCGACGTCCGGGAGCGCCCCGTCCGGCTGCAACGCGGCATCGCCCACCTCGCCGCGCGCGTGCCGGAGACGGTGTTCGTGCCGTTGGCGATGGAGCTGACCTACTGGGAAGAGAGCAAACCGGAGTTGCTCCTCTCCGCCGGCACCGCCGCGACCCACGCGCCAGGCGCGTCCCGCGGGGAAACCTTGGCCCGGCTGGAACAATCGCTCGAACAAGCCATGGACCGGCTCGCCGAAGCCTCCATCGCGCGCCGGTCCGAGGCGTTTTCCGATCTCTTCATCGGCTCGGCAGGCGTAGGAGGACTTTACGATGCCTGGAGAGCGCTAAAGGCGATCGCTCGCGGCCGGAAAATCAATCTGCATCACAGCGAACGGTGAGCCTCGATCCTTGGATTCTCATAGCCGGTATCCTCCTCTACCTGGCCGCCTTCCCCGCCGTTATGTTCTTCGTGAATCTGGCGATTTTCAGAGCGCCGTCCGCGCGCCCTGAACTGGCCCCCCCAGGCGTTTCCGTCCTCATCCCGGCCCGGAACGAAGAACACAACATCCGCGAAGTCCTCGCCTCCGTGCTGGCTTCCCGGGACATCGACTTGGAAGTGCTGGTACTTGATGACCATTCCACCGATCGCACCGCGGCCGAAGCAGAACAACTCGCCGCCTCGGACCCAAGGCTCCGCCTCATCCGCGGAGCGGCCTTGCCCTCCGGTTGGGCGGGCAAGATGTTCGCGTGCCAGCAACTCGCCGAGGCCGCTACCCGGGATTGGCTGATGTTCCTCGATGCAGACGTCCGGATCACGCCGGATGCCGTGCGCCGCCTCATGGATCATGCCCGGAGCGCCCCGAACCAACCCGCCCTGGTCAGCGGAGTCCCCCGCCAACTCACCGGCACCTGGTTGGAAAGACTCCTCGTCCCGCTGATCGACTTTATCCTGCTAGGCTATCTCCCGGTTTGGGCGATGCGCCGGAGTCCGAGCCCCTCGCTCGCCGCCGCAGTAGGACAGCTCGTGCTGGTGAAACGGGAGAGCTACTTCACGTGCGGAGGCCACGCCGCGATTCGCACCACATTCCACGACGGAGTCAAACTTCCTCGCGAGCTGCGGCGTCACGGCTTTTTCACGGATCTTGTCGATATCTCCGGGTTGGCCACCTGCCGCATGTACCAGAGCACCCGGCAAACTTGGAACGGTTTTCTCAAGAACGCCGCTGAGGGACTGGGCGCCCCGGGCGTTATCCTTCCGATGACCGTGATCTTGATCGGCGGACAAGTCGCACCTTGGATCCTGCTCGGCGTCCCTGGGATGGACGGGCTTGTGCGTGAGCTACTGCTGATCGCAGGCGTTCTCGGCTATTTGCCAAGGATCGCGGCGGCTATGCGGTTTCAGCAGCCGTGGCTGGGCGTCTTGCTGCATCCCGCTGGCATCCTCATCATGGAGCTCATCCAATGGACCGGCTTCCTCCGTCACCTCTGCGGCATCCGCACCGAGTGGAAAGGCCGCCCTTGGGTGAGAGCATGAGCGGCCACCTCTCCACCTCTTGAGGGTTGATCGTGGACTGGGTTGCGCTAGGATCGGCTTTCGTTGGAGAAAAACTGAGCCTTTTTGCCATTCCCGGCAAATTCCCATCCGTTTTCCTGCCTGCGCAACTCCCGTAGCGAGCCCGCCCTCCATGAGCCTGCCAAAGATCCCGCCGACGCCGGAAATGAAGATTCAGGAGGGGAAGGACGTTTTTGTTTCCTACTCCCGGAAGGATCAAGAGTTCGTCAAATGGCTCAACGTTCAACTCCAACAATCCGGGCGCGAACCGTGGATTGACTGGTCCGGAATTCAGCCGGGAGAGGAGTGGTGGACGTCCATCCTCAAGGGGATTGATTCGGCGAACACCTTTGTCTTTGTCATCAGCCCGGAATCACTCCAATCCGCGGTCTGCCCCAAGGAGATTGAGCGCGCGGTCAGCTCAGGCAAACGAATGGTTCCCGTTGTCTGCGGAGACATTCACGGACTGGAAGTCCACCAGGAGTTAGCCAAGCTCAACTATATTTTTCTGCGGTCCGAGGACGAGAAGCAAGAGAATCTGCCCAAGCTATTTCAGGCTCTGGATACCGATCTGGATCATGTCCAAGCGCATACGAAGTTTCTCATCCGCGCCAGGGAATGGGAGACACGGGGGCACAGCCCCGCTTATCTCCTGCGCGGTGGCCTGCTCCGGGAAGCTGACGATTGGTTGTCCAAAGTCGGGACAAAATTGCCTGCGCCGACGGAACTTCACGCTCGCTATATTCTGGCGAGCCGGGCCGCCGATCGAAATCGCCAGAGAGTGACACTGACCGCGATCACGGGTGGCTTATTTTTGGCATTGAGTTTGGCAGCCCTGGCCGTTTGGCAATATCAACAGGCGGAAACCCGCCGGGCGGAGGCTGAAACACAGAAACAGATTGCGGAAGACCAGACCAGGGTCGCTGAAGAACAGACGGCGATCGCCCAAAAACAGAAGGATCTGGCGGAGGAGCAGCGCCAGGAAGCCCAGCGCGCCCGAAACGAAGCGGAAACGGCCCGTGATGAGGCCAAGCGACACTTATCCACTAGCGATTACATCCACGGAGACGCGGAATTCAAGGCCGACAACTCGGTGGAGGCCATCGCTTATCTGGCCGCCGCTCTGCGCTCGGATCCCAACGCCCGGGCAGCCTACAAGCGACTGTTTACGGAGCTCTCCGGCCAATGGTTTGCCCTGGAGTCCGGTGAGCCGATCCCGCTTGGCGTCACCCCATGGTCCATCAAATTTCGTCCAGACGATCAAGTGCTGCTCGTCCAGACTTCGAACGACCAAATTCGAATCCTGGACGTCGCCTCCCGGAAAGATCGACTTCCTCCCGTGAGCTTCCCGGAAGGGACGTTGGCGAATGCAGGGTTCGACTCTACTGGAGCTTGGTATGGCGGACTCACGATGGAAGATGAAATCGCGATTTGGTCCGCGGAATCTGGAGCCCCATTGCCGCCCGTGGACCCCCGGCACGCCGGCATCAAGGAAGACATCCTGGCGGCCATGAGAAAAGGGCCGCAGAGATATTACGGCGGACCGGTAACGGATCAGGCCGCCCGTTTTCAAGCAAGCGGAGAAGACTCGATTGTCCTCCAGAGTGCCTCGGGCGAGCTGATCTCAGAGTTTGAGCCCGAAGACCCCGTCACCATGAAGCTTCAATTCAGCGCGGATGGAACATACGTCGCCACGACTTCCCGTTTTGAAGATTCCGAGGTACGCCGCATCGAAACCGGTGACTTGGTAACGATTCAAGGCAGGGGCACTCTGCAATCGAGTCCGGGGTTGAATCAGGGCAGGCGCCTGACCAATGGAGTTTTCGACGCCAACGGTTCCCGCTTTGGTGCCTGTGTGGACAATCGTTCCTTGGCCATTTGGGAGCTTCCCGAGGCGGAGGGGGAACAGGCTCGCCCCATGTGCAAAGTCCGCTGCCGGGATCTCATTCGCCGCTTCGCCTTCAGCCATCAAGGCGGGCTGCTGGCCGGGGGAGACACTCAGATTTTCATCTGGAAACTCCGCAAACTCCAACCGCCGATCGACTACGGCGACCTCACGGATGCGATGGACGCTGCGTTCAGCCCCGATGGAGCTTGGTTGGCCATCCTGACGAATTCTCATTTGAACTTCTATTCCACGGAGTCTGCCAAACTGATCCATCAGCACCAGATTGAGTTCGGCCAAGCCGTGGCCTGGTTCCCCCAATCGCCGTTGGTGGCGGTGGCGAACGCAGAACGCGTGGAAATTCTCTCCCTGCCCTCTGGCGAAGTGGTGGCCCGCGCGAACGATGCGATTGGAACGATCGAATCCATGCGCGTGTTTCCCGGTCCGCTGCTGGCGATTGCTTCCCGGAGCGGCTCCGAAAGCGAGAGCGATGGCGACACACCTTCACGTCCCGTCATTCACGCCTGGACGTGGCAGCCCGACCGATTGGCTAAGCAGGACCAACACGGGATTGCTTCCGGGATGTTGTCCGATCCCTCAGTATCGAAGCCATCCCCTCAGTCGGTGATCGTCCTCGGCAAGCCGGGAGAGGCATCGGATCGAGTCTTTGAGCACGAGCGGCCGGTCAATTCCGCCCACTTGAATCCAACCAGAGACCTGCTGCTGACCGCAACGGGAGATCTTCACGATCGACGGAGCTCCTTCTATGACGGCTTGGTGCAACTCTGGGACGTCAAGACAGGGGCCGCGGGAGCCCGGGAGCGTCATTTTGAACGAGCGGTGCGCTTTGCCCACTTCGATGTCTCTGGACGGTGGGTTGTTGCCAGTGATGAAATGCAGTGTGAGGTGTGGGACACCGGAGATCCAGCGCTGCTGTCCGCTTTGGAACTGGCGGAAACGGCGGAGGCGATCTGCGGCTGGTGGGTCGATCCAGACTCCAGCACGCTGGCGCCAGTGAATCAAGAAGCCGCGTTAGCCGCTCTCGCTCAGCGGAACCCACGCAACTGGATGGTCCAAGCGATGTCACCGGCACGTTGATCACCGGAGAGATTCTTCCAGCGTTCCCCGGCCCTCAGTCTCCACCGACGGAACGGCCCCAGGCCTGCAAAGACCCGGAGGGTTGCGGGCGACGGAACCATCCTTCCCGCCTGGGCCTCACATCTCCCCAATCATCTCCACCAGCTTCCGCTCCACCACGTTGAAGGCATCGGCGGGCCGCCGATCGTTGAAGCGGACCGGTTTGCCGTCGGGGATGATGGCTTGAAGGACATTTAGCTCGCTGCGCTCCCAGGCGGGACAATCCTCCAGCAGCACGGAGACGATCCGCAGCTTGCCTTCCTTCTGCCGTTCCAAAGCGCGTTTCATTTCGACGCCACGAATGTATTTCGAGGCGAAGAACAGCGTGCTGATGAGGCACAGCATCACGTCGCAGCTCTCCAGTTCCGCCTTGATCGCCTCGTCCCACTTCTGTCCAGGCTGAATCCGCCGGTCCGTCCAGGAGGAAATCAGTTTGTCACTTTCCAGCACCGCCAAGTTCCGGCTGCGGAAGAGGTCAAACATGTCCGTATCCTCGTGGGCATAGCTGATAAATACCTTCAGCCGCTTGCCTTCCTCCTTGCGGGAGGTTTCCGAGCTGATCCGGTCAAGCTCGGATTTTTGATTGATGATCTCCGTCCCCTCGTCGGTGATGATCATGGAGGGTTTGCCGCGCTGCTCGTCCTTGAGCAGGGCATCGACCCGTTGGTATTTTCCCGGAAATTCCCGGACTTCGATCCATTCCGTCGGTTCCAATCCGCCAAACTGGGCGTTGAGGTGGGCGAAGTGATGCCGGATGACTTTGGCGATCCGTTCCTGAGCATCGGCATCTCCGGCGATCGCGACGTCGATCCGCTGCTCCGCGCTATCCGCCAAGACCAACGCCCGGCCGCCGTCGGTTTCCAGGATCACGCCGTAGCGCCATCGCGGTTGATTCTGGCTCAGGGGATAGGTGCGGGTGATGAAGCGGGGGATGAGGCCTTCTGGGAGGACGGTGTATTCATACCGCAGCCGCAGGAGATCCCGCCGTTCGCTCCGCCAATCGCCCAGGTTTTGGACCGGGTTTTCTGGGAGAAGATCCGGGACCAGGAGGACATCCGGACGGCCGGTAACGGGGAAGCAGAGCTCGAACTTCCGCATCAGCCCCAGGAGATAGGCCACTTCTTCCTCCTTGGCGCCATCCAGCGCGGCGGCGGCTTCCGCCTGCGTCAGGGTACCATCGCACTCCGGTCCCTGCTTCAGACGCAGGAGACGGTAGATGTTTTGGGTGACCCAGTGCGGATTGAGGACCGCGATCTCCTTCAGGTCATCGTCCCCGCTGAAATGGAGCAGAATCCCGAGCTGGTGCAAGATCCGGGCCAGACTGAGCTGGAGATCGGCGTCGGCTTCCCCTTGGGCGCTGCATTCCTGGCGGAACGCGTCCAAGGAAAGGTAATCCGCCGTCATCCCGGAGAAGCGTTCCTTGGCCTCCCACCAAGCCAGTGGGAATTTTTGCAGGACCTCGGGGATGGAATTGATCGCGGCCTGGATCTCCCGGTCCAAGTCCACCAATCCGCGCCGGGTCTGGCAATCCGTCTGCAAAATGGCCCGGATCGCCGGGTATTTCGCGCGCAGGGCCACCTCGTTCACGGAAAAGGGAAATTCGTCGTATTTGTTCAGGCAGATGATCACCGGGGAAGCCTTCCCAAAGCCCGAGATGAGCTTGAGCCAGTATTCCGCATCCTGGTTCTGCGTATTCATCCGGCCTTCGATCACCAGGAGGTAGACGCTCCGCTCCGTGAGGAAGAATCGATGGGTGGCATGGGTGATGGTCTGGCCCGCGAAATCCCAGACATGGACGGTCACGTCGCCAGCCGAGGCTTCGAGGCGGCCGGGGCTGACCTCGATATCGATCCCTGGAGTTTCCTTCTTGTTGGGATCGAAGGGGCGATCAAAGAGAGCGTCCTTGAGGCAACTCTTCCCAGCCTTGCCCCGGCCCAGGAGGAGAAGCTTCACTTCATTGAGCGGCCGCGCTCCGGCCATGATGCCGAAGTAGTAGTCGAGGATGGACTGGGGATTGGCTGTCTCTCTCTTTTCCCAGAAAACCTCAGACATGGTCGGGCCGAGGACTTCTGCGGAGAGGTAGAGCCCTGGATTGCCGTGAAGATGCAGCCGCTTCAATCCATCCTTCGTTCGAAAAGATTCAGGAAGTTTAATTAGTTGATTATCCGAAAGACCAATCTCTTGCAGTGATGCAAGCCGGCCCAGGCTCTCTGGGACGGCGCTCAGCTGGTTGCTCGAGAGATACAGCCTTTTCAGAGAGGCGAGCTGGCCCAAGCTCTCCGGAAGGGCCCTCAGTTGGTTGCTTGAGAGATACAACTTTTCCAACGAGGCGAGCTGGCCCAGGCTCTCGGGAAGATCGACCAGCTGGTTATCTTGAAGAAAAAGCTCCTTCATCGAGTCCAGCTGACCCAGGCTCTCTGGGAGGGCGACCAGCTGATTGTTCGAGAGATATAGCCTTTTCAGAGAGGCGAGCTGGCCCAGGTTCTCCGGGAGGGCGCTCAGCTGATTGCACCGAAGGTCAAGCTCTTGGAGCGAGGCGAGTTGACCCAAGCTTTCCGGGAGGGCGGTGAGGCCCAGATGGCTCAAGTCCAGCTCCGTGGCGCCCGTTCGCAGTGCCTCGGCGATGCGCCGTTCCGCTTCCGCGAATCCTTCCGCCGCTTGCTGGTCGTTGTCCAGTTCCGCTTTCTCAAAGTTGGTGTCACCGTCATTCCCGGCCATGGCGGAATCCTAACGGGGGAGGCGTGGGGTGCAACGGGTTGTTTGGGATTTTGGACCTTTCCGCGACACGGCAAACTCGCCGGAGATATTCATCCAGCATTCCCCGGCTCTCGAAATTCGCCGGAGATATTCATTCATCTTTCCCCGGCTCTCGAAACTCGCAGGGGATATTCATCCAACTTTCCCCGGCTCTCGAAACTCGCCGGAGATATTCATCCAACGTTCCCCGGCTCTCGAAACTCGCCGGAGATATTCATCCAACGTTCCCCGGCTCTCGAAACTCGCAGGAGATATTCATCCACCTTTCCCCGACTCTCGAAACTCGCCGGAGATCTTCATCCAACGTTCCCCGGCTCTTGAAACTCGCCGGAGATATTCATCCAACGTTCCCCGGCTCTCGAAACTCGCCGGAGACATTCATCCAACGTTCCCCGGCTCTTGAAACTCGCCGGAGATATTCATTCAGCTCTCCGTGACGCTGCAAATATACGGAAGATTCCCAATGAGCTCTGCGCTGCGGCTCGCATAAAAAGGATCACACTTCAATCTCGCCGCTCATCAAGCGGGGAGCAGCAGATCTTGAGCATGTTTAGAAAAATGAGCAAAATTACTATACAGATCGTTTGAAGGATCTAATATTTGGCACAGATTAATATTACAGCAACAAACGACAATCAACATGGCCGTAAACGTCCTTTCCCGGAAATACGACGGAATCGAACCCATCACCACGAAGCTGGTCAGCGGGCTGGAGAAACATGGCGCCGCCATCGGCGTGATGCGGGATGCCGGTCCCATTGTGGAAGCCCTGGCCGCGGCGAAAGCGACGGAGGTCGCCTTCCATGAGAATGTCACCGCGCGCGTCACCGTGCTCACTCCGGCGCTGGAGGCGGCGGACGCCGAGGGGAAGGCGTTTTTAGGAGTCGCGACCAAAGTGTTCCGGGTCCATTTCGGGAACACTTGGAATCATCGCTGGACGGTCATTGGCCTCACCGGAAAATCGACCGCGATTCCAGACACGCGCGAAGGCCGCACCACGCTGATCACGAACATCGCGGACTATCTGAAGAAGAACCCGCACCACTCCAATGCGGAGCTCAACGTGACGCTGAAACGCGCCGAGGCGATTTTGGCGGCGCTCAAGACCGCCACGGAAGCCGTGGCCGCGAACAAGCTGAACCAGCCCATCCTCAGTCAGGCCCGGACCCAGGCGATGAACCGGTTGCACCGCCGCATCCGCGCCACCATCGCGGATCTCAAATCCGTTTTGGACGAGGAATCGCCCCTGTGGGAGACCTTCGGCTTGAACGCGCCGTATCGCGCCAGCCGCGAGGAAATGAAGACGCGCGCCGAACGGACCAACGCCAAAGATCAACGCGCCGTGGAACGCGCCTTGGAGACCGCCGCGCGGGCCAAGCAGCGCGCCGACGAGAAAGCGGCCAAAGTCATCGCCAAGGCCAAGCGGAACACTCCGGCAGCCGCCACGGCGCTGACCCGGCAGACGGGCAGTGTGCCGATCACGCCGGTTACGGGAACCGCGACGCCGGCTGGCGACGTCGAGCTGGCGCGTTGATCGCGCTGCACGCGCGTTGATGCGTGATTGTCGTTGCCTGAGGGGGGCCACCGCCAAAGCTCATTGCCTTTGCGGAACGAAAGGATACAATCGAGCCGCGAGCCCAGTCTAGCTCCGCGGATCTGGCATCAACAGAAGGCGGGAACCGCTCAGCACGGAGCACCGTCCATGGAGATCTTTGGCAATCCCGTCCGGCCCTCCGTCGTTCGCAGCGCCATTCGGCGCCGGGAAGCCTATGCGCGCCGCTTCCATTTTGATCCGGCGGCGGTTTACCCGCTTTCCTACCGTCCCGAGCCTTGCTTGAAGGACCTAGTGGATCTGGACGTTCTGACCTTGGATCCCAAACAGATCGAACCGGCACCGGTTTCCGCTGAATCCAGCGTCCTCATCGCCACCCTGCGCATGGGCTATGGTCATTACCGCATCGCCCTGGCCATGGCATCGGCGGCGAGGGCGCTTGGGCTGCGGCCACTTTGGCTGGACCTTCTTTCGCTTCCCGGCACGCCCGGCGCGGGAGTCATTGAGCATCTGGAAAGCCTCTACAATCTGGGCTGCCGCCTTTCGCGGACCATCCCGCTCTTTGACCGGTTTTATTGGGAGCCTCTGACCAGCAAAGGCTTCCGGGCGCTCGACTACAATGCCCGGGACCGCGAGTTGTGCCGCCTCATGGCTCCGGTATTTCGCGGACTGGCGCCGGAGTTGCCGGTGGTTTGCACGCATTCCTGGGCTGCTCAAGCGGCGTTGCACGCTGGGATGCACCACGTCGTCAATGCCATTCCCGACAACTGGCCGCTTGCCCTCCACCTGGCCGAAGGCGCGGTTCACACCGTGCAGTCCCCTTCCGCCTACCTGGGTTACCGGCTCCTCAAAGACATGGGACGCCCTGGCCAGACGCTCCGGCCCATGCCCGCCTCCAGTCTCCGTCTCACCGGACATTACGTTGATCACGAGCTCGTCCATCACCTGGAGGACGACAGCGCGGCCCGCTTCCGGCGGATCGATTCCGGCGCCCCCAGGCGGCTCTTGATTTCCATCGGCGGCGCCGGGGTGCAGGCGGAAATCACCATCGCGATCCTGCGCCACTGCGCTCCCCTTTTCCGTGAGGGCCGGGCCGTGCTGTTTCTCAACACCGGTCACCATCCGCGGGTGCGGGACGAGATCTCGGAAGTGCTGGAACGCGCCGGACTTGAATTCACGCTGCACACCGATTGGAACGAAACGCGCGACTTTGCCGAAGCAGCGCTCCGCCAGGAAGTTCGCGGCATCCACCTCTTCCACCACGAGCAGACCTTCCCCGCCGTCTACACCACGAACCTCCTCATGCGAGCCAGCGATCTGCTGCTGACGAAACCGAGTGAACTGGCCTTTTATCCCATCCCGAAGCTCTTCCTCCGGCGCGTCGGCGGGCACGAAGCTTGGGGAGCGATTCGCTCCGGGGAGATCGGAGATGGGACCGTGGAATGCCGGACCCTCCCGGAGGTGTTGTCCACGTTGGATCTCCTGCTCCGGGAAGACGATCTCTTGCGAGGGTATCTCGACGCGATTCTGCGATTGGCAGCCACGGGGCGGTATCGTGGCGCCTACGAAGCCGTGGAACTAGCCCACCGTCGCACGAGCCCATGATCTGCTTGACCGAACGCGACCATCTGGCGATGAGTCTCCGCCGCCCATGACCGCCTCGTCCGACTCCAACGCAGCTTCCTTCTGCCAAACACTGCGCACGCGCTTCGGGAGAGACATCACCGAGGGCAGCGCCATTGACCAAGAAGAAACCTTCGCGGAAGTCCTGACCGCCCTGCGCCCCCGGCGCATCCTGGAGATCGGGACGCGTCATGGGGTTTCCGCCGCCTTCTTCGCCCAATTCGCTGATTCCGTCGTCACCATCGACATCGAGAAAAGCCCTGAATCCTATCGCCGCAAAGCCCGGGAAATCTGGCAAAGCACTGGCCTGGAGGGCAAGATCGAATCCTACCTAGCCCCAGGGGACGTGGGCTGGCAATACAACGCCGCCAAACGCGGCTTCATCGGCACGCAAGAGTTCGATTTCGCCTTTATTGACGGCAGTCATCACTGGCGCGACGTCCTCTTTGACTTCGATTGCGTCCGACACTGTGGCTGCGTCCTATTCCACGACTACAAGCCCGAGGGAGGCGACTACGCGGATTGTGATAACGAACGCTTCCAAGGGATCGCGGATGTGATCGACAGCCTCCATCCGGCCGCCTATATCATCGGCAAGCATTGCAGCCAGATGGCCGTCTGGCTGGCCCCGGATCATCCGGCCCGGCAATCCAGCGCCGCCGCGGAGTACTTGCAACGCCTCCCCCGCCCTGGCCGGAGCCGGCTCGATGCCCAGCTCGCACTGATCCGGCGCCACGTGGACCGACGGCTCGAACGCCTCTCCCACAGCTTCCGGAAGCGCTTCGCGGAGTAACGGAAGCGCCGCATCCGGGTCTACAACACATTTTCACCGCGGTTCTCCACCTGGGACAGCGTCACCGGCCAACCCGGATATTCGTTGCCCGGCTTCCCGTCCGTGGCGTCGATAAGGAAACGATAGCAGTGGATCGTGTAGGTCCGTTTTGCGGAATCGATCTCCACCAACCCAAAGCCGCTCCCTTTTTGATGGGCCAGCGCATAGCGGTTTTTCTCCGTGCCAACCTCGGGATTGGCGACGGCGTAGACGTAGACTTTGTTGCCCAAACCATCGAGATATTCCCCCGTGAAATCGAGGCCATGGGCCGGCCGGTTTTGGCACGGCATTCCAACTTCGTCAGGACGCCACCAGCGCGGGTATCCAGCGGCGATCGCGGGGGTGCAGAAGGACCAGTTGCTATCCCGCTGCTTCTCGACGCCGTATTGCGATAGGCTGGCGAGATGTTGATCTCCGTTGATATGCAACGCCATCGAAGGTCGAATGAGATCAATGGCACGATTGCGCGCGGTTTGCGGCCAAGCTCCGGAATCGAGATCCGCCTTGAGATAGCCGTCATGGGTTCCGTGATGGGTCGCCACGCCGGAGAACACCGTTTGGCTGAGCAAAACCTTCATGGTATGCCCGCGCCAATCTTCGCTCCAGCGCCGGAGGAACTCTTCTTGACGCTCGCCGAGCAGGATCAAGCCTGGTTTGTCCAAGGTAGCGGTATCGAAGGCCGGATCTTCCACGTGATCGGCGCGGCCCGAGCCGGTATCCACGTGTTCCGGGCCGCTCTTCCATTGGCGATCCGCGATCACGGCAAAGCTGACGCCGCCATAGAGCACTTCGCCATAATAGACACTGATATCTTGGAGGCTGGGTTTGGGATCAAATGGATCCGGATGATGCCCCGCGTTGGTTTTATGCACGGCGTTCACCATGCGCGCCGGTTCGCGATATCCGCCCTTGGAAGAGGCACTCTGATCGATCCCCTGCATCGGCGCTCCGCCTTCTCCCCAGATATTTCCTTGGAACACGTCGTGATCATCAGGAATACACAGCGTGGGCCGGTCCCGCATCGCTTCCCGGAACGCCCAGCCGAACTGATAGAACTTGCGGAGATAGTTGAGAATCGCGGGTTCCGCCGGCTCGCGGATGATCCCAAATCCACCGTGATTCTCGTAAAGCTGATCCCCGGAGAAATAGAGCAAATCCGGGTCGAGCTTGACCAAATTCTGGGCCACCGGCGCATAGGGAAACGCGTAGTCGTTTTGACACGTCAACGCCCCGAGCCGAAGCGGACGCCCCTCGGGATTCGCCCGGATGGTCCCGGACCATTCCGCGTCGCCGAGTTTCAGTTGAAACGGCACTGCCGCCTCCGCCTCCCAGAGCGGGATCCGGAAAGTGGCCACCCAAGCGTCCCGGTCCAGCTCCGCGGTGCCCAGGGATTCCCACTGGCCTTTGCGTTGCACCCGCAATTCCACCGCCGTCTCGTCCTCTTCCCCGAGCGGCGGGGTCAAGGCACTCAGCTTGAGGACGAAGCCTTCCGCCCCCCGGGTATCGCTCAACGAATACATCGACCACAGGATCGGCCCAAACACCTGCTCCGGCTTGATGGTGAACGCCTCGCCCCCCGCCCGCCAATCGCGAAAGCGGTAGCCCGGCTCCTCGGTGCGTTTCGGCGGCCCGGAATACTGGCTGACCAAGGCAACATTTCCGGCGAGCGATTCCGAAGCCAGCTTCACGGAGCCCAAGGCTTCGCCATCCAGGCTTTCCGCCCGCAGCGTCAGGGTTTGGCCATCGCCGCTCAGGATCAGACGCAGTTCGCCCGGCGAAGCCGTCAGATCCGCCCGGGCATCGCCGAGGAAAAGGGCATTCCCGGCCCAACCCGCGTCGAGGCCGCCTTTGGCAAAGCAGTTGCTCCGGTATTCGTTCAAATCACTGCGGATCCCGATCCGGAACCCAGCGCCGCCGCCGGGCGACAGTCCCTCCGGCCGCGCGATGGTCACCGACATGGCAAAGCTAGCCGCCGGATTGGTCATTTGGTGGGTCAAGGAATGGATATTGCGCCCGGAACCAGTGGTGAGGCACTCCGCCCAGCCCCCGGCGAGCCGCCAATCTTCCATCGGATTGGCCCAAACCTCGGCACCGAGCCAGACGCGATCGGCCTGCGAATTCCAGCGTTCGATGGGTTGGAGTTCCGGCGCCGCGGCGCCAAGGGCTTGGCGCGAAGCTCCAAAAAGCGCGCCGAGGGAAAGGATTTTGAGACTCAGACGGCGAGTGAAGGTTTCAATCATGACCGGCCCATCATCATGCGGGGCATTCCCCAGCCCCGTCAATATGGCTCCTGCGTGAATTTCGTGCGTGTCTTTTGGATCGCTGTTTCCCAAACTTTCCCTTGCCATGAATCCCCAGTTTCGCGTCGGCGTCATTCTTCTTTGGCTCTTGAGTGTGGCGGGTGCCTACTTCGCGGGAAGCCAACTCACGCCGCCCTCGGTGGTCCGCAGAACCGCCAATGCCGCGCCCACTTCCACCGCTTTGAGCGTCGCCCAACCGTCGCGCCCCCTTGCCAGCACCTCCGCGCTGGACGGCAAAGGTCCGAGCCCCGCGTCCCCCCCTGGGGCTTCACTCCTCAGTGATGGCGGCAAAAACATCCCCGCCCTGATCGACTCCATCACGAAGGCGCTCAATCAAGGCCGCGACGGGATGTTTGGCGGGCTCGCCTTTTTCCGCGCGTTTGGCCCCTTGCTGGAACTCTCGCCGGAAGAGACCAAAGCGGCACTCGACGAAGTCGGCCGGACCATCGAAGACCCGCGCCAAAAACGGATGATGCAATCCATGTTGCTAGGCCGGCTGGCGGAGACGGATCCGAAAACGGCGTTGGCCGAGGTGGATAAGCTGGTGGAAAGCAGCGATGACCCCTCCCGCTCCGACGGACTCTACTTCAGCGTGGTGGGATCGCTCGCCGGCAAAGATCCCGAGGCGGCCTGGAAATGGTACACCGAAAAGCGGGACAGCGGCAGCCTTTCTGAAGACGCGGTCCGCTTGTCGGGCATGATTTTCACCGGCTTGGCGAACAAGAATATGAATGAGGCGCTGAGCCGGTTTGGCGCGCTGACGGACATCGATGAACGCAACTCGGCGGCTGCGGGAATCGCCAGCGCGGCGAAAGATCCGGCCACTTGGCAACGCCTGCTGGACGCCACCGCCGGTTGGGACGGAGCTTCCGGCAGAGAAGCTCGGGCCGCGATGATGCGGCAATGGGCCGGCAGCGATTTTGAGGCGACCACCAAGCTGCTCCGCTCCATGCCGGACGGGGAGCGCCAATCCCTCATCGATTCCGCCGGTTGGGGCCTGATGCGGAACGATCCGAGAAAGGGCGCGGAATTCCTCATGGAAAACGCTTCCCCAGAGAAACTGGCGGAACGCTACTCCACCATCATGAACGCCTGGGGCGACCGGGATCCGAACGCCGCCGGAGAATGGTTGAACCAACAGCCCCCAAGTCCGGCACAGGACGGTGCGCGAGCCAACTTCGCCCGCAACGTGGCGCGGCGCGATCCCGAAGCCGCCTTTGCCTGGGCGCAAACCGTCACCGACCCTCGCCAACGCGCGGACGCAATCCGCGATGTCTACCGCCCGTGGGTGCGGCGGGATTCGGGAGCGGCGGACGCGGCCTTGGCGTCGAGTGGTTTGAACGCGCAGCAGATGGAAGACATCCGCAAAGCGGCCCAGCAACAGCCCTCGGGGCCTGGAGGCTTTCGCGGTCC
Organism: Akkermansia muciniphila; assembly: GCA_945883495.1. Lineage (GTDB taxonomy): Bacteria > Verrucomicrobiota > Verrucomicrobiia > Verrucomicrobiales > DEV007 > V1-115. The sequence continues at coordinate 63,224 of CAMCXS010000025.1, forward strand.
GTTTGGGCCGCCGCGTTTCTGACAGATAGCCCAACCTTGCAAGCTCCGAGGCGCGGCTGCCTTGCGAACTGCCCGGCCCTCAACTGAAGCGGCGGGAGCTCAGCCCGGTGGAAGGCGCGTTCCGGAGTTGGCCCGATAGCGGCTAAGCAAGGTGGTATCTATGAAAACCGATCTGAAGAGACCGTTGCCGCTGCTGGTCGCCTTGCTGGCGTTGGCAGCCCCCCAATTTGCCAGGGCGCAGACGCAAAGTCAGCCCGAGGACACCACCACCAAGGAGGAACGCTCCGCCTCTCCCAGCCGTCAAGAACCCAGCCCGGGCACCGGCCGGAGCGGCGCCAAGGAGGAGCGGGGACAACTGTCGGCGAGTGATTATCGCTTCGTCACCGAAGCCGCCCGCGGAGGCCTCTTCGAAGTGCAGGCAGCAGAACTGGCCCGTTCCCAAGCCACCCACCAGTCCGTGAAGGACTTCGCGCAGAACATGATCACCGCTCACGGGAAGGCGAATCAAGAACTGAAGCAGCTCGCTCAGAAGAAGGACGCCACCTTGCCGACCACCCTGGATGGCAAGGAAGAGCGGACGCTGGAGCGATTCCGCAAAACTTCGGTTCAAGACTTCGACCGGGTCTACGCGCAACACATGGTGGAACATCACCAGGAAGATCTGACCAAGTTCCAGCGCGCCGCCGAGCAGGTCGAGGATCCGGATCTCAAATCGTTTGCCCAACGGACCAGCGCGGTAATCGAGGAACATCTTCAGGCCGCCAAAGACTTGCAGCAGACGATCAGCTCCAGGTCTGGAGATTGATTCTGATATCGATCGATTTCGTTGCTGCCGGCGGTGGCTCCTTGGCGCGGCGTTGGGCCACCGCGCTGGAGCCGCCGCTTTTTGATTAGAGCGTGAGAGCTTGAGAGCATGGGAGCTTGAGCAGGCGCCTGATCGGCTTAGCACTCATTGCGGCACGCCGGAAAAGATTAGGTAGAGCAGAGTCACAAACGCCACCAATCCTGCGGCGGCTGGTTTGGTCCAGCGCCAAGGGGTGAGTTCCACTTCCCGGCTGTCGCGTTGCACCCAATCTGGACCCGAGGGCGCCAGGCGCCCCATCAGGTATTGATACCCCATGAGCAGGGCGAACACGGCACCGAGAAAATGGAAGTTCGCCGACGTCGCCGCGGTCCAAGTCGAAAATGGAGGGACAAAGTAGCCGATCAGCAGGATGCCGCAGCCGACTACAAGGGCGCGATTGGCCGCTGCCGCCGTGGCCCGTTTGAAAAGCAATCCCGCCAGGACCACGGAGAAGATCGGGATGAAATAGAGCCCGTTCATCTTCTGGAGATACCCGAAGATGCTGGTTTGTCCGGCCAGGAACGGCGCGGCGCACATTGAAAGAACCGCGATGACCGTGCCCACCAGTTTGCCATTGTTGATCACCCGCTGGTCGTCGACCTGATCATGCTGGATAAGGTGCTTGTAGACGCCCAGCGAAAAGAGCGTCGCCGTCGCGTTCAAGACGGAGTTGAAGGAGCTGAGGATCGCCCCCGCGACCACCGCCGCGAAGAATCCGGTCAACCAGTCCGGCAACACATGACGGACCAAAATCCCGTAGGCGCGATCCGGTTGCGTCACCTCGTCCGCGTAGAGGTGCAACGCGACGATCCCGGGAAGGATCAGAATCAACGGCGTGAGCACTTTGAAGCAGGCCGCCAAGAGCACCCCTTTCTGCCCTTCCGCCAGGTTCTTGGCCGCGAAAGCGCGTTGGATGATCTGCTGATTCGTCGTCCAGTAGAAGAGATTGAGCAGGACCACGCCGCTGAACAGCGTGTGCCAAGGGACGGAGGATTTGTCTCCACCCAGCGAGACGAACTTTTCTGGATGCGCCGCCTTCACCTCCGCCAGTCCGGACAACGGATTGCCATCGCCCGCCACGTTGAGCGCCAGGACGGTGATGAGAATGCCACCGACGAGGAGCCCGAAACCGTTCAAGGTATCCGAAACCGCTACCGCGCGGAGCCCGCCGAAAATCGCGTAGACGGATCCCACGATACCGATGAACCAAACCGTGGTCCAAAGCAGCACGGTATCGTCTTTGATCCCGGTCATCGCTTCGAGATCGAGAATGTCCCGCATCCCGGTGGCGCCGGTGTAGAGAATCATCGGCAACAAAATGGCGGCATAGGCCACGATGAAAATGAGACTGGTGAGGGAACGCGTTGTCCCGTTGAACCGCTCTTCGAGGAACTGGGGAATGGTCGCGATCCCGCTCCGCAAATACTTGGGTAGAAAGAAAACCGCCATGACCACAAGCGATGCCGCGGCGAGAACTTCCCACGCCATCACCAAGATTCCATCCTGATACGCGGCCCCGTTGAGCCCGACCAACTGCTCCGTGGAAAGATTCGTCAGCAGCAACGATCCCGCGATGTAGCCGCCGGTGAGCGATCGGCCCGCCAGGAAATAGCCGGTGGAGCTCGCGTCGTCGTCTTTGCGCGTCAGCCACCAAGTCAGCACCCCCACGAGTGCGGTGAAAAAGAGAAAGGTCAGAATGGTCACGGAGGGCCCATGCTGCCGGAGTGGCCCCTGCGTGAAAAGCGCTTTCTTCGGGCAATTTCGAAAGCCCGCTTGGCGTACGAGGTTTCCTCGGCTAACAACCCCACATGCCAGTTCCCGCTTCCAATCCTCCGGAACCTCCCCGGCTCGCCCAGACGATCAACGGTTGGCAGGTGCTTTTCTACGGCCTGGGTTCGATGCTCGGCGCGGGCATTTACGGGCTGATCGGCCGGGCCGCCGAACAACTGGGCAACGCCGTTTGGGCCGCGTTCCTCCTCGCGATGGTGGCTGCCCTGCTCACCGGATTGTCCTACGCCAGCGTCGGCAGCCGATTTCCGAAAGCGGGTGGGGCCGCGTATGTCAGTCACCGGGCCTTCGGCTGGCCGTTGCTCAGTTACGTCGTCGGCCTCTCCGTCACCATGAGCGGACTGACGAGCATGGCCACGGGCGCGCAACTCATCGCGGAGAACTTGGACAAAGCCATCCCAGCCGCGCTCCCGATCAAGCTCGTGGCCATCGGATTGGTCGCCCTCATCGGGCTTCTCGTTTTCTGGGGGATCGAGGAGAGCATGCGGGCGAACATCGTTTGCACGGTCATCGAAGTCAGCGGGCTCCTCTTCATCATCTTCGTCGGCCTCCGGTTTTGGGGCGGTGTCAATTATCTGGAAACGGCGCACGATACCGCCAGCGGCGGCGCGGGTTCCGGCCTCGGCATGGGTTTGGTCTTGCAGGGAGCGGTTCTGACCTTCTTCTCCTTCATCGGGTTTGAAGACATCCTCAACGTCAGCGAGGAAGTGAAGAATCCCCGCAAAGCGATCCCTTTTGGCTTGGTCGGCGCCATGGTGGTGGCCACCTTGGTCTACCTGGCCGTGGCCGTCACCGCCGTCTCGGTGGTCCCCTGGCAGGAACTGGCCGCCAGCAAGACGCCGCTCATGGATGTCGCCAAAAAGGCGGCCCCGTGGTTCAACGGAATCGATGGCGTTTACCTGACGATCACGATTTTCGCGGTCGGGAACACCGCGTTGTTAAATTACATCATGGGGTCGCGCTTGCTCTATGGGATGAGCCGCCAGTCGCTGCTGCCGGCCTTTCTCGGAACCATCCACCCGGCGCGCCGGACGCCGCACTTCGCCATCTTGGTTCTGTGCGGCATCGTCACCGTGCTCATTCTCAGCGGAAGCGTGAAGCAATTGGCCGAGGCCACCGTGATGTTGCTCCTCACCGTCTTCGTCATCGTCAACACCGCCCTGGTCATCCTGCAACGGCGCCCCAATGAACCGCATGGCGGCTTTGAGATCCCGTCCGTAATCCCAATCGCCGGAGCGCTGGTCTGCTTGCTCCTCCTCGTCGCCCGCATCCAAAGCGGCTTCGCCTCCGGAAAACCGGAACTGCGCATCGCGCCATTGATCGCGCTGGGCATCATCGGAGGCTGCGTCGCCCTGTTCTTCGCCACCCAACGGGGAAAAACCACGCCACCGGTGCTGGACGAGCCGATTTCGTAACGGCGCCCCTCAATCCAAAAGCCGCTGGAGACAGACTTCAAGTGCAGCTAGAATAACCGAGCCATGAAGAGTCCCTTCCCCGGCCTCGATCGAACAAATACGCCCCGAGCAATCGGCCCCGTTACGTCGCGAGAAGGAATTCCTACATCGCGGGAGGCGCGAATCTTGTGGAAATCGATTTGCTCCGGGGCGGCGAGCACATCGTCAGCGTGCCCGTGGATCAACTTCCCGGCAAACACCGCGAGCTTCCGCTCGTCTGCGTGCATCGCGCCTACACCCTGAGGTGGGAAGTCTATCCGATTTCCTTGCGCGAACCGCTGCCAAACTTCCGGGTCCCACTCCGCCCTGGAGATCGGGATGTCATCCTCCAACTGCAGCCCGCTTACGACGACAACTACGCCCACGGAGGCTACGCCAAGCGGGTGGATTACCCTAAAAGCGGAAATGGATGCTTCGCACAAAGCCACGAAGACACAAAGAGAATGCGGGTTCACATATGTTGCGGGTAGGACGGACGCGCCATCCTCCAGGCGAATGACCGGAAATGTCCAAAACTCCTGTCTCGCCTGATCCTTTGTGC
>CAMCXS010000026.1 GCA_945883495.1 Akkermansia muciniphila
GGTTGTGCACGATACATGCCACTCTGTTACGTGAGAGGTGCACGGATTTTTGCGACGAAATGTGCAATTCCGTGCATTTGTGTGAGGCAATCATGCCAGCATCGATTGATAGCTAAAGGCTTTTCGCGTTATTCAGGAAGCTCTAAGTATGCGTCCGATTTCGGCATCGACCATCATCGTGAAATCGCCGTACATTCCGACAGTGCTTTGGTTAAGAAATAAGGGCTCGGGCAACCATGGCGTGTGCGGGCCCGTGAGAGCGCAATAGAGAAGAAACGGTTTATGACTGTCTTGATTTGCCGCGGCTTGAGAGTTGAGGAATTGAATGGCTTCATTGGTCAGGGTGGGAAGCACCTCGGAGAGATTCATGTGAGGTGCGATGCCGCCAGCGCGCCAAAATGCGCCTTGGATTGGCGACCAACCCTCTGATTGGTTCGCTGCGATCTTTTCTGTTGGTGGTAAGACGGCGCGATCACCGCGAATGTAAAAGTAGGGAGGAATATCAGTGGACGCTCGCAAGCCGAAGAAAGTATCAAAACCGTGCGCAATGGGACCGCCTGACATGCGCTGATCGTAACCGTTTTCCTGAAAGCCGAGATGCCATTTTCCCACCATTGCAGTGCGATACCCTTGTGACTTGAGCAATGAGGCGATGGTCATCTGACCTTCGGTGATGAGTGGTTGTTTCGTCCACTTTGAAACATCAGTGCGAAAGGGATAACGTCCAGTCATCAGCCCATAGCGCGACGCATGGCAGAACGGGCCTGGTGCATGGGCATCGGTAAAGCGAATGCCTTCTCTGGCGATTCGGTCGATGTGTGGAGTCGATATTTTCGATTTTGAATTGTAGCAACTCGCATCGCCATAGCCCATATCATCCACCATTAGTATTAGAATATTGGGCTTATGCGCAGCGAGTAACTTCAAAGACGAAATTACGAGCGTGAAAACTGCGATGAAGAGGATTTTCATTTTTCGTATCTTTCAAGCTAACTCAATTGCATGCCGCAAGGGGATGATCACTTCAAATTGCGGCATGAATTTCTGCGTGTCATGCTCACGGCGTCGCGCGATGATCTGTGTGGCTCCCGCTTGAAATTCCAGCAAGCATGATTGACTGCTACCCGTTTTGTAGGCGTGACTCATCGAGGCGACATTGATGTAGGTTGTATCTCTGACGCGCGCGATGTGCTTTTCGCTGTAAGGAGTGTGGTGTTCGTGCCCACTGAGCCAAAGTGCGATGTCCGATTTGGCCATAATCGCAGCAATGCGGTCAGCAGGGTGGAGGTAGCGCTGGGCATTATCGGTGCGGAAGGTGGTGTCCTTTGCCCCTTGGTGAGAACAGACAATGATGTTCTTGCCCTTGTGCTTGGCGAGTTCGGCTTCGAGCCAGTCACAACTTTTCGGCGTGAGTTCTCCCGGAACGCCTGCCTTTTCATCAGAGAGAAAGATCCAAACAAGATTGCCATCGACCACCGCGTACGGATCAGTGCTGCGAATTGACTTGATGTATAAATCCGCATTGCCCCCATGATACTCATGATTACCCGCTACTTCATACCAAGTGCGGATGCCGCTGCCATCCCGTGTGGTGATGTAGTTCTTGAGTTGTTGTTCGTTGCCACCATGAGTGATGTCGCCCAGCGTCAGGGCATAGGCAATATCGGAATGTTCCTTTTGCATGTCCTTGCAGGCAAGGGAAAACCATTCGGCGCCATCCTTACCACCTTCCACAAGGCCGGAATGCAGATCAGACAGTATCCACACTTTGCGCAGCTTGCCAGCGGGCGAGAAGGATGACTGTTGCGCTCCCAGTGTTCCTACTACAGCAGCACTGGCGGATAGTTGAATAAATTGTCGTCTATTTTTCATGAAATATTATTGTTTTTGTTCTTTTTGGGGGCGTTCAGGCCGAGATGTCTGCATCGACCGCTCACCACGGAGCAGGCGGGCGCCTTCGCCTGTTAGCCATAAATAATAATCACTGGGTAGTCCTTCGTAGGTGAGAAATCGGTTAGGGCCCACGGGCGGATTGTTTGTGCATTTGAAGATCGCAGTGCCTTCATCGACTTCATCGAACATGGCGACATAGATCATAGCGGCACCGGCTTTTTTTGCAGCGGCAAATTGAGTCCACAAAAATTCGCCTCTGAGTCGGGGGATTTTATCTAACGGATCTTGCGGCTTTAAATTGTGCCAACTGAATCCGGGAAATACGACCGGTAGAAAATCGATTGAATGATCACTGCACCACTTTATATCATCAGGGTAGTATTTTTCCGCATGAGCACTCGCTTTCGCGGGAGTGGTGTAGCGCCCCGGTGTCCAAGGACCGATGATATCGGCGAGTTTTAATAATTCATGGAACGCAGGATCGTTCACGGCATCGCGGTTTTTCTCTCTCCAACCCGTGGGTACTCCGAGCATAACGGCGCAGCCATCGGCTTTGAAAAATTCGATAAGCGCTCGGCATTCCTTGAGTGTGTAATTTCGTCCATCATTAAAACCAATACCCCATATCGCGATGAGAGGCTTTCCTTCATGATGCAAGTAAGCGGGATCCTTGCCCATGTGCATCTTGTCACGCAGCATTTTCCAATCATCCGATACGCGAGTCGTATCGCCAGCTCGCAATCCGCTGAGATCATACATCAGGGCGTAGGCACGGCCATAGACATTCGCACCCTCGCGGCAGCTCGAAAGCACCACATCTTTATGATGTCGTGTGGATTCATTTCTTAGCCCATTGGCGAAGCGTTGCACAAAGGCCCCATCGATGCCGTAATCCGTCATCCACTGAAAATGCCGCAACACTGTTGCGCGATTGTAAGAACTAAATACGTATGCCATTTCACCATTCGCCAATTTGAAGCCGGTGGCATAGCGCTCCGCTGGCGTGGTCTCTGTCATGTCTGGCCATAGATCGACGGTGACATTTCCCGGGGCAAAGTGCTTCGCACGATCGCGCGCCCAGTGCGTCCAGCCAAGATCGGCACCATCGTCTCTGCAATTGAACCAGCCTTGGTAACCGGCCATTACTTTTCCTTTGAGAGTGCTGCAGTCCACACCCTTGTTACTCGTGCCTTGATAGGGGACTAGCGGATTTGGCATCGCCTCCGCATAAACGAATGCTGAAAGTACAATGCTAGCCAAAATCGTGATGGAAATTTTTCTCATGATGAGGTTCAAGGCGTGAATTTACAGTTCTTTTCAATGCAAAAAATACCTATATCCCATCAGCCTGATGCAACAAGAAGAGAATGCGTCAGCACGCATGCTACTCATCCATCTTAAATGAACCATGCTGTAACATTCCCAACCAAAATGCCTCTTGACAGAACATGTCGGTAATCATTTCCTGACTTCCATGAAAGTTGCCGATACTTTACTAGCACTCGATCCTGTAACTTGGATTGTTATCATTGTCATCCTCGTCGCCCTGGTTCCCATTGGATTAATGTTGATTCTCTGCATCCGCAAAATTCAGCCAGGCCGCGCGGGATTGAAAACCGGATGGGGTGGTTTGAAAGTATCATTCGACTGGATGGTCCGTGTGCCCTTGCTGCAGAGCTACCACGTCATGGACATTTCCGTGAAAAAACTGGAGATCGCTCGTAAGGGACAAGATGGTCTGGTCTGTAAGGATAACATCCGCGCCGATATCACGGTGGCGTTCTACATCCGCGTCGATGCCACACCCGATAGTGTGCGAAAAGTAGCGCAGATGCTGACTCCTGAGCGGGTATCCGATATGGGCCAGCTTCGTGAACTCTTCGAGGCGAAATTTTCCGAAGCTCTTAAAACCGCTGGCAAACAAATGGAGTTCCACGAACTCTTCACCGAGCGTCTGCGTTTTCGAGATGAAATCCAAACCACCATCGGTAAGGACCTCGATGGCTTCCTGCTTCAGGATGTCGCCATCGACTACCTTGAACAAACCCCGCTCGAAAATCTTGATCCGAACAACGTTCTCGATTCCGAAGGTATCAAGAAGATCACCCAGATCACTCAACGCGAGCGCGTGGTGGCGAATGAGTTCACCCAGCGCGCGCAGGTGCAGGTCGAGAAGGAAAATGCCGATGCAGACATCGCCAAGCGCGAGCAAATCCGTCGCAACGAAGAAGACACCGCAAAACAAAACCGTGCCATCACTGAAATCCGCGCCAACGAAGAAGCGGAGTCGCGCAAAGTCATCGAGGCCCGCCGCAGCGAGGTGGAATCGAAGCGCCTCGAAACGGAGGAGGCCATCCACCTGCGCACGGAAGACATGAACCGCGCGGTGCAAGAGCGCGGCTACACCGTCCGCAAGGAGAAGGAGCGCCTCGAACAAGAAGCCATTCAGGAGGGCGAAGAAGCCCGCGTTCGTCGCGAGCGCACTGTCGCGCTGGCCACGATGGACAAGGAAGTCAAAGTCGCCGAAGCCGCTGTGGAGGTGGAGCGCAAGCGTGCCATTGTCGTCGCCGAGCAGAAGGCTGTAGTCCAACAAGAGGAAGAGAAGACGAACATCGAAGCCCGCATGACCGCCGAGCGCGTGCGCGATGTCACATTGATCGAAGCGGAGATGCTTGCGAAAAAAGATCAGGTCGAAAAAGTCGTCGCATCGGAAGCACAGAAGGAAGCCCAGAAAAACATCGCCGAAGCCGAGAAAATCAAACTCGTCACCGCTGCCGAAGCTGGTCGCGAAGCCGCCCTGCGCGATGCTGAGCGCATGCAAACGATGGCCGAAGCCGAGTCTCTCGCCAGCGATAAAAAACGCCACGCCATGGAGCAAGAAGCCGAAGGCATGGCAGCTCATGAAGCCGCCCCCGGACTTGCCGAGGCGAAAGTCATCGTCGCGAAGGCAAATGCCCGTCTCGCCGAAGCCGCAGCCGTCCGCGAAAACGAAGCGGCGATTGCTTCCGGCATCGAAGCCAAGGGCAGCGCTGAAGCGAAGTCCATCGAGGAAAAAGCCAAGGCAATGAAACTTCTCCACGATGCGGGCCAACAGCACGAAGAATTCCGCCTCCGCCTCAACAAAGATCGCGACGTCGAACTCGCTGCCATCCACGTCGAGCGCGATATTGCCGCCGCTCATTCCGGCCTCGTCGGCGAGGCGCTCAAGCACGCCAAGATCGACATCGTGGGTGGTGAGAATGATTTCTTCGAGAAAATTGTTCGCTCCGTCGGTCGTGGCAAATCAGTGGACCGCATGATGGCAAACAGCACCACTCTTACCGATATCAAAAACACCTTCTTCGATGGCGGCTCGCCCGAGCAATTCAAGGCGCGCCTCTCGCAATGGGTGGACGATTTCGGCATCAAGAGTGAGGATTTGAAAAACCTCACCATCGCGGCACTGCTCACACGCATGATCGCCGGCAGCAAGGATAGCGCATTGCAAAACATTCTTCGCAGCGCGATGGATACCGCTCGCGATGTTGGTCTCGCAGATGCAAAGGCATCGGATGTGTTGGATGTGAAATAAGTTCGCCTTGCCGCGTGTCGGGTCGTCCCGTTGTCACCGCTGGATTCCTGTGAATTCCCCGCTCCATGTCCGAAGATCCTAACAAGCCAAGCACCACCGCTGCCGTTGCCGATGCCCCCAAAGCAGACGGTGCCGCAGAGGCTCTTGGCAGTGCGACGTATGAGATCATCCGCCAACGCCTAACGGTGCAGGGTGAGAGCCTTCACGAGCGCATGGCCAAGCTCGATGCCCGCCGCGCCGAGGTATTTGGTTCCATCGAATCAAAGCTGCTTCAAGCCGATCGCATCGTCACCCAGCACAATTGCACACCGCGCGACATGGTGCAGCTCGGTGATGACCGATTTCTCTTCGCTTTCAACGTCCGCTTCGGGCTGAAAAAGGAAATGGAATTGGCGGATGTGTTCGCCGTCTATCGTCGCGATCCCGAGACTGGCTCGTTCCGCGAAGATTCGCTCGACGTCATCAACGACCCGCGTTTTGTCACCGATTTCAAACGACTCTACAACGTCTATGAACGCAGCTCGTTCCGCAAGTTCGCGGTGCGCGAAGGCAAGTTGTTCATGAAATTCGGCACCGGCGCGGCGTTGACGGACTTCGCCGCGTTCGTATGGGAATTCAATGATGGCAATTTAAAATTCCTCGACGGTCGCGCGGAGGCAGAGTTCCGACGCATTGGTTATCCACCGGCTCATGAATTCCGCTGGCAGAAGCCGGATCGAGAATCGTATCGCTACGGCGATCACTCGCATATCTCCATTCAGGACCGCGTGTTTGTTGAGTGCGTGAACGGCGATTTCACCGTAAAGGTGGAAGACAACACCAAGGACGGCGAAGGCATTTTCCGCGAGCCAGTCGATGATCGCCACCAGAAACTCGACGATGCGGAAATCGAGTACGCCATTGTCAATCAGCTCATCATTCTCAAGGTTCGTCCTTATAAAGAGAAGGATTTTCGTTATTACATTTTCAACGAAAAACAGCACAGCGTTGTGCGTGCGGATTCCATCGGTGAGTCCTGTGTGTTGCTTCCCGAGAGTCACGGCTTGATGTTTCCCGATGGCTATTATCTAGCGACGGGGGAGTTAAAACAATTCGACTGCCGCATCCGCAGCATGCAGATCGAGCGAGTGATTCAGGCCCCGAATGGCGAGGATGTGCTCTATGTTTTCTACAATCGCAGCACCGGTGATTATGCATTGATGCCCTACCGCCTGATCCAGCAGCGCGTCGATGAACGCATCACTTGCCATGGATTTTCGTTGTTCCCGAATGGTCACTTGTTGCTGTTCCGTGCCGATGCCGAGCCGCAAAAGCACCACATGATTCAGCTCCGGCAAACGCCGTACCATATGCCAGGATACGAGCCCGAGGGAAGGCGAGATGCATTTCTCTATCAGGTCGGCAATCGCGAAGTGGTGCGCTGTCTTGCCGAGTGCAATGAAGTACTCACGCTCATCCGCCGCGAGGAGCCTTATGCGGAGCTCTACACCGACCTTGTGCGCCGCTGCAGCGCCATTCTCGATTCCTACCCGTGGCTATCTCATGCCGATGGTTTCGCCATCGATGCCGCGCTGCGCGCCGTTGGCGAGGCCGCAGATCGTGCTGTGGATGAATTTGATCGCGTCACACGCATGCGCCGCGAGGCGGTGGAGCGCGTGGCAAAAGCTCGCAAGGAATGCGAACTGCGCATTCAAGAAATCCGCCGTGCAAATTTCGGTGCGCTCAATGATTACGTCGTGAATCTCGCCGCATTGCGCGGGCTGCGCGGCGAGCTGATTTCACTGCGCGAGGTGCGTTACGTGGTCGTTGCCGAAGTCGAGGCACTAGAGAAACAAGTCGTCGAGGAAGCAAAAACGCTATCCGAAAAATGCGTAGAGTTTTTACTCCGACCCGAATCTCTCGAACCCTATCGCAAGGCGGCTATGGCGCATCTTGCCGCCGTCGATGGCGTGCGCACGGTCGCCGAAGGAAAAAAAATCGAAGAAGCCGCCGGCAAAGAAGGCGGTGAATTGGAAATGCTCATCGAAGTCGTGAACGGTCTTCGCATCGAGGATGCTACGCAGACGACGCGCATCATCGATGGCATCACCACCGTTTACTCTACGCTCAATCAAGTACGTGCCGCCCTGCGCAATCGCCTTTCTGATCTCGCATCCACCGAAGGTGCGGCGCAGTTCGCGGCGCAAATGAAATTGTTAGGCCAAGCGGCATCGAGTTATCTCGATCTCTGCAATACGCCGGCGAAGTGCGATGAATACCTCAACCGACTCTCGGTGCAAATCGAAGAACTCGAAGGCCGCTTCGCAGGGTTCGATGAATTTACCGTCAGCCTCGCCGAGCGCCGCACCGAACTTTACGAAGCCTTCGAGCAACGCAAAGTCGCGCTGGTCGAAGAGCGCAACCGCCGCGCCAATTCGCTGTCCACTGCCTCCGAGCGCATTCTCAAGGTGATCGTCAATCGACTGGATGGCTTCAAGGTGCTTGATGAAATCAATGCCTATATGGCATCGGACATGATGGTCTCGCGCGTTCGTGAAACCGTTGCGCAGTTGTTAGAGTTAGGCGATGCCCCGCGAGCCGATGCCCTCGAGTCGAAGTTGAAAAGCGCCCAACAAGAAGCCGTGCGCCGACTCAAGGACAGGCAGGAACTTTTCGCCGATGGGGATAATATCATCCGCCTCGGCAAGCACAGCTTTAACGTCAGCACCCAGCCACTCGATCTAACAGTTGTGCTGCGCGAAGGCGTGCAACACGTTCACATCACCGGCACGCAGTACTTCGATCCGATTACTGATGAGGAGTTTGTCGCCACCCGCGATGTGTGGGATCAGGAGCTCGTTTCGGAAACGCGCGACGTCTATCGCGCAGAATACCTTGCGTGGCAAATGCTCAAGACTTGGAACGGCGAAGCACTGCCCACAGCGGAAGAAGAAACGTTAGAACGCGTCCAACAGTTCATGGGCGCGCGTTACGTCGAAGGCTACACGCGCGGCATTCACGATATCGATGGCGCAAAAATCCTCACCGCGCTCATCAGCACTACGCGTGAGCTAGGCCTCGCCCGTGCCCACCCGCTGGCCCGCGCGTTTGCACTCGTGTGGTGGCATCGCTTTTGCCCAGAAGAGACACGCACCTTGTGGGCATCGAAACTCTCGTCCTTCGCCCAACGCAATCGCCTCTTCCCCGGTGATCCGATCCAAGGCGAATACATCACCGCCTTGCAATCCCTACTGCGCAGTTTTGCGGAAACGACGGGCCTCTATCCCGCCGAGCGCGCGGATGCCGCAGGTGAATATCTTTTTCATCAACTCTCTGCCGGTTGGCCCGCCGCCGTCACCCGCGAGGCCGATCAACTCACCACCGAATTCGCGCGCCAGATTACGCACGGCGGCGCGGAAAAGACTTTTGCCGAAGGCCGCGCTGCTCTCGCCGATCACCCAGCCAGTGAACTCGCCCTCGTGCGCGATTGGTTGCGTGGCTACATTTTTTCCTCTGCCAAAGACGGCGCCGCACCGGACTTCCGCCACCACGAAGAAGCCTGCGCGCTGATCTTTTGCGGCGATGCCCTCCAGCGCCACGTCGTTAACGCCATCACTACCCACACGCTCACCGGCATGAAAGGCGCCCATGCGCGCATGCAGGGGGGCGAATACAGTTTCGATCATCTCGATTTCCACGAACGCCTCGCTCGCCATGAGCGCGAAGTTGTCCCGCGCTTCGAGGCCTTTCACGCTCTCAAACAAGCACGCATTACCCGCGAACGCGCCTTGCTGCGACTCAATGAATTCAAGCCGCAGGTGCTCAGTTCCTTCGTGCGGAATCAGCTCATCGATGACGTTTATCTACCGCTCATAGGCGATAACCTCGCCAAACAAATCGGTGCCGCTGGTGATAGCCGTCGCACCGACCTGATGGGCCTGCTGCTTGTTATCTCGCCGCCGGGCTATGGCAAGACGACCCTGTTAGAATACATCGCCAGCCGCCTCGGTATCGCCTTCATCAAAGTGAACGGCCCCGCTCTCGGACACAACGTCGTTTCGCTCGACCCCGAAGAAGCGCCGAACGCCGCAGCGCGTTCGGAAATCAACAAGCTCAACCTCGCGCTAGAAATGGGCGACAACGCCATGATCTGCGTGGATGACATTCAGCACTGCAATCCCGAGTTTTTGCAAAAGTTCATCTCCCTCTGCGACGGCCAACGCCGCATCGAAGGCGTGTGGCGCGGGCGCAGCCGGACCTATGATTTGCGCGGGCGAAAAATCGTCGTCGTCATGGCGGGAAATCCTTACACCGAGAGCGGCACGCGCTTTCAAATTCCGGACATGCTCGCGAACCGCGCCGATACCTACAACCTCGGCGACATCATCGGTAATAGCGCGGGGGCCTTCAAGGCCAGCTACATCGAGAATGCCGTCACCTCGAATCCCGCCCTCGTGGCCCTAGCCAACAAGAGCCAAAAAGACGTGCGCGCTTTTATCCGCATCGCCGAGACCGGTCAGCGCGATGGCATCACTTTCGAGGCTAGTTACAGCTCACGTGAGATCGAGGAAATCCTCTCGGTGATGAAAAAACTCGTCGCCATCCGCGATGTGGTGTTAAGTGTGAATCAACAATACATCCACTCCGCCGCGCAGGCCGATGAGTTCCGCACCGAGCCGCCGTTCCGCTTGCAGGGCTCTTATCGAAACATGAACCGCATGACCGAAAAAGTCGTCGCCATCATGAACGATGCCGAAGTGCGCGGGCTCATCATCGATCACTACCGCGGCGAATCCCAAACCCTCACCACCGGCACCGAGGCGAACTTTTTCAAGTTCAAAGAAATCATCGGCGATCTAACAGCAGAAGAGCAAACCCGCTGGGACGACATCAAGCGCACCTTCCAGCGCAACACCATCGCGAAAGGCGCTGGCGGCAATGAGGACCCTGTAGGACGCGTCGTCGCCCAACTCCATGGCTTCCAAACTGGCCTCGAAGGCATCCGCGAAACCATCGCCGGCCAACTCGCCCACCCACAGCCCGCCCCACAAATCAATTTCGACTTCGCCCCCATCGGCAAAGCCATCGATAGCCTACGCGCTGACCTCATCCGACCCACCGGCGAGATCCCCGAACTGCGCAGTGTGCTCCACGAGCTAGAGATGGTTCACAGCACGCTCGCCACTTTAAAAGACCTAGCCGCCCGCCAACGCGAACACCTCGACGATGCACGACGTTTGTTAGACGAGCGCGCTCGTCAAGGCTCCGTGGAAATTGAAGTCACCCAAGACCTCTTAGCCAACGAATCCGCTTTTCTCGAACATTTCCACAAAGCACTCGCCGATGCCAAAGAAGCGAAGAAAGCAAAAGATCCTACTAAAGAATAATTCCACTACACAGATTCAAAAAAATCTCTAAGATCCGTTAATCCGTCGTAAAAAAAGATACACTCATACCATCATGAAACAAATTATCAGGCGTGTGCAAACACTCAACGAACGGGCCTCCGAACTCACCGCCGTCGCAGGCCAACTGCCCCAACGCGTCGCCGAACTGCGCGAAGCAATGAAGGCGACCACTGGCGAGCTACAGACCTTGAAGTCCGATATCCAAGTCAACATCGCTGATCTCCAAATTGAACACGAAGACGATATCGGAGCCGCCTTAGTCGAGGTAGCCGGGCACGCTGCTGTTTTCCAACAAGCCGGATTTTTGTTAGACGGACTCGATGTTGAGGTCAGCCTTATCCAGCGCATCATTGTGCAACTCAAACGCCAGAAGGACGTGGACCTTGGCAAAATCCAAGAACTGATCCAGCAATACCGTGACCAAGCCACCATGCGCGCCATCCTCTCGGCCATCTTCAAAGCGCGAACTATGGTAGACAACATCGAGATCGACGGACTTGAATACGAAAAACTCATCATCAGCATAGGCCCCGTGCCCACCATCCGTCTCAGTTGGCGCGACCGCAATGCGGCCTCCGTCGCCCAAGCATGGAAACCCACAGCTTCGCAACCTCTCACCATCGGAGCACAAACCTCATTCTTTGGTCCCGCGCTCCAACCCACACTCACCAGCGAAAAAGAATCGATTGGACCAGAAATTGCAGAGGAAGAAACACCGACCAACACCATCCCTGTAGCTCCGATCGCACCAGTCAGACCTCCACCGCTACCGCAGGTACCAGTCGATCCACTCGCCCGCTTCAAAGTAATGCCTCACCTGAACCGCCCGCAGTAAGTGCCTCACGTCACAGTTGGATAAACGAAAAGCAGAGGGTTTGCGAAAACGATGATGGGAAGCTTTGATGCCTTGACTGTCATATCGAAAAATAGACCCAAATACAGCTGCTCCTCCAAGGACAGACCAGACAACTACCTAGACCACCAGACCCGCTACTCTGAACGTCCCTAGCTTCAGCGCGAAGAGCGGGGCAGTGGGATTGCCGCAAAAAAGGTGGGTGATACTCTGGCCTTTACCGACATCATTTGCCTCGAATGCTTGGATGATTTCATCGAGGAAACCATTGCTGTGCCTGAGGTTCTTCCGGTGCGCAGTGGTCGTTGCTATTGGTCTTTTGCCCCTGCGGGTGGCGTCCGCGCCGTCGCCGGTGGTGCCACCGCTCAGGAAATGGATGGCGCCGTCCCTGCGGACGTAGCCAAGACCGAGATCAACATCGCCCGGGAGTTGCGGGCTTGGTGCGGGGTTGCCAATGTATGCATTCCGGTCACAAGCGGCCAGGAACCCCGCAAGGAGCAGGGCGAAAGCATGAGTGAGGATCGTTTGCCATTTCATGATGATGTGGGGTTGGACGAGGATTTGCGGGCGGAACTGCCCTTGAAACGCATCTGGACGATTGTGGCGCATAAAGCCCAGTCGGTTGACTCTTCCGGGAGGACAACGGCTTCAGCCGCCAGCCCGATTGGCGGGCACGGCGGCTTTGCGTTTCAAAAATTCGGCCTCGTCGATTTTCTTGAGAAGGAAGGGGGGCTGATCTTTCCCTCCCATTACGGTGATCTGCTGGTCCTTGATGAGGAGTTCCAGCTCCTGTTTCTTGTCAGCGGGGTCTGGGCTAATGGCGCGGACCTTGAGCGAACCGGCGGCTTTATCAGCAGCGAGGATTTCGTAGGCTACGACCGCGACTCCTTGTTCCGAATAGACGTGGACCTTTCCCAGTTCGACATGGAAGGTGATTTTTGAGAACTTCTCGGTTACGGCTTGGCTTTCTTCCTCCGGCATTCCCATTTTCTCGATATAAAACTTCACGAGGGCTTCCGTATCAGGTGCCCAGTAGCCGATGGCCTTTTTCTCCAGTTGCTTGGCGGCATCGCCGTTGGGCATTTCTGCGGCAGGTTTGGCCTCAGGCTTGGCCTCCGGTTCGGCAGCAGGGGCCAGGAGGGCGAGGGTGATCAGAGTGATGGTGGATATGGCGATGTTTTTCATTTGTTTTGGTGGTTGGATTGTGTTGATTGCGTGTGATGTCTGGGGATTTTTCTGGGACGGGTTGTCGAATTAGGGCTCGATTTTATGGGCTATCGGCCAAGTTTGGCATCAAACGATTTCGCGTTTTTGCCGGCATGCTTCCTTTCAGTCGATGCCGTGTGCCGTTGAGTGTCATGTCCATGGTGACGTGTAGCACGGAATTTTCCCGATAGGGGATACCGTTTTTTTCGCGATCCGGATATCCATGGATCTGTTGCGTCCAGAAATTCTTGTTTTGGTTTTCGACAAGAACTTTCTCGCGAGAGTCATCCAAATGATAGGCGAAGGAATGGATTTGGATCGATGCAACATAGGGACTCTGGCCGAATTTCTTTCCCTTTTCGCGGACATGGAATTGCAACGCAAGGTATGGGTCTGTCGTGAGTTTCTTGAAACCCGGCACGACACGCTCCGAGTCAGGATACCAGGCAGGAAAGGTGCTTACCGAGAGCTCGTTTTTCGGATCGAGCGGAGCCACCCATTCAGCATATTCCGACGTTTGGATCTGGGCACAGCTCGTGATCAAACCAACCAAGCCGAATGATGACAAGGCGAGGGCGCATTGGTATAGTTTGAATTTCATGGGCATTGGCTTGTTTTGAGTGCGTGGCGTAGGAAGGGAAAATGTTACCGCTATTCCTCCCATTCGGTAGCGGCTTGGATATCGCCATCACTCGTGACATAGGTTTGCAAGAGTTCGAGCGCTTTCTCCGCGCTGGGAATGGGTTGCGACTTTTTCACGATCGCGCTCGTCGCGCCTCCGAGCATGGGTCCGGGTCGGGACCAGATCGCAGAGAAGCCTTTTTGATCACCTGACGCAGACTTGAGCTTGAGTGACCGTCCGGCATCCAATTCGATCATGAAAGATGCTTTCGCTGATTCGTTGCTCCACTCCATTTCTCTAAAGCGCTCCTCCATGAGTTGTCGAGTCTTGGGGTTTTGCGTGATCGAATTGGCTTCGTCCGATTGCTCGAGACCGTTGGCAGCGATCCATGTGCGTACGAATTTCGGGTAATCCGCAGACACGGTTGACGATGGTGACTCCGTCGGTGCTGCGCCACCTCGTTCGTCTTTCTTTTCGCAACTGTTCAAGACAACTATTGCAGGCAATGCGAACGAGATCATAATAGTTCTTAGTATTTTCATAATTCAGGTAGTTTTGGTGTAGTGTTTCTGGGTAGAAGGGTAAGCTCATCGGCTGCGGACGCGAAAAAAGAACCCGCAAGTGAGGTGGTGACTGCGATTCCGACGATTGTCTTTTTCATGAAGTTCATGTGTGTGATTTGAAAAAATTCAGCCGACGCCGATCCAGCGGCGGCGCATCTCCCATTCGAGGGTGATGAGGGCGATGAGAACCCCGATAACCCACCAACGGTCCCAGATGGAGCGCTGGCCGTACTCGACAATGCGGCTGCCGAGGGGATCGACCTTGATGGACCATTTCTCCGGATCCTCGCCAAGCAGGCGGCCGCCTCCGAGTTTGGCGAGTTCCTCCATGAGCGAGCGGTTTGCGGCGGTGGATTCCTGTTCCCTTTTGTCGGGGACGACGTTGACGAGCGCACGGGCGAAAAGCGGGTCGAGCCCGGGCTGCTCCATGCGGGCGGCGTAGATCCATCTTCCTTCGTCCGTCGCCGGCGACTCGGCGATCCATGTGCGGGTGAGTTCGTCGCGGATCAGCGGGACGGTCGAAGGTTCGCCGCCGGGCAGTGCCTTGCTCAGGGTCACGGCAGCATTCGGGTCGCTCTGAGGAAAGGGAATCCGGACGCGGATGGTCTCGCCCGGCACCGCCACGTTGGCGCTCACTTCCAGTCGTAGGTCGCCGCTCTTGCGACGGATTCTTTCCGCAGCGAGCCAGCGGATCGATTGATTCCAGAACCTCCGGTAGTAAAGGGTGCGATCCTGCGCGGTGCCGAAACTCCTCTCGAAATCCTGGCCCCAGCCCGGGGTGGTGTCGGATGTGAAAGCCATGGTGCGGCCCCGACCGATCTGCTGCACCGCGAAGACAATCAGCGGGCCGTATTGATTGGATTGCTTGGGGTTGACCGCCAGCACTTTTGCTCCGGGCTTGGCGCGGTTCACCGTGTTGAGTCCGTAGAATCCGGGGAAATCCGATTTCCAAACCTTTGCGGTGTCAGCCTTCGAGGTGCCCATCGTCATGATGGGATGATCGAGGGCATCCTCCGGCACCTTCAAGCCGAAGAAGCCGCTGTCATAGCCCTCGTTTCCGTAAACATCCACGGGCATGAGCTTGTCGATGACCGTCTCATCGTAGTTGCCCGCTCCGAACGCGGTGTAGCCGCCGATCATCACGAAGCCGCCGCCGTGTTCCTCCACAAGGGAAACCGTTAGGTCAAGCTGCTCCGGGGTGAACGCCTCCTTGTAGATGTCGCTGTTGATGATCACATCGTATTGCAGCATCTCATCGAGAGTCTTCGGGTAGCCCTTGGATGGATGCGCGATGTTGTAAACCTTGCGCCCGTTGGCGTCGACCGTGAAGGGCACCTTGCGTGATTGATCGAAGGAATCGGATTGCGGGAAAAACAAACTCGTCACCTCGATGTCAGGATCGGTTTCTAGCGCATTTTCCAAGGTGTGGCCTCCGCCGGGTGTGCCTTCCATATTGATCACACGGATCTTCCTGTCCTGCACATCCACGCCGACGAGGCCGCTGTTGTTATCGGTGAGGCGCTCGCCCTCCAAGGGCTCCAGCTCGACTTCGTAAATTTGGAATCCTTTGAATGGAGTAGGGAAAATGATCTCGAAAGGCTTGGCCTCGCCCGCGGTGGAAAGGAAGGACTCGTGCACCGTCCGCCCCTCGCATTTCACGCGGAGCAGGGCTTTCTTCCCATCGAATCCCGAGCTGTGCAGGACTCCGTTGAGGCGGACTTCCGCGGTGTAAAGCGATGCCTGTGCCGCGCTGAGATCTGTCAGTCGGAGATCGGGCGCTTCCTCCGGTGTTCCGATCAGGCGGGTGTAGAGCGGAATGTTCGCTTCCTTGAAAAAACGAGCCGCACGCCGAGCCCCTTCCGCATCACGGGTCTGGCCGTCGCTCACAAGGATCGCGGCGCCGAGCGAGCGGGTGCGTTCATCGCCGAGCGCGGTTTCCAAGGCCTTGCCGATGTCGGAGCCGGTTCCCGTCGCTGTGAGAGATTCCGGATCCGCGATCTGTCCGGCGCCTTCCGCGAAGCGATACCAACGGAGGCGGACTTCCTCATCGGCGATTTCGCGGATGGCACCGATGTTTTGCTTGAGCTGTTCAGTGCGGGGAGGGGAGACCGCGTCATCGCGCAAAGCCATGCTTGCGGAATCATCGAGCAGGACCGCCACGTCCTGCGGTTCGCGGAATTCGCGGCGCTCGACGCGGTGGGGATTGAGAAGGATCAGGAGAAGCAGAGCGAGCAATGCACCGCGCAGAATCAGCCAGACCATGCGCCTGCCTGGCCCCGGTCCGGACGGAGCGGTGAGGGTATTCCATGCCACTACGGCAAAGAGGATGCCGATGGCAGCGGCGATCCAGTAAAAGGAAGTAAAGGGTGTCCACTCCATAAGGTTCATTCGTAGGAGATCGATCGGAGGTAATCGCTGATCAGTCGATCATATCCGACGGAGCGCTCGCCGCCCTCATCGCTGCGTGTCTTCAGAAGTGCGTTCAGTTCTTCGATGGCTCCCTTGAGAGCGGCGGAAGATTTTTCGCCAAGGCCGGATTCCAAATCGCCTTCACCATCTTCGAGGGCTTCGGCGAGCGCGTCCTGGAGATCGGCTGCGTCGGCGAGATCCTCGGATGCCGCTTTCGGATCGCCGGTGCTGTCGGCAGAGGCTTTCATGCCCTTGGCGATGTTGGCTGCGTCGCGGGTTGCCTGCGCGAGCTGTTGCTGGATGGCAGCAAGTTCGTCCGCCATTTGCGAAGGTGCGCCGGTAGGAGCGCCGGACGGATTGGCCGATGGCGAGCCAGGCTTATCGGAAGGTTTGTCGGAAGGTTTGTCGGAAGGCTTATCAGAAGGTTTGTCAGATGGCTTGTCGCTTGGTGATCCGGCTTGATCAGAGGGTTTGTCGGAAGGCTGATCCGATGGTTTGCCAGCCGCTTCTTTTTCCGCCTCTTCCTTGGCTTTTTGGTTGAGAGCTTCCTGTTCGGCCAATTGCTTTTTCACCTTCTCAATCAGTTCACGCAGTGCTTCTTCGTCTTTCTCGGTGGCTTCCTCGCTGTCTTCCGGTTTGGATTGTTTTGGTTTTTCGGGACGGAGGGTGAACGTCATCCTATCGGATTCGGCTTCGGCTTCGGCTTCGGCGGGTGGCGGGGGCATGGGCATGACCTCGGCATCGCCGAGAGCTTGGGCGGCTTCGATCAATGCGCCCAAGGCAGCTTCTTCACGTGGAACGGCGCCAAGGGGATTGGCGGAGCCCAGCAACTTGGTGGCGGCCTCCATGGCGGTCTTTGCCCGTCCTAGAATTTCCACCAGCCCAGTGGCTCCCTCGCCCGTCATGGCGCCCGCCATCATGCCGACGTATTCCGCGTTCTGGCGCTGGTCGTTGACAAGAGCCTGCCGGTCGCTTTTGGGTGAGTCCTTCGCAAGCGCCATTGTGCTGCGTAGGATTTCCTTCTGCAGTTCCAGCGGGTTGATCGGCTCCGGGCCGCTTCCGCTGCCACCTTCTCCTCCACCATCATCGCCCTCGCCTTCATCTTCGGGCAGGGGGACTTGGATGAAAACAACATCCGAGCGCGCCATGCCCGGGCCGTCCAAAGTGTTTCCGTCCTCGGTCTCGGCGTGGACGGCAACGATGTCGAGTGGCTTGAGATCCATGGGTGCCAGCTCAAGCAACTCCGCTCCCGTCCAGGTGCGGGCGGTGTCGGCGGGGAGGTCGATTTTGACCGTCGTGTATGGGCTTCCGGGTTTGCGGAAAATCAGGCGGACTTTCGCAAGGCGGATGTCATCCACCGTGCCGAGCTCGAATCGCACTTCCTCTTTCCCGGTCTTGACCACTTCCGCGCTGTTTTCGCGCAGAATGCGGATCGTGGGTGGCTTGTCCGGGATTACGTTGATTCGCCATGGTTCGTCGTTGCGGATGAGGTCGCCGCGCGTGCCCTCGATGGCGATGCGATAGACGATGCTTTCCGGCTTGGGCAGTTCCCAATCCATCTCCCACACCAGGGGATCGTTCGGATCTTGGCGGAAAACCGGCAGGACTGGCGCGCCGGAATCTTTTTCCTGACCGGAGACGCGCTGTCCGAATGCATCTCTCTCCATGGTCAGGACTTCGTCCTTGGAGACCATCTCGTCCTCGCGGGCGAAGGCGGAGCGTTCCAGTTTCACGGAGACGGCGGGGGCATCGAGATGCAGGCGGTATTGCAGTCGGCTGGCGCGGATCACGGTCAACGATGGATCGATTTCCGTCCGCGTTTCCAACCGCGTGTAGGCGGGCGGTGTGACGACGATCTCGAATTTTCCAATCTCCGGCAGCTCGTAGGGCTCGACGAGAACCGAGCTTGAAACGCCGTCGTTAGCGCGAGCCACGAACTCCGCAGAACCATCGATACCCGCGACAGAGAGCTTCACAAAGCCGCGTTCGTCCGGTTTACCCTCGGCGACAACGACCTCCGAGCCGACGCGGAACAGGCTGACTTTTTCCGGCCGTATCCCGCTGATCCGGGCGGTGAGAGTGAAGGATTTTCCCTCGGCGATGGGCTGCTTTGGTGCCTCCAGTGAAAGCGAGGTGTAGGTCGCGGAATACCAGGGAATCATCATCCGCAGCAGGCCGTTGCCGCCTTGGAGGGAAAGCAGCACGACGACGGACGCGAGCGCCGCGGCGAGGATGCCGCAGGGAATTTTCAGGCTTCCGGTGAAACGCGGCGGAGCGGCCTTCATGGCGTCCGCCGCCCGTTGGTCGAGGCGTTTCAGAAGCACATCGCCGAAAGGTTCCTTGCCGGCGAGGCGACGCACGGCGGGATCGATGGACGTGGCGATTACCGGTGCGGTCTCGCCGGCGTCCGCTTCGATCTTGTGGGCGAGCGTGGTGGCATCCGGAGCTGCCGCGCCTTTTGCGAGCCATGCGGAGAGCGCGGCAATAACCAGCCCCAGCGCCCAGCCCGACCAGCGGGCGAGCCCGGAGAACATCATGCTGCGGTCGAGGATGGCCGCCAGCACCATCACGAAAGCGAAAGCCGCGCAGGCCGCCAGCCATGCCTTTTTCCGGCCATGGATTCCGTGCTTTGTCTGGATGTCGTGGATTGCCTTTTCGATCTGGTTCATGCTTTTAGTCCTTTCGAGTTTGTGGTGCGAAGTGCGAGCAGAGGCTCTGCCATCCACACGATCAAGAGGGCGCCGATGATCCATTTCCAAAAACCGGATTCGGATGCGAGGCTGATGCGTGGCGGGTCGCCATCGGCACCGGTGGTGCGGCGGCGGGCTTCGAGCTTGCGCTGGAGAATGGTGGGAAGTTGGAATTCACGGGCACTTTCTCCAGGAGAGAAATTCACCGCAACCGGCCTGACGAAGCGTCCGTCGGTCGATTCGATTTCGAACAGCCCGGGCTTGTCGAAAACGAGCCCACGCACCCAACCCTGGTCATCCGCTGAAACTTCGCGGCCTCCCGTTTTCAATCTCGCTCCCGCCCATTCCGTGCCGACGCGCACGTCGAAAGGCAGGCCGACGATCCCCGCCCCGGGGCTGTCGCGGAGTGCCTGCGGTGTGGAAGCCACGGCGGTGGACATCAGCATGTGGACGGTGGGGACGAAAAGAATGCCGTTGGTGGGAAGATCGCTCCATGCCCGGTCGGCGCTGGTGTTCACGAAAAGCGTGCGGCCATCTCCCACCATGCGTTGCACGAGCAGCGGCACGTCATCCGCGTATGCTGCCGTGACTTTCGCCCCTTCCGCCAAGGTGAGGGCGGAACGTTTTTTCATCGGTGCGCGGCGGAGATTGTAGCGCAGGGTTTCGTCGAGCCCGCCCCAGATCGGATGGGTCTCGTTGATGAATGGCAGCACCAGGCTGCGGTCGAGATCGAGCGGTGCGCCGGGCATGACCGGCAGAAGATTGCTCCAGGCGGAGGTATAGCTTGTGGGTTCGATTTCCGCTCCCGTGAAAAACACCGCACCGCCACCTTTTTTGACAAAAGCCTCCACGGTTGCGGGAAGATCGGACGGCCAGTTTTCCATGGGCGGGATCACGACGACCGCATCTTTCCCCGCCGCCCCGGAAAGGGCTGCGACGGCCTCGGCAATGGGAACGACGCGCGGTGCGAAACGCGAGTCCTCGGCAGCTTCTCCGACCGAAGGACGAAGCGCTTGCTGGAGGAAAAACGTGGTCTGGAGGAAAGTCTTCCGCTCCGGGTTCGGCTCGATCAGATAGACATCGATCATGGGCGCGACGTAGAAGGTGTCGAACAGCGTGTTGTCCTCGGCCAGTCCGTCGTCCGCGTCGTTGAAGGCAACCTCACGTTTCACCCAGCCGTTTTGTGCGGATTGGTAGGGTAGCTCCAGCACCTCGCCGGGCACGGTGAAATCCCTTTTGGAAACCTCGCCGCCCTTTCCGTTTTGATCGCGGACAATGATCGCCGCGCCATCACCGCGCCGCACCACCGCCCCGCGTCGTAGCTGGCCGTTACCCCTCACCTGAAGGGAGAGGCTGCGGTTCGCGGCATCCGGATTTCCCGTTTGCACGACCGTCACGCGCAGCTCGCCCGGCAGCGTGAGGGTATCGGTTTTTTCCCATCCGGATTCCTGCATGTCGCCGACGATTTCCAGGGATTCCGGCATGTCACTGCGGAATCTCGCCAAGGCCTCTGCGGCTGCCGTCACCGCATCGATCGGCTGCCCGTCGGCAAGGCTTGGGGAAAGTCCCTTCACGATCTTTCTAACAGCGGACGGGCTCGCCCACTCGGTTCCGGTTTCCGCGAGCGGGAAGCAGATCAGGCGGACGCGGCTATCCGGATGCATGCTTGTGAGGCGTTTCTCCACGTGGCGTTTCGCATCCTCCCATGCGCTGGTGTTTTCCGCCGACTTCATTGCCATGCTTCCAGAGCGGTCGAGCACGAGCACCAGCGCCTCCCGCCCCGTGCCTGAATCCTGCGCCCCGCCGGGAAGTCCCGGTCTCGCGAATGCCAGGCCGAGCAGCAACACACCGAGGGCGCGGAGCAGGAACAAGGGCCAGTATTGAATGCGCTTCCGGCTGCGCGCGACCTGCGGGGTCTGCGGCACGAGGCGGAGCGAACTCACGGTCATGCGCTTGCCCGAGACACGTTGGTAAAGATGCATCCACACGGCGATGCCCACCGCCGCCAGCCCGGCAGCGGCGAACCATGGATTGAGCATGACGAAGGAAAGGATCATGGATTTCTCAGGGCGACGAAGTGGCGCAGTGCCTCATCGAGGGGTTGGTCGGTTGGCAGGAAGCAATATTCCGTCTCGGTGTCGTGGCAGACCTGTTCCACTTCGGCGCGGATGCGGGTGAGATTCTCCGCGTAAAGCCGCGCGTAGGCCGCGCCGTCCACCGTGCGCTCGGCTCCGGTCTCGTGGTCGGTCAGCACCATTTCGCCGGCGATTTTCGGCTCCAGCTCCTCTCTTGAAAACAGGTGGAAAAGGATGACCTTGCTGCCCCGCATCGAGAGCTGGCTGAGCACATCCTTGAGTTCCAGCGGATCGACCAAGGCATCGGTGATGAAGGCGGAAAGCGAACGCCTGCGACACTCGCCGACGATCTCCGAGAGTTCCCCGAGGTGATCGAAATTGCCGTCCGCCGTCTGTTTTTCAAGATGGTGGATCATGTGCTCGAGATGATCTCCACGGGTGCTCGGCGGCCACCAATCCTCGGTGGGGATGGACTCGCTTTTTCCGAAAATCACAAGCCCCGGCGCATCCTGCTGGCGGCGAAGCATCACCGCCAGCACAGCGCAAAGCAGCCGCCCGTAGGTGAACTTGTGCCCCGCGCCTTCGCCGAAATCCATGCTGCGGCTGGCGTCGAGAAACAGGTAGCCGGGCAGGTTCGTCTCCTGCTCGAACTCGCGCACATACAGATCATCCGTGCGGCCATAGACTTTCCAGTCGATGCGTTGGAGCGAGTCTCCGGGGAGGAAGGCGCGGTACGATGCGAATTCCTGGCTGCTGCCGGAATACGGGCTGCGGTGCAGGCCGTGCGAGTATCCCTCGACGAGGCACTGCGCGAGCAGCAGCAGATCGCGGGAACCGGCCAGCAGCTCGGCATCGATATGGAGGAGATTGTCGGACACGGGCGGAAGGGTCAGGCTTTGGACGATTTTACGAGTTCCTTGAGAATGCTGGCGGTGGTGACGCCCTCGGCACGCGCCTTGAAATTCGTGAGGACGCGGTGGCCGAGAACGAGCAGCGCGACGGAGCGGACATCCTCCTCATCCGCGCAAGGTTTCCCCTGCATCGCGGCACGGCCTTTCGCTCCGAGAATGAGATACTGCGATGCACGCGGACCGGCTCCCCAGCGGACGAAGCGTTTCACTTGCTCCGAGGCTCCCGGCGCATCCGGACGGGTGGAGCCCACGAGATTCACTGCGAAACGGATCACCTCATCGGACACCGGCACGGCGCGCACAAGCTGCTGCACCGCGATGAGTTCCTCGCCGTTGATGACTGTGACGAGCCGGGGTTTTTCCGTGCCTGTCGTGCGGCGCACCATCAACGCCTCCTCGTCCGGCTCCGGGTAATCGATCTGCACGGAAAGCATGAAACGGTCGGTCGCGGCCTCGGGGAGTTGGTAGGTGCCCTCCATCTCGATCGGGTTCTGGGTCGCGAAAACGTGGAACGGCTTCGGCAATGACATCGTCTCGCGACCGGCGGTCACTTCGCGTTCCTGCATCACCTGGAGCATCGCGGCCTGGGTCTTGGGCGGGGTCCGGTTGATTTCATCCGCCAGCAATAGGTTCGTGAACACCGGGCCATGCATGAATTTCAGCTCGCGGGTGCCGGTGACCGGATCGTCCTGAATGATTTCCGTGCCGGTGATGTCCGTTGGCATGAGGTCTGGCGTGAACTGGATGCGCTTGAAACCCAGATCGAGCGTTTCCGAAAGCGAGCGGATCAGCAAAGTCTTCGCCAATCCGGGGACGCCGGTGAGCAGGACGTGCTCGCCGCAGTAGAGACCCAGCAACACGTCGTCGATGACGCGGCCCTGTCCCACGATGGCTTTGGCAAGTTCGTCCCGCAGCGCCTGGGTGCGTTTGGGCAGTGTTTCAATGAGTTCTTCGGCGTTGGTCATGATAATTTAATATTGTATTAGAAGGGTAGTCTTTCGGATGTTAATTACTAGGCAAAACGATCGGGTGAAAAAAACTGGGATATTGTTCTCTGATCTTCTTGTTGTAAATCTGCATCATTTCATCTCGGGATTCGCAGTGGTCAGGTTTGTGGATTCATTTTTTTTTGACCCTGTCTTTTTTCGCTGGGTCATCGACCCGCGTCGGGCAACTGCTGCAATGTGCTCTCCCTCAGGGCTTGGTCCTGGATTTCCCGGGCCCAGGTCTCTGCTGATGCTTTGTCCAGGTTGGGCCCTTTCGTCACCAACTGGGCGATGGTGGTGTCTCGCAGCGTGGAGGGTGCCTGCTTGCTGATCCACCCAAACGCGGCGTTGGCATCCCGCTTGGCCCAGTTGAGCACCATGTCCGGGATCATTTTGCGCTGGTCGGCCTCGTTGCGTGATTCCGCGACCCACTGGATGGTTTCCGCCGGCTCGGTGAAGAGAATGTCGAGTTGATTTCCGCTGCTGCCGCCGCTACCGTCCTGGATCACGCTATCCATGTAGCGGTTTAGCTCTTCCTCGCTGAGCGGAAGGGATTTCACCCTTTTCGCCATGGCGGCAACGCCTTCTTCGTAGATCGCATCGTTGAGGGCGAGGTTGATCATGTCCGACCGTATACTCGAAAATTCGGGATCATTCATCGCCGCGGTGATGGCCGAAAGCTGATCATCGTTCAGGCGAATCGAACCGGAGAGCGCTAGTTTGAGAAGGGGCTGGTTCATCTTCCGGCTTTTGGAATTGTCGCTCTTGTCCATTTGGAGGAAAGCCCTGAGACCCGTTTCTGCATCCTCGCTGAAGAGGGTGGTCGCGATTCCCCAGCCGTCGCCAATGGGAATCGATCGAATGCATCCCCCACTCTTCGTCGCGCCTTCGCCGTGGCACCGCAGGCAGCTGGCCGAGTACTCGACCGGCTTTGGTTTCGGCAGGCTCTCCAGAGCACGGGCTGGATCCTGCTTGGCGATCATCCGACCGATTTCCGGCATGTAAAAGTCTCCCATCAGTTTCTCGTCGCGAGAGACCCTCAGGGCATCCTGCTCGGCGGCGAGAATCACGAGAAACCTCCGAGTGTAGGAGGACGGGAGGTCGCGTGTGACGGCGATGAGTTCGTCGAGACTCAGCCCTTCGACCATGCGCAGGACTTCCGGCATTTTCCCGCGGGAGGACTCCGCCATCAGTTTCTCGATCCCGGTGCGGGCGCGCTCGATGCGCTCGTCCGAAGAGAGTGAAGTCGCCTCGACTCCAATCCTGCGGTTCTCCGGCTTCGTGGCGGCGGCACTCTGACGGGCGAGTTTTTCCGCGAGGCTCCGGTTCTTCATCGACTGCGCGGTTAGCACTGCGGCGCAGACGGTGACGGAGACGGCAAGGGTGATCCAAAAGGAGCGTTTCATGCAGGTAGAGTGTTTCAAGATTCGGGTTCAGAATTTGATCTTCGGTGTGTCGGAGGTCTGGAACACACGGCGCTGCCCTCCGGTGTCCTTGTAGAGTTGGCGCGAGTCCTCGACGATCTTGATCATCTGGGATCGCACAGAAGGATCGTCGATCTTGGAAATTCCCTGCACTGCGGCGTCGTATTGCGCGCCCATCGTCTGCTGCCAGACAATCGAGGCTTGGGCGGCGTCCCGCACCCGGCCGGTTGGCTGTCGATCAATCCACCGCATCGCCTCCACTTGCCAGCCGAAGTCATCGTAGCGATATAGCATCTGCATCACGGTCAGAGTGGCCACCTCGGGCTTCGAGATGTTGGCCAACAGCCAGTCGAGGCTCGTATCGAGACCCACCTTTTGGGGAGAGCTCTGTGCGATGCTGCGCACGTATTGGTCCCGGCCTTCGTTCCCGGACCCGGGCTTGTACTGGTCGGCGAAAGCGAGTGCCTCGTTCAGCCTGCCAGCGGTGGCGTAGGCCTGGGCGGTGGAGGTAACGACGAGTTCCCGCGCAGGTCCGTCCGTCAGCGCGAGAAGTCTCTGTATCCCGGAGTCGTTTCCACGCTCGACCATTTGCTTGGCATAAAACTGCCCGAGATCGTATATGTTGGTGGAATCCCGGAATTCCCCCGTTGTTCCGGCATAGACATCGAGTGCGCGGTCCGGATCCGCGGCGATCAGTCCGGACATGAGGTGCAGGTAGAGATCTCTAAAGTTCTCATCGCTGAGCCCGCCTAAGAGGTCTTTGCCGGCCAGCTTCTTTTCATACCATTGCACGGCGGCGGCAGGGTCTTTCTGGGCCCATCGGGTCAACAGGTTGTTGTCCGGAGTAGATCCTGCGGTGAAAGCTTGGTAATGGCCGCCCGCGATCACTTGATCGAGCATCATGTCGGGAGGGGCGTCCCCGTTGCTCCCGACGATCAAAGACAGCAGTCCGTCCCGGGTGTAGAATCCGCAAGGGAGGCGCCACACTTCGGCCAACAGCTCGGCTCTCTCCTCATTGCTCATCCCGGCAACCCGTTGCCGGGCGAGTTCGCTGGTGATGCTGTCGAAGGAACTGAGGTCCCGCAGGATTTCGCGGGAGGTCTTGGCTGCACTGAGCGAGGCGAGTAGGCGGGACGGGGTTCGGGCCGATCCCGTCCCGACTGTCATGCGGGACGAGGACCGGGTGCGGAGCTTGGCGTCAGGAGTTTCCTCAGCGGCTACGGCATTGATTTCGATCTCCATCCGCCGCGCCTCGGCGAGTTGTTGGGAGAAAGGGATGGCGGCTAGGGCAATCACGGCGGCGACGGTGAGCGTGGTTGTTTTGGTGGAACTCATGGTCAGAAGGGTGTTGGTGAGAAGTGTGGTTGTGGTGACGGACGAGGCAGCGGTAAGGGCCTTGGAAGCCATGAGGGCGGCGGTTTGAGACGGGGCCGAGCGGGCGAGTTCCGTTGCCAGCGCGGACGCGATCACGGTGGCAGAGAGTGTGGCGCCGCGGGCGGTTAGGAGGGAGGAAAGCTTTTCGAGCGCACGTTTGAGGCGCTTTTTGCAAGCACCTTCGCTCTGGCCGGTGGCGTTGGCAATCTCGCGGAATTGCTTTTCCCGGTAGAAGCGCTCGATGATCAACTGTCGATCCTTCATCGGCAGACGTTCAAGCGCATCGTCAAGATGGGGCAGGGCTGCCTGCCATTTTTCAGATGTGTCCATGGATGCAATTGGGGTTGAGGAAAGGGCTTCGTTTTCTTGGGCGAAGGCGGCGATCTTGCGTTGACTTCGCCGTTCGGCACGAAGGACGGCACGCGCCTCCAGCCGGGTGGTTTCCATCGCCCAGGCTTCGAGACTGGGGTGATGTTGCAGGGACGCTGCCTTGCGTGCCAGAATCGCGAAAACGTTCTGGCTGACCTCCTCGGCCAGTGGGGCTTGGCCAGTCCGCCGAAGGGCCGCCGAGTACACCAGCCGTTCGAGGCTACCTATCAGGGCGGCAAAGGCCCGTTCGCTCTGACCGGAGGCCAGAAATGCCTTCAGGAGCTTGCTAGGATCGGGTGTCGGTGTCTCTGTTCTCATTGCCTTTCACCATATACCGTCCGGCAAGAGGAGAAAGGTGACACTTTTTTATAAAATTTGAGGCCGATCAGGACATGCTTGATGCAAGCTTTGTTGCGACGCGTGCTATGGTCAATGTACATACTATCAAAATCGGTGCTCATAGCGGGCAGCTTGCGCAGATCGCTCCAAGTCGCGAGGTCCTTGTCGAACCTGTCCTTGCTGCTGCCGCTGCCGTCTTGGATCTAGATTTCCATAGTATTCTTTATCATCTGGAACCAGCTGGTTCTATTCGCTCAAAGAGAAAATTGATCTTGCCCGAAATTAGTTTTCAGGTGTCAGCTCGATATAGCTGACACCACGCTTTTGTTTTACGGTCTCCGTATCCCATGCAACCTTCACAGATGCGATGATAAGTTGCCCAGGAAGTCATTGGCAATAGGGCGCAGCTAAAGGTTGCGACAATTCGGACAAGTTTGATGGTGTTTTTGATTGGAGTGATTTCTTTTAGATTTATGGGAGTAAAGGGTTTGGATTTCATACTAGGCAAATGCCAGCTCAGCGCCTGAGGCCGCCGCCGCTTCTTTGACCGCCGCTCCTTTGGTTTCCTCCTGAAGTTGAAGGTCTTTGAAAGGACTCGCGGCGCTCCACTTGTGAGTTTCCGCGTTCGCGCGAGCGGGAGACGGAATCCAGCGACTGGCGCTCGGCGGTTTGGGGACGTTCGGCGGGGCGTTGTGGCTTGGTGGTGGATTGGCGTGTGGTGGTATTTTCGGGACGGGTGGTGCTTTCAGGGCGGGTGGCTGGGCGCTGGGTTTGGCCTTGTGCGGTTTGTTTTGTTTCAGGCTTCTCCGCTGGTTGCCAGCCGCCGCCTTCACCGGTGTTGGTGCTCCAGTTGCCGTCGGCGTCCTTTTTGTAAACGTTGCCGTTGCGTGCCGCATAGACGTTGTCGTTTTTGGTTTTGGCGACGGCTCCTTGGCCTTGATTGGTGTCCCATGCGGCGGCGCCGGTGCCTTCGGTGGTGCGGACTCCTGCGGCGCTGCCTTTTTCGCCGGAGGCACCGCGTGCGGCGACTCCTTTTTCCGTGTAGGGATTGTAGGCGCGGCCTGCTGTGGCGGTGCCGTTGGGGGTGGCGCGGTAGCCTTTGGCGGCGTATCCGCCGGTGTAGGGATTGTAAGCGGCGCGGTATCCGGCGCTGCCGTAGGGGCCATAGGCGTAGGCACCCGCGCGTAGGTGCCGGTGGCCGGGTTGTATGCCGCGGCGTATCCGGCTCCGCCATACGGGCCATACACGCTGCTCGCCGCGCCGTAGTAATAGCCGCCGTAGCCGTGGTGGTAAACCGCTCCGCAGCCATAGGAGTAATAGGCCGGGTATGGGTAGCAGTAGTGGACGTGGCTATCGTTAATGAGGTCTGCGGCGACTAGCCCAGCTCCGAACATCAGCACGCCGGTGGCGGCAACATACTCGCCGCTGTAGCCGGAGGTCTGGGTGTAAACGACGGTGCCGGGGGTGGATTCCTTGACGGTCACGTAGGTGACATTGTGCGCCGGGCTGGATGCGGGGATGGTGTAGATCGCTTTCGGAACATCCGTGCACCAAGCCCAGGGGCCGGTGGCGGTTTTGGCGGAAAACCAGACGCCCTCGTCGCAGCAGTAGTAGCCGTTATCAACGAGGAACACCGAGTAGGGCGAGTTGACGGCGTATTTCACCGTGGTGGTGGGGATGGGCTGGAAATTCGGCTCGCCCTGATAGGTCACCACGAGGGTCGGCGGCTTTTGGGAATCGACGTAAGTGGATTGCGGCACGGAGGCGAGCAGCACGGCGTCCGCGGCTTCGTCGGTGCCGGGAACGGTGGACTTGACGAAGGCGAGCGGGTGGTCGTCGGGGATTTTCGCAAAATCCTCGGGCAGGTCGCTGCTGGCGGCACTCCACGGGCCATCGAGTTTGGCGGCGCGGAACCAGCGGCCTGCGGCTTGGTAGTAGAATTTTCCACCGGCTGAATCGAGGATCAGCAGGCTTTCGGTGTTGGTGATCTCCAGCAGCTTGGTCTGCGGGATGGGATCGTATTGCGGCTGGCCGGCGGTGAGCACCAGCTCGGCGGGCACTGTGCTGGCGATGACGCGCGCTGCGGCGGCGGATTTCTTCGCGGGCACGTGCTTGCGGACTTCCGCCCAGTTTTCGTCCTCCGGCAGTTTGCTCAGCCGCGCGGGGAGGGACTCGGCGGCAGTCCACGGGCCTTCGGCGGATTGGCTGGTCAACCAGTGTTCGCCGTTCAGGAGGAAATAGCTTTTGCTGGCGGGTTCGTAAAACACGTCCCAGTTCGTGTTGACGGCAAACATGAGGTCCGGCTCGGCGGCGACGACGGGCTTGAACTGCGGCTCGCCCATAAAAATCACCAGCACGGCGGGGCTGTCACTGTAGTAGATCTTGGGAGGATTGAGGTTGACATCGACCTGTTTCTGCACGGAGGCGGTATCGGCATCGAGGAAAGCCAGCACGCGGTCGAGCGATACGGTGATGATTTGTTCGGGTGGGCGGAGCGCGACCATGGCTTTGAGCAGGGATACCTTCTCCGCCTCGGAGACGCCGGAGAAACGGACATCCCGTTTGGTGGCGAAGAGTTGAACAGTGCGGGCTTGTTGGTCAACGAGAGTGCGGGCCTCGATCTCCGCGACGCCGAACTTGGGTTCCGCGAGGACGCCCTCGATCTCGATGGCGCAACGAATTTTGATGACGGAGTAGTCTTTCCACTCATCGACCTGCGGTTGGTAGATGGTGAGCTTCTTGTTGTCCTGGACGTGTTGGCGCGGCCAACCGGGATCGGCGGGCGCGGTGGTTTCCCCGGTGGTAATGCCGAGCGATGCGAGGAAAAGTCCTGCAGCGAGCGGCAGCAGGCGAGGGATGCGCCGCAGTGGCGTGGTTGGGGTTGATGTGTTTTTCATGAGGTAGTTGGTTGGGATGGTGGCTCTCGAATGTGCCGATTCGGTGGCCGGATTTTGGAATCACGACTCCGCTCGTTGCTGACATTCAATGAAACCGCGACGCGGGAAGCACGGTTACAGAATAATTTTTTGTAACCTCCGCCGTCCTGCTCCGGTTCTTTTCTCGAACCCGATGCCAACTGATGATTGATGGTTTCGAGTGACCTCCCGCGCGAGAAACATCGATACTGGCTTTGGTATATTCACGAACGAAATTCCCATGCAGACTCATATCTATCAATTCCAGAGATTCACGAACGGGTTAACCCGTTGCTGCGGTCGAATCTGGCGAAGCGAAAAATTGCATTTTCAATCCGAAGAGCGGAGCTTAAAACGAGGTTGTCTGATTTGCCGTAGCCTTTACTCCATCCATTTCTCCCTGCTATGTCTGAAAGCTTTCCGACCAACGACGAAGATGTTCCCTTGGTCCAGAAGGCACAAGCCGGCAATCTGGACGCCTTTGACGAACTCGTGAAAAAATATCAATCGACGATGACAGCATTGCTCTATCGGTTCGCCCCGGATCGCGCTGACCTGGAAGATATGGTGCAGGACACCTTCGTGCGCGCTTGGAAAGGCTTGTCGCGATGGAATCCTGAAAAGCCGTTTCTCCATTGGCTCAAGCGCATCGCCTTGAATGTGGGCTTGGAATTTTGCCGCAAGCAAAAGTGCTCGCCGTTGGGTCGTCTCGCCGATCCGAAGGAACAACCGTTCGAAAATCTGGCGGCAAATGCCAGCCCGGAGGAAGAGGTGCGCGGTGCTGTCGAAGAAGCCCAGTTTCTCCTCGCCCAGGTATCTGCGGAAGATCGCACCCTTCTCACCATGCTCTATCTGAACGAAATGCCGCTCTCCGAAATTGCCGAACATTTTGGCTGGAGCCGGGCCAACGCCAAAATCAAAGCCTTTCGCGCCCGCAACCGTCTCAAAACCATCCTCGAAAACCATGGCTATACATCGTTCTGACCCTTCGTCTTCGTCAACACCTCGGAAGTCTTGGCAAGAACTCGCCCGGCGAGCCGCTTGCGAATCAGCTCCGGATGACGTGGATGTGCGCACCTCTCTCCGCGCCCGCTTGGCATCCGAGCCACGCGTGGAACCCGCGATATACTCCGGCAAACCAACGCTCTGGGACGATTTGAGCGCACTGTCCGGATTGAACGGGCTGCGCTTTGCTTTGCTTGGAGGAGCCGCCTTGTCGGCCTTTTTGCTGATCGCCGGCGCACTGGCCCTGCAGGAAGTCCAGGCAATCACCTCGCTCACCAGCCCCTTCTAACGAAACCGCAACCCTTTTTTCTAAATGTCATCCGCCCGCTCCGAAATCACTGATCCAAAGTCCCGCAAGCTCACTTCCCGTTGGAAGGCTCTGCTGCTGCTGTTCGTCGTCTTTTCCCTCGGGGCGGCCAGTGGAATCGGAGTGGGTGGCCTGTGGCTGAAGAAACGCGCGCAAGCCGTGCTCGCGAACTCCAATTCCACGGATGGTCCGGCCATCATCATCTTTGACAACATGGAAGAGAAACTTACCCGCAAACTTGACCTGACTCCCACTGAGCGCGCCGCCCTGCACGAGGAATTTGACCAAGCGACTCAGGAAATCCAGAATGTGCGAACCGAAACTTTGGAGAGCGTCCGGAAAATTTCCCAGCAGACGCTGGATCGTATCGAACAACGCCTGCCGCCGGAAAAACGCTCCCCGTTCCGGGAAGAAGCCCGCGAGACCTTGATGCCTTGGAGCCTGCTGCCGAAGGACGGCGCACCGCCTGCCGACCCATGATCTGCGTTTCAAGATGAACGATTCCATGCACAAAGACCATGAGGCACGGCTGCCAGCCGCTTTCCCGGAAGAAATTTCCCGGCGCGGTGCCGCAGTCCGCTGGCTTTCGCTTTTTTCCAGCGCTTTGCTGTTTTCCGCGTGCGCATTCGTCCCGCCGCCGGAGATCCCGGAGACCGTCGATGTCATTTCCGCTGCGCCGGGATATTCGACGAATCCCCGGGTGAAAAATGGCGTTTCCGCGGACCAGTTACTCTGGTGGCGGAAGATCGGCGGTGCCGAGTTGGCAAGCTGGGTGACGCGGCTCAAGCAGCACAACTTTGAGCTGGCCGAAGCGCGGGAACGCGTGGTGCAGGCCAATGAGTTCGCGAAGCAGGCCCGGTCTGGCCGCCTGCCGAGGGTCTCCGGGGACTTGGGCGCATCCCGGAACCGGACATCCGACCTTTTTGGCAAGTTCGACTGGGGCGACCAGTATTCGGCCGGGCTCGGGGCTTCCCTGGATACCGATATTTTCGGCGGGCTGCGTGCGGCCGAGCGCTCCGCCATCCTTTCCGCCGAGGCGGCACGGCTGAATTACATCGCCACCGAGCAGCGCAGCATCGAGGCACTGGCGCGGGCTTGGGTGGGCGCCGCAGCCCAGGGGAGCAGGCTGGCACTGGCGCGGGAAAACGCCGAGAGCTTCCGTGTCACCTACAATCTCACCGATGAGCGCCACCGTGCCGGCTCCGCGAACACCACGGCCTCCGATGTCCTCATTGCCCGGCAAAATCTCGATGCCGCACTGGCGGAAATTCCCGCCGTCGAGGCGCAATTCTCGGCACAACTCCTCGCGATCGACCAACAACTGGCGCACACGCCCGGCACCATTGCCCGCACCTTCAAGGGCGAAATGTCCGTCTCGCCGCGCATGACCGTCCCCGTAGGATTTCCCGCAGCCCTGCTCACCGCGCGGCCCGATGTGGCAGCGGCAGAGCTTTCCTACCGCTCCGCGCTGCAGGACGTCGGCACCGCCCGCGCTGATCTGCTGCCAAAGCTCAGCCTGAACGCCTCGCTCAGTTTCCAGAACGAAAATGCCGCGGACCTTTTCGACCTCGACCGCTACATCGCCAACCTCGCCGCATCGCTCACCCAGCCGGTTTTCCAAGGGGGACTCTTGCAGTCCCGACTCAGGGTGGAAAAATCGCGGGCGCGGGAACTTTCCACTGCCTACGCGCGCATCGCCCTCAACGCATTTTCCCAAGTGGAAACCGCGCTCGTCCGGCAATCGGGCGCGCAGCAGCAGTTGGAGCAGTTGCAGAAAACACTGCTCACTGCGGAAGACTCGAACCGCCTCGTCCAGGATCGCTACCGGCAGGGTCTGCAACCCATGCTCGCGGTGCTCGAAACCCAGCGAGGATTGAACAGCGCCAAGCAGAACATCATCGCGACGGAACAGGCTCTCCTGGAAGCCCGCATCGCCCTTCACTTGAGCCTCGGCGGAAGCTGGTTCGGTGCCACACCGGACTAGCCGCGCCCCCTGTTTCCTTAAACCTATCACCCATCCGCAGCCGTGAAACGATCCGCCAAACTGAAAGGACTGATTCAGATCGTCCTGGTCCTCTTGGTCCTGATCCTCGGCATCGCCGCCAACTATCTGTTCGTCCGCTCCGGTTCCGGCGTCGAACAACGCGCCACTGGCCCCGATGCGGTTCTCGTCGAGGTCATTCAACCCGAAACCATCTCCATGGCCGTCCAGATCAAGGAAAATGGCATCGTCCAATCCCGCAACAAGGTCGGCCTGACGCCGCAAGTCAGCGGGCAGGTCGTGGAAGTCTCACCGAATCTCGCTTCCGGCGGCGTATTTGCGGCCGATGAAATCCTCTTCCGCCTCGATCCGGCGGACTACCAGGCCAGCGTCGATCAAGCCCGCGCGGATGTCTCCTCGGCCACGGCCAAGCTGCAAGTGGAAATGGCCGAGGCCGAAACCGCGCGGCGGGAATGGAAATTGGTGCATCCCGGCGAACCCATCCCAAGCCTGGTGGCGCGCGAGCCACAGATCGCCCAGGCGCGCGCCGCGCTCGAGTCCGCCCAGGCGCGGCTCGCCACTGCGGAACTGAGCCGCAAACGCGTGGCATTTTCCCTGCCATTTTCCGGAAGGATCGTGGAAAGCACCGTGGAGCTGGGGCAGCGCCTGACCGCGAGCCAGAGTTACGGCAAGGCCTACGCGCTCGGCAATATCGAAGTCCCCGTGCCCCTCGATGCCGATATCATTCAGCGATTGAACCCGGTCGTCGGCAGGCGTGCGGTGGTGCGCATCGATGGACGCCGCGACTCCCGCGCGTTTCCCGCCACCGTCAGCCGCGTCGATGCCGAGCTGGATGCGGGCTCGCGGCTCGGGCGGGTCATCCTCGTCTTTGACGAACCGGCGGATGTCCTCCCCGGCACCTTCGTCAACGTCGAAATCACCGGGCCGCAGGTGGAAAACGCCTTCGTCATCCCTGAGCGAGCCATGCCGGAGGCGCGGATTTGCTGGGTCGTGCGGGATGGCCGCCTGCGTCAGCAAAAGCTCGAGTTTCTCGGCCTCACGGAGACCGGCGGCTTGACCGTGGCACCGTTTGACTTCGGCGCTGGCATCGTCGTCTCGCCACTTTCCCAACCGGCAGATTCCATGCCCGCCCGCATCGCAAGCAGGGAGGGCACCCGATGAAGGCGCAGGAAAAAGCCGCGGGCGAAGGCGTGATCGGCTGGTTTGCCCGCAATTCCATCGCCGCCAACCTATTCATGTTCGCCTTGCTGGTGGGCGGCTGGCTGACCCTCTCGCGGACAAATTCCGACCTCTTTCCCGACATCGATCCCCGCACCATCACCATCACGGTCGTCCACGCAGGTGCCTCCCCCGAGGATATCGCCACCAGCATCAATGAGCGCGCGGAAGAGGCGGTGCGCGGCTTGAAAGGCATCGACCGCGTGAAATCCACCGCCGTCGTTGGCATGGGCACCGTCACCATCGAGATGGATGATTTCACGGACGCCACATCCGTGGAAAACGAGGTGCGCGCGGCGATCGAGAGCTTGGTGGATTTCCCGCCCAAGGAAGCCGAGGAACCGCAGGTAACCGTGACCTCGGTGGTGTCCAATGTCGTGCGCCTCGTCGTCTCCGGGGATCTGGAGGAAAACGCGCTGCGCCGCGCCGCCGAGGGATTGGAGCGCGAGCTGATCGCCCTGGACGAGGTCAGCACCGTCACCTTGCAGGGTGCGAGGAAATACGAAGTCTCCATCGATGTTTCCCAGGCCACACTGAACAAATACGGGCTGAGCTTCGACCAGGTCGCCAACGCGGTGCGCAGCGCGTCGGTGAATCTTTCCGGCGGCACCCTCCGCACCAGCGCCGGCAGCATCCTGCTGCGCACGGACGAGGAAGTCCAGAATCCCGATGACTTCGCCAAGATCGTGATCCTCAAGGATTTCCAAGGGCGGCGGATTTTCCTCGGCGACATCGCGACCATCCAGGACGGCTTCGAGGACGCCCCGCTCTCCAACACCTTCAACGGCCTGCCCGCCGTCTTCCTGCAAGTCGCCCGGAGCGACAACGAGGACTCCATGAAAGTGGCCGATGCCGTGCGCGCCTTCCTGCGGGACTATCAAGCACCGGCGGGCATCCGCGTGGACATCGTCGGCGATCAGACGGAAATCATTCGCGACCGGATCAATCTCCTCATGCGCAATGCCATCATGGGCCTCGCCCTGGTTTTCGTCTGCCTCGCCTTGACGCTCGACCTGCGCCTCGCCTTCTGGACCTGCGTCGGCATCCCCGTTGCCTTCCTCGGCGGCTTCATCATTTTCGGGCAATTCACCACCATCAACATGACCATGCTGCTCGGCCTCATCATGGTGCTCGGCATGGTCGTGGACGATGCCATCGTGGTCGGGGAAAGCATTTACGACGAGCAGGAAAAATCCGGTTCCGGCGTGGTCTCGGCCATCGCCGGTGTGCGCATCGTCGCGGCACCCGTCGTGGTCGGGGTGCTCACCACCCTTGCCATCTTCATGCCGCTGCTGCTGTCCAGCGGCCTGCTCGGGCAGGTTCTGCGCCCCGTGCCGATGGTCGCCATCTCCGTCCTCTTCGTTTCCCTCGTGGAGGTTTTCCTGATTTTCCCCTCGCACATGTCCCACGGCGAGAACTGGACCGTGGGCCCGATGCAAGTGCTGAAAAACGCCGTCCAGACGGGTATTTTCGCCTTTCGTGACCGTATCGTCATGCCGCTGGCCCGGTTCAGCATCCGCATGCCCTACCTCGTCATCGCCGCCGGCATCGCCATCCTCATCGCCAGCCTCGGGCTGGTCACTGGCGGGCATCTGCGCTTCGTGTTTTTCCCATCCGTCGAGGGCGAGGAAATCAAGGTGAAACTGGAAATGCCCAAGGGCACCCCCTACGAACAAACCGAAAGCACCATGAACCGCATCGTCGAGGCCGCCTACCGCGCCGTCGGTGGGCGCGAGGGCGATCTCCACCGCAACCTGCTGGTCACCGTCGGCGGCGAGCTCGTCTCAGGCATCGGCGTCGAGGGCACACGCGTCAGCTCGGAAACAGCCACCGCCACCCTGGAACTCACCCCCGCCGGCGAGCGCGACCTCACCGCCTCCGACATCGAAGGCAAATGGCGCGCGGAAATCGGCGAGCTCGCGGGCATCCGCAGCCTCAGCTTTTCCTCCGAGGGGCTCAGCGGCGGCGATGACATCCGCCTCAACCTTTCCCACCCCGATGAAACCATCCTCCAGCAAGCCGTGGCCGCCCTGCTCGATGAACTCAAACGCATCAACGGCGTGGCGGAAGTGCGGAGCACCAACGAACCGGGCAGCCGACAACTGGAATTTTTCCTGAAACCCGAAGGCTCCGCCGCCGGCCTCACCGTCAGTGACATCGCCAAACAAGTGCGGCAATCCTACTTCGGCGAAGAAGTGCAGCGGCTCCAGCGCGGCGGTGAGGAAGTCCGGGTCTTCGTGCGCCTGCCCGAGAGCGAGCGCCGCAGCCTTGCTGATCTCGCCCGCCTGCGCATCACCCTGCCCAATGGCGAACTCGCCGATCTGCGCACCGTCGCCCGCGTCGAGGAATCCCGCAGCGTCGCCTCCGTCGAGCGCATCGATGCACGCCGCGTCGTCACCGTCTCCGCGGATGTCGATGAAGCCCTCGCCACGCCGAACGAAGTCAGTGCTTTTCTCAAAACACAAGTGCTGCCCCGCCTGCACGCCCGGTTTTCCGGGCTGGACATCGCCGAGGACGGCCAATCCCGCGATCAGGCGGAAGACATCCGCATGCTCGCCACCAACATGATGATCGGCATCCTCATCATGTATGCCCTGCTCGCCAGCCAACTCCGCTCCTACATCCAGCCCTTCACCATCCTCTTCGCCATCCCCTTCGGCGCGGTCGGCGCCATCCTCGGCCACTGGCTGCTCGGCTACGACCTCACCTTCCTTTCCCTCTTCGGAATGGTCGCGCTCGCCGGTGTGGTGGTGAACGACTCGGTCGTCCTCATCGACTACTTTAACGAACTCCGCAAAACCGAACCAGGCACCGTCCAAGAGCACATCCTCGCCGCCGTCGAGCGCCGCTTCCGGCCCATCCTGCTCACCACGCTCACCACCTTTCTCGGCCTCTTCCCGATGATTTCCGAGACCGCCGTGCAAGCACAGTTTCTCATCCCCATGGCACTCAGCGTAGGCTGCGGCATCCTCTTCGCCACCGCCATCATCCTCATGCTCGTCCCCGCCTGCCTCGCCCTGCGGATTTCCCGCTGATACTAGCGGGGTGCTTCAGCGATGCCGTGATGTGCGTCAGTGAGATTCGGAAGCAGGCTGGCGGAGCACTGCACTGTGTTGGCGCGCTTCGGAAGTGTGACGATGAAGTTGAGAACTCCGTCATCGGGGTTCAGGACGGAGACGACGCAGTCAAAAGCTGCGGCATCGCGGTTCAGAAGCCCCCTTAGATACCCTCTGGGTGGGGAAAGGTGTTTCAATGTGTGCGCGTCCTGAGGTGGAGGCTCAGTAACGCTTGGCGGCGTATCCACCGCTGCAGGGATTCATGGCGGAATGATAGTTGGCACTGCCATAGGGGGGCCGCAAGCATGGGCTTCTGCGAGTTTTGCTCCGGCTCAAGGGCTGCCGGCGCCGGCGGCTTGGAGTTTGGCGATGTCTTGGGCGATCTGTTTGCCTAGTTTGCGCACGTCTTTTTCGCTGGCGTTGCGGGACATGGCGTATTTCGCGGCTAGGGCGTAGGGATTTTTGGTGATGATGGCGCCGGGCTTTGGCTTGGAGCCGCTGCCGGTGCCGTAGATGTGGATCGGCTTGCTGCGGCTTTTGGCGGGGTCGTAGATTTCGACTTGGGTGAGGACTTCGGTGGCTCCTGCGCCGAAGCCGATGGCGGCGCGGGCCAGTTGATTGCCCTCGTCCACTTGGAGGAATTCTCCCTGGACGACGAGGCCGGTGGCTGGCCATGACGAATTCCTGGAGTATCGGCTGGCGGGGATTTTGAGTTTGGTGAGTTCTTCGACGATGGCGGTGGTGAGCAAGCCGGACAACTGGGCGGCGTTCTGGGCGGGGGTTTCGCTGGGGCGGAGGTTGCCAGCGATGCGGCGGGCGGGGCCTTGGCGGCTTTGTTGCACGGCGGTTTCCGCGTCTTTTCCGACCACGTCGTAGGCGAAATCGTACACCGCCACAGGCCGCGGGTTGTTGACTTTGGGGGCTGCGCTGTTTGAGGTGGCCTGGCAGCTCACGAAGAGCATGCCGAGGCTGGCGGTGAGAAGCGCGGTGGCGATGCGCCGTGCGGTGGGCGGCGATGATGGTAGTGTATGTTTCATGGGAATGATTTTGTTAGTGGTGTGGATGGCTTTCGCTTTGGGCGCGACGGAGGTGAAATGACGGCGCGGGTGGGTTGGTTACATTTTTTTCCGGCGGTGACGAATTGGCCCGGGCTTATCATCTTGCCAGCTTGGCGAAGAGGAAAACACAGACGATTGCGGTAAAGTAGAGCAGGGGGAAGAGCCAGCGGCCGGTGCGGTCGATGCGATCGCCGAGTGCCCGTTTTCCACGTTTGTCGAGTTCGTTGACGATAAGGTTGACGGGGACTGTGGCGCTCATGAGCAGGAAGCTGATGACCAGGGCGCCGTGCATGAAGGTGAAGTAGGAGACGGGGGGCATGACGCCGACGATGATTTGTTGGTAGGCGACGGCGGTGAGGATGCCGATGAAGGATACGCTGTTGCGGTCGGACAAGGAGGATTTGTCCATCCAGAAAATGGAGAAGGAGAGCAGGGCGATGATGGCCATGGGGAATGTGATCATGCGGCGCACGAAGAAGGATTGGCGCGTGGCCTCGATGCGGTATGTGGCGGTTTGTTTCTCGGTTGTTTTTTCGGCTGCCGTGCCGGGAGCGCTGGTGAGCTGTAGGGAGGAATTTTCGAGGGACCATTCGGGGACTTTGATGGTGGCGATTTGGTCGTTGGCTATGGGCTGGACCTCTAGGCGGACTTCATCGCTTTCATGACCGAGGATGGCGAAGATGATTTCGAGTTGATGGGTGTCGAAGGGGAAGGAGCGCATGTCCCAGTCCATTTCGGCGACGGCGGTGATTTTTTCTTTGAGGATGGAGGTGCCGTCCGGGAGGATGCGGAGTTGCACGCCGCTTTTCTGGATGGCACCGCCTTCGT
Source organism: Akkermansia muciniphila (assembly GCA_945883495.1). Taxonomy (GTDB): domain Bacteria; phylum Verrucomicrobiota; class Verrucomicrobiia; order Verrucomicrobiales; family DEV007; genus V1-115. The sequence goes on from CAMCXS010000026.1 coordinate 39,062, forward strand.
TGACGAGGATGACTTGCGGGTACCAGCCGGCGGCGACTTCGTCGAACTGGTAGCTGCCTTGGTAGATGATTTCGGGGGTGCCGAGTTCGGCCGGGTCGAAGGCGACGCGCGGGTCTTTCCAGATGAGGGTGAGGATGCCGGTGAACTCGAAGGTTTCATCGACGCTGCTGATGTTATTGATGCCTTCTAGGTCGAAGCCGAGTGCGACGGTGGTGGGGGTGCCGGGTGTGGGCAGGGAGAAAACGAAGGGGGACTTTGCGGAGGCGAGGGGGGAGCATGCGATGCCGAGGAGGACAAGGGCGGCTGTGAGGATGAGGCTGGCGATGAGGCGCATGTTAGTTCTGCTTGAGGTGGAGGTGGAGGATGCGGCGGCCAAAAGCGCGGTTGCCATGATGAAAGCCGGGTAAGCGTGCCGTGATGATTCTGTGTTTCGATGTCATGTCGGATCGTTTGCTTGATTTTCGGCCTTGAACTCCGGACTATTGCCTTGTCTGATCAGTAAGTGCGGGCGAGCGACCGCCGGTTGCAAATTTTTCTAACCGGTTATTGCAGTCGTTGCCGCAGAACTGGAGGTGTGGCAAGCGGGGTCTGGTGGTTGTGGATGGTTCATTAGATTGACTCTGGCTGCGGTAGCGATGGGACGGGTCTGGAAGGGTGCGCTTTGGCCTCTACTGCTTGGACGCTTCGACAAATTCATCCCACGTGAGCGACTTGTCCTGGTTCTTGTCAACCTTGCTGAAGGCGCGGTCGTAGGCCTTGCGTTGTTGAATCTCTTTGGCTTTGCCGAAACTGATGGCGGCATTCGCATCGATGAAGGTGACGAATTCCTTCGCGTCGAGGCCGCTGCTTTTATCCGCATCGGCAGCTAAAAAATTCTTGCGAGCTGGCTTGAGTTTTTCCTCAACCTCGGCAGCGGAGGAAGTGATGGGCAGGAGGGCGTAGCCGAAGGTTGCGGCACAGATGGCATATTTTATGTTCTTTTTCATTTGGTTCTATCGGTTTGATGTTAGAAAACTGGGAGCCTTGAGATAATTCTCTATGTAAAGCAAGGTGGTATCTACGTTCTCGGCGAGTTCTGTAGTGGTGTGATGGGTGCTAAAGGGTGGTCTCGCGTGTTCTGGTTCGGCGGTCGGAATGTTCGGTCGAATTTCGGTTTGAGACTCCGGCCACTCACTGTCGGTTAATGAAACCTGGACGCATAACTGATGGTTACACATTTTTGTCATCGGTGCCCAAACTCATCCGCGCTTGGCTCGGGCCTGTGATCCGCCCCGCTTGACCAAGAGGAAACTTCCGCGATCCACTGGATGTTTCACAGGTCTCCCGTCAAAATCAAACTCGTAGCGGCCGGAGCGACGTTCGCGACGTTCGCGACGTTCGCGACGTTCGCGACGTTCGCGACGCGCTCCGGCCGACTCGACGAATTGCGTGAAAAGCTAGCTTATTTCGGTGCCGCTGCGGGTTCTTTGCCATTGATGGTCAGCTTGTCGTTCTTGAGATTGATCCTCGAACCTTCCGGGAGCTTGCCGTAGTTTTTCCCATTGCACCAAAATTCCCCGTCTTTCAGCTCGAACTTGTTCTTGTCTGCCGTGAGGATTTTCACACCTTCGCGCGATTCCGACTCAGAGTGCTTTGGACTCGGCTCGAAGATCAAGGTGTATGGCCCGAATGACTGCTCAGAGATCATGAGGCTGCCGTCAGGGCCGCCCATCACCAAGGCAAGGACACACAGCGTGGCGACTCGCTTGGACGGGGAGTCTTTTGGCGTGATCGAGAAATGACCGAGTCCCAAATCGAGCTTTCCATCCACCCAGGCTAGGTCGGCACCGCCCTGCTTCCAGGTTCCGTCTTGGGTGATCGCGATGGGATCCTCGCCGGCATTTCCATCCCGGCTCAAGACGATGCCTTTCTCGTTCAGCTTGACCAGGAGTTCGCCATCGGGCGAGGTCAGCTTTCCTCCGGCGTGGGCGGAGGCGACGTGTTTCCCGGCGAAATACAATGAACCCGCGTCGTCCATTTTGATTTCCATAGTCCCGTCTGAACTCTTCATGGTGAAGGGTGTGATCGACAGGGCGGGTTTGACGAGTTCAGGGGCGCTCCAGACGGGTGAGGTCAAGAGGGCGGCGATGATGATGTGCTTGATCATGTTTTTCATATTTTTGGTAGTGTGTTTGTTGTTCTTATTTCGATTTGTTGTTGCGATTGCGATGAGAAAATTGAGTGGTGAAGTGTGGCATCGGAGTTGCGCTATTTGGCCATCAGCCGGAGGTATTGATCGGGCACCTGTTTCGTGATGTCCCCTGATCTGCCCTTGGGGCCTTGCCAGCCGCCATCGACTGCGATGTCGATTTTGTAGTTGTATCCATACTTGGCAGGGTCGTTGCCGATCACCGATTTGCGGATGGTGATGGAGTAGGACGCGTTGCCCCAATCAAACAGCTTGCTATACGCGTCGCTCAGGCCATTCGATTGCTTGGCGATCCGCATTTGGCGCGCGTCCAGCTCCTGCCCAAGTTTCTTCCAAAGCTTCTTGTCGAGGGCCTTGCGCTCGTCGAGGAACGGCGGCACCACAAGATGAATCGTGCCGTCTGGGGCTTCCGTTTTGCTGACTTTGACTATGTGTTTCTGTTCCTCGGCCAAATACTCCCGGCGCATCTCCTGAAGGATTTGGTTCACACGCAGGAGCTTATCGGGTTGCAGGTTCAGGGTTTCCGCAAAGTCTGCGGAGAGCGCGAGTTGCTCTCCTTCGACAGTAAGCGCCTCTTCGCTCGCCACGAGTTCACCGCCACTAAGACCGAGGACGCTGGCAAACAGATCGGTGCTGGTATCCTTCCGGTCACCCCAGAACCGCTTCCAGCGCGGGTCGAGATTCGGTCCGGTCTCTTCCGCACCTGTATGGTCGCCCTCGGGATAGGTGATCGTCTGTTGCGTTACAAATTGCTTTCCGTCGTAGCCGATTTGGATTTTGATCGGGAATTCGCCGAAGGGGAAAAGATTTTTCAGCACCAGATATCTGCGGGCGACGCGTCTCTGCCGTTCATCGCAGATTTTGTCGAAGTCCTGCCAGAAGCTTTCCTTCAGTTTCTCCAACTCATCGGGAAAGGGTGCGATCTCGACCTGCACCAGGTTGGTGTCCTCTCGGAGGCTGGTCAGATACTTCGTTTCGAGAGCCAGATATTCGGCCCGGTGTTCGGCCATGATGGCATTGGCCTTGGTGGTCTGTTCCTTGGTGAAATCGAGGACATCGATCTGTTCGGGACTCAGTTGCAGACCATAGATTCCGAGCAGTGCGCCCGAAGTGACGAGCACGCCGACGAGTGCGGCCACCTTGGCTTTGATCCAAGTCATTTTGGCAAGCGCCCCTTCGACCATCAGGGCGACGGTGGAGGAGACCGCAGTGGCTGCCGCGCCGCTGGTGGAGGCGGTCATGATGGAAGAGGCCAGCGTTGCGGGTACGGACGCGGCGGATACATTCTTGGCAAAGGCAGCCGACAAGACTACGCTACTATGGACGATTCCCCGGCGTTGAAAATGTGCGCGGAGTTTTTCCATGGCACGGGCCAAGGAGGTTGAGACCGCCGATGGGGTCATGCCCAGGGTGCTCGCCGCCTCGTCGTTCGATTTACCCTCCAGATAGCGGAGGACAACGATGTTCCGATGTTTTTCTGGAAGTGCCATGAGGGCCTTGTCAAGCTCGGGCTTCAATTGGTTCCAGACCTCTGTGGTCTCTTGATTCTCTGGTTCGTTCATGATGTGTGCATTTTCCTCTCTGCGTTTGCGGCGTGCCGCGTTCCGAATGTGCTCCTGCGAGACGAAGCCCGCGGTGCGGTAGAACCATCCACCGAGTAGGGTGTCACCCTTCAGTTTCCGGCATTTCTTCAGGAAGAGAAGGAAGGTCGCCTGGGCTGCATCCTCGGCATCCACTTCATTTCCTATGATGCGAAGGCAGGTGCGATAGACCATCGCCTGGTAGCGCACCACGATCTCGCGTACGGCATCGGAGTTGCCTTTCGCCGCTAAGTCAATCAGGACCCCGTCCTCCATTTCGCTTTGTATTGTTTCGCTCATTGTTTTGTTCTTTAATTGTGTCTTCACAAATAAATGGCCGCTGGGGGGAAATCGGGCACAGAAAATTTGGAATTTTTTTTGCGAGATGGTGTGATGCCCTTTTTTCCTGCTATGGCTGCGATTCGTCCTCGCACGACGATCCCTGAATGCTTGCGATTTTCATCCGCAGCGTTGCCACAAGTCGCGGAATGAATGAGATCGTTCCGGCTCTTCTGATTCAATGGCATTGACGCGTCAAGGCGATTGGCCGCTACTGCACGGTGACGCTGGTAAATACGTCCAAACTGCAGGAATCCTCAGGGGATTTGGGACATTCAGTTTTTGTTCTCGGGAGTGGTTTTGAAACCCTCTGCATCAACTTTCCGCAGGGAGATACGGAAGTTTTGATAGCGTGCCGTACGGGTGAACATGTGCCGAAGCCCGATCCGGCCTTCTGTGACCACAGGCAGCTTTTCGTTTTTTAACTGGCAGTAGCGGACTCCATCGGGATTCTCGATGCGTAGGTGGAGGTCGCAGTCGCGCTTGATGACGGTGATGTGATGCTTCACCCCCGTCGCGAAAAGCGTGTCAAAATGATAGTCGGGCGTCAACTCTGTGCCCTTCAGGCCGGTCCGGTGTGGCATGTAGCGGCGGCCGCGGATGTAGGAGTTTTGTTCCTTGCCGCTGTTTCCGAAAGAGGCGTAGCTGAGATGATAGGTGTGCATGTTATCATAATAGGTGCTCATGGCGGGCACCTTGCGCAGATCGCTCCAAGTGGCGATGTCCTTGTCGAACCTGTCCTTGCCGCTGCCGCTGGCCTGGATGTAAAGGATGATCGCGCAGCGCCGTTGCTCGTCGAGCCGGGTGAAGTCATACTCGATCTTGAGGTCTCCCACGAAGTTTTGCTTGGACCAAAGCACCATGTGATGGGCGTCGTTCTTGAATTCAGGACCAGCGGTCAGGGTCATGCCCTGCGGACTGTGGGTCACGGTGCCCACCTCGCCGTCGAGAAACCACAGCTTGCGCCAGTCGCCGGTGCATGAGTCGGAGAAAACTTCCTGCCACTTGGCGGCGGCGGCCTGCTCGAAGGCGGTGCATTCCTTGGCATCTCCCTGCGCATCGGCATGTACCGGCGAAACTCCCATCGCCAGCAGCAAGATCGCGGCTGTCCTTTTGTGCCTGTTCATCATTTCGTGAAATCGAGGGTTTTCCTGCTCTTGTGTTTATGAATCTTCACCACTCCACTGTCGTGATCAGGGGAGTGATGCGTTTGATGAAAGATTTCCTAGTGAATGATTTGCGTGCCATTTCATGGTTGTGAAGATGTTCTCTGTTAGAGGTTGGATGGGTCTTACGCCACTTTGCCTCGCGCTTCGGTTTCTTAGCGGATAAGCCGACCGCAGGCGATCCCACTCATGGTCTCGCCTTTGCCTGCCATCTTTCCGGTTCAGGGCTGCTCTGCCACGAGGCGACCGAAGAGTTTGCCAGCGGCGGCTTCACTAGCGGGGATGGTGGCTGTGATTCCATTCATGAAGCCATCAGGAGTGGGCAGCAAAATGACGTTAAATGAGACGCCATCGACCGTGCTTGTCGTTTCAGGAACTGTGACAGTAAACCACGGGTCACTAAGGCCTAGATCACTGCTGTGCTGGAGATTGACAACGGCGGTACCACGGTTCGCGGCAGTTAAGGTAGCGAAGGTGATGACCAGATCGCCACCAGATTGTGTGACTTTTGGCAGCAAGCCGACCGCGTTGTCATCCGGATTGACCGCACCGAGCAGGAAAGCCAGGCCGTCTTGCACGCCGTCGCCGTTGAGGTCACCATCGAAGGTCACCGTGCCTGGCAAAGTGCCGGTGGCTGCCCATGTCTCGAAGGGGGTGCCGCCACTGGAATCGACATAAAGAACGATGTCGTTGCCTCCCGTGAGGGAGCTGGTGCCGGAGTCTCCGGTGTAGCTGATCTTCAAGTCCACACCGCCGAAGTTGCCGACAATCGCACCCTGCCCGAAATCTTTAAAAGTCCCGGCAACGGCATCCACGTCGTCGTTGACCACGATGAAGTATTTCTGCCCGCCAGCCAAGGTTCCCGTCAGGTTGACCGTCAGGGTGGTGGCGGCATTGATGGTGACAGTTCCGGTCACGAGGGTCTGGTCGGATGTCACCGAGGTAGCATCCACTTCCACGGCGTAGCTGCCGTCGCTGGCGAAGGTGAGGTTGCCGGTGGCGAGGGACTCGATGCTGGCTCCGGGGGCGAGGATGGCATCGGCGCTACCCGTGCCATTGCCAATGGTGACCGCTCCAGAGAGGCTGCCGGTGCCGCCGAGGGTGCCGGCGTTGACGACGACCGGGCCGCTGCCCGTGCCAGAACCCGCGGTGTTATTAATGAGGAGGGTACCGGCGGTCAAGGTGGTGGTGCCGATGTAGGTGTTGTCACCGGAGAGGATCCATTTGCCGTTGCCGGCCTTGGTCACGTTGAGCGTGTCGAAGGTTCCGTTGGCGATGTCGCCGTTGAAGGCGTTGTTGCCCGTGTTCGCGCCCTCGAATTGCAGCGTTCGGGTAGCGGCAGCGAGACCGGTTTTCGTGGCCAGGAGATCGGTGTTGATCGTGAGGATGTTGGAGACGTTTGTATTCGCGTTGCCGATGCGGTTGGTGCCACCAGTCGTCCCTGTCAACTCCACCCGGCGGTTGTTCAAAGTGATCGGGACAGCCGTGCCCGGGCCCATGCCGAAGTAGGCTTCGGATTCATCGAACAGGATGTTGCCGATGGCGGTGACCGAATCCGCGAGGCTGTTGACCTGAAACGTGGACTTGTTTGGCGTCTGGTCGATCACCCCCTCGAAGGTATTCGCGGTGCTCGAGAAAGTAAGCGTCCGTTGAAAGACACTACCGGCGTCGTTGACGGCCAGACCACCGGCTCCGGACACGGCACCGGTGAATTCCCAGGTGCCGCCGTTGCCCTTGACGAAGGACGTCTTGGTCTGGTTAAGGAGGATGCCCTGCTGATGCACCTGGGTGTTTCTGCCGTGAATCTGCCCGCCATCGATGGTGATGGTGCTGCCTGTGGCGCCGAACGAGTTGCCCCCTCCCTCTGCGCGCACGGTACCCGCATCGATCTCCAGCCCGCCGGTAAACGAGTTAGTACCTGTCAATATTAGGGTGCCCGCGCCGTTCTTTTTCAGGCCGTTGTTGCCAGCGATAACGCTGCTGATGGTCAGAATTCGGCTGGTGGTGGTGACATCGATGGTCGGTCTGGTCGAATCGGTGCGCTCGAGAGTGAGGGTGTTCGCGCCGGAGATGGTGTAGTTGTGGCTGGTGTCCGACGCGGTGACGTTGCCGATGGTGATCGGGGCATCGAGGGTGATGATTCGATCAGCGTTGATGAAGTTGCCGAAGGTGGCGGTGGAATCGGCACCTTCGGCGTAGGCGAGGTCGCCCTGCCAGTTTGTGAAATCAGTCCAGTTGCCAGCCGAATTGGTGTCCCAAATGCCGTCGGCGGCGTGGAGGGCGGGGGCGCCGAGAGTGAGTGCGGCGATGGCGAGGAGGTTTGTTTTGTTCAGTTTCATGAGGTTTTGAGGTTGGTGTTTATTGCCAGTGCAATGTTCAATTCGTTAATTCAAGTCCGCGCTGGCAGCGAGAAAAATTTTGAAGTTTTGCCTAGCTTACCTGTCTGCTATGGAGCAGGTTTACCAATATGAGTGAGGGATTCATTTCGATCACGGAACAGGTGGTGCGCCATCTGGAGGAACAGGTGATGAGCGGGCGTTGGGAGGCGATGATGCCGGGGCGGGATCGGCTGGTGGCGGATCTCGGGGTGAGCGGGAAGACCGTGGAGTTGGCGCTGCAGCGATTGGAGGCGCTTGGCTTGATCGCGTCGGCGGGAGCGGGGCGGCGACGGCGGATTTTGCCGCGTCCCGATGCGGTGCGGCGGCAGTTGCGAGTGGCGATCCTACCCTACGAGTCGGAGGATAGGGGGCTTTCCTACCTGGTGGATTTGCAGCGTCGTATCGCCAAGGCCGGCCATGAGGTGGAGTTCGCACACGGAACGGTGCTTGGCTTGGGGAACAGCCTGCAACGGACGGCAGCGCTCGTGAAAGAGCACCGCGCCGGGGCGTGGGTTCTCATGGGCGCGTCGCTCGAGGTGCTAGAATGGTTCGAGGCACAAAAAATTCCCGCCTTCGCCTTGTTCGGCCGCAGGCGTAGGGTCAACCTAGCGGGCGGCGGTCCGGATAAGACCCGGGCCATACGCGAGGTGGTGGACCGGCTCTGGTCGATGGGCCACCGTCGCATGGCAATGATCTGCCGAGAGGAACGGCGCAAACCGTTTCCCGGCGCGACGGAACAGGCCTTTCTCGACGGACTGGCGGCACATGGGATCACCCCCGGTTCCTATCATCTCCCCGATTGGGAAGCCACTCCAGAGGGATTCCGCCAATGTCTCGACAGTTTATTCCTGCTCACCCCGCCCACCGCCTTGATTCTCGACGAGGCTTACCAATACCTCGTTGCTTGGCAGTATCTGGCTGGAAAGGGGATTCACGCGCCCGAGCACATTTCACTGGTATGCCGCGACCCGATCCCGTGGTCTGAATGGTATTGGCCGGCTGTCAGCCACATTCATTGGGATCCCGAGCCCATCGTGCGTGGCATCGTGCGCTGGGTGGAAAATTTGGCCGCCGGTCGAGAGAATCGCAGGCAAGTGGAAGTCAAAGCCGTCTTTGTCGAGGGCGGTACGGTTGGGCCGGTGCGGCGCGATGGGTGAGAAGCGTGCTCGGGACTGTCGACCCATTGCTACTAGACTTCCTCAATCAGGAGCGAACGTCCCGCTGCCGTCATAGCAGTCGGACAGGTTTGGCGCCCACTCATGATGGGCGGTGCGGTTCCGGGGGCCGCCCTGGACGGAGGATGTGACGCTGAGAGTGAGTCCACCGATCATGGCGTTCAGCGTCCGCTTGAATTTCATGGTATTGAATATGCTGATTGTTTGAGATTGAATGGATATCTCGCTACTTAGCGTTGCGCTTTGCTTTCTTAAGCGTTTTGCCCGCGGCAGGCGTGAGACCGTCGTCCGGTTGGTCCCAGAAACGCCAGGGGTCGTGCAGGCGGCGCATCTCGGCAAGGAGCAGTGCTTCCATCTCGGCCAGCTTGCCCGCATGAGCGGGGTCGATGGCGAGATTGCGTTGCGCGGGCTTGGGCGTGGCGTGCGTAAGCGTGGTGACTTTTTCGTCGTGGTGTTCGTCGAGGAATTCGTTGGGGTTTTCCGCGAGGTTGAAGAGCTGTGTTTTCCGCACGGTGCCGTCGAGAACATCGAATTTCACGAGTTTCCAGTCGCCCTTCTTCACGGCGCGCATGCCCGGCTTTGAGCCGCCGTTGTAAACGCCGTAGAGTACGTCGCGGATGACGTCCTTTTTCCCCTCCAGCACGGGGCGGAAACTGATGCCCTCATTGCTCTCCGGTGGCTGGATGCCGGCGAAGTCGCAAAGTGTCGCCAGAGTGTCGAGCAGGTAGGTGTTTCCGACTGCGCGGCTGCCGGGCTTGATGCCGGGGCCTTTGACGATGTAGGGCACGCGCCAAGTGTGCTCATAGAGGTTTTGTTTTCCCTGCAAGCCGTGACGACCGATGGCCATGCCGTGATCGGCGGTGTATATGATGTAAGTGTTTTCCAGTTCGCCCATCGCCTCGAGCTTTGTGAGCACGCGGCCGATCTGGATATCGATATTCTCCGAGCAGGCGAACTCCCGGCCCAGTTCGTTGCGGATCGTGTGCTCGTCGCGGCGCTTCCATACGCCGCTCACCGCCACCTCGTCGCGAAGTCCTGGATGGCCGTCCGGGAACGGGTGGGCGGGAAGCCAGTTCGCGGGCAGTGGCGGTTGTTTTTCGTTCGCGGGCGGCGGCGTTGATTTGTCCTTGTGGTTAATCGCACCGTATTTTGCGAGCAGCTCGGGTTTGCCGTCGCGCGTGTCGTGTGGATGCGAAAAGCCGAAGTAGATGAGGAAGGGATCGGTGTCCTTTGCGGTTTCGCGGTTAGTGAGGTAATCAAGCACCTGCTCCGCGTGCCATGCGCTGCCCGATTCGTCAGTGTCACCGCGCTTGGTCGCGTCTTTTACCACAGTGAACTGCTTGTTCGCTCCCGGGTAACTGTTGCCTTGTTTGCAAGTCCGCATCGTGTCGTAGCCAGCACGATTGAAGACGGCAGCCATGGTGTTTTTTTCCAACTCCGGCGGGCAGTGCTCCTTCGCTCCGGGTGCGACAGGCAAATGCCACACCGTCCGCCCGCACATGATCATGTGCCGCGACGGCATGCAGACCGCGCCGCTGAACGAGCCCATGTGATGCGCCCCGTCCAGCGTCATCCCTCCCGCCGCGAGTTTGTCGATATTGGGCGTATGGAGCGGCGACTTCGGATCATACACGCGCAAATCGAAGGGTGATTGATCATCGACGAGGATGAACAGGATGTTGGGTTTGGGCGCGGCGGTGACCGCCGCCGAGAGCAAGAGGGAGCAAAGTATGATTTTCATAGTAGGAGATTGGTTTCGTAAGGTTTGATAAGCAATTGCCATTCCTGAGCAAGTGATGATGCGATCACTCGGTGACGAGCTTCAGCTCTTCCATCACTCCGTTTTTCCATTCGGTTAGCTCGTGAAGCATGCGGGTCGTGACTTCCGGGTGTGTCTTGGAAAGGTCTTTCGTTTCCGCAGGATCCGCAGGGATGTCGAAGAGCTTGGTTTCATTGCCACGGATCACCAGCTTGAATTGGTCCTCCATCCAGACCGCTTCTTTGCCTTCTTTGTTGAGGAAACCGATGGGACGGTCGCGCGTCGTGCGTTTGCCTTTGATGAGGGGCAAGAGACTGATTCCATCGTAGAGCCTGTCCCCTGGCAACGGGATGCCAATTGACTCCAGAATGGTGGGGAAATAGTCAGAGGTCACACTGGGGGCATCAATGGTTCGTGGGGCTTTCACGACATCAGGCCAGACCAGAAGGCCCGGCACGCGAATCCCGCCCTCGTTGATCGATAATTTGTAACCGGAGAGTCCGTTGGTGCGTCCAACTTCCCGCGGCGATCCTTGCCGTGCCGGGCCGTTGTCCGAGCAGAACCACAACATGGTGTCGCGATCCACCCCGAGGTTCTTCAACTCCGTCCGCAGGCGTCCGATTTGTTCATCCATGGCGGTAAGGCAGGCGTAATAATGTTGTTCATGCTCCGGACGGTCCGCATACATTTTGCGGTAGGCTGGTCCTCCCACGACCGGTGAGTGCGGGGTGTGAAACCAGATCGCCGCGAAGAACGGCTGATCCCTTGCAACGGCATTGCGGATGAAGGGCAGGGCACGATCCATGATGATGCGGGAATCATCGCCCTCAAGGTTGTCCGCTGCTTTCCGGTCCGGCCCCGTGAAGTAATCGATGCCGTAAGGCTTGCCTATGTTCGGGTCATCCACCGGCTCTTTCATCCCGATCTTGCCCGGCTCAATCATCGGGTCCCAGGTAGGAACCCTGGATTCGGTGACAAAGGAGACATCCACATCCCGTTCCCAGGGCGGGCAGAAATAACGTTCGGGAGTTTGGGCATACTTCCCCCAGCGATTCTGGTCGCCCTTCTTCGAGGAAAGCGTTCCCATGTGCCACTTGCCGAAATGGCCGGTGACGTATCCGGCCTTTTTGAGGACCGTGGTGATCGGAGTTTCACGCTTTTCGAGCATGCCCTTCATGGCAAACGTCACGCCCATCCGGTAGGGATGGCGCCCGGTGTAGCAACTGGCGCGCGTTGGCGAACACATGGCCGCGGCCGAATAGAAGCGCGTAAACGTGACGCCCTCCCGGCTCATCTGGTCAAGGTGCGGGGTTTTCAGATGGGGGTGACCGTTGTATCCGGTGTCCCCCCACCCTTGGTCGTCTGTCATGCAGAGGATGACGTTCGGCTGGGCGGCGAAGACCCCGGGCGCCGCCAGCAGCCCGAGTGTCAGGATCATGCACAAGGGGCTTTTTGCTGCCAAGAGTTTGCTTATTCGGCGCATGGCTGTGGGTTGGCTATTTACCCGCTTTGGGGCGTTCACTTTCCCTCCTTTCTACTTCCTCAAGCAGGAGTGGCGGCATTTTGGCTTCTTCCAGCCAGACGCTCAGGTGGCCTTTCGGCGGAGCGGATTGCCCCGAATTTCCTGAGCGCCGCAGGAAGGAATGGACTGCGACGGTAATCTTGCCGGATTTCAGGTCGGGCAGGAAGTCGTTGAAAAAATACATGCCACTGGTGCCGCCGTTCTTGAACTTGGCGCTCTCTTCTTCGGCGAATTTTTTCCCGTTGATATAGACCACAAAGCCTTCTCCGCCCCAGCCGCCGTTGCCTCCACCCACGACGAGGCGGTAGCGATGCCCGTCCTTGAGGTTGGGAACCTCAAAGGTTTTGCGGATGAAGAGGGCGTCGTTTTCCCAGAAGGTGTTAGGCATGACGTGGCTGCGGCATTGCGGGCTGCTGGTCTTGTTGAGCGGTTCCAGCTTGCCGTTGTTCTGGCCAAAGGGTGCCTTCCCGGTTTTCCAGCCGGCGGCCTTGGCATCGAAGTCCGTGGCATACCAGTTTTCCATACCCGCCGGCATCGCGACCTTACGGTATTGCACCTTGGTTTTTTCGTTGGCGGGCTCCTTCGGGTTGAAGCTGAAGTAGTCCCACTCGGCGGTGTGCATCTCGGGACCGAAATCCCTCCAGTTGTATTCGTCGACACCCACGGTGTTGTAGTATTGGATGAGGTCGTCGAGGCCGCTGGAATCGATGACGGCTTTTGGCTTATCGCTTTCGGATTTGCCGGAAACAACCGAGGCCGCCCAGATGCCCTTGCGCAGGTAGGCTTTGACGTAAATTTTGTTTTTGATGTAGTCCGGGATGAGGCTACCGAGAATGTAGGGTTCGAAGGCCGGAGCCATCGCGGCCAATTCCTCATTGGTCGGCTTGTTCTCACCCTTGGACCAGGGCGAGATGAATTCCGTGGTGTAGAGCATTTGCGCGGCCTGCGCGAGGGTAGGCTCTTTCGGCCAGGATTCGGGAACCTTGGGCGGCTCGGGATGGACGCGCGGTTCCACCTTGCCGCCCTTCAATCCGACCATGGCGCGACCGAGGGCATCGCCGACGAGGTAATAGGTTTCGCCGTTGTGGTTGTAATGGTAGCCCTGGTTCTTGGGCGAATCACCGGGATCACGCCAGAAACCGCGTGCCTCGATGGTCTTGACCTTGCCCTTGTGCTCGGGGAAAACGCCGGCATCGCCATCGACCGAAAGTTGCGCCTCGGCCACCGTCTTGCCGGGACCACTCAGATTCCAGCCGTCGAAGGCGATGGTCGCCAGCACCCAGGGAGCGTCTGGCACGTTGAATTCCTTGCCCCATGCCTTGACCAGATTGGCAAAGTTCTTGGCGTAGAGGCTGGCGTGGGCATCGTTTTGATCCTTGTGGCCCTGCCACCAGACGAAGCCGGCGATTTCATAGCCCTGATCCGCATACTGCGGGTAGATCTTCGCGAAGTTGTCGAGCACATAGCGGATCGACTGGGTGTATTCGTCGTATTGTTTGCCAGCATACCAGCCATCACCCGTCCATTTGACGATGTTTCCGTCTTTATCGAGCTTCTCCCTGTAGCCGGGAATGTTCTTGCCCTCGAAAGTGGTGCTTACGCTGCCGGGAGGCAGGATGTCATAACCGAGGCCGCGGTTGCCGATGTCCACCTTCATCAGGATGACCGGCTCGTCGTGGTAGGTGGCGATGACATTGCCGAAGCCGACCTCCGGGCCGAAGGTGCCGGCGCGCCACATCGGGCTGAAGGGGGCATCCTGGCCCTTGCCCATGTAGGTATTGTTGACGCGGGCATCCTCGCGCACGATCCACCCTTTCTTTTCGTCGAGGAGATGCGGAAACATGCCCTTTTCCTCGATCATGTAGCGGAGCGAGCCTCGCGGCTTGAGATCGACCAGTTCCATCCAGAAGGCAGCCTTGCCGCCCTTGGTGTAGGTGATGGAGAACGGATGGCGCTTGCCGGCTTCCAGCTTGATTTTGGTGAGGGTGGCTGCGGCATCCGTAAGCTTGCTGTACACTTCCTGCCCGTTGACTTTGACCACCGCATATTCGCTGTCTTTGAAGCCGGAGTGGATTTCATGCATGCCAGTCATTGGGACTTCCAGAAAGCCCTCGACGAGGGTGGTGTGGCCGGCTTTCGACGGCAGGTCGGCGGTCACATCGCCAAGCGCGACGGTGTTGGTTTCGACAGGAGTCATGGTGGCGTAGTCGCTACCGGGGGTGAAAGCTCCATTGAATATTTTTGCCGTCGCGCCTTTCTCCGGGCCGTCCTTGGAAAGGAAAACATGGTGGGGCAGCAGGCCGGAATTTCCCACGGGCATACGAGCCGTCTTGATCCTCGGGTCGGCCGAGAGCAGGACGCTGGAGTAATGCAATTCTCCGCCTTCGGCGCGACCGAATCCGAGGCTGTTCGATTGACCCGAGAAAATGTAGATCTTGACCGGCTTGTCCTTGGCGGCAGGTTTGCCGTCGTATTTCGGGATTTCGGGCGGTATGGGATTGTCCGCAAGGGACGGCAGCGAGGTCATTATGAGTGCCGCGAAAAAAGCAACTAGCTCGCGGATGCGTTGGTGTGTGTTCATATTCTATTTTTCTGGATTGAAATTCAGGATCTTCTTCTTATTCCCCTTGCTGATTGTGACGATGCCGCTGTTGTAATCGGCATTGAGGAACGGACTTTCAAAGACCTTGTCTGGCGCGTAATTGACTGGCGTTCCGTTGATGGTGGGAATTTCTTGATAGCTGCTGTCGAAGGTCATCTTGTCGCCATACACAGTCTTGTAGTGGAGCACGGAGCCTTGCATGCGCAGTTCGCATGACTTCACCTTGGCCTTGAAGGCATCAAGGCTGTCGATGTCCGTCTTTGCCATGACCTCGACGATCACCGGGCTGAATTCGTCCTTCATGACCATAGTGGTGCCCGGGTTGGTGTTGTAAACATAGCCTTCCGGCTTCTTGATGGTGTAAATCTCTTTGTTGAACTTATATCCTCCACGGACAGCCCTGATGGCGGCGTAGGCACCGGCTTGCGCTTCCAAAAAGACGATGCCGTCTTCCTCCACCGGATCGGTGAGGCCGGCCTCTGACATCCAGACGATCATCTCCTTGCCGCCTTGGGAATCCTTGAGTTTCTGGACAATCAGGCTGCCCTTGCTCTGGGCCGACCACTGGTTGTTCATTCCCCGGACTCCGTTGGGTCGGACGGTGGGGACAATTCGTGCTCCGCGAGGATCAGCGAAAATAACCCCCTGCCAGCGCCCCTGGCTACTGATCGCCAGCCAGTCCTTCATGGGGCGTGCTTCAGACATCGGCGACCCGATGATGAAGGCGGGATCGCAATAGTTGTAGCGGAGGATTCCCCCTCTTTCCTGGCTTGCTGTATTTGGCTCGGCCTCCCGGGTGGCTTTTGTATCGGAACGTCCCTGCTTGCCGAGCCCTTGCGGTTGTTGTCTGATTTCATAACGTCCGCGCCCGGCAACATCGAGGGCGATATCCGCTATGACCGCTGGCGGATGGTAGTCACTCAGGGCTGCGTTCATATCCTGACCATGAACCTCCGGTTGCTCGCCAATTCCAAAATACAACCATGCCAGCGTCTGGGTGCCATGTTCTGGCAGAGGCATGATGGCTTCGTGGAAGGAAATGCGGGATTTTCCGCCACCGGTAATCCCACCGATCTGTTCTTGAGCCCAGTAGGCCCAGAAGAGATCGAGCAGCATATCGGCAGCCTTATGGACTTTAGGATCTCCGAAGTCCCGAAAATTATAAATTCCCTTCAGCCATACGGAGTTGTAGTGATCGCTCATCATTTCGACACCGATGCTCTTCCTGGCACGCTCCAGGGCATAGGTGACAAAATACCCGTTCCAGGCCTGGTAGTGTTCCGCAAGTGTTCCCCCGGATTTGCACTTCTGGTCTTTGTATTCCGGCAGGTCTTTGGCATATTTCGCGAAATGCCAATGCACCGTGAAATCCATGACGTGGTGGTTCTCCGAACTGTAAAGATTCCACGTCCTGGATTTTTCATATTCCGCTTTCTGGAGGGATGATCCGGCCTTAACATACTCCCAGATCGGTTTCAGGCAGAGGGCTTCCGTTTCAGGAGTGAGGCGGCCAGCATGCGCGGTACCCTTGGAGCCATATATCTCGATCAGGCGCATCACCTGCTCGCCATGCCAGTGGAAGCTGTCGCGGTCATTAATGTCCTTGGGGTTGTCGATGTAATGCTGCGCATTCTCCCGAAGGGCCGCGTTCGCCTCATCGATCATCTCATTGAGATAAAAGCACCGTGAAGCAAAGGCGATCAGAGACCAAGAGTAGTGGCGGGAGAAATTGCCCCTTCCTGCACCCATCGGCGGCAGGATCTTCTTCCTGACCAACGGCTTGCCGGACTCCGCACGAAACATGGCGTCAACCCGCTTCCCAAAGCCCGCGGCCACCGCCTCGGGATCTTGCGTGCTAACCGCATTGCGTTGATTTCCCACGGTGTTTCCGGCTGCTGCTCCCTTCCCCGGCAACGCATCAAGAACGCTTTGCGCCACCTGATCGCCCAGTGCGTTGCAACCCTTCGGATTGAAGTGGACATCCTTGGGCGCGAACCACCATTCCTGCTGATTCGGCTTCGCAAGCGAATACAGGTCGTTGACCAGAACTTCTGGATAATCCTTCAGAACCTCTCTCGCCGCGTCGTTGTAGCGGAGGGCATCGCCGTGTATGCGGCCTTTCGAATTTTGTGGCACCGGAGTTGTGGTAGCAAAAATCAGGCGGGCATCGGGCGCCATTTCACGAAGGTAGCGTATGATGGAATGCAGGTTCTTCTTGTAATCATTGATGGGCGTCACCTGTGCCCCTTTCGCAATGTCCATCTTGCCATCGAGTACGTACTTGAGGTCGTGCAAGCCCACGTTGAAATGGATCACATCCCACTGGAAATTCCAAGGTGAGTCGAGCTCCGGATTGCGCATGGTGGTGTGCATCTCGTTCATGAGTTCGATGAACTTCCCCGAATGGTTCCCATTCGCATGCAGGCGGTAAACATTGGCCTTGTCATTCAACCGATCCCTCACCCGCTTGGTATACATGATTGAGATCGAGTCTCCGTAGAGCAGGACATTGGGAAGGTCGGGCTTGTTGTGCACATACTCAAAAGCTTCGATCGTTGCTGGTTTTTGTTCTGTGAGGATGGCTTTCCATGCCTCCTCGGCCGACTTTTTCGGAACTTCTTCCCCAATGGCGGCACTTGCCATGGCCAACATCAAAATACCTGTAAGTTTTTTCATTATATCATGAGCTTTGGGTTTCAGGATGCGTTTGGTTTCATTCATCTGCGAATCAGCATTCATTCAATTACGCTCCGGTTGTCTGGAATACCATCAATTCAATAGCTCGATCTCACGCATCCATTTGAGACACTCCTCCGGCCATGCGGTTGCATCCGTGCCCTTCTTTCCAAGACCATAACCGTGTCCGCCTTGTCCATACGTGAGCATCTTGCATTTGACTCCCTTTGCTTTGAGGGCTTCTAAGAACAGTTGGCTGTTCCTGATGGGCACAACTGTGTCGTCCTCCGAGCACACAAGCAGGGTGGGCGGCGTCCGATCTGAGACGTGCTTATGGCTGGATGCCTGATTGATCAATTCATCATCTGGATCTGGACCCAGCAGGTTCTTTCTGGAACCCGAATGCGTTGTTGGCATTTCCATGGTAATCACCGGATAGACCAGAACGGAGAAATCAGGACGACTGCCCACGCGCCGGACGGGATCATCGGACTGCGGATCGGCGGCGACATGGTTCACCGTGGCCGTCGAGGCAGTATGCCCACCGGCGCTGAAGCCCATCACGCCGACGCGGCCCGGATCGATGTCCCATTTTACCGCATTCGAGCGGACCAACTGAATTGCCCTCTGCACATCCGTCATCGGCACGGGATAGCGGTAGGGTGCGAAGCGATAGCGGAGCACCATGGCGGTGATCCCCCTGTCCCGGAACCATTTCGCGGTGGTTATCCCCTCTTTCCGGAAGGCTAAGCCCGAATAGGAACCGCCGGGGCAGATGATGACTGCGGCACGCGTCAGTTTGCTGCCCTTCGCATGAAACACATCGATCGCGGGGTCGCGGACGAACCGGTAATAGCCATATTTGTCGAAAACTGTCTCGGGAATCGGGCCGGTATTGTTCCATACGGGTTTTCCCGGAGGCTCGCCGTTGTAGAGCATGATCTGTTCATCTTGTCCGTCGACCATAGTAGGGTTCTTCGGCTCGGCCAGGGCGACGCTGAAAAGAACTGTCGCGAGAATGAATGAGAAACAGGTGAGGATTTTCATAAATCTGTGATGTGTGTCGTGGGATAGATTGTTCTGGCTAGGGGGCTGTGTTTCGCAAGGTGAATGATCGGATCGACACGCCGCCGTATTCGGGGCCACTGCGAGTCCAGACATGTTTGCCATATTCTTCGGGCACTCGACGGGTGAAACTGATGGTGTTCTTGCCTTTGACCAAGGAAATCGTAACTGGCTTTGATTCCCCCCATTCCCCGATCGTGTAAGGCAGGGGCAAGTCAATCATGGATTCGCTACCATTGAGGTTGAATTGCAAGGATTGGTCGCGGCCAATGGTTACCACCTTCGCGGAAAGTTGGTAATTTCCGGCGGCGGGAGCATTTACTTCATAAACGAATTTCTCCGGGGAACCCTTGCGCTTGTAGTGCAACTGCAATCCGCCGAGACGGGATTTCATGAACAAGATCTTGCCTGTGCTCTGTGTGGGGCTGACACAGGCGGCGGCGGGGATGGTTATGGTGCCATTATCGCCGGCCACGATGCGCCGATCCTCATCGCTCTTTGTGACGGAGACGAGCGGGGCGTTTTCTTCTGCTGCTCGATTGAAGTCCTTGATCAACGCGAAAGTATCCAGAGCCCATGGTATTTGTTTCCCATCGCAATCGGGCCAGGCATCGGAAGCGATGGCGCGCCGCTGGTTAAGTGCCAGTGCGTGCCAGAATCCGCCAGTGCCTGATTTTATGCCGTCGATGCGTTCCTGACCCAAGGCGTCCCCCAGCCACTCACAGCGCAGGGCCTTGAGGTATTCCGTCGGGTTCTCGCGAGCCATTTGATCAAGCCGGAAGACTGTGGACCACATGTTGTAATGATCCTTGTCCCAGAAAGAACCAGTGACGGCGACACCCAGTGCGGTAGTCCAGCCATGGGGCGTCCAGTAGGTCATGCCGGTGTGAGCCTTCACCCGCGCGCCCCAAGTCGGGATGCCGAAGGCGCGGGTGGTAGCGCGACCGAGGGTGGCCTTGGGGCCGCAGCGCCCGCCGTTGCAGACGACCGACTGGAGTCGGGAAGCATCGTCGTCATACTGGGGCGTGGTTTGCGGAATCTCGCTGTTTATCGCCATGTATTTCTCGCGGACGTATTCGGTATCCACGGTGTCGGGTCGGTAGTTGTTCACCGTCATCCGCAGCCAGGCCAGCATCTCCTCGGTTTCGTAGTCGTTAATAATGTAACGGCATTCCCAAGTGGTCATGTCCTTGAATTGCGGATCGAGTTCACCTGCCAGATACCACTTTTCATAGGCGAGGTAGCGTTTGAGCGGATCGATGCTGCGGTAATCGGACGTTTCCCGCGCGGCGAGTTCAAGGGCAGTGGCGATGGCGAGCCGGGCGAGGATGCCTTGCTGTAATTCTTTGCTGGCGGTGCGGATGGATTGCAGGATTTCCATCGCCTGGCCGTAGTGACCCATCATGGCCCCTCCGGCGATGAGCATCTCCCTCATCAGGTTATGGTCGACGAGCAAAGTATCAATCCTGTTCTTGTGCTCGGCGCTCTGCTGGGCGTAAACGGCCAGCCCTCGCGGGGTGGCTTGAGCGATCACAGCGGCTTTCACCAGAACTGGATCCAGTGCGTCGCTACCGAGAAAGCCGTTGAGCTGCCGGAGCAGGGGGCGCGCTTTGGCAAGGGTGGCCTTCTGGCGAGAAAAATCCTTGTAGATCCCCGTGTCGCGCTTTTGCTGCGGCTTCTCTTTGCTGCCGGGTTTTACGGTGGTGAATTTGGGGCCTTCGTCCGTATGAGCTTTCAGAAACGCTTCTTTCTCGGTCGTGGAAACCTCCGGCCCCGATTCGGAAACTTTCGTCTGCAGCGACTTCAACATCGCGGCGTATTCCGACTCGAGTTTCTCACCCGTCGCGGTCAGTGGCACGGGTTCAGATTTTTTCTGCGGGGCGGCGTACGACTCATACGCGCCCAGCATTATAATGGCGAGGAATCGCAAGGCACGCATGGAATGTTGCTTTAAGGTCATTTTGTAACGTCAGGATTGGTGGGTGTTCTTTCTACTTTCGCATACTCATCCCAATGTTTCTGTATCAGGTTCACGTCGGAAACCTTCGATGTCACCAAGTAGCGGTAGCGCGAAACGTAGTCCTCGTCAGGCGCGATCTTGAACGGACCTTCGATCATCGGCGAAAAGCAGAAATAGGGTTTATTCGGGTGAATCCGCACGGCTTGGGGTGCGCGGAAGTTTTTGGGACTGCAAAAAACGGCGACCGACACGTACTGGCCGTCAATCTGGCCGGAGAGGGCGACCCAATTGGGGCGGGTGTGATTGCCCTCTCTGCGATCCTTGCCGTCGCTGGTCAGAAACTGCAGGTCACCCGGCTTCAGGCTGCGATCTTCTTCTCCTTTCAGCCACTGGTAGTTGCCGCGGATGGCCATGCCGCCGTAATGGTATTTGGCCAGGCTCAGCGGCTTGTCGGTGGCGCACCGTTGAACGCTGACGACGTCGAAGAGAAAGTGATCCGCCGGGGTTTGATGAACGGTGACTGTCCAGACCTCATGGAGCACATCAATCCACTTATCGCCCACCTTCACCATGAACGCGTTTTTGACGCTAAAGGAGACCTTCTGCTCCTCCCGCATCCGGTTCACCACTTCGCGAAACTCGATTTTCCCAGAATCCTTCGCCTGATTCCAGAAGTCAACTTCCTTGCTGTCGTAGCCGGCTTTTGTCCAGGCAAAGAACAGCGCGTGTTGATGGGCATGATCCTTGGGATAGTCGCCCGTGAGTTCCTGCCCGGTCGGGGTGTAAAGGGGATGAATGTAACCGCTGCGGCTGAAGTGCTGCTCAATGCCCTCGGGCACTGGCCTTGCGGTCTTGACGTATTCGAGCACTGTTTTGTCGCGCTGGCTGATGCGAATGGTGTCGGCTGTCTCCGTGAGGCTCAGCTCGCCGCCCCGCACGGTCATGGGAGCGGTGGTGAACGAGCAGAAAAGCGCGAGTAGTGTTGTCGTGACTTTCATGGTTAGCTTTTTCTAGTTGGGGTGAGAATGCAGGAATCTACTTCTTTTTTGCCGGGGGAACGAAATCGTGGTCGACGAACTGTTTTTTATCAAAGGCGCTTCTGTCTACCACAACGATAGAATGGCATCTCGGTTGAAACCGCGGCCCGACTCGGCGTGCAACTCGGCGCGCTGACAAAGGCGTCGTTGAACACCACACCGCTCCGGCCAATCGCATCGAGAGTTGGAGTGTGGATGACGTCATTCAAGCCCGGCCTCTGTGCATCCCGATAAATGCTCGCGTAGAGTCCCCAGTCATCGGAGAAGCAGAACAAGATATTGGGACGATCTTCAGCCAGGGCGGACATCGTCCACGCGAGACTGATTAGAGCCGAGATGAGAAACGGTTTGTTCATGGCTGCTTTGCTTCAGGTTTCGAGTGTTTTAAGAGTTCGATTGCTCTGCTGGCAAATCGTTCAGCGAGGAGTTGATAGCCCTCTTTTGTATAATGCAGATCGTTCGTCTCGCCATTGAGATCGTCCGTGTTCACCCAGGCGGCATGTGGGCCAGCTTCTCCGAGTTTCTGCTGAATATCCCTCATCCGGTCCCAGTCCTTGTTGCCCAGACCCGAGTCGCTCAGGCGGCCCATTACATAGTTTAGATTTTTGATCTTGAGCTCGGTTTTGATCTGATCAAGCAAACCTTGAAAAGCCTCCTGATAATGGTCGGAAAGGCCTTCCTTCGCGTCACGTTCCCCCTGCATCCAAACCAGCGTCACCGACTCGATGGGCCTGCCATTCAGCGCTGTCTTCGTCTGTTTCATGAGTTCCTCGTAGATGTCGCCAATCTGCTTCGGATTTTGAGCGCCAGTGAGCTTCCAGCCTTGATGCCAGCGGCGGATCGGTTGGCCGCTCTTGGCCACCTTCACGATCACCACGTTGTCAGCACCGAAATGCTGCTGGATTTGCGGAGTGAATACTGGGCCGGGATTCAAGTTGGCCATGTTTGACTGTCCTGAGAGCAGAAACAGATGGACCGGCTCACCGGCCAATGACAAGAACGGCGAAGCGAGGAAAAAAATGAGGGAAAGAAGTGCGGTGGTGGATGTCATAAATTCGTGATTCTTTTATCGGATTTGCCAAAGCCCTCTGCTCGCCCTGTCACGGTCCCCTTTGAGCCATAAGCTGTGGCTGAGACAGTCCATTCTGCGAATGACTGAACGAGTCGGCTGTAACGGGTCATGATCATCGGTTAAAATCCAAAACTTTGCGATGTTCGCCTTTCTGAATCGTGACCACGCCGTTGTTGTAGTCGGCATGGAGGAAGGGACTTTCGAGCACTTTTTTCGGGGCGTAAGTGACCGGTTTCCCGCTGATGGTCGGTGTCTGCTTCTGGCTGGTGTCAAAAGTTAGGAGGTCGCCGTAGATGGTCTTGTAAACCAGCAGCGAGCCCTTCATCTCCGGTTGGTTGGCCTTCACTTTCGTTTTGAAGGCATCGAAGCCTGTGACATCCTTCTTGGCCATGACTTCGAGGATTACCGGGGCGAAGTCGTCTATTGGCAGGATGACTCTGCCCGGTGGAGCCACTCGCGTGGGACCCTCCATTGAAGGGTTCGAGACCTTCTGCTCGGTGAGCTGGAAGTCACTCCCGACCACACGGATGGCGGCATAAGCCCCTTCCGTTTCGACGAAAACCGCATCCCCGTCCCGCACCAGTGCTCCCATGCCTTCCAGCGGCATCCAGACGATCATCGGGCCGCCCGCCTTATGGCCCTTCAGTTTCTGAGTGATCAGGCTGCCCTTGCTCTGCACCGACCATTGGCCGTTGAGCACATCGCGCGCCTTCCCTTCCGGCCGGACGACGGGCACGATGCGCGCCGCAGGGTTATTGCCGAAGATGACGCCCTGCCAGCGGCTCTGGGCGCTAATGTGCACCCAGTCCTTGAGCGGTCGGGCTTCGGTCATGAGGGTCCCGATGGTGAACGCCGGATCACAGTAGCTATAGCGGATGATCCCTCCGCCGTCGGTCCGGAATTTATTGGGCTTCATGCTGTCCGACATCACCGCTTCTCCAACGCCTTGCTCGCCCAGCCCTTGGGCGCGTTGGATGATCTCATACGGGCCGTGGGCGCGTGCGGAACGGGCGATTTCCGCGACCACGGCCGGCGGCTCATAGTCACTGAGCAAGGCGTTGATTTCCCCTTGGATGATTTTTGGTTTTTCCCCGATACCGAAGTAAAACCAACCAAGAGCAGGAATCCCATGTGTGGCGTGTTTGAATCCATTCACGCCGCGGATGCGGGCTTTCCCTCCGCCCTCCACTCCGTGCAGTTGTTCCTGCGCCCAGTAGGCCCAATAAAGATCAAGAAACATTTCAGTGGACCGACGCACGTCCGGCTCCCCGAAGTCACGGAAATTGTAGAATCCCTTGAGCCAGACCGAATTGTATCCGGGGCACATGATCTCGATGCTGACGCCCTTCTTCGCCCGCTCACGGAAATAGACGACGATGTATTCGTTCCATGCCCGGTAGTAGTCCTCAAGGCTGGAACCGTTATCGAGTTTCAGCTTTTGGTAGTCGGGCTTGTTCCTCGCGATTTTTGCGAAGTGCCATTGCAGCGAGAAGTCCATGGCATGGTGGTTCTCCGTGCTGTGGAAATGCCAGGATTTCGTCGTGGCATGATCCGGCTTGTTGTGTTTTGCACTCTCCTTGACGTAGAGCCAGATTGGTTTCAGGCAAACGGCTTCGGTGTCCGCCGTGAGCCGCCCGGGATGGACAGTGCCATTCGGGCCATACATGTCGATCAAGCGCATGACGATATCCGCGTGCCAATGGAAGCTGTCGCGGTCGATGATGTCCTTGGGGTTGTCGAGATAGTGTTTGGCATTCTCGACGAGAGCGGCGTTGGCCTCGTCGGGCATCTCACCGAGGTGGAAGCAGCGCGCGGCAAAGCCAACGATGGAATAGGAGTAGGCCCGCGTGTAGTTGCCACTTCCAGGGCGCAGTGGTGGCTGCTTGGCCTCCCTTTTCAGCGGCTTGCCGGCCTCTGCTTTGAACATCTCATTAGCACGATTTCTGAATTCAGTCAGCGGCTTCCCTTGCGCCGTTGTCCCAACGTCATTGCCAACTGCCGACCCCAAGAAGATAAGGCTCAACATCCATCCGTAAAACTGGTTCATCACGCATCATCTACGATTCTCGCTTCTCACGCCTTTCACGCTATGGAAGTGGCATCGAATTCGAGTCCGCTCCGAGCAGGGTGCTATTGCCCCAAGGCGCAGTCGATCCACTCGCCCGCTTCAAAGTAATGCCCCACCTCAATCGCCCGTAATAATAGGCTCGCGATATGCATGGCCCCATTTCAGATTTTCAGCTTTTCAAATTTCAGCTTTTTCTTCCAAATGTCTTGCCATTCGTAGCTTCCAAAAGGGAAGCGAAGAATGGCGGATCGGCAAGGAGACCTGCCGACTGTGCGTTTTTCTTCGTATTCATGGGCATCTGTGCGTTGGTGGGTTGACCGGGGTGACGCAGGGTGTGCGGTCTTGAACGGTCGATTTGTGTGAAATCCGTGTGGAATCCGGGGATTCTGTCCCGATTTTGGCAGGACTCCGGTGACTGGCACCACTGAACACCCTGGTTGGACAGGCGGTTGTGGTGGTGGGTTCTTTTCATCGGTCACACGTCTGCCAGATCGGAGAGTCCGATCAAGGGCTTTCGGAGGATTTTTCGCATTGTCGGATTCCAACGGCCAAAAACATATCATCCGGCTCCGTTTCGCAGCTCCGGCTTCAGTGGGAACGAGCATTATTACCACATATCCAAATCTCCTCCCCTATATTTTCACACTTCTAAACAATCAGATAAAGCGATCCATCACCCCCGATCTTGCCCAGCACAAAAAATGTTCTTATGAACACTCTTTGTGCCCTCCACTTACCAACCCCGCCGTCCCCGCGCCTCGCCCCTCTGGCAGCTCGTCCGCCACGGCTGGGACGAATTCCTCGCCAACTACGAAAGCAAACACCGCAAGGATCTCGGCCCGCTCCACCCCGCCGCCACGGCCACCGTCGAATCCTTCCTCCGCTGCGGCGACCTGGCCTCCGGCTTCACCCGCCTCCAATGCCCCGACTGCGGCCACGAACGCCTCCTCGCCTTCACCTGCAAAGGCCGCCACTTTTGCCCATCCTGCCACCAGCGCCGCGTCCGTTCCACCAGCGACTGGATCGCCACCGCCGTCTGCCACGAAGTCCCCCACCGCCAATTTGTCTTTACCATTCCCAAAGTCCTGCGCGGCATCTTCCGCAAACGACGTCATCTCCTCACCCACCTCTTCCACACCGCCACCGCAACCCTCCGCGACGCCTTCCGCACCCGCCTCAACCTCCCCGAAGGCAGACTCGGTGCCATCGCCGCAGTTCACACCTTCGGCGACTATTTGATCTTCCACCCCCACCTTCACGTCCTCGCCGCCAACGGCCTCTTCACCCCCGACGGCCATTTCCACTGCATGCCCGCCGAAGACCTCGACCCTGCCATCGAACTCTTCCGCCACCGCTTCCTCCACGCCCTGCGCGAAGCCAAGCTCATCAGCCCCGGAAAACTCGCCGACCTCCTCTCCTGGAAACACTCCGGCTTCCACATCCACGACGGCGGCGAGAAACCCGTCGCCGCCCACGACAGCGCCGGACGCAAGCGTTTGGCGGAATATCTCCTCCGCCATCCCTTTTCCCTCCAGAAAATCACCTGGAACGCCAGCACCCAGACCGTCATCTACCGCTCCAAACGACACTACAACACCAAGCGCAACTTCGAGATCTTCAAAGCCCCCGACTTCATCGCCGCCGCCCTCCTCCACCTCCCGCCAAAAGGACAGCAAACCGTCCGCTACTACGGCATCTACTCCAACAAAACCCGCGGCCAACAACCCCTCATCCCCGACCACATCATCCGCCCTCCAGCTTCTTCAAATCAACAATCCAAAATCAACAATCATCAATCGGAAATCCAGACACCGGAAATCCTCCTCATCCCCGCACCTCCGAAACAATCCGCCCGCGACATGCGCCCCCTCTGGCGTGACCTCATCTTGCAAACATGGGGCGGCGATCCGCTCGAATGTCCCTGCTGCAAGGGCACCATGAAAGCCGTCCGCAAAGTCATCCGCCGCGAGGAAATCCAATTCTTCCTCCGCCTCCACGGTCTCTGGGAGGGAATCGTCATGCTTCCACGCCCGCCACCGCCGCCCTTCGACATCGACACCATGGAGCCCATCGAGCCACCCTGGCAGGCGATCAAGGAATGGATCCCCGACGACGAACCCGACCTCGACTGGTTCAACCGTCCCCGGAATCCGCCAAATCCCGACCCGGATGGCATCGACCAACGACCGGAGTGGCGGGCTCCAAAGGTCAAGTTGGACGACGGCCGCATTCTGGTCCTCGAATCCTCCTGACCGCGCCCGCCGAAAAAAATGCTCCCGCCGCCAAAAAAAAACTTGGCAAGGCGGTCTGGAGAGCTATGCTCGCAGCAAATGGAAGTCACAACGAAATTTCCCAATCACGCCACATTCCGGCGCGAACTAGGGATTTTTCGTGCCGAAACACCGCGCACTGACAGACCGAAACACCTCTTTCGTCCCCTTTTCCCCCGCAACCCCCTTTTCCCCGCCTCCGGTCCGGCCACCGGCTCTTTCAACGGCCTTCACCCCAAAAGCAAATTCCTAGCAGCCAATGAAAACACCGAATCCAGAAACACTGTTCAGAAACACCCTCAAGCACCTCGCCCTCGGCGCGGCGCTGGGAATCACGCTGCTGGCACCCGCCAGCGCCGCACCACCCGTCACCACTGGCCTGCAGATGCACTTGGACGCGTCGCAGCTTGGCTTGAGCGACAACGATCCTGTGCCCACCTGGACCGACATGTCCGGGTCGGGCAATCATGCCACCACGATCGAAGGCATACCCTACTACAAGGCTGCCGGAATCGGCGGCATCCCGACCGTCCATTTTGACAATGGAGACGGGTTGGGCAACAGTGTGGATTACTCGGCGGGGCCCGTCACCATCTTCTACGTATCGCGCCAAACGGGAGGAAGCAACCAGCGGGTGTTCGATTC
>CAMCXS010000027.1 GCA_945883495.1 Akkermansia muciniphila
ATTGCTTCATTTGAACAGAGTTCATGAGGCCGCATCGCATCTTCCAAGCCGTCAACTCGTCCGTCATCAATGTCCACCTTATCTCCCGGGCTTTGGACCGGAAGTTGATCTTCGATGAAGCGGCCAGCGAAAAGTTCCGCAACCTCCTCGCTCAACAGCTCGCCTTCTCCCAGATCCAGCTCGTGACCTTCTGCATCATGGGCAACCACTGGCATCTGCTGGTCACGCTCGACACCGCCGAGCCCAACCAACTCCAGGACGCTCCCGACAGCGCTCTGCTCGATCACCTTGGGCTGATCTACAGCGACACCGAGGTCCAGAAGATCACTTGGCAACTGGAGAGCTTCCGGGCCGGTGGTTTTGAGGAGGCGGCGACCGCCTTGCGGCAGAAGTATCTGGACCGGATGCGGGACATTCCGACCTTTGTGAAAGAGCTCAAACAACGCTTCAGCCGCTGGCACAACCGCCGCATGGGCCGCAAGGGCACGGTTTGGGAGGATCGCTACAAAAGCGTCCAGGTCGAGGATGACGAGACGGCCATGCGCACCGTCGCCGCCTACATCGAGCTCAATCCGGTAAGAGCCAAGCTCGCTGAGGATCCCAAGGATTACCGATGGAGCGGTTATGGCGAAGCGGTGGCTGGCGGAGAGGCCGCCCGCGCGGGCCTGACCCGCTTGGTCAAGACGGAGGTCGGTGACGGTTCCGAAACGGCCACGTGGGCGCAGGTCCAGGCCATTTACCGTTGCTGGCTCTATGAAGAAGGCCAGGAAGTCCGGGATGAGAATGGCCAAGTGATCCGCTGCGGCTTCAGCCCCGAGGACACCGAGGAGGTCATCAACCGCCAGCAAGGCGCCCTCGCCTGGCCGGTGCTCGTCAAGCTGCGCGTCCGGCATTTCACCGAAGGCATGGCCATTGGGCGGAAGACGTTCATCGAAGGGATCTTCCAAGTCAGGCGCAATGCCTTTCCGCCCAAACGCATCGACGGTGCCCGCAAGATCCGCGGCATCCGCTGGGGCGGATTGATGGCGATGCGAGACTTGCGCGGATAGTGCGCCTAGATTCGCCCGCGACTTCTTAACGACGGCTCCAGGAACCGGGGAATTCGCCCTGCCGCAGGCGGGAGGCTTCGGCATGCCCGGAACCGGAAGCCACTCCCGCCCCCAAGGCGCCGTATTGCCTTGACTAGCCGCGCTCCTTCCGGGTAGATGCAATTCGGACCGGTTCACTTCGCTTTTTGCCAGGCAAAATGGTTCAAAACATTTGTGACTGGTTGATCTTCAGCGCGTAACGAGCCTGGCACGATTGGCCGTTGTGCCAAAGGCCATTGTGCCAGGCAAAATGGTTCAAAACATTTGTGACTGATTGATCTTCAGTGCGTAACGAGCCTGGCACGATTGGCCGTATTCTGGAATGGGCGGCGGTGGCGCGGAAGTGGGGGCTTGAGCGGAGGGTGATGAAAGAGGTGCTGAGAGTCCGGTCACTCCAGTGGGTGGCGCCACTTCAGGCCGGGGAAACGGGAAAAGCCGCGGTCGGCGGTGACCCATTCGCATCCCGTCTCAACGGCCAGCGCAGCGTGGTAGGCGTCCGGCACAAGATTGCCGCGAGCGTCGGCCTTGCCACAGAGGTCGAGGAAAACCTTCCAATGCATCGGCCCCGGAGCAAGCACCTTAACCGAGTCGCGGGAGCGGATGTCCTCGACGAATTCCAACGCATCCGCCAGAGGGGTGGGCACCCGAAAAATTTTGGGATGGGTGACCAATCGGATGAATCCGCTCAACACCAAATCGGACACCGCGACTCCGGGAACCCGACCCAAGGCGGACTCCAGCCAAGCCTTGTAGTCGAGATGCCGCTCGGCGTCTTCGCGGTGGGCGTAGACGAGGATGTTCACGTCGACCAAAATCATCGTCCTTCCATGGATTCCAGCAGGGAGGCAGAGGAAGCCAGATCGACTCCCGGCAGAAGACCGTTGCCGCGAAAGGTTTTGAGAGGCATGGACTTATGCGGCAGCGAAGCCTTCCGATTCTCGGCGAAGCTCACTCGCAAAGCCTCCTCGATCACCTCCCTCAAACTACACGAGCGCTGCCGCGACAACTCGCGGGCTTGCTCTAGCAGGGAGTCTTCGATAGAGATCGTCGTCCTCATGCATCAACGCATACAGCGCGCGCATCATGATGTCAATGCACGTCGACTCGCCGCGAAATTCTCTCAAGGCGCACCGTCCCGGCGGGTGTTTCGGAGTGCGGAGATCCGCGCTGAGCCTTACCCACAAGTTGGTAACTATGGTTGGCTTGGGTACTCATGATCCACATAGGACCAACGGGCCGGGACATGGTAGCCCAGGGCACAGCGAGGAACGAGCGACGCCCTGGGTCCTCCACCCGATTTGGGCAAAGCGTTTTTAGGCCAAAAGTTCTTCCGGTAGGTAACAGCCCCAATCCCTCCGCGTGAGCCCAGGTCATTCCGGTTCGTCGGATCCAACGGATTGACACCCGTAGACGAAAAGCACGAAGAAATCATGGGCGCCGATGTAACGAAGACGAGGACAAGCGGCGAATCCGCTCGCTTGGATTCTAGTAGCCTCTGTGAACTCTGCGTCCTCTGTGGTGAAAAGAGCAAAAGCGGTCGACCCCCGCGAAAACGCCGGGAGATAATTAGGTTTGTGGCGAAAACATATGTCGGCGCCATTTTCATAATTAGAAAAGCGCTGCCGACACATGAACGTGGGTTTTCGTAATTAGAAAAAGCTGCGCCCCGCCCGGAACGCCATTGCGGTGCTTCCAAAAATGGCCCGCCAAGCTTTTCGACACGTCATCGGTGGATTCACTTTCGTTCTGCTTTTCACGGGACATCTGACCGGCTCAAGTCCGGCCCTTTCCTTCACCGCTCACCACCTCCGGGGTTACCCGGAAGCAGCGGAAGGCGATTTGGAACCAGCTCCTGAGCAGCCGGTTCCGAGGGGCCAAACCCTCATCTGGGGTGCAGCTTTCCGCACTATGGACGGAAGCCTCACGGCTTTCGTTGTTGTGCGCCCGGGCGCACGGTGCCAGGCAAGCAGCGCGGAGATTCACGCGGCGTTGCTGCGGGAGAACATCCACTTGATGCACCACGCCGGGCCGCATCCGCATCGCGGTGCACGGCTACAACACGGAAGCGGATATCGAACGGGTTTTGGCCGTTTTCTGACCCGGAGCAATCCTCGCACACATCCTGGCAACCGTTGCGAGGATCGCCGCAACGTCCTGTGGCAAAGCTGTTTCCATGAAAGCAAATGTGGGAACGATCGATCGCGTGCTGCGCATCGTGATTGGCTTGGGCATCATCGGCTATGGAGTGGTCAATCAAACATGGCTGGGGGCTATTGGCTTGGTGCCAATTCTCACGGCGGTGTTTCGCTTCTGTCCCGCGTACTGCCCGCTGGGTATCAATACCTCTGGCAAGAACCACGGAGCGTGAGAGACTCTGCGCCACATGAATCCAGTTTCCAAGCCGAACCGATTGGTCATCATCGGAGGGGTCGCCGGCGGGGCCAGCGCGGCGGCCCGGGCGCGACGGCTATCCGAAGAATGTGAGATCATTCTCCTGGAACGCGGGCCGCACGTCTCCTTTGCGAACTGCGGATTGCCCTACTTCGTCGGCGGGGAAATCCCGGAGGAAGAGGATCTCCTGGTGCAGACGCCGGAGAGTTTGCGCTCCCGGTTCCGGCTTGATGTGCGCGTCCACCAGGAGGTCACGGCGATCGATCGTGCGAACCGGACGGTGACGGTGCGCCATGTGCTGACCGGGGCCGAGGAACAGTTGGCTTACGATGGGCTGGTGATTTCCACCGGAGCGGCGCCGCTGCTTCCGCCGATCTCAGGGATTCAAAATCCGGGGCACTTCACGGTGCGGAACGTGCCCGATGTGGTGCGCATCAAGGCTTGGATCCAAGAGACCAAGGCGACCCGGGCCGTGGTCGTCGGCGGTGGATACATCGGTTTGGAAATGGCGGAACAGCTCGTTCATCACGGCGGACTTTCCGTGGCGGTGGTGGAGGCGTTGCCTCAAGTCATGGCGCCTTTGGATCCCGAAATGGCGGCTTGGCTCCACCTGGAACTCCAGGAGCACGGGGTGCAGTTGGTCACCGGAAGCGCGGTGGCCGCGTTTGAACCGCCCAGCCCCGGAGAGACGGCCGGGGCTTCGGTGGTGGTCCTCAAAGATGGACAGCGTCTGCCCGCGGACCTGGTCGTTTTGGGGCTCGGCGTCCGGCCGGAAACCGCGTTGGCCAAAGCCGCCGGATTGGAGATCGGCGATCGGGGCGGAATCCGCGTGAATGAACGGATGCAAACCAGCGATCCCTTGATTTATGCGGTCGGTGACGTGGTCGAGGTGCGCGATGCCGTGACCGGCGCGTGGACCTTGGTGCCGCTGGCGGGTCCGGCGAATCGTCAGGGGCGAATCGCGGCGGATTGCCTGTTTGGCCGGGAAGCTGCGTATCACGGGACGCAGGGGACGGCAGTGTTGCGCCTCTTTCGCCTGACCGCAGGTTGCACCGGGTTAAACGAAAAAGCGCTGCGCGCGGCGGGGATCGCGTATCAGGCATTGCACCTGCATCCCTCCTCTCACGCCAGCTATTTTCCCGGCGCGGAGCCGATCGCGCTGAAGATTCTCTTTGCTCCGGACAGCGGCAAACTGCTCGGCGCGCAAGCGGTGGGCCGGGATGGAGTGGACAAACGGATCGACGTCTTGGCCACCGCGCTCAAGGCGGGAATGACGGTAGAAGACCTCGCGGAATTGGAATTGGCTTACGCCCCGCCGTTTGGATCGGCCAAAGATCCGGTGAACCTAGCGGGGATGGCGGCGCAGAATGTGCTGGCTGGCGACGTGGTCCTGGCGCAGTGGTCGGAAATCGCGAATTTGGATCCGGCGAAATCGCTGGTGCTCGATGTGCGGCGGGCGGGGGAGCGAGCCAACGGCGCAATTCCCGGTTCGCTTCACATTCCGTTGGACGACCTGCGGGAGCGGTTGGGTGAGTTGCCCCGCGGTCGGGAGATCGTGGTGCACTGCCAGAGTGGGCAACGTTCCTATTACGCTTGCCGCATTCTCATGCAGCACGGATTTGCGGCGCGCAATCTCACCGGCTCTTGGAAGACGTGGCGCACGGCGACGTGTGGATGAAACGGACGCATGCGGCGGCTTGATTGCGGGCGCAAGAGACCGGAGGGCGCGACTTACTTTGGAAAGTCGTTCTACTTGCCGATGGGGTTCACGAGCTCATCACGATTGAGCTTCATGTCTCCATCCTGGTCGCGAGCCTGGAAGCGCTGAACCCCCACCATCCCACGGCGACCGGTGACCCGTGGGCGGGCGGAGCGAAAAAGCAAATGTTTATCGTGCCAAGCATTTTGCGCACAAGAACACCGGCACTCAAGATGTTCCATTGAAGCGAAGCGTCGATCTTTCTGTTCCGCGACGAACTCACCGCAGTGGCTACGAAGCTCCGGACACCGCCTTCGCATGGCCAATGAAGAGCGGGAGAAGCACTGGAAGGGCCGGTGCGAATCTGGGGTGGACGGCTTGTTCAGCCTACTACGGTTCTGACGAGGTCCGATCGCATGGCTTCCCGTCCTGCCTTTCCGCAATCTTTTGTAACACACGCATCCCTTCCTGGAGAGATGGGTTGAATTCTTCATGCTCCCCGACGAACAACAGGAACACTTCACCCGCCTCTGGACGGAGGTGCAGCCGTCGGTGTCAGGTTACGTTCATGCGGTGGTGCGGGACACGGCGGTGGCGAAGGACATCGTGCAGGAGACAGCGCTGGCGCTGCTGCGGAAGTTCGCAGAGTGGGACCGAACCCGCGACTTCCTGCCGTGGGCGCTCGGGACGGCGAAATATGCCATTCTTGCACATCGCCGCGACTCGGCGCGGTGCCGGGTGACGTTTGATGACGAGGTTTTGCACGCTATCACGGAGACCTGGAGTGCCGTGGCACCGGAGATCAGCGATGAGCAGGCGGCGCTGCACGTGTGTCTGCAAAAACTTGCCCCGCATGCCCGCAATGTCGTGCGAATGCGCTATGAGGAGTCACTCGATTCGCCGCAGATCGCTCAAAAGCTCGGCTCCACCGCGGGTGCGGTGCGCATCTCGCTCCAGCGCATTCGCGAGCAGCTCCGCGCCTGCGTGCAGCATCAACTCACCCTGGAAGGAGGTCTCTCATGACGCGCGCCGAGGAACTCCTCACCGCTTATCTCGATGACGCGCTCACGGAGGCCGAGTACGCCGAGCTGAATGCGTGGCTGAAGGCCGATCCGGTGAATGTGCGGCGCTTTGTCGAAGCCACGGCACGCGAGCATCAGCTCCGCGTCGCGGTGCAGGCCCATCGGGAGTTTCGCAAGCCTGCCCCGCCCAAAATCGTGCGCTGGCGTTTCGCCGTCGCTTGGGCTGCCGCGGCAGTTCTGGTGCTCAGCGGAGCCTTTAGGATGCTATGGCAACCTTTTGAAGCCCAAGTGCATCTCGCGGGAGATCTCGACGGGGTGAACATCAAACGCGCCGGAGCCGTTTTGAAGGCTGAAACGGCGTTTCGCCTTCAATCCGGCGATCTGGTCACCTCCACACGACCGGGTGCGAAGATCGAGTTTGGGAGCGAAGGCACGCGATTCGTACTCGCGGCGCGTTCCAGCGTGGCGCTTCGGGAGCTTCGCGGTCAAAAACGCTTCGAACTGCTCGCAGGTAGTGTTTCCGCCGAAGTCGCCAAGCAACGCGACGGCGCGATGATCTGGCTCACCGAGGATGCGGAAGCGCAGGTGCTCGGCACCAAGTTTGAGCTTGGCGCCGACGGCCTGCTCACGCGGCTGGATGTGAGCGAAGGCGCAGTGCAGTTCCAGGGGCGCCATGCCGCTGAATCCACTGTTGTGCACGCGGGACAGCTCGCCGCGACCGACTCACAGAGCTTGATCCGACCTCGTGAAGCAGAACCCTGGTTGGTCTCCAATCGTCGCACCACGGGCTGCGAGCATGTCTCCTTTCGCAGCCGCGAGATGGATGTGGAGATCGGTGTGAATGTCCTGCTGCCGCCGCAGTATCTCAGCGAGCCAGCACGACGCTTTCCAGTGCTCTACTTTCTGCAAGGCCTCACCGGCAATGAGCACACGGAGGCGGCGCGTTTCACCCGATTGTTTACGGAGGCAATGCGGCGCGGTGAACTGCCGCCGTTCATCGCGGTGTTCCCAAACGGCGGCCCAGGCTACACGCCACGTCCGATGATCGCCGGCCGCATCTTTGCGCAGGAGCTTCCCCGCTTCATCGACAGCCGCTATCGTACCCGGCCCGATCGATCCTCCCGCATGATTTGCGGCATCGGCTTTGGAGGCAAACGGGCTGTGCTCTACGCTACGCTCGATGCCCATGTGTTCGGCTCCGGTTGCGCCATCGACGACACCTTCCACGGAGGAACGCCGTCGTTTTTCAGCCTGCTCGATTCCATGCAATCCCGCATCTCCCGGAATCCTCCGCGGCTGCTCGTCCTTCACGGGCAGCCCTGGGCCACGGATAAGGTAGAGAAGCTCGCCACCTCGCTCCGATCCAAGGCCATCGCGGTCGAGACACGCGCGTTGCCTGCGCAGCCTCAGTCCGCCCCTGGCTACATGCCCGCTGTGGCAGCTGAGCTGGGCGGCTGGATCTTACAGCAGTGGCGCGACTTGTAATTCATCAGTCCTGCCTATCAAAGCGACGCTACTCCTCCTTTTGACGCTTGGTCCCTTTGGTGGACAGAAGAGGGAATGATGCTTGTCCCCCCCCGAAGCCTAGCTTCCACTTTCAGCCTATGAAAACGCCGATGACACTTATATTATTGTTCGCCTTCATCTGCGGCAGTGAGGCGCAGGAAAAACCAAATATCCTCTTCATTGCCATAGACGACCTTCGACCCGAGCTGGGTTGTTACGGCGCGGCACAGGTAAAAACTCCGCACCTGGACAAGCTGGCGGGCCAGGGACCCAACTTTGATGAAAAGCGGTGGTGGAAGTCGCGTTGATGCATTCTGCATCCGAAACCTTTCACCCGTCCGAATGAAGCTACTGCTCACCGCCCTGCTCCTCGCGCCGCTGGCCGCCTTGCACGCAGCATCGCCACCGCAGCCCGATATCATCTTCCTCCTTGCTGATGATCTCGGCAACGCGGACGTGGGCTGGCACGGCAGCGATATCCGGACCCCGCACCTCGACCAGCTCGCGGCGAGCGGTGCCAAGCTGGAGCACTTTTATGTCTTGCCCGTATGCACGCCGACGCGGGTGGCCTTTCTTACGGGTCGCTATCCCATCCGCTCGGGCATGCAATTGAACGTGTTGCGGCCAAACTCAAATTACGGGCTGCCATTGAAGGAGCGCACCATTGCCGATGCGCTGCGCGGTCTCGGCTACACGACCGCCATCTGTGGAAAGTGGCACGTCGGGCATTTTGACCCAGCATATTGGCCCAATGCGCGCGGGTTCGATCACTGGCTGGGGCATCTCGAAGGAATCGATTACTTCACGCATCACAACTATGTGAAGAACGGCGAGCTCGACTGGCGGCGAAATGGCGAACTGGTTGTCGAGAAAGGCTATGCAACGACGCTCGAAGCCAACGAAGCCGCCGCTCTCATCAAGAAGCAGCCAGCCGACAAACCGCTCTTTCTCTATGTGCCCTTCACCGGCGTGCACGGCCCATTGCAAGCCCCAAGCCAAGAGTCCCTCGCTCCCTACCGGCCTGCCATGAACGAGAAACGCGCCACGCTCGCCGCCGCGCTCACCGCGCTCGATGAAGGCTGCGGCAGAATCTTCAGCGCTCTGGATGAAACAGGCCGTCGCGGGAACACGCTCATTGTCTTTTCCAGTGACAACGGCGGCATGCCGCCAGGGCGCAACCTGCCGTACCGTGCCTTCAAATCATCCCTCTACGAAGGCGGCATCCGCTCGCCCGCGCTCGCCTCGTGGCCGGGCCGAATCCCGCCCGGAACCGTGGTGACGGAGCCTCTGCACATCGTTGATTTGTATGCCACCTTCGTCAAAGCCGCCGGTGGCAGCTTGGAGCAAGAACTCCCGCTCGATGGCCGCGATGTCCTGCCGGTGCTCACCGATGGCAAGTCCTCGCCGCATGAGGACATCCTGCTCAATGCCATTACGGCCAATGACGGCGCCATCCGCATGGGCGACTGGAAACTCATCCTCAATGGAAAAGACGGCGTCTCGCTCGCGATGGATCTCGAAACCGGCGAACGAATCAAGGGGGGTAAGCCATTGAGGAAGGACAGCCGCACTGAGCCCAGGGCCGAACTCTTCAACCTGCGCGACGACCCCGGTGAAACGAAAGACCTGGCGGCGGCTCACCCAGAGAAGGTCCAGGAACTGCGTGCGCGTTACGATGCCTATCTGGACGCCGCCGTTCGCCCTTTGCAGTTTCAGAACAAATGAAGTGGCCAGGATGGAGGGCATCTCACTCCCGTTGCAAAGTCAACTCATGCACCTGCTCATTCTCCTCTCGACAGCCCTGCTCGTCTCGTTGGCGGCAGCCGAAACCGTCCCGGAGCAGGCTACGCCACTGCCGTTTGACCGGGAGATCATCAATCGCTACAGCCTCGACAACCTCCCGAGATCGCTTTCCATCCGGCAGGGGCAGGATGTCTGGCTCGGCTACGACTTGCAGCGGGCGACGCTGCGCAAGGTGTGGCAGGCCACTGAGGGAAAGCCGGGCTTGATCACCGCCGGATTCACCACGCGTTCCGCGGGCACTACTTGGTTTGAGGATCGGTCCGCAGGGCGCCATTCTCATCACCGACAATCAGGGCGAATGGCTGCCCGCCGACAAGCTCATCCACGTACAGCCGGAGGCATTCTATAACTTCCGCAGCCGCGCGCCATGGCATCCCTTCGACCGTCCGGAGCCGACGCCGCCTGCGGTGTGGCTGCCACACGGCGAAATCGCGACCTCACCCAGGCAGCCGATCATGCTGCCGCAAACCTGGGGGCCTTACTCCGGGCAGGTGATCTTTGGCGATGCCACGTTCGGCGGTTTGCAGCGCGTCTTTCTGGAGAAGGTCGATGGCGTCATGCAGGGCACCGCGTTTTCGTTTTCGCAGGGGCTCCGGCACATGCTCCACCGCTTTGCGTTCACGGAGAATGGCGAACTGTATGCGGGTGGCATCGCGCGCGGATCGGACAAGGAGTTCATCGATCGTGTCAGCGGGCTCACCCGGATTCGCTACACCGGAAAGGAAGTCTTCGAGCCACTCGCGGCGCGTCTCCGCTCGAACGGACTGGAGATCGAGTTCACCCTGCCTCTGGCCGAGGGCACTGGATGGGATC
This sequence comes from Akkermansia muciniphila, assembly GCA_945883495.1. GTDB lineage: Bacteria > Verrucomicrobiota > Verrucomicrobiia > Verrucomicrobiales > DEV007 > V1-115. The sequence continues at coordinate 10,323 of CAMCXS010000027.1, forward strand.
CAGCAGGCTACTACGTCACCCAATGGAGCTACCAAGGCACGCAGACCTATGGTGGAAACAAGGTCCAGCATCGCCTCGCCGAGGTGCGCTCCGCGACCGTCTCCGCAGACCGTCGCCGCGTCTTCCTGGAACTCCCTGGCCTCAAGACGAGCGAAGTCCTGTATCTGCGCCTGCCGCAAAACTTGCCTTCGGCCAGCGGACAACCGCTCTGGGCGGGCGAACTCTGGACCAACATCAACCGCATTCCCCAGAACCAGCCAGGCACCGTGCAGGCCGCGCCGCCCGGAGCACTGGTGAACACGACGCCCTACTTCAAGTTCTCCAAGGGCGATGCCGGGCGCGTGCTATTCCAAAACTTCTGCTCCGCCTGTCACAGCCTCGACGACACCAAACTCGTCGGGCCAAGCTTCCGGGGACTGGCCGGGGCAAAGCGCCAGGTGCGCGACAAACCCGGTGGCGAGCTGCGCGAAGTGACGGTCAACGCCACCTATCTCCGCCAGTCCATCCTCGATCCCAACGCCCTCCTCGTGGACGGCTACCCGGAGAATCTGATGCCCCCCATCGGCGCGACCCTCACCGAGGAGCAGATCGATGCGCTCGTGACCTACATCCTCGGTGCCACCAAGAAGAAATGACCCCGCACATGAAACTCCACGCCTCGCTTTTCGCCTTCGTCTTCCTTTGCCCGTTGCTCGCCCGCGCACTCGATCCCGCCGAGGAACAACTCGGCTTCGTCGCCCTGTCCGATGGCAAAACCTTCGACGGCTGGAAACACGGCGGCAATTGGGAGATCCAGGATGGCGCATTCGCCCGCGTGCGACCGAGCGGATCGCTGACCTACGAGGCGCAAAAGGTGCCGGACGACTTCGAGCTGCGCTTCGAGTGGAAGGTTTCGAAGCTCTGCAACAGCGGCGTGTATTACCGCCCGGGCCAGGTGGAGTATCAGGTCCTCGATGACGCTCATCCCGTTTATGGCGAGAACCCACGTCAAGCGGCGGCGTCCTTGTTTTTCTGCATGGGGCCCCGCAAGCGCGCCACGCGCCCGGTCGGCGAGTGGAACACGGCACGCATCATCTGCAAAGGATCGGTCATCGAACACTGGCTCAACGAAGAGCGCGTCATCTCCTTTGATTACACCGACCCGAAGTGGGCCAAGGAAGTCGAACTCCTGCGGATCCGCGGCGGCAATCTCGCCGGGCGCGGCGGGAAAATCTCGCTCCAAGATCACGGCCAGGACGTGGCTTATCGGAACCTGCGCCTGCGAACGATCCCAGCAGACGAGCCACTCATCCCTGATCCGACTTTCCAGCCCTTGCCTGTGACGGGGGCATCCTTGGAGAAGGAAAATGCCCGCGTCCGCGGCTTGCTGGAAAAAGCGAAACAACCGACTGCGTCGCAGACGAAGTAGGCGGTGGGACGGCTGTCACGATCAACTTCATGTAACACCGAGCGCCTGCCAGGGAGAGATGAGGTGGAAAACCACCTCGCATGAAACAACTGATCTTCGGCGGCCTCGGACTCTTCTTTGCCTCCAGTGCGCTTGCCGTAGCGCCGCTCATCAGTGATGTGGCGGATCAAAACATCGCGCAGGGAACCTCGACCGGGACGCTCTATTTTGTCGTTGGAGACACGGAGACCACTTTCACCGCACTCACCGTAGCGGCGGTATCCAGTGATCCGGCGTTGCTGCCCACGCTGACGCTTGGAGGCACGAATGCGCAGCGCACCATTCACATCACGGCAGCAAGCGGCCTCACCGGCACGGCGACAGTCACGCTCACCGTCACCGATGGCGAGGCACTCACGGCGAGCAGTTCCTTCATTGTCACCGTCACCGCGGCCAACACGAAACCCACGCTCACGGCTTTGCAGGGTTATCAAATCGTCAGTCCCGGGCAAACTCCAGCGGCGGTGAGTTTTACGATCGGAGACGCTGAGACGTCAACGGATTCGTTGATTCTCACCGCCACTTCCTCAAAGACCAGCCTCGTGCCGAATGCGAACATCACGCTCGGTGGCAGCGGGGCGAGCCGCACGGTGCAGGTCACTCCGGTGAGCGGGCAAAAGGGCGCTGCGGTGATCAAGCTGCGGGTGACGGATGCGCTGGGTGCCTCAGCGGAGAGCGAGTTCATCTTCAGCGTGTTTGATGCGGCCTCGGTGAACAATGGCTTCAAACAGCCGCGCGGTATCTACCTGCTCGATAGTGTGGCAGGCTCCAGCATCGGCGGGGTATCGATGCGCGACGGCAACGTGCGCGACAAACCCTTTGTCGATGGCTATGTGCTGCGCACGGAATGGGCCACCCTGGAGCCGGCCGAGGGCGTCTATGATTTCACCATTATCGACAATATCTTCACCAAGCTGCCCGCGAATCAGAAGCTCTCCCTCATGCTCGCCAGCGGTGTTCTACCAACGTGGCTAAACAGCGTCCCCGGCGTCGTCACCTACACCGCGGGCTCTCCGAGCGTCACCCGTCCCCTGCCCTGGGATGCCACTGCCCAAGAGCGCTATCGCCTGCTGCTGGTGGCGCTGGGGAATCATCAGGTCGGTGGGGTTCAGCTCCGGAATCACCCGCGCCTCGCCGCATTCGATCCATGGATCCCTGGACTCAAGAGCGGGATCCGCGACCCGGATGAGATCAAGATTCGCAATCTGCCCGGCTACACCCGCGCACTCATGGAGGGCGGCGTGCTGACCCACCTCGCGAACGTCACCGACAACTTCCCGAACGTGCCGGTCTTCATCGGCCTCTGGGGCTACACGGATACGACGAACAGCCCCGCCGCATGGGAAGCCTTGCGCCAAGCCATCCTCGCGCGGCACGATGGAGTCGCCCGCCCACGTGTCGGCTTCTGGATGGAAAATCTGGCTGCCAATCGTGCGGCGGCGGGGAGTGATCCTTGGATCGGCCTCCCGAGCCTGAGCTTCACGGCCCCACTCTACACCTCGCAAGACAGCACCTTCATCACCTATCAAGTGCTCGGATCATGGTCACGCCCCTTTGCCCCAGACCATGTGGACAACAACCTCAACGGCAGCCCCGAGGACGGCATGGACTACGGCTTCAACGACTTTCAATGCCGCTACTACGAGCACTATCAGGCCGATGTCGATTTCGCGGGCTACACGGCGGAGTTTCAGCGCTGGCATGATTTCCTCGCCGCGCTGCCGGGACCACCCATCACCGTTGCTTTCGCCAGCAGCCAGGGCGGCACCAGCCTCAGCGCGGCGCATGGGGCCAGCGTAAACATCACCCTCAGCGCCAGCGGCGGCACCGCACCGTATGCGTGGGCCATCATCGGCGGGGCTTTGCCCAGTGGCATCACCTTAAGCAGCGGCGGCGTACTCAGCGGCTCCAGCACGCAAACCGGCAGTCACAGCCTCACCGTGCAGGTCACGGATGCGACCGGCGGCAGCGCGACGCAGACCTACACGCTGGTGATTGAAGCGCCGCCCAGTGAACCGTGGTGGACGGTGAACGCGACCCGAAACAGCGATGGCACCGTCACGCTCGACTGGGCGACGACACCTGGCGCATGGTACCAAATCGAAGTCAGCGAGGATCTCCAGCACTGGACGAAGCTCGGCACCTCGGTTCAGGCCACGACTACCTCGATGACCTGGACCGACAATGGCTCCCAGACCGGCACGCATCCGTCTTCCGCCCCTAGACGCTTCTACCGCGTTCTAAACTGGGGAATTTTCACTGTCAGCTACTCTGGGCCCAACGGCACCAACTTCACCTACTCAGGCGATGACGGCACGGTCACCGGCATCTTCGTCAAGCCCGCCGGCACCGGACCGTTTCCCGCGCTCATCATCAATCATGGCACCAGTGGCACGGCGGGCGGCTTTGGTCTGCAACGTGCCAACGAAATGAGTCCCTGGGGACTCGCCTGCATCGCCGCGAACCTCACCCACATGTCTGGGCAGTCCGAGAATCTAGACACCTGGGGCTACTCGCCCGAGAATTTGGCACGCAACCGCGCTTGCTTGGCTGTACTTTCCACGCGCAGCGATGTGAACATCAACAAACTCGCCATGTGGGGGCACAGCCGCGGAGGTTTCGCCAGCATCGGCATAGCCGCCGCGTTTGGCACGCGTCTCAAAGCGCTGGGATTTACCGCAGCCGGTATCTTGGAAAACACGGGCATCTACGAAGGCACGGGCCAGGCCGAAGGCAGCTACCCTACGCTGGACGAAGCATCTGGCATCACCGCTCCCACGATCATGTTTCATGGCAGTGGCGACAACGTCGTTTTGCCCACAGGATCACTTCGCTTGCATACCATGCTCAACACCCGCGGCACCACCAACCAGCGCATCGTCTATACCGTCACTGGAGCCAACGCCCACAACCTCCAGAACACCACCTTTTACGCACAGCCCACGACGGGCATCCTGGATCAATGGCGCGCTTGGCTCATCACCCATAGGGTCCTGGACTGAGTCATTGCGGCCGAAGCCTCCACGGCACGCTTCCATTCATTTCGGCCGGTTTGCCGGTCGAGATCCACTTTGATCTTCACCGGGCCCATGATCGATGAATCGCTTCATGCGGTTGGCGCTGCGCCGGGTAACGATGAGGTCGATGATGGCCGAACCACTCCTACGCTGTGCTTTTTGGGGTCGCGTGCGTGGTTTGGGCCAATGTTTGGACGCCTGACCGCCGTATCCACCTCGGACTAGTTTAGCCGGCGAAGGGATCGCTGCCCTAGTTCTCGAATTCTTTCCCGAATCCCTTCGCGCAGGATTGTTTTTCAGCTAGGGTGGCGGGACGGAACTTGGAATGAAATTGGGACTCTTCTTTGGCGCGGGTGCGGAGATGGGCTACGGCCTGCCCTCTGGGGGGAAGTTCGCGATTGAGCTTTTTCGGCTGGACCCTAGCGAGGAGAAGCAGGAACTGCGCAGGCAACTGCAGGAGAAAATCAACCGGCGCTCTGCTTACGGAACCCGTTGGCTGCCGCCCCAGTTTTGGGAGAAGAATATCCATGCATTCGGCAAGGGCGAATTCACCTGCCTGATCGAGTCGTCGATCGAGAACCGGAAGGATGACTTAATCCGGCGACTCGGGGCGTTTGACGAGTTGGTGGAGGCGCAATTCCCGCATTTGCCGTTCGGGGAGGATGAAGTGGCCCGCGCCTACCAAGAGCGATTCGACCGCGAGCTTGGAGGGGAAGTCTACAGCCAAGTGATTCGCCTAAACCAGTTGCTGGGGGACCACGGGGATCTCTTCGGCTCGCGCTACTATTCGGCGATGCTCGATGTGGTTCGGGCACACCCGGAGGCCTCGTTGTTGCGCCGCTTTGTCATCGCATTTCTTCAGCTGCTGGTCGGATCATGCGGCCATGACCTGATCAGCAGGCTGAATCAGGAGATCTTTACCCAGGCGCCAGACGATTTGCCGATTTTCGACGATGTTTCGGGCTTGTTTCGCGTGGAGATGAGCAAAGGAGGTTTGGATGCCATTGACCTCCTGGTGACCGAAAAAACGGCGGCGGCTGATGCGTCGATCAGCTTGCAAAGTATGCTGATCGATCTGGCCAGCGGCGCCCTGGAGAGTTTGTTCGATGGGATTTTGGACTACCAAGCACTGATCGACAGCCATTTTCGCTATCTCTATTCTCCGCGGACCGAGTGGGCAAAGTTCACCAAGATGGTCATCTTTATGCGGGTGGCGCGCCGCTATATTGTGTCGCAGATGCCGGGCCCGGAGGCGTTGCCGAAAGCAGGATATTACCACGACTTGGCCAAGGCTGCGAAGGTTGGCATTACCCTCCGTGTGATTGGCACCTCGAACTACAACAGCCTGTTGGAGCGTCTAGCTCGTGAACTGGGGTTTGCGGCTGCGCCGACCTATCATCTCAATGGCGGGGCCGCGGACTACTACAATCCGTTCACCAACGACGTGATCACCGTGCCGGATCCAGAAGACGTTCCTCTGGATCAGCTGCATGTCCCCTTCATCTTGACTCAGAGCGGCATCAAGCCTCTGACCTCGGTCAGCATGTCGCGCCGCTACGTGGAGCTGTTCGACCACTACCGGGACTGCGATGCCATCGCTTCGGTGGGATTCGGCTTCAACCGGGACGACAGCCACATCAATGGGCTTTTTCGCAAACTGATTGAGGAGTACCGCAAGCCCTTCTATTGCGTGGGACTCAAGGGGCGCAGCCAAGGGGAGACCAAAGGGGAACTGCTTGAGAAATTACGTCTTCCGGAGACCTGCCGGGGGTTGCTTCATCCGGTTCCGGTGGATCGGAACACGAGGGAAGTGGACGGGACGCTTTGGATCGAGCATCTGGGTGCGGCGGCGGCAACGGTTGTCGCGACATGATCCTTCCCGCAATCAACCTGGTTGATCGTTGTTCCATTCCACCCAACGGTGGCGAATCATTCCGGCCGCTTGAAGACGAGCTGGGTCTTGCACGAGGCCGAGCCGAGCCGAGCCGCATGGTTTCTCTTTTCACAGATGAGCGCGAATGGAAAGAATGACACCTAGGGAGAAACGCCCCTCCCCTGCTTACCCGTTCATCTTGACAGCCCCCCCCCGCTTTTACAACGAAGGTTCTATGTGGCGTTGCGCCTTGTGCCGGGCAGACAATGACGAAGATGATTGGCTGACTTGTTGGTCCTGCTCCAGTGAGCGCTCGACTCCTGCTGATCCGATCCTGGAACCGCCATCTCGTCCGGAGGTGCGTCCCCGGGGTCCCAGCGGCAGCGGACTAATCCGGGCGCATATCTTCCGCGCACTCGTCTTTCAAGCCCTCCTTATGGCCAGCTTCCTCGCACTCGGGCTCTGGACTTCGCCTTCGTTCCGAAAGCTACTGCTTGAGGATGCGACCTGGCTCGTCACGCTCTTATTCATTGTCTTCATGGCAGTCCATGTTCTCTTCTCGCCTCGTGCCATTGCCTGGAACGCTGAGTCCCTAACCTTGGTCGGCTGGGCGGGAAATCTTCAGAAAGTGCGCTGGTCCGCGCTTGAGGGATTCTGGTTTTCGCCATGGGGCTCGCACGCGTGCCTCAAGTTTGCGGGGGCGATGAGTATTGATCTGCTCTTATCGGGATTTCGACAGGCGGACCGGCTCCAGTTCCAAGAGATTTTCAAGGAGCACTTCCGGGATCACGAGACTTGGTTTTGGATCTGCGGGGAGCCTGCATTCTTAAACAGGCTGTTTGGGCGAGGAAGAGCGATTGAAGTCCCGAAAGCCAGGAGCACAACCGCGGCTGATTCCACTCAGCCTTGAGTGCGCAAGACCAAGCTACGCGACACTCCGCCTGGTTCCAAGGAGTCAGAGGCAGACTTGGCGCCGATTGTACGGACCGGATTGTTAGAGTACTTGGAGGTCACACGGAGCCATGGGATTGCTCGGATAGCGGCTCATGCCCCCTGATTCACCGTAAGGATCTGATCCTCAGACCAAGCCAGACAACCATGGGGGCCGAATACGCCAACTCTCCATCTCAGGTCGTGCCTGCCAGGGGCCAAGTGCCATTCAGAGTAGGGAATGTGGAGTTCCGTCACCCCGACGACCACCGGGTCGTGGGAGGGAACAAAATCGCACCCAACGGCCACTTCTCCCCACGCATTCACGAAACCGCCGTTCTGGTCGAGAAGCGGGCGGCCGTCCGAGGTGGTAAACAGAACCAACACGGAGCAAGGGAGACCCCGGCAGCCCGCGATGCAGAGCTCCACGGAGATTTGAAATCCGGTGACCCCATCCCGTTCCACCTGGGGCAGTGCGGCGACCCGCTCGATGTGCGCGGTCATGCCTTGGGCGCGATCCAGAAAGGCGTTGATGGCGCCGGTTTGATTAGCATCGCGCGGATCTGAAACGCAAAAGAGGGCGCGGCCGGACTGCTGCCGGTAACGGATGACCAAGTCACGGATGCCACCGTCCAAGGAGGCAATCACCACCGCCCGGAAGCGATCGTGGTCGAGAAGGTATTTGCCAAACTCCATGAGTAGGCTATCGACGGAAGAGATCGAGCCGATTGAGTCGGGATACTCTCGGGGCCTTACCCAGTCCGCCAAACGGACGTCGCGGACTTCGTGGTGGAAGTCCCGGCGCTCGCGGAGCATGGTCATCCGGCTTCTTGCCTTGGAAGCGAGGAGCGCTTTGGCGCCGTCGGCATCCTCGAAAAGATGGCGCACCTCCTCGATGGCCTCTTGGGAAAGAAAGCTCACGAGTTTGGTCGCATGGATCTTCGAGAGTGCACTGAGGAGCTCCCGGCGTCCCTCCGCGAGGTAGCTCGTATCGTAAATCACAGCCAACGTCCGCCCTGGACTGCTCTCAAGAAGTTTCCGGCGCAAATCGGCGGCTGCGCTCTTGTCCCGTGCCGCAGCGGCGGCGGCTTCCCGCTCTTGCTGATTCTGCTCCTCTTGAGCCCGCAGGGCTGCCTGGATCCGTTCCTCGCGGGCACGTCGCCGCTCGAACGACTGTGGGGGCGCGGGGTGGGCCTGAAGGAGTGCGTTGATGCGCTCCATGAGAAAGGTTGCGGCCTCCACCGTGGCCTCGGTGGGACCGGCAGAAGTCTCCCGGATTCCGATGACAAAACTGGTTTCAAAGTCTCCCATCTCCGGGTAGGACCAAGTCAGATTGGAGACCTCCAGGAAGACCCCTGGGCGGGTGACGGCGGTCTTGCCTGGATCCGCCAGATGCTCCTCGACGACCCGGAAGTATTCGACCCAAAGGCTGGTCGTCCCCGTGGCACCTTCGTAGTAGCCTTGAGGGGGGGCTGATCGAGCCGGATTGCGATCCCACGGCCGTGTGCTGAGCAATTCCGGAGCCAGACCCGCTCCGCTCCGTCCGTAGTGCAACCGGAAGGACCGCAACACCAATTTGGGGGAGAGGAATCCGGTTGGCTTGCGGAACTCCTTGACGAATCTCAGAGCCGCTTCCCTCACGTCACACGGACCGTGGGGGAACTGATGCTGTTCCCACCGGTCCGCGTGGCTCATCCCGCGGGTGAGCCAAAGCGGATGTCCGCCTTCGCCAATTGGCTGGTCTCCTACTCCTACCTGACGCCAATCCATGCCCAAGTTCAGTTCGATTGTATTTCCTGACGCAATCGATCCAAAAACCTTCCGATTTCGGCTTCCGGACCCCGGCCAAAGCTGGCATGCACGCCGTTTGCAGCCACTCCCCGCAGAGTCATTCCCCCGCCGGCAGCTTCGCCCAAGACGTAACAGCGGCGTTCGCCCCGCTCCCGGTGATTCAAGAACGCGGCAAAGAACGGAGCTAAGACTGGGATGCCGTCTCCGGAAACCAAAGTGCGCAACCGGGAAAGATCTGGAATTCCCAGAGGATCATCCGGCCGGGACTGCGGTGGCTCTCCAGGGAATTGCAGCACGTAATAGTCGCATCCCGTTACCAGTTCCCCATCAAAAAGGCGGAAAACGGGCTCCTCGGTCGGTTGCTGAACCTGGCGCAGCAGACAACCATACTCAAACAGGCTTTCCGCAAAGGAGGGGACGGTGCTGCGCCAGTCTCGGCAAAACGTCTCGAAGTGGTCGTAACCATACCGCGGGAAAAGGACGTAGGCGATGTCGTAACAGACCTGAACCACCATTTCCGGGGTAGCGACGGCGAGATCTGGGGAGATTCTGGGATTGTTTGTTTCCATCCGGCCGTCTGCATAATCTCATTCAGCGGACTGGCTTATTGTCAAGGAGCGCCCTCAAAATCGCAACATGACCCGAGGCCGAGGCATCAACGAATTCCCCGATCCCACCACCGGCATAGCCGATCACGGGCATGTCAACCCGGGCCGACGATCTCGCTTCTTCGTTTCGCCAATGCGGCTCCGGTTTCCCCAAACGACGCTCGTCGATGGGACAAAACGGCTCTGTTGTCGCCGATCGACGACGCGCAGCGAGTTAGACCTGGGAAACGACCAGATGAAAAGGCGGCCGTGAAACCGTGCGCCCGGCCTCCGCGGAAGCTTCGCGAGAACGCCGGGCTACTCAGGACGGAGTGTAGGAAAATGCGCGAGATTGCTGCAAGTGCCCATTGTAAGTGCAGCAAATTCATGCAAAAGATCTCCTCGTGAGAATCAGTGTGGACGTAGATGACAGGATTCTGGCGGAGGTCATGGCCTTAACTGGTGAGAGCCAGAAGAGTCCAGCCTTGTCGAAAGCCATCGTGGAATTCGTCTATCGCCGCAGGGCTCAGGAGTTCGGGCGGTTGATCCGCGAGGGTGCCTTCGATTATCCGTCGCCGGTCCCATCGCGGGTCGCGGAGGCGGATCCGGCCAATCCCATCCCATCTCTAGCGTCTGACTGAGTCGTGGTTCTGGTCGACTCTGCTGCTTGGATCGAGGGTTTGCGCCGCCGGGGTGACATTCAAGTCAAGCTTGCCCTGGAAGCCCTCCTGGAAGTCTACGAAGCTCAATGGTGCACGCCCGTCCGCCTCGAAGTCCTCGGCGGAGCGCGCCAAGAGGAAAGGACCCGACTCAGTCATCACTTTTCCATGATCTCCTACCGCCCCGCGCGGGAAGACGATTTTGAACGCGCCATTTCTCTGGCTTGGCGGCTCCGCGACCAGGGGTTGACGGTGCCCTGGCTCGATGTTCTCATCGCGGCCATTGCCATCGAGGATGACGTCAGGCTCTACGCCATCGACGGGCATTTTCAGAAAATCGCCCAGCTGTCGGGACTACGACTCTACGAACCCGGATACGGAGGCGTTTTCCAGCCGGACCGGTGAATGGAGGTGCGATCGCGGGCAGATCGGATATCATGAGTTCATGATGACTGCCCCCAGGCATCCGCCGGTAAACTTGCAGGAGCCGATCCAGAAGACGGTCGGCCGACGAGTGCCGCCGACCGCGACCGCCGGACTGCAACGGACGATCAATGAAGTGTTCGCCAGTCAAGGGCATCAGCTCTGGCCGCGCGGAGTCTACCGTTTTGCCACCCACGAAGAGGCCAACGAATGGAAGATGAAAATGATCCGCCCGCGGACGGCGAGCTGACTTCCCGCGCCCCGACGGAAGACGATCTGGTGATGCTCTGCCGAAGGTTGAATGAGCTTGGGGCCCAATACCTGATTGTCGGTGGCTTCGCGATCATTTACGCCGGCTACGCAAGAACGACAACCGACGTCGATCTCCTCATTGCCGCCGACTTGGAGAACGAAGCCAAGGTGTTCCGCGCCCTCGAAATTCTCCAGGACAAAGCGGTCTTGGAGCTGAAGCCTGGTGAAGTCAATCAATACACCGTGGTGCGGGTAGCGGACGAAATCACCGTGGACTTGATGCAGTCCGCCTCGGGGATCGACTTCAGTGCCGCCCGGAATGAGATCATTTACCGCGAAGTGCAAGGAGTGAAGATCCCGTTCGCATCGGCCAACCTTCTCTGGCGAATGAAGAAGAACACGCACCGCGAGAAGGATGTGATCGACCTGCTGTTTCTACGGCAGCACTATCCCGAAGCCACTCGCGACGCCTGATCTTGCACAATTTGCTTACTCTTAAGGCAACCGATCCGGCTCCACGAAAGCCCCACCTTGCCGCTGCACCTCGGCGATGAACCCTTCCACCACCGGCAGGAGCCAGGGACAAGGGCCAGGCTTGAGCGGTTGGCCTGCGGGAGGAGCCATCATCGGGTAAATCCACTCGTGCAGGATGTAGACTCCCGCGCGCTGCCGCTTCAGGTCATCACGCAACGACGTGGCGATGCGCCATTGGTTTCCGGGAAATGGGAAGATGTCCCAGGCGAAGCTGGTGATCGGATACACGGATTTTCCGGTCCGCACGAGAACCCGTTCGACCGCTTGCGTGAGAATGCCGCCGGGCGGCCGGTACCAGCGGGAACGGTAGCCGGGATCATTCAGCGCCGCCCCGATCGCGGCATCGCAGCGCTCGATGTCCGCCATGAGTTCGGCTTCGCTCAATGCCATGGGGCTGAGGTGCACGAAACTGTGGTTCACCAGGAGATGACCAGCTTCGTGGATGCGGCGGCAGAGGTCGGGGTGACGTTCCACTTGGCGGCCGATCACGCAGAACCCTGCGCGCACGGCGTGCAGTGACAGGAGATCGAGGAGCGCTTCGGTCTTCCCCTCCCCCACTGGACCGTCGTCGAACGTCAGGATGACGCTTCCGCTCTCCAGGCCAAGGTCTTCCGGGCGTCGCAGGATGGATCCCATCGGCACACGTCGCGTCAGACGTCCGCCAAGGGCGCCGTGGCGTCCGCGAAAGCGATCTCCTTGCCGGTCATTTCCCGGAGCAGACGCAGGTGGAGGTTGTTGAGCGGCGTCTTTTGATCCGCCAACACCACGTGACTTCCTGGGTTGAGCCGGCCACCGCCTCGTCCCGCGACGACGATCGGCAACTTGTCATGCTGATGCCGGTCGGGATCGCCCAGGCCGGAGCCCCAGAGGATCATGGAGTTGTCGAGGAGCGTCTTGCCATCGCTGTCCTTGGCGCTCTTCAGCTTCTTCAGGAAGTAAGCGAACTGCTTGACGTAGAACTGATCGATCTTCGTGAGTTTGTCGAGTTCCGCCTGGCTGCCTTGGTGGTGGGAAATCGTGTGGTGTCCTTGGGTGATTCCGATCTCCGGCATCGTGCGGTTGTTCCCGTCGTGGGATTGCAGATAGCTGACCACGCGCGTCGAGTCGGTGACAAACGCGAGGTAGATCATGTCGAACATCAGCCGGAGATGTTCCTCGTAGTCGTCCGGAATGCCTTGCGGCGCGGGAATGCCTGGATCCGGCGGGAGCCCAAACTTTTCCATGTTCTGGATGCGCCGCTCGATTTCGCGCACGCCGCTGAGGTACTCGTCTAGCTTCTGCTGATCGTTGCGGCCCAACTGGCCGTGCATTTGTTTGGCGTCCGCCATGACGAAGTCGAGTAAGGAGCGTTGGCGAATTTTGGCGCGCTCCAAGTTGGCTTTGCGCTGTTCCCCTTGGCCTACGCCGAAGAGTCGCTCGAAGACGAGGCGTGGGTTTGCCTCAGGGGCCATCGGCTGGGTTTCGGACCGCCAGGAGAGATTGAACTGATAGGCACAAGAGTAGCCCGAATCACAAACGCCGGAACGCCGCACCGATTCCGTGCCCAGTTCCAAGGAAGCGAACCGGGTTTGATCGGCCACGGCGTTGGCCATGATCTGGTCCACGGAAATGCCGACTTTGATGTCGGCACCGGCGGTCTTGTAAGCCCGAACGCCCGTGAGGAAGGTGGCATTGGCCCGGGCGTGGTCCCCTCCCCCATCCTTTTGGCCCCAACCGGCTTTTTGCTCCAGGCCTTTGATGATCTGGATGTCTTGGCGGAACTCGGATAGGCCTTCCAAGATCGGGCTCATTTGATATTCCTTGCCCGCCTCGGCGATCTCCCAAGTGGCCAGGTTCACGCCGTTCGGCTTGTAGATGAAGGCAGTGCGCAACGGTGCCCCTGAAGCGGTCCGTCCGGCGACCGGTCCTTGCAGCGGCTTGGGCGCCCCAAAGCATTCAAACGCGGGCAAGGCCATCAGAGCCCCAATGCCGCGGAGGAACTTGCGTCTTTCAATGGTTGTCATGGGAGAAACTAGTTTTGGGCAATCCGGCTGCCATCGCCGCGCCGCTTTTGGAACGACGGGCTGGCAATCACTTCGTCGATCACCGCCCGCAAGGTTGCATTCTTGCGTTCCACGGCGCCAACAATTCGTTCCAGCTCCGGCATGTCGTAGTATTCCAAGCCGCGGCCGAGGGCATAAATCATGACTTTCTCGACCATGGCGCGATGCACGTCATGCTTTCTTGAGGTGGCCAAAATCTTCACGAGGTCATCCACGTTCTTGAAGGCCTCACCGGTGATCAGTTTGCCAGCGGTATCGATCGGCTTGCCGTTCTCGTCGCTGCGCCATTGCCCGAGCGCGTTGTAGTTCTCGAAGGCTAGCCCGAGCGGATCCATCCGGGCGTGACACGAAGCGCAGAGCGCATCCTGGCGGTGCACCTCCATGAGTTCGCGGACCGTCGGGTTCTTGAGTCCGGGCTTCTTCGCGGATTCCAGGGCCGGCACATTGGGCGGTGCGGGCGGCGCCGGTGTGCCCAGAATGTTTTCCAAGACAAAGAGTCCCCGCTTTACGGGCGAGGTTCGCGCGGGATTCGAGGTCACCACGTGAAAGTTCGCCTGACGCAGCACGCCGCCGCGTTGCCCGTTGGGCAAATCGATCTTGCGCATCTCCCGGCCCTCAATTCCTTCGATGCCGTAAAAGCCGGCCAGCTTCTCGGAGACGAAAGTATAATTCGCCGTAAGCAATTCGGTCACCGGACGGTTCTCCCGAAGCACGTTCGCGAACAGCATTTCCGCCTCGCGCTGCATGTCGCGACGGAGTTCGTAGCTGAAGACCTTGAAGGAATCCTCGAGCAGCTTGGTCTTCAGAATCGCTTGGGCGTTCACATTGATCGTGGTCACGTCCCGCGCCTGGAGCCATTGGCCGACAAAGCTGTTGATGAAGCGGTTGGATTTGGAATCCTTGAGCATCCGATCCACTTCAGAGCCCAGTTTGGAGCGCAGCTCGCCTTTCCGGGCCAGATTGAGAAGCTGCGGATCCGGCAGCGAACTCCACAGGAAGTAGGAGATTCGCGAAGCCAAGGCGAACTCGTCCAGTTCAACGACCTTACCCGGGTCATTCGGCTGCGGCTGGGTTTCGGCCCGGAACAGGAACCGCGGCGAGACCAAAATCGCGGCGATGGCCTGCTGGATGCCTTCTTCGAAGCTGGTATCCGGTAGATCGTCCGTGGTTAGGGCGATCTTCACCAGCTGGTCGATGGTGGCGGCAGCCACCGGTCTGCGGAACGCACGCTCCGCCACCGTTCCCAGGATTTTGCGAGCGTAAGCGCGGCGGCCCTCGCGGTCCTCCCAACTCGGCGGCGGACCATCGACCATGATCCGCTTGTATTCATTTGAGTACTCCTTGACCGAGCCATCCAGCGGCCCATCAAACCGAAGCCATTCCACGCGGGCCACCAGCGGGCTCTCGCCTTCCTTCGGCGGCTTGACCGGAACGAGCTCAATCCCGAAATTGCGGTGCCCTTTTTCGAGCTTGGTCTTTCCGGAAATTACGATCCGGTCCCGGCTGTCCCATCCGATTTCATCTTCACGAACGAGCTTGTCGTCGATCTTCACCCGGAGGATCGCGGTATTCTCGGTGGCCGCGATGGAACCGGTCACCTTGAAGGCCAAGTCGATCTTGTAGTCCCCGTTGTGGTTCACCCAACGCTTCGAGCTGACGGTGAGTGGGTTTGCGAACGGCATGTAGGCGGCCGTGGTCTTGGAACCTTCCTCCTTCTTGAACTCCTCGCTCTTGACCCAGCGCTGCGGAATCCGGCCTCCATCCAACGGCACCGCGGCCGCGACGATCTCCTGCGCCGCCGTCATGTATTTCTCCAGCAGCAACGGCGAAAGGCTCAACACATCGCCGATCGTATCGAACCCGTAGCCGGTATCGTCCGGCGGAAAGCTGTCATCGACCCGGAAATCGACGCCGAGCAAATCCTTAATCGAGTAACGATACTCTTCCCGGTTCAAGCGCCGGATCGTCACCCGGCCCGGATCCGGGTTCTTGGGGTCGAGCTTGAAGACGTCCCGCTCAATCCATTGCGCCAACTCGCGGCGCTCCTCGTTGGTCGGCTGGTCCTTTTCCGCCGGCGGCATGAGGTGGGTCTCGAGGTTGTGCCAAACGCGCTCCCACAACTCGATCTCCTTCAGCGTCGAAGCGTAGTTCGCGAAGTCGAGCGACACATCGCCTTTGTCGGCTCCGTCACCATGGCAATCGAAGCAATACTCGATTAGGATCGGCTCAACTCGATCGCGAAAGGCCGCCTCATTCGCGTGTCCGCCCGCAATCGACGCCAAAGCGGCGATCCCGACAATATGCTTGATTCCTGGAAGGCGCGTCACGCACCTTGTGACCGTCTCGGCGCGAGACCGCTCGAAATTTTCACGCTTTATCGAGCGGTGAACAACTGGTGAACGGCGGTGAAGAGCTGCGGAAAAGATCCTCACAAACCCACTTCATCCACCAACTCCCGGCGGATCCCGGCAAGTTCCTCACAGGATCAAAATCCGCGTAAGTGACTCAAGAACAGGGCACTTACGCGGCGGAATCCACCTTATTCACGTCCATAAGAAGAAGATGGAGAATCGATCCCCAATCTCTCTCTTTATTCAGAGACGGGAATAAGTCCCGAGCATTTCAGCAAATCGAAAGCGCCTTGGTCACCACATCCATGGGGCGAGGCAATTGCACCTCTTCCAAGCGCGGACTGTAGATCGCTGGCGCATCGATGGCCGAAACCCGAGCAACCGGCGCATCGAGGTCATCGAACGCCTTCTCCTGGATCATCGCGGCGATCTGAGCACCCACGCCGCAGAACGGCTTGTTCTCCTCGACCACAACCACGCGATGCGTCTTGCGGACGGATTCGAGGATCGTGGCCTCGTCGAGCGGACGGATGGAACGGAGATCCACGACCTCGGCCTTGATGTCGTGCTCGGCTTCCAAGAGCTCGGCGGCCTTGAGGCAGGTGATCACGGCGCGGCCATGAGCGACCAGGGTGAGGTCGGATCCGGTCCGCTTCACGTCGGCCACGCCGAGCGGGATGGTGTATTCGCCCTCGGGGACGTCCCAGAGTTCACCGTAGAGCTTGGTGTTCTCCATGACGTAAACCGGGTCATTGTCGCGGATCGCGGTCTTCATGAGGCCCTTGGCGTCGTAGGCGGTGGCCGGGCAGACGACCTTGAGGCCGGGCATGTTCCCGAAGAGGTTTTCCGGCGTGTGGGAGTGGGTCGCGCCGACGTTGGTGCCGCCGTTGGCCGGGCCGCGGACGACGATGGGGCAATTCAGCAAACCGCCGGACATGTAACGGACCGTGGCCGCGTTGTTGATCATTTGGTCGAAGGCCACGTAGGCGAAGCTCCAGAACATCAGCTCCATCACGGGACGCAGGCCAAGCATGCTGGCGCCGACGCCCATGCCGATGAACCCGGCTTCGGAAATCGGAGCGTCGATGACGCGTTTGTCGCCATACTTGGCCCAAAGGCCCTGCGTGACTTTGTAGGCGCCGTTGTACTGGGCGACTTCTTCACCAATGATGAAGACGTTGGGGTCGCGTTCGATCTCCTCGGCGAGGGCTTCGCGAACGGCGGTGCGGTAATCGATCTGGCGGCTCATCAGTCGTTGAAGAAATGTTTTCCGGTAAGGCCCGACTCGGTCTGGTGATCGACCTCGTGATAAACGTCGGCGGTGATATCGGCCTCGACGGGCCAAGGGGATTGTTCGGCGAATTGGGCGGAAGCCTCGGCTTCTTCCAAGGCTTCGCGGTTGAGCTGGCGGAAGTCTTCCTCGGTGATCACGCTCTCATCAATGAGCGTGTTCTTCCAGCGGGTGATCGGGTCGAAGAGGTTTTCGTACTGCTCGATCTCTTCTTTGGTCCGGTAGACCTTGGAATTGGCGTCGGCCACGGAATGGCCGCGATAGCGGTAGGTGGCCACTTCGAGCATCGTCGGGCGGGATTCGTTGTGGGCCCGTTGCAACGCGCGATGGAATCCGGCGCGGAGTTCGTAAACGTCGAAGCCGTTGAAGGCGTCCCAAGCCATGTTGTAGCCCTCGGCGCGCTTGGCGAGATATTCGGGATACGCTGAGGAACGGGCTTGGCTCGTGCCCATGGAATAGCCGTTGTTCTCGATCACGTAGATGACCGGGATGTCCCAAAGCGAAGCGATGTTCAGCGACTCGTGGAAGGCGCCTTGGTTGACGGCGCCGTCACCGAGGAAGCACATGCAGCTGCCGGTCTTGCCTTGGTACTTCAAGGCGAAGGCGATACCCAGGCCGAGCGGGGTTTGACCGCCGACGATGCCGTGGCCGCCCCAGAAATTCTTGTCTGGCGCGAAGTAGTGCATCGAGCCGCCTTTGCCTTTCGAGCAACCGGTGGCCTTGCCGTAAAGTTCCGCCATGCACTCATTCATCGACATGCCGACCGCCAGGCCGTGGCCGTGGTCGCGGTAAGCGGTGATCATGTGGTCGTTCGGACCCATGAGGGAAGCGGCGGAGACGGCGACGGATTCCTGACCGATGTAAAGGTGGAGGAATCCACCGATGCGTCCTTGGGAGTAAGCCTTGTTGGAGCGTTCCTCGAAGTTCCGGATGCGGACCATATCCCTGAGGAGGCGCACCTTGTCCGACGGCTCCAAAATCTGGTTGATGGGCTCCTGAGCGAACTTTGCGCCGGTGCCGGGTTCGTTTTTCAGTATCGCGGACATAATGGTGAGATAGTGTCTCCGGTGAGACCCAGGAGGAACCATTTACGAGGGTTTGGTTCGGCGCAACCGCAAACCCCCAACGGATTCACGGGTTTCTCACACGCAACCACAAGATGTTCACGTTTCCAAAACCGTACGACGTTGTCGTCATCGGAGCCGGGCATGCCGGAATCGAGGCCGCCCTAGCTTCCGCCCGCCTTGGCTGTGCCACCGCCGTCATCTCCCAAAACCTCGACACCATCGGCCAGATGAGCTGCAATCCGGCGATCGGCGGCTTGGCCAAAGGTCACATGGTCCGGGAGATCGATGCCTTGGGCGGCGCCATGGGCCTGAACACGGACGCCACCGCGATCCAGTTCCGCATGCTCAACTCCGCCAAAGGCCCCAGCGTCCGCGCCCCCCGGGCCCAATGCGACAAGAAGGCCTACCAGTTCCGCATGAAGTGGCTCCTCGAGCGGACGCCGAACTTGGACCTGCACCAGGGCAACATCGCCGGGATCACGGTGGAGAATGACCGCGTCACGGGAGTCACTACGAGCCTCGGGGTTGCGTTCCAGGCCAAAGCCGTCGTCATCACCACCGGCACCTTCATGCGTGGTCTTCTCCACGTCGGCCTGCAGAATCAGAAGGGCGGCCGGATGGGCGATGCCACCTCGACTCTGAGCGACTCCCTCCGTGACTTAGGGTTCCACGTGGAACGTTTCAAGACCGGAACGCCCGCCCGGCTTAACGGGCGCTCCCTCGACTTCAGCGTCTGCGAGCGCCAAGACGGCGATGACCCGGCCCCGCTCTTCAGCTACCTCGCGGACAGCTTGACCCGGGACGAAGACGACATCTTCACCCTCAATCCCTGGGGCGCTCCCCATTTCCGGATTCGCCAATTGCCCTGCTGGATCACCTACACGAATCCGCGGACCCACGATGTCATCCGGGCGAATCTCGACAAGTCCCCGATGTATGCCGGCCGGATTGAAGGGATCGGCCCGCGCTATTGCCCGAGCATTGAGGACAAGGTGGTGAAGTTCGCCGAAAAGGAACGGCACCAAGTCTTCCTCGAACCCGAAGGCCGCCACACCACGGAATACTACGTGAACGGCGTTTCCACGAGCCTGCCGTTCGAGGTGCAGCTCGACTTCCTCCGCTCCATCAAAGGCATGGAGCAATGCGAAATCATCCGGCCAGGCTACGCGGTGGAATACGATTACTGCGTCCCGACCCAGCTCTATCCGACCCTGGAAACCAAGCGGGTCGAACATCTCTATTTCGCGGGCCAGATCAACGGCACCTCCGGATACGAAGAAGCCGCTGGCCAAGGCCTCATCGCTGGGGCCAATGCCGCGCTCAAACTCCGCGGAGAACAACCGCTGATCCTGAAGCGCTCCGAGGCGTATCTCGGCGTCATGGTGGACGATCTTGTCACCAAAGGAACCACCGAGCCGTATCGCATGTTCACCAGCCGCGCGGAGTTCCGGCTCCTTCTCCGGCAGGACAACGCGGATCTCCGCCTCACGCCCATCGGCGCCGCCCGTGGTCTGGTCGATCCGATTCGACGAGACCGGGCGGAACAACGAGCGGCCGATCTCGCGGAGGCCCTGCGACTCGCCGAAAAGGAGCGCTTCGGCGAGGTCACCGTTGGCAAATGGCTGCGACGCCCTGAATCCGCCTGGCGCGATCTTCCGGCGGAACTCCTCGCGCGCTTCTCCGGCGAAATCTGGGAGATGGCCGAGACCGACCTCAAATACGAAGGCTACATCCGCCGCCAGGAAGGCGAAGTGGAACGCACTGCCCGCCTTGAGGAAAAGACGCTTCCGGCGTGGATCAACTACGACGAGATCGGGGGGCTGAAGCGCGAGGCCAAGGCAAAGTTCGGCGCCGTCCGTCCCGCGACCTTGGGTCAAGCGTCCCGGATCGAGGGCATCACGCCGGCGGACATCTCCATCCTCTTGATCTACCTGGAAAAGGGCCGCCGTTCCCGGGCGGAACCGGTCGAGTAATGAAAATGTTCCACGTGGAACGTTCTTGGGGTTTTCAGGAAGCCACCGGCAGAGGACCGAGAATTTCCCGCAACAACTCACCCACCTGCGCAAGCTCGCGGACTTCGTAATCGGCCGTGACGGTTGCCTGCTTGAGCCCAATCACCCGAATCGTATGGGTCACCCCGGCCGCGTCCGCCATGGCAATGTCCCGGTCGGCATCGCCGATCAGCCAGGACCGGCCCAGGTCCAGGTCCAACTCTTCGGCGGCCGAAAACACCATTTGCGGCTCCGGCTTCGGGAGCACGGGATCGTTCGGGACGCCCGTGTAGACGCGAATCGCATCAAATGCCAAGTCTCCCAAATCCCGTTGCATGTTCGCGTGGATCGCGTCGAGATCCGTCCGGGTAATCAGGTCCTTGCTCACGCAACGTTGGCTCGTGACGAGGACGGTGGCGAATCCACGGGCTTTGACCTCGCGCAGCAAATCGAAGATCCCAGGCGTCCACTCCCATTGGTCCCAACTCAGCACGTAAGGCTGTGGGTCGGGATCCACATTGACCACGCCATCGCGGTCGAAAAAGAAAGCAGGCCTTTTCATGGTTCGTCTTCTTCGGTGTAATCCACTGTCGCCCGATACCGGACATCTCGCCCAAACCAAGCAATCTCTGGGGCGAGCAATTTCACCCGAAAGCCTTCCCCCTCGACCGCCCGGCGTGGACCTCCGCCGATCACCGGCGCCACGTAGAATATCACCTCGTCCACCAACTTGCTCGCGAACGCTTCCCCTAAAAGTCGCCCCCCGCATTCCAGCAAGACGCTGCACACGCCATCCCCACCCAGGGCTTCGAAAACCGGCTCTAGTTGTTCCACGTGGAACACGCGCGTCCGGTCCCGATGCTCGTCCGTGAAGAGGATCGCATGCTCCGGAACGTTCCCGGACCGCGTCACCACCACCCGAAGCGGTTGTGTCCTGCCCAGCGCGTGAGGACCCCGCAACGTGAGTCGCGGATTGTCTTGCCGCACGGTTTCGCCCCCCACCAGGACGGCATCGACCTCCGCCCGCAATCGTTGGACATCGAGCCGCGCGTCCTCGCCGGTGATCCATGACGAACCACCGGGCAACGGCGTGATCCGGCCGTCCAAGGTCATCCCCGTTTTCGCGATCACATATGGCCTCCCCGTGAGGACGTGTTTGCGGAAGTAGCGAATCAAGGAGTCGCAGGCCGACTCCAGAACGCCAGTCGCGACCTCAATCCCGGATCGCCGTAGAGTCTCAAAACCCGCTCCGGCATGGCGGGGGTTCGGATCCGTGGAGCCGACCACTGCCCGGCGCAAGCCTGCTGAAATCAAGGCGTCCACGCAGGGAGGCGTCCGGCCCGTTGTGGAGCACGGCTCCAGGGTCACGTAGATCGTGGCCCCGGCGACCTCCGCCCCCGCAGATTGCGCCGCTCGCAAGGCCAGCACCTCTGCGTGAGGGCCGCCCGCCACTTCATGGTACCCCGCGCCCAACACTTGGCCATCGAGGACGATCACCGCGCCCACCGGCGGGTTCGGACTCGTCTTTCCCAGGCCCTTCCGAGCCTCTTCCAAAGCGAGCTCCATCCAAGCTTCATCATCTGCGCGATCCTGTTTCGTGGACATTCGCTACCATTCGTGCTGAATCATCTCCCCACATGCAACTTTCCAGCCGCGAGAAGTTTCTCCTCTACGCCGAACTCGCGAAACTGGTCGCCGCCGGTTTTGGCATCGACAAGTCCGCCGAACTGCTTTCCAGCCAGGCTCCCGGGGGACGCGTCGCCGGTTTCGCCAGAGGCATTCGCGCCGGCTTGGCCCAAGGTTTTTCCTTCGCGGACGCCGTCGGTCATTCCACCCCCACGCCCTCCGCACTGGAGGTCTCTATCCTGCGCGCCACCGAATCCGGCGGCGTGCTCCCAGAGGGCTTGCGCTACCTGCGCGACTCGTTCGAGTCGGAATGGAAGCTCTGGCGCAGCGTCCGTGGCCGCCTCATCTACCCTGCGTTTCTCCTGCACCTCGCCGCGTTCGTGCCCGTTATCCCGCCCTTGGTCACCGGAGGTGCCATGGAGGGAGTGCTGGGGAGGGCGCTCTGGACCCTAGGCGCTGTCTACGCCTCCGGCGCCGGTCTCTTCTGGGCCGGGCAGATTTTGGGGCGACTGGCCGAGTCGAGGGAGGACGTCGATCGCTTGCTCCGCCGCCTTCCAATGATCGGCGGCGCCTGGCGATTCATTGGCTTGCAACGCTTCGCGGGCATCTTCCGGGTCTATCTGCGATGCGGCAGCACGGTCTCCGTGGCGCTCGATGGCGCGGGCGAAGCCACACAAAGTGCGGTCTTAGTAAAGGAAGCAGCCAAGCTGTCGGACTGCGCCGAGGCGGGCGAAGCGATCGGCCCACATCTAGAAGCCAGCGGCACCTTCCCCTCGGAGTTCTCCCGCTCCTTGGCCAACGCCGAAAGGATCGGTGGTCTGGAGCAGGACTTGGCTCGATGGGCGGAGCATTATCGCGAAGCCGCAGCGGCTCGGCTGGAACAGATCGGCGTCTGGTTCCCGAAGGCGATTTACTTTCTGGTGGCGTCCTATGTAGGCTGGCAGGTGATCCGGACCTACGTGGGGATCTACGAAGGTGTGCTGAAGCAGTTGGAGCGGGGCATGTAAAAATTGTTCAAAATAGCACTCGACGCGCGAACATGTTCATGCGATGTATCAACATCTGCTCAATCCAACTTGCATCCTGATCCCACACCTACGAAAGAATCATGACCGCTGTCATCGAACCTCCCGTTATTCCCACCATCGCACCAATCACCATGGCGAATCCGAAAGCCAATCCGCCCGCGGAAGATGCGAATTCCAAGCGTCTCTTCGAGGCTCGGGCCAAGAATCTCGATCTCGCGATCTCCCAAATCCAAAAGGACTACGGTGAGGGCGCCATCATGCGTCTCGGTGACGAAAGTCACGCCGACATCGAAGTCATTCCTACCGGTAACGTCCTCATCGACCGCGCTCTCGGCGTCGGTGGTTTCCCCCGGGGACGGATTGTCGAAATCTTCGGACCGGAATCGTCCGGGAAAACCACGCTGACCCTCACCGCGATCGCCCAGGCCCAAAAAGCCGGAGGTCTCGCCGGGTTTGTCGATGTCGAACACGCCCTCGACCCGACCTATGCCCGCCAACTCGGCGTCAATATGGAGGAACTCCTGGTTTCCCAGCCTAGTTCTGGGGAAGAGGCACTCCGTATCGTCGAAACTCTCGTCCGGTCAAATGCCTTGGACATCATCGTGCTCGACTCCGTGGCCGCCCTGGTCACCAAGGCAGAACTCGATGGCGAGATCGGCGATACGACGGTTGGCGCCCAAGCCCGGCTTATGAGTGCCGCGCTCCGCAAGCTCACGTCGATGATTTCCAAAGCGCGCACCTGCGCCGTGTTCACCAACCAGATCCGGGAAAAAGTCGGGGTGATGTTCGGCAGCCCTGAGACGACTCCCGGCGGTCGTGCCCTCAAGTTCTAT
The DNA here is from genome assembly GCA_945883495.1 of Akkermansia muciniphila. Classification (GTDB taxonomy): domain Bacteria; phylum Verrucomicrobiota; class Verrucomicrobiia; order Verrucomicrobiales; family DEV007; genus V1-115. The sequence goes on from CAMCXS010000027.1 coordinate 34,065, forward strand.
GCCTCGATCCGAGTCGATATCCGGCGCATCGGCAGCATCAAGAACTCTGATGGGACCGTGACCGGGAGCCGGACCAAGATCAAGGTGGTGAAGAACAAAGTCGCCGCGCCCTACACGGAAGCGGAGTTCGACATCATGTATGCCGAGGGGATTTCCTCGGTCGGGTCGCTCATCGATCTTGCGCTCGAATACGAGATCATCCAAAAGCGTGGCAGCTGGTTCAGCTACAAGGGAACTCAAGTCGCCCAGGGGCGCGATGCCGCTAAGGACGCCTTGAAGGCTGATCCTGCGCTCTACGCCGACATCGAAGCCGCCGTGAAGGCTAAGCTCGATGAAGTGGCAGCTGGCAAGAAGAAGTAAGCACCTAGGAAAACTTCCGGGACTGCCTTCGAACCGGCACCCATCCAAGGCGCGCACTGAACCTGCGCGATAGGGGAGGGGGCCGGAGAGAACGGAGTCCCCGAACCCCGCCTTGGTGTTGCGCCAAAGCTGGTTACGGGGCCCAGCCACTACAAAAAGAAATCTTCCGTGCTCATGGTGAGCGCGATACGCTTGGAATTCCGGCCCTGTCGCTTGGGTGAGTGGCGGGGCCGGGTTCGCGTTGAGCTGAGGCGGGCGCAACGTCGCAGAGGAGCCAAAAGGGGTTCCATACCTCAACTCGCGGAGTGCCAAATGGGGCACTCTTTCCAGTTGGCCGGGAAACCCATTTTCTGGAGCGGAATGTTTGGATGCTTGACCTTCCACAGATCTTCGAGTCGCATGGCCCAGCCTGTGTGTGGGGCGATGTAGAAAAGAAGGTACCGGAGGATCGTCAGGAAGGCGAAGTTCTTCCTAGGCTCGGCATTGACCTGTACGGGTTCTTTCCAGCGGAGATCCTTGTTCGGGATCTTGACGGTGATCCCGTAGCTGCGGTTCCAGATGCGCGAATGGTGGGCGCACATGTTTCGTACCGTGTTGATGGCGATCAGCCACGATTCCAACACGTTATCGGATACGGCGTAGTTGCTGGCGATCTGTTGCTTGAACCGTTGGCTGCAGCCCCGAAACAACGTCAGCATACAGCCAAAGTCCATAATTTCGCACGCAAGCCAGATGGGAAGGTGTTCCTCGGAAGAGAAGGCGGAACGCCAGTGCTTGAGCGTTTTCTCGTCTTGATAGCCCGCCTCTTTCGCGAGCAGTTTATCGACGAATTTCGGATACCGTTCTTCTAACCCGTGGGTCGACCAGTTGCTCGGATCGAGGTGGCCGAACGGACCGCTTTGGATGGAAATCGTATTGGAGAGTTGGGCCTTGATCGCCACTTCGATCCGCTCAATGGCATCGAGAATGTGAAGCCGCAATTGGCGATCGAATACGTAGGCATCCCAGACCGCCTCCAGAGTTGCCCCAGCAACGAATCTGCCGGACTCGTCACCCGGGTGTTCAAACTGGCCGAGATAGTTCCTGAGGCGAGTGAATCCGACCTGGTTGAGGATAAAGATAAGTTCTTCCCGCTCGGCAGTGAGACCCCGCTCGATCAACAGGTCGGCTTGCTGAGAGCGTGAAGTCGGGGGGACGTCGAACTTCATGACCGTCCCTTAAAAAAGAAAACCCGCCAAAATTGGGCATGCAAGCAGAGGCCTGGCGGGTGTGCTATGGAGATGTTCGTTTAGATCAGTGCCGCTTGCAAGAGAAAAATGAGACGTAGCGAACGGCTGCTGCGCCCATGGTGATGAGGACGATCGTCCGGTGGTACGGATTCCAGACACTGTCGCTTAGAATTTCCGCGCAACCAAGCAGGGGTCAAGCGGATTGAGTCGGGCCGGAGCCTTCGGTCAGGGCGTCTCAACCCACTGCACCGCATCGATCACCACATACCCGTCCGCTGCGTCGTTGCTGATCACGACCGCCGCCGGAACAGCTGGATCGAAGGTGAATGTTCCGAGCACCGCGAACGCGGCGCCCTCTCCGGGAGCCAGTTTTTGGTTGATCCGCTTTGTTTCTTTGCCACCGGCGTGCTCGATGGTCACGGATGCGTTGCTGGCGCGGTTCGTGTTCGCGGGCCAGGTCAGGCGGACTTCGTAGGTGCCGGTCTTGGGAAGTTTGGCCTCGAACCGGGCAGAGGCGGGGCTGGCGCTGTTTTTGCCTTCGTGCCGGTATCCGACGGCGACATAGCTCGCGGCGGCTCCGCTTGGTTGCCATTGGCCGGTGAGGATCGCGTCCTCATCATCGATCACGATGCCTGGGAGGGTCTTGGGATCGAGCCCCGGGCGATGCGCTTCCAGGTCCGCGGCGGTGGGCGTATAGTGCAGGATTTGCCCCTCGGCTTCCAGTTGGGCGCGCAGGTCCGCGTAGGGGACGTCTTGAACCGCGAGGTCGCCATCCATCGCCATCACGGCGGCGGTTGCGGCGCTGTGGGCCAGGATCATGAAGACCGGCTCCATGCGGATCGAACCGAAGGCGATGTGGGAACTGGAGAGGCAGACTGGAACGAGCAGGTTGCGGCATTCCTCTCTCTTCGGGACCAAGGCTCCGTAAGCGATCTCGTACGGGCCGTTGGCGTGGACGCCGATGTCTCCCTCATTTTGCACGTTTCCTTCCGGCGTGATGTAGCGCTGCACATTGTGGGAATCGATGGTGTAGGAGCCCATGCCCACGGAGTCCGGCGTGGGTTTCTTTTTGAGCAGCTCATGCTCGGTCATCACGAAAGCGCCGATCATGCGGCGTGCTTCGCGGATGTAGAGCTGGTGCGACCAATTTCCGTTTTGGGTGAACTCGTCTTTCGGGAGCCCCCAGCGTTGCATTTCTTCCTGTACGTCCTTGGGCACGCGGGGATCGTTGGCGATGAACCAGAGCCAGCCTTTTTGATAGGTTTCGTGTTCCCGGATGATTTCGCGGCGTCGTTCGTAGCTGGCTTCCGGGTAGTCGTAGTTGTAGCCGATGTTGTCCGTGCTGAACGGGCCGTGGTTGTTCGTGTCCGTCTTGTGATTGGGGAGGGGATCGAACTTCGCGAACGTCTCCCGCCAGTTGGCATTGAAAACCCGGAGGAGGAGTTCGTATTGCGCGGGATCGTAGCCGTCCGGCTTGGGCAAGGGGATGCGGTTTTCTGGGTGATCCGTGAGGCACATCCGGAAGCAGTAAGCCTGGACGCGCTTGTCTCCCGCGTGACGCTCGCCGGGCGATTCCGTGGAGACGCGCGCCACGACGCCGCTTGCTGGGTCTCCGGGCGTTTTGTAGGCGCTGATCGGCTGATCGACCGCGCCGAAGTGGTGCCGGTGGTGGAGGATACCCACTTGGATGCCGTTCCATTCCTCGCCGTACACGTCTTTTCCTTCGCGGCCGACATGATAGGAGACACCGGCGGCGGCCATCAGATCTCCTTCGTAGGTGGCGTCGATGAACATCCGCCCAGCGAAACGCTTGCCGCTCAACACGGTGATCTCCTGAATCTGCCCATCCTCGATCCGCACGCCGTTTTCCCGGTCGAGCCACTCATCCCGGAAGACGGGGACTTCGAATTCGCGGACGTAGTCTTCGAAGACCTTTTCAGCGACGCCGGGCTCGAAAATCCACATCGTGCGGTTCGTGCCATCAATGGCCGGGGTGCCTTGCCCCTTGTTGCCGTATTCTTCCTGTTTCTGCCACTTCCAGGTTTCCGGCTTTTGATACTCCTTCCAAATCCGGTGGTAGAAGTCCCGGGAGAGCCCGCCAATGACGGCCTTGTTTCCGGTGTCGGTCCAACCGAGCCCGCCGCTGGAGAGACCGCCGAGATGGCGGTCTGGGCTGACGATCACCGCGGTTTTGCCCATGCGCTTGGCTTGCGCGGCGGCGATGACTCCGGCGGAGGTTCCACCGTAAACGACGAGGTCAAACGTCTCGGCGGGAGCGGACGAGGCGAGCGCCAACACAAAGGTGGCGATGGTGCGGAAAGGACGGGGTTTCATGGGCTGCGGCGGGCAGCATGAAGGAGTTTGCCGTGGCGGACAACTCTCCGATGGAAGAAAGCGCGGCGAAGCCGCCGCCTAAGGCTCGAAACGGATCCCCTCGTAAATCTCCGCAAGCGGGAGCGAGAAGCCCATGTCAGGGATCGGAATCTCGCTTTCCAGACCGGCGATCACCGAGCGGACGAACCCCGTCGCCGTCCGCCGAAACTCGACGACCAGGGGAGATTCCGTTTCCACCATGACGTAGAGATTCAGGGAGGGAATCGTGAGGTAGGCGTCCTTCTTTTCCTCCTCGTCCGTGCGACGGGTGGATTCCGAAAGCACTTCCACAATGACCGTGGGCTGGTCCTGGAAGGAGTCGTGGTCCGGATTCGCGTGGCAGACCACCATGGCATCGGGGTAGTAGTAGCGGGTCCCGGATTGCAACCGGATGCGGACTTTGGTGTCCGAATTGCAAGGTTTGCATGGCGTTCCCCGCAGGTGGGAGCGCAGAGAACTGACGACACTTACGGAAATATCGTTATGACGATTCGTGGCTCCCGCCATCGCATGTACGATACCGCCCACGTATTCGTGCTTTTGGTCCATGAGTAGCTCGCCCTGGAGGTAATCCTCCTCCCGGACCAGATCCCATTTTGCCGCCGCCGTCATGCATTCATCATGCTCGGGCGATGATCGCCGGTCAAATGCCTTCAAGAAGCCAGCGCTACGCCGCCGGCATTGGTTCCCCAATCGACCGGGATCGCCTGCACGCGTCCGAACTTGTCCACGTACTTCACATGGCCGTTCTGGACGCCGTATTCGTGGACCATTTTGGTGACCTTGACGTCGAAGCAGCAGTAGCGGGCGATGTCCACGAGCTTGCCTTCTTGCCACCAGCGGATCGCTTGCAGGCCATCGGCGGTTTTGCCGACGCCGAGGCTGGCCATGGCCACAGCTTCGAGTTTGGGCCGGTGATCGAGGCCGCGCTCCAGTTCGATCATGAGGTCGAGGCTGCGGATTTGCTCCCGGAGATCGAGGATCGTGTAGGCCATGAGGACCTCGTAGTCGAAGTAGATCTGGTTAAACCCGACCACGAGGTCCGCGTTGAGAAGCTGCTGCACGAGTGCGTCGGTGTCCTTTTCCTGGAAAATCCGGTATTTGCCGGTGGCGGTGCTGTAGGTCACGCCGATGGACATTCCCATCTTGGCCTTCCCCGACCATCCGCCGACGTCTCCCGCCGTCCGCTGGGTTTCCAAGTCAAAATACACGATATCGCGCGCCATGGGGCGGACCCATATCCTAGCAGGGCTACAAGCGCCACTGAAAATCACGCGGCGGTCATGGCACCAGCTTCCAACGCGCCTGACGGAGCACGGCCCGGGAGGATTCCGACTCCGGCGCTTTGCGATTCTCGTACCAGACCGTGAGCAGCGAGCCATCATCCAACTCCACGGTGCTCGGATAGCCGAGATCGCCGCCGGATCCATCCGCGGAGAGGAGCATAGCGTGTCCCCAGGATTTCCCGTGATCCGCGCTGAGGCGTGCTTGGTTCCCAAACGGCGGACGCCGGTGTCCGTAAGTCATGAGGAGCCGGCCGTCGCGGAGCCTGAGCAAGTGGGACGGCAATCCCCAGACTCCAATTGAGTGCGGCTCGCCCCACGTCCTGCCACCGTCGCGTGACTCCGTTTGCAACGTTTCGCCCGCGTTGACTGGGTTGTGGTTTCGGACGTGCGCCAGGATGGTGCCGTCCGCCGCTTCCACGGCATGCAGTTCATGGTAGCTCTTGCCCGCGTCGTCGCCGGTCCGGGCCGGGATTTCCGCGAGCCAACGCCAGGTTTGGCCGTCGTCGACGGATTCACAAACGCCGATCCGGTGTCCCTCCGTCCAGAGTTCCTTTCCGGCGTAGAGGAGGCGGCCGTCGCTCAGTTGGATCGGGCCGTGCGGGCTGTTGACGATCGTCGGCACCCGGGCCGACCAGGTAGTACCGCCATCGGTCGAGCGGATGAGCCATTGGCCGAGTTCGGCTTCCCGTGCTGCACCGTTGAGGCGATCGTGGGCGGCGTTCCAGCGGGCGAGTTGCTCGTCTGGCATCGTCTTGGTGGTCCAGCCCGTGGAAGTGTGTTCGGCAAAGGCGCGGGCTTTCTCAAGGTGGCTGGCGTAGGCGAGCGAGGTGAAGGTGGTGACGAGCAAGGAGCCTTTGGCGGTCTCCACCACGCCCGAGTCGCGATCATCGATCGGGCTGTCTAGGAGGACGCGCGGCCAACTCCAGGTCTGCCCTTGGTCCCTGGACACCATGGCATGGACCTGACCGAAGGGGCAGACGTGGGACTCCCTGCCGCCGGACCAGGTCAGCCACAAGTCACCGTTCGATCGACGGGTCACCGTGGGCCATCCGGCGTATAGCTCGGGTTGCCAACTGATCGTTTTGAGCTCCGAAACCTCGGCGGTGGCGGCGCTGGCCGGCGGGGGCGGGGCAATGAGGAGGGCGCAGGAGAGTTGCGCACAAGCCAAGAAGAGAACGGGGTTGCGGGGCATGTCCCCAGCACCCGGCGCCGAGGCCTGATTTATCGTGGCAGGAGATAGTCCGCAGCCATGATCGCCACGAGGACAAGGAGAACCAGCAGTGAGCGCGCGGGCCCGACCGGACCTTGGTCCACTCGGGTATGGGCGAGATCGTCCCAAAATGCGGCGCCAGTGTTTTGCACCCGCACAAAAGAGAAGAAATTTGCGACCCAGCGTAACGGTTCGAAACCGCCCCCCATTCCGAACAAGAAAACTAGTAGAGAACGGTAGAGACAGCGGAAGAACCCCGGCTTCCCACCATCCGGACCGGCGACGCGGATCCGGAAGATCAGCTTGCCAAGGGTGGTCGAGGTCACGGCAAGGAAGATGGGCTCGATGAGATGCCACGCAAAGACGCTGCCGAGTTGGAAATAGAGCACCTTCCAAGCATACTCCAGCTGCTCCGTATTGTTGACGTCCTGGGAAACCTTCCAAAGAGCGGCGAAGAAGTCGCGGAAGTTCTCGTAATCGTCCGGGTTGGGCATGCTTTCCGGGGGCTGCGGGAGCGTCCAGAAGTAACTGAGGACGATTTGGAAAATCAACACATCGATCATCCGGGCACCGAACCGGGAAATGGCATGCGACGGCAGACGCTGGGGCGGGATCGTTGATTGCGGCGGAAGCGTGGGGCGGCCGGATTTGGCCAGCTCGGCATCGAGCTTCTCTTTTTCGATCGATTGGATCAAGCTCAGGACCGGTGCCAACTCCCTGAGCGGTTTCCATTCGCCTTCGCCTGGCATCCAACCGAGCGTGCCGCCGTTGACCTCCCCGGCCTCCAGCATTCCGTGGATCTGCAAAAGGGTGAATGGGCCCTCTTGGCGGCCGTTTCTTCCGACGTAAATCTGCATGCGTTTGGAAATGGATCGTCAGACCGAGGACTCGTTGCGCAGAGCCCGGGCGGCATCCAGCCGTGCCGCAAGATACGCTGGAAGCAACGAGGAAAACGCACAGGCGAAAAATGCGCCCCCACAAATCACGACCAGGTCGGTGGCGGCGAGGTGGGCGGGGAGGTCGTAAAAGTCGTAAACCTCGGCGGAAAAGATTTCGCGTTGCGTGAGTTGAGCGAGCAATTCCCGAAGCGGTTGCCGGAAGGCGAGAAGTGTGATGCCGATGAGCAAACCACCTGCCGTCCCGATGGCTCCGACGGCCAGACCTTGTCCCAAAAAGACGTTCACGATCTGGTCCATACGCGCGCCCACCGCTTTGACGATGCCGATTTCGCGCCGCTTCTGCGTGGTCACGGTGATCATCGTGTTCATAATCGAAAAGCCGGCCGCGACCACGATCATGAACATCAGGAAGTAAATCAGCAGGCGATTTGAGGCGATGAATTCGAATTTGGCCCGGTTGCGATCCATCCAGCTATAGATCTCTAGGGGTGGCGGAACGGCCTGGCGCAATTGGTCGCGGACCACACTGACCTCGTAGGGATTCTTGACCTGGGCGATGAGTCCGTGAACCGAGCCCTGCAGGCTGTAGAGCGTTTGCCCAATCTGCAACGGGATGAATATCGTCTGCGCGTCGTAGCTGTAGCGGCCGGAATCGAAAATGCCAGCCACCGTGAGCTCGGCCGGGACGATGAGATCTTCCGGTTGGCGGCCTTCGCGTTGTGCATCGAGCATCTGCCGGCCATTCGCCAGGGAATGCAGGATCACGGTATCGCCCACCTTGATTCCCATTTTGCGGGCGAGCGCCTTGCCGACGACCATCGTATCGCCGGAAAGATCGAATTCGCCGTCGCCTTCCCGAACCAAGCGTTTGAGACGATCCAAAATCGGTCCTGGCTGCGGTTCCAATCCTTGGACGCGGACGGCGCGCAGTTGGCGATCTACATCCAAAACGAGCTGGCCACGGGTGAACGGAGCGGCGTCGGTCACCTCCGGATTTTGGCGGACGGCCTTGAGTACTTCGGGCCAGTCCTCCATTGGGCGCGACTGTTGGATATCCAAGTGTGGTTCAAAGCCGAGCACCGTTTCCCGCATGCGGGTGTCGTAGCCGGTCATGATCGCGACCACGAAGACGAGAACCTGGACGCCGAGGGCGACGCCGACGATGGACAAAATGGTAATTAACGACACGAAGTTCCGCTTCGGCCGGAGGTAACGAAGAGCGAGAAACAGGCTGAAGGGCGGTGACCAGCGGCGAGGCATGGGAAATTAGGCGGTGGTCTGGTTGCGCAAGGCTGCGGCGGGGTCGAGATTTGCGGCGATCGTTGCGGGCCACAAGGCGGCTACCGCGCTGGCGAGAAACGCTCCCGTGCTGATGACGCTAAGATCCAAGGCGGTGATTTTGGCAGGCAGGTTCCAGAGGAACGCCAGACTGGGATCGTAGGGATCCATGCCGAACGCCCATCCCAAGCCACGAATGATGAATCGCCGGAAGACCAGCGTTCCAAACGCCAGCAGCAATCCTGCGCCAGTGCCGATGAGCCCGACGTAAAATCCCTGGCAGAGGAAAGCCGCGACCACTTGATTCTTGTTCGCACCAACCGCCCGCATGAGGCCGATCTCGTGTCGCTTTTGCGTGGTCACCGTAATCATCGTGTTGGTAATGCAGAAGGCCGCCACCACCATGATCATGAAGAGAAGAAAATACATATTGGTCCGCTCCTGGGCGACGGCGTTGAACTCCGCGGCATTGCGGTCGATCCAGCTGGTCCACTCGTACTCGGGGAACCGTGCTGCCAAGGCCGCTTTTACCTTTTGCACTTGGTACGGCTGGGTCAGTTCTAGATCGATCCCATTGATCGTGCCCGGGTTCTCGAAGAGCGGCTGGGCCACTTCCAACGGGACGTAGACCAAAGGGGAGTCCGGCTCCTCGTCGTCGTTCTGGTAAATCCCGGTGACCGACAGTTCCGCCGGAAGAATCATCTGCTCCGGCTCGCGCCCTTCGTTGTTGGCGTCCAAGATTTCCCGGCCATTGGCCACCGAGTGCAGGATGATGGTTTCGCCCACCGGGATGCCGATCCCATCAGCCAGGAGGCGGCCCAGGATGACGTTGTCGTCCGAGAGATCAAACGCCCCGAAGCTGCGCACCGCTTCCGGCGGCGGAATCAAGGCGTGGAGCTTGTCTTGAATGGCTCCGGGCCGCGGCGCGACTCCCATGACGCGCACCACCCAGACGATGTTGTGGAAGTCGATCACCGCCTGCCCCTCGACAAACGGCGCCACGTCCTTCACTTCTGGAAAGGCCGAGAGCTCCTTGAGCAAGTCCGGCCAAGCTTGGATTGGCGCGCTTTTGGGCAGTTGCGCGGTGAGGTGTGCCTGGGTGCCCAGGATGCGTTCCCGCATCTGGATGTTGAACCCGGTCATGATCGCGATGACCGTGGTCAGAATCCAAACTCCCAGGGTCACGCCAAGTACCGAGATCAACGTGATCACGGACACAAACGTCCGCTTCGGCCGCAGATAGCGCAGACTCAGGAAGAGGCTGAACGGGAGCTTGGTGGCGAGAGCTTTCAAAAGAGACGGCAGAACAGCATGCTAGCAGGGTTCCAACAAGGCGGAAGTTGAATTCCGCGCGACTTGCGTCGACAGGATCGCGCCCGTCCCGGCCAAGCACCCGGCGGAAGCTTCGTCATGCGTCCCTCCAAGTATCGCACGTTTCTGATCTTCGGCGCTCCCGGTTGCGGGAAAGGCACCCAAGGTTCCATCATCGCACAAATTCCGCGGTTTCACTTCTTTTCGTGTGGCGATGCCTTCCGGGCGTTGGAAGCGCGCAGTCCGCTGGGCCAAAAATTCGTGGAATACTCCAGCAAGGGGCAACTGGTGCCCGACGAATTCACCATCGAACTCTGGAAAAACCAGATCGAGGCGCGCATTTCGAGCACCGCCTTCAAGCCGGACATCGACTTTCTCTGGCTCGACGGCATCCCGCGCAATGTGGAGCAGGCGCTACTTCTGGAGCCGTTCTGTGACGTACTGAAAGTGTTTCACCTTTCCTGTCCCAACCGCGACGAATTGGCCCGGCGGATCCGCAAGCGTGCCCTGAAGCAAAACCGCTTGGACGATGCCAACGAGGCGGTGATCCGGAAGCGCTTCGAAATTTACGATAACGAATCCAAGCCGATCCTCGAATACTACGGACAGCGGACCGTCCATCTCGATGCTTCGCAATCGCCAGTGAAGGTCCTCAACGATATCCTCAACGAAATCATGGTGCTGGATTGCTGGCCTGAGCTGTCCCGCATGGTGGTGTGAGCGGATTGGTGGATGCCCTTACAAAGGTGTCGTCTGTTTGTAGTGGCCTTCGTGGGGGCGGCGATGCAAGGAATGCTGGGGAACGTTCGCCATGGAAACACTCGATCAACTCGCCGTTGGCCTGGGATTCGCCACGCTGGCCGGCATCAATCTTTACTTGGTGACGTTCGTCACCGGGTTGGCCATCCGCTTTCACTGGGTGATGCTCGATGAGCGCTTCGCCGATCTCCAAGTGCTCGGGAACACTCCAGTCCTCGCCGTGGCGGGAGTTTGCCTTCTTGCGGAGACCTTTGCGGATAAAGTGCCGTGGGTCGATACGTTTTGGGATGCGGTCCACACCGTGATTCGGCCAGTTGGCGGCGGTCTCCTCGCTCTTTCGGCGATCGGAACGACGCAGCCCGAGTACGACGTCATCATCGCCCTGGTTGCGGGCGGCGCCACCCTGATGAGTCATGGCTTGAAGGCGGGCACTAGGGTCGTGGTAAACGGCGCGCCGGAGCCGGTCAGCAATTTCGTGGTCAGTACCGCCGAGGACATGGCGGTCATCGGTGGCCTTGCCCTCATGAAGGCGGACCCGAAACTCTTTGCCGGGCTCTGCGTCGTCTTCCTGCTCCTCTGCTTCATCTTGCTGCCCAAGATTTTCCGACGGGTGCATGCTTGTGGCTGGCTCCTGTGGAAGAACTTCTCTCGGGATTCCGGGGACGGGCTTTCTCCAGCGCAACACTCGGCCTTGATCGCGCAGCTTGCTGATCCTCAAGTTCTCTGGAGCGTCCCGGTGGTCACGGGCCGGGGCAGGGGACTTGCGAGCGTCCGCTCGTGGCTTGTCGGCCGCTTGGTCGCGGTCCAGGGACCATCGAGCCGCTCCCGGATGTTTTTTATTGGGAAATCCTGGGGGCGCACCTTTTGCACGGAGCTGCCTTCGGATCGGCCTCTGGTCCTCCGGCACGAACCCGGGTGGCTTGGGGAAAAACTCACGCTGTGTGATCCGGCGGGCACGTTTTCAGCTGAGTTTTGCGTACCCGGGCGTGAAGGCATGGTGCATAGACGCGTTGCCGCCGCGTTGAGCGGCTCCGTGCAGGGATTACTTTCTGCGTAAAGGAACTGGGTGCCAGGCAGTCGTCCGTTGTCGGCACAGCCCCGGGGGACCTTCGATCGCAGGTCTACTCCGCGAGAGCGGCCGAGCTGGGGTTTGACGTCCGTTGCTCTCGGGTGTCGGCGCCATCGCATCTGAGCAACTGTCTCAATTATGAAAAACATACTAATTTAAAAATGCATTTGCGATAATTTCCATATCAAGGGAAGTTTTCCATGTGCAGACCGCTTACTCCAACTCCCATGCCGCCACGCCAGTCTCTGAACGCTTCCGCGTAGCCTGCGTGTTTGGAACCCGCCCTGAGATTATTAAATTTGCTCCAGTTATCCAGGAGCTGAGACGGCGTGACGATCTGACGCCGCTGAATATCTGCACCTCCCAGCACACCGATCTTGCGCTGCCTTTTCTGAAAGGTTTCGGCCTGGAAGTGCACCACGATCTTCAGGTGATGCGTCCAGGGCAGTCCCTCAACGTGCTCGCTTCTCGGGTTCTCGCTGGCTTGGATGCGGTGCTTGAGCAAGAGAAGCCAGACTTTCTCCTTGTGCAAGGAGACACAACCAGTGCCGTGGCCGGCGCGATGGCTGCCTTCCAGCGGGGGATCCCCGTAGGCCACATCGAGGCAGGTCTTCGATCTGGAGATCTTCATTCCCCGTTTCCCGAGGAGATGAACCGGCAACTCATCAGTCGGCTGGCAACCGCCCACTTCGCGGCGACGGATAGGAACCGTGAAGCCCTCTTGTCGGAAGGCGTGGCATGCGATTCGATCTACGTCACCGGCAATCCGATCGTCGATGCCCTTCAGCAGGTACTCGCGGACGCCGTAGACGGTGAAAACCATCCCATTGTGAAGGCGACTGAGGGCACGCGCCGCATCGTGCTCACCGCGCATCGCAGGGAGAATTTTGCGTCGAATTTGGAGGGCTATTTCCTGGTGCTTCGCGATTTTGTCGAAAGGCATCCTGACGTTAGTCTGATCTTTCCGGTTCATCCAAATCCGAATGTGCGCGCCTTGGCCGCGCGGCATTTGGAAGGCAGAGAGCGGATTCACCTGCTTGAGCCGATGCCGTATCCCGGATTCATGCGGTTGCTTTCGAGGGCGTGGCTTATTGTGAGCGATTCAGGTGGGATCCAAGAGGAGGCACCCACTCTCGGCGTCCCGCTCCTGGTGATCCGCGAAAACACGGAGCGTCCAGAATCGATCGAATGCGGGGCGGCTCGCCTGATTGGTGAAGATCCGCGGGTGCTGGCTCAGCACCTGGAGCTGTTGGTCTCACCCGGCCACGGTGAAAATCCTAAAGTTGCCAATCCGTTTGGGGATGGAAAGAGCGCTGCTCGTATCGCAGATGCCGTGACAGCCGTTCTCGCCGCGCAGACGCTTTCCGTCCGTTGATTGGATTCGCCCTTTGAGGATACTCGCATGGACCGCCCCGTCGCCACTCTATCTCTCGACTTGGATAACCTATGGTCTTATCTGAAGACCCACGGCGATCCAGGGTGGGAGACATTTCCCAGTTTCTTGGATCGCGCTACGGATCGCATCCTTCCGATCCTGTCCGAGCTGGATCTACGCATAACGTTCTTTATTGTCGGAAAAGATGCGGAGCTGGAAAAGAATGGGGCGGCGTTGCGAGCGATCTCTGATGCCGGGCATGAAATCGCGAGTCATTCGCATTGGCACGTGCCACATTTTCACAAATTAGGGCGCCTTGAAACGCAGCAAGAACTTGAACTTGCTGAGAATGCTATCGAAGCCGCTACAGGCCGAAAGCCTAAGGGCTGGAGAGGTCCTTCATTCAGCTTCAGCAGGACGCTTGTCGAGACCTTGTCCGCCCGTGGATATGAGTACGATGCGACCATTTTTCCCACGTTTTTGGGTCCTCTAGCCCGCCTTTATTTCTTTGCCACCTCGGGGCTATCGAGCAAACAACGAGAGGAGCGTTCAGACCTTTTCGGTGGGGTTTCAAACGGCTTCCGGCCCATTCGAGCCTTTCGCTGGCGAATAGAAGATAAGCCCGGCTTTCTAGAGATTCCGGTGACGACCGTTCCAGGAATCAGGACGCCTTTCCACGCCAGCTACCTCCATTATCTGGCCACCTTCTCTGAAACAGCGGCAAAGACATATATGGAGTCTGCTCTCCAGCTCTGTAGAATCTCGTCTGTCTCGCCTTCGTTCCTTCTGCATCCCACTGATTTTCTGGGCGCGGAGGATGCACCAGATCTCAAGTTCTTTCCGGGAATGAACGTCGGCGGAGCCCGGAAAGAGGCCCGAACGAAGGGCTTTCTTTCTCAGCTGTCCCGGTCATTTGCCGTGCTCTCTATGGGTGCGTATGCTGACTCTTTGCGGAATCAGCCGCTCCGCACCCTCTCTCTTCCAGCTGCGGCTGAGGATATTCTCGAAAATTCTCCTTTTATCGAAAACACATCAGCGAATCCATCCGCATGAACCAACCAACAAGCCTAACAGGACGCGTCCACGTCATTCTCCCTGCCTACAACGAGGCCGACTCACTCCCGAGTCTGCTGGAACGTTTCGCGGAACTCAATACTGCTCACCCTGAGCTGCGCTTGCGCGTGCTCGTTGTCAACGACGGGTCTGCTGATGCGACTGCTGAGGTGGCGTCTCGATCCTACGGCAATCTGGAGGTAACCCTGCATAACCATGAGCGCAATATGGGTCTGGGGCAGGCGATGCTGACTGGCTTGCAGCGGACGGCCGCGAGCCTGGAAGCGGGTGATGCAATCGTTGCGATGGATGCAGACGATACCCACGACGTCAACCTGATCCCGATTATGGCGGACCGCCTTGCCCAAGGTTCCGACGTGGCGATCGCTTCGCGTTTCGTAGCGGGTGGCTGTGACCGCACCGCGCCTCCCTTCCGCCGCTTGTTGAGCCGCGGTGCCGCAGTGGTCTTCCGGACCATTTTCCCGCTGGAATCGATTGGTGACTTTACCAGTGGATATCGGATGTATCGTGGTTCGCTGGTGCAGAATGCGGTTCGTCACTGGGGCAACCGTCTGATCGAGGAAGACGGTTTCGCCTGCATGGTGGAGCTTCTCCTGAAGCTCCGCTATTGGGGCCCGGTGCTCTCCGAAGTTCCCATGATCTTGCGCTATGACCGCAAGATGAGTGTCAGCAAATTGAAGCTTATGCGCACGCTTCGGCAGTACGTTCAACTTGCCATCCGCAATGCGGTAACTCCAACTCCCCGGGAGCTTCGTTATGTTTCTTGCTGAACCGTCGCGCCAACGAATCGCGGTTCTGGGGGGCGGGATTGCCGGTTTGACCGCAGCTCGTGAACTCGCTCGTCATGGTCATTCCGTGACCATGGTGGAGTCGGGTGATCGATGGGGCGGTCTTGGCACCTGGTTTGACTGGAATGGACACTCGCTCGACCAGTTTTACCATTGTCAGATGCCGTCGGATGCGGATCTCTTGGAGCTCATCCGGGACATCGGTCTCGGTGAATCGCTCTATTGGAAGCCCACTCGCATGGGATTTGTCGTAGGCGGGCGGCGCTATGCCTTCAATGGTCCGATGGACTTGCTACGGTTCTCCCCTTTGACGTTTGCAGAGCGAATCCGCTTTGGCGCGGTGAGTCTCTTGCTGCGGCGTCTGGGACTTGGCCGGGACTTGGATCGGACCCGCATCGAAGATTGGCTCGTCTCCTGCTATGGTCGTCCAGTGTGGGAGAAGATATTGCGGCCTCTGTTTACGAGCAAATTTGGACCGGCGGCAGGCGATATGCCAGCGTTGTACATTTGGGAGCGTCTTGGCCGGGAAAAGAATACAGTCTCTCGTGGATACTTACGCGGCGGGCTCAAGGCTTTCCTTGATGCGATCGTGCAAGATCTCGAAACCAAAGGTGTTGATCTGCGGTTGAATACCCGAGTCGGGACCATTCGCGAAGTGACCAATGGCATTGAAATCGACACGGGAAGTGGCACTCTCGACGTAGACTGGTGCATTTCCACGCTCCCGCTGCCGATTCTGAAAGGTTGCTTGGGTGATAGTAAGCTGGCTCGGCGTATACGGATTCCGGAAGTACGTTACCAGGGCGTGGTGAATGCCATGTTCTTCCTTCGTCGCCCGCTCGATAACTTCTATTGGGCTCCGGTGGTCGACTCTGGCACGGAGTTTGATGGGATCGTCGAGATGACGGAGCTGGTGGAGACAAGTCACTATGGCGGCAACCATGTAGTTTATGTGATGAAATACTGTGATCGCTCAAGCGCTCTGTTCCAAGAGGACGCAAAGAGCATTGCGGAGCGCTGGAAGGGTCAGTTGCTGGCGCTATATCCAGACCTGAATCTCCAGCCGTCGGACATCGTGGATGTGCAGATCTTCAAGGCTCCATTCGTGGAACCTGCCTATCCCCTCGGCTATTCGGAGATGAAACCCCTGATTCATGACGGTGAATCCCGCCTCTTCTTGGCGACTTCTGCCCAAGTCTATCCGAAAATCACTGCTTGGAACTCAAGCGTTCGTTTGGCCAAAGAGGTTTCTAGACAGTTGCTTGGTCACATAGCGCAAGTTCCGAAAGGAAAGGCTGTTGTGGAGACTCCGGCTATGGCTCAAGTCTGACAGCTGCGGCGGGGGACTCCCGCAAGGGAGTCCTCTGTTGAGCATCGAGATTCAATGCTTCCAATCGAGCAAGTAGACGTCGGAACCGTAGAACGTTCGCCTTAAGCGGACGTGGAATCGGTTTGCAACCATCTCGTCCAGTCGAAGGAAGCTGGATGTGAGCTCAGGGATTCCACGAATTGGGCCGGTGTCGATGACTAGCCAAAGGGAACCATTGCCGGGAATCTCGGCGAGTCTTCGCTCCAACGCATCCTTAGAGGGAAGTCGGGAATTGTCCACATGGTAGACCTGAAACGTGGCTTTATTGGGTAGTGACTCGACGCGATTCTGTCCTTTGTAATGATATCGGAAGGCTTCTGCGTCCATCAAATCATAGACAAAAATCGGCTGACCTGATGATTCCTGTTGTTCAATCCAGCGGGCGACGCGGATGAAGTCTCCGTTCTTGGCAAAAGGCTCGTAACGAACAGTGAGGCAGGAGACATAGATGGCAAATAGGCCAGCGACTCCCCAGATGCGCCGCGAACCTTTCAGTTGCGCGAGCAGCGTAGCCACCGAAAGCACGACGACCGGTACAAAAAGGGTGGCGTGCCGGAGACCTGAATCACCGATTAGCAGCGCCGCCACCAAGAACCAAGCGACCCAACCAAGGTTCCACATGGATACAGGCTCGCCCCTCAGGGCCTTTCCGGATCTGCCAGGCCAGAGCAAACAGAGGACCCAGCTCATGAGGGCCAAGAGTCGTGCGGGAATCCATGCGGATGAAGAAGGTGAAGGAAAAAGATGATGCGAGAGCGAGCCTACCGCCTTCATCACGGCGAACTTCACCTCTGCAACGAAGGTAGTCGGTGGCCGGTACAAGGAATCTTCCGGTGCCGATTCGAGGTGTATCGCAGCGTCTCGAATCCGCATCTGATCCGGGAGACACAAGGCGAGCGGAACAAAGCACAAGGCAATCCAGGCGGCCTCGCGGACAAGACGGTGGCGGTAGTCCGATTTACTGAGGCACCAATCTACAGAGTAGAGCGCGGCTAAAAAGAAGCCGAAAAAATAGTTCGTATAAAGACCTGCCGCCGCTACACCGATCAATTTAGGGTCGATGTGCCCCCTTGGTTGAGTTTGCCGCCGGTCTGGCCATCGGATCAATAGAGCACCAGCTAGAAGCATGGTTAGCGCATAATTCCGGGTCTCAACCGCCGACCAAATGACGGAAGGGTGGAGCGCAATCATCCAAGGAAGCAACCCTCGGAGATTCTCTGGGAGCCAGCGCCTTGCCAGCGTCGGGGCCAAGGATACTAATCCGGCCGCGCAGGCTACGGAGAACAAACGGGCCCAGAGGATACTATCGGATAGCAATCGCCAGACTGACAGAATGACGAAATAGAGCGGAGCCTGAATCTCAAACCGGATTGCCTGGGAGAGTGCCCTTGCGGGTCCATGGGCAGTTGTATCTAGTGTGTAGGCTTCATCTAGCCATAAATTGAGACCGGAGGCGAGCGGCACCGTCAGCGCAAGATGGATCGCGAGTGGCCACCACTGCTGGGTCGACCTTAGAGTCGATCCCCATCTGGCGCGCGGCGAAGGGGACCTTGAGGCCGAGTTGGGAAGGCCGGTCATGGGGAAAAGATAAACAATTTGCGGCAAATGAAATTGGCGATGACGGAAACGACGGTCACGACGCTGCTAGCGATCCAACTTCCGGCGTGCGCCCCATCGAATGCGAGGTAGCCGGGAATCATAGCGACCACCCAGCCGATCGTGGAGACAATGCTGAAGAGGCAGAACTCGGCAAGTCGATTGTGACGGCCGCTTTTGAACACCCAAGCGACGTTGGTAAAATACGCGAAACAGTTTGCCGCGGTGAAGCCAAATGCGCTGGCTAGAACAAAGTTCATCCTTCTTTCGCTGGGGGAGAGTGTGCCAGTATCGCTAAAATGGGGAAGAACGGAGTGACCCAACAGCCCGAAAATGGACTGGTATACGATCACCGAGCAGACGCCAAAGAATCCATATTTCACGAATTGGATAAGTGAGGGCGGTATGTCTCTTGGGATTTGCGACAGCATGCGCGATCTGTCTTCATGATGAAATAGGCCGCGGATGTTTGAGACGGGGTCTGGCATGTTAGAGAAAAGTTCTGTTGACCGGGAGAGGACGCTATGTGAGCTGGTGAGTTTATGCTCATTTGATCTGGCGGCAAGAAGGTATTTAAGGAGATCTGTGGCCTGATTGCGATGTGAAGGCTTGCGAAATTGTCGTGGGCATGGCCTCGCAGTTGGTTGTGGTTCATGAAAACTGTGCAGAGGATATGCGGATCGGCGTTGGGCAGCGCCGCGGTCATGTCGTCCCTTCAGCTTCGCAGTTTGGCGAGTGCCGGATTCCTTTTTGAGTTGCCCACGTTTTGGGCCTAGGGCGGCCGGTCTTCAAGTGCGTCCCAAAGTCACATCCTTGGTATGGAGGACGAAAGTGGGAGATCGATGATGCTGAATGCCGTCGGACAAATGCGGGTTCTACCTGCAGAGCGGAAACCACGAGCAGAGCCTAATAACTCCGGCGTACACTCCGGAACTTGCGCCTTGTTTGCGGTTCGAACGGGGAAATTGAAGGCGGCCGATGAATGGCGTTTTCCTATTGCTAGGGGATTCAATGAATCAAGCAGTTGCCCTGGGGCGCAGCTGGCGCATAGTGGAGCCATGGATCGACGGGTTGAGATCTTTTGTCCAAAGTGTCACTGGGAACCGAGGCAGGAGGACCGCTGGATTTGCCAGCCGGGTTGCTCCTGCCTTTGGAACACCTTTGATACCTGGGGCGTTTGCCCGGACTGTGGGAAGAAGTACGACTGGACGCAGTGCCTGGATTGCCATGAGCGTTCTCCGCATTCGGAGTGGTATCACCACTTCGGCCGCGATCCGATCCGGGAGAAGAAGTCCGACGCCCGGCCGGCCAAGGCGGGGTGAACCGAGCCGGTGTGTGGCAGCTGGTGGCTCGTGCCTCGGCACATCAGGCAAATGCGGACTTGGCACCCCTCGAGTTGCTCTAGTTCCAGCAGGTAATTTGCACCCCGAACTCCCGCGAGATGCGGTCCCGGAGGTCTTCGGTATCGAGCGCGCGATGGCGGTCGGCTTCGCTGACTTCAAAGCGCATTCGCACCATCGGGTTCATTTGGCCGCTAGAGCGACGGGTGATCGGCGAGATAGGCGGTCCGGAAAATGCGGGGAAGCGGCGGCCGCTGCTTTGGTGGGACCGGATGTCGATGGCTTGGAGAATGCGGTAGACCTCGGCGTTGACCGCGAGCGTTTGCGACGGGGTGGAGGAGGCGGCGACGGTTTACCCTAAATCCGGAAATGGAGTCATCGCACGCAGAGGCGCGGAGACGCGGAGAATCAGAGAGGATATTGGTTTTGGGGAACTTGAGGCGCTCACTCACCAAGTGGGCGCCGATGGATAAGCCTTCCAGCAGGCAAAATCCCCAGTCCTCCGCGCCGCGTCTCCGCGTGAGCCCATTCCATTCCCGTTTTTAGGTTTACTCCTGGAGCTGTTTCGCATCGCCGAGGATCTCGAGGATATCTTCGGACTCATCGCGGGTCTTGGGATCACCGGCGCTGTCCCGGGAGGGCTGGAACTTGCGGATGAGTTGGCCGGTCTGGCGCAGATGGGCCCCGCTTTCGGAGCGAGTCGATCAACTCGGTGGCTGCGGCTTGGCGGGCCGGACTGGGACGAAGTGGACGGGCGACGCTGCCCGCCAGAGGCGAAGGACAAAAACCGTCACCAGGACTCCGGCGGCGGATGGCAGTGTGACTCTCATTTCAGGAGACCTCCAGTCCAGGGCAGGCTTGGTGCCAAGCCGCTGCACGGTGTGGCCGGTGTTGTCCGGGTCGGCCTGTCTCGCAATCTGCACAGTCCCCGGACGGCAAGGCGCACGGCCGGAGAGACGCGGGCGGCTGAATTTGCGAGGCCAGAACCGTCCGGAGAGGCTGGCGCAAAGCCTGCGACGGGTTAAAACCCCTAGCTATTGATCCGAAACCATGGAAATCGCCGACCCTGTGGGTGCCGTGCTCAACGGCAAGAACCCGGAACTCTGGACGGTGGCGCCCGACGCCACCGTGTTCGAAGCCATTGAGCTCATGGCTGCCAAGAACATCGGCGCGCTATTGGTGGTGGACGGGAAACGGCTGCACGGAATCGTGTCGGAGCGTGATTACACCAGGAAAATTGTGCTTCAGGGACGATCCTCCAAAACCACGCAGGTGCGGTCCATCATGACCAAGGAGGTGATTTGCGCACAGCCATCGGACTCCGTGGAGACGTGCATTCATGTGATGTCCCAAAGCGGGATTCGGCACCTGCCGGTGATCGAGGGGGACGACGTTACGGGAATTGTCTCGCTTGGCGATTTGGTGCGCTGGATCATGTCGGCGCAGAGCGTGAGGATTCATCAATTGGAGCACTACATAGCCGGCACCTATCCCGCGTGATGGCGCGGTGCGGCTGTTTCGTCGTGCCGGGGCACCTCCGCTCCCAGCTGCGGGGATGCACAGAGAATGACCGTTGATCGCGCCGCGTCCGGGCGCATGGTGGCCATGAACGGAGGCCTGGTTGGTCCCGGAACCCCCACCAGACACGCCCATGGCTCAGCTCACACGCGATCTTGTCCCGCTTTCTCCCACTTCGGACGACTGCTTAGGCGCGTTTCTGGACTACTTGGCAGCGGAGAAGATTGAGCCTTACGGGCATCAGGAGGAGGCGGTGCTCCAGCTGTTTGAGGGCAAAAATGTCATCCTCAACACCCCGACCGGTTCGGGGAAATCGTTGGTGGCCATGGCGATGCATTTCCGGTCCATCTGCTTGGGGCGCCGGTCGTGGTACACGGTGCCGATCAAGGCGCTCGCCAATGAGAAATTCCTCTCGTTGTGCCGGACGTTTGGCCCGGACCAAGTTGGGATGATCACCGGCGATGCCACGGTGAACCGGGATGCGCCGGTGATTTGCTGCACGGCGGAGATTTTGGCGAACGTCGCCTTGGCCGAGGGCGCTCGCGCGCCGGTGGACGACGTGATCATGGACGAGTTCCATTATTACTCGGACAGCGCCCGCGGTGTGGCTTGGCAGGTACCGCTGTTGGCTTTGCCGCAGGCTCGCTTCCTGCTGATGTCCGCCACGCTGGGGGAAACGGCGTTCTTTGAAAAGGCCCTCACGGAGCTGACTCAGGCACCCACCGTGCTCATCCAGTCCTCCGACCGTCCGGTTCCGCTGGAGTTTGAGTATAGCGACATTGCGCTCGAAGAGAAGGTGGCGGAACTCGTAGGGAAGGGGAGGGCTCCGATTTACCTGGTGCATTTCACCCAACTCGCGTGCGCCACGACCGCACAGAACCTTCTGTCCCAGAATTTCTGCACCAAGGAGGAGAAGCAGCAAATCTCCGAAGCGCTCCAGGGAGCCAGCTTCCGGAGTCCATACGGCAAGGAGATCCAGAAACTGCTGCGGCACGGGGTCGGGATTCACCACGCTGGTTTGTTGCCGAAGTATCGCGTGCTCGTCGAGAAATTGGCGCAACGCGGGTTGCTCAAGGTGGTTTGCGGGACGGACACGCTTGGCGTGGGCATCAATGTTCCCATCCGCACGGTTCTCTTCACCCAATTATGCAAGTACGACGGCACCGGCACCAAGATCCTCGCGGTGCGGGATTTTCAGCAGATCTGCGGGCGGGCGGGACGGCGCGGTTATGACACCGCCGGTTATGTGGTCGCCCAAGCTCCGGAACATGTCATCGAAAACCTGCGCATGGAGCGAAAGGCGGCGGCGAACCCGGGGAAAAAACACAACTTCGTCAAAAAGAAGCCGCCGGAGAAAGGTTATGTCGCCTGGGATGAGAATACCTTCCGCCGCTTGATCGCCTCGGCCCCAGAGAAGTTGGCGTCAAGCTTCCGGATCACGCATTCGATGCTGTTGCAGACGTTGTCGCGCCGCGAGGAAGATGGCTGCGCGGTGTTGCGTGGATTGATCGATCGCTGTCACGAGACACCCGGGCGTCGCAAGCAATTGGGCAAGGAAGCGTTTCGCTACTTCCGCGGCTTGGTCAAAGGACAGATTCTCACCATCATTCCGCCCCGCCAACGGACCGGACCGGCCAAGGTCCGCTTGCATGTCGATTTGCAGGAGGATTTTTCGCTGTTCCACGCGCTCGGCTTGTGGTTGATCGATACAATCCCGCAATTGGACGTGGAGTCGCCCGAGTATGCGTTGCAAGTGATCACCCTTTGCGAGGCAATCCTTGAGAATCCGGACGTGGTTCTGCGTCGCCAAGTCGATGCCTTGAAGAACGATTTGATGGCGGAAATGAAGGCCGAAGGCGTCGAGTACGAAGAACGTCTGTTGCGTCTGGAGGAAGTGGAATGGCCCAAGCCGGGAAAGGAATTTATCTATCACACGTTCAACCGTTTTTGCGAAACGCATCCGTGGGTAGATAAAGAAAACATCCGGCCCAAATCAATCGGACGGGAGATGTTCGAGACGTGGTCGTCCTTTGAGGACTATATCAAGCGCTATGGCTTGGAACGGAGCGAGGGCGTTCTCTTGCGGCATCTCGCTGATTTATACAAGGTTCTGGACCAAACCGTGCCCGCCCTGCTAAAGACAGAATCGGTGGACGAAGCGATCGGCTTTTTCGAGGCGATGTTGCGCGGGGTCGATTCCAGTCTGATCGACGAATGGCAGAAGATGCGCGATCCTGATTATGTGCCGAGCGATTTGGCCAAAGGGGCATCGCAGCCGGAGAGGCTGCCTCCGCTCACCCGGGACCGGCGTTCGTTCACCCGTTTGGTACGCGCGGACATCTTTGAGCTCTTGAAGGCGCTGGATCGGAAGCAATGGGCGGCGGTGTTGGAGCATCTCGGGACGCCAGAAGATCGCGAGGGCGTGGCGTGGACGGCGACCCGTTTCGAGGCGGTGATGACGGACTACCGGTCGGAGCACGAGCGCATCCGGCTCGATCCAGAGGCGCGCAGTTTGCCCTACACCCGGATTCGCGATGGGGAAGAAGACGAGCGGAACTGTTGGCGGATTGAGCAGATCCTTCTTGATCCCGACGAAGCGAACGATTGGTCGATCGAGTTGCTTGTCGATCTCCCGCGTTCGGATGCGGACCGGACTCCGTGGATGCGGTTGCTGTGGATCGGGCCGCTGGGAACGTGAGGAACTGCAGGAATGGCTCAACCGCGCCACCCACCGGCCTTGGGCGACACGGTGGCCCACGCCTGTATCGGGGCTGCGGGCGTCGTCCGGGCACGTAGCGAGCCATGGAGTTTGCCTTGACTGCGTGCCCCGGAATCACAGCGCCGCTTTTCCGGCCTGGGACCTGGGTGGATTCATACGGCTTCCCAGAGCGCACCAGGCGGCTGTTCGGTAAGCCGCCCGAGCCCCCTGGGGGGCCGTGAACGGGTCCTGAGTCTACTTCTCAAACTCCCGCCAGATCCTTTTTGGACTGCCGCTTGCGTTCGTTCATGGAGAGAATCTTCTTCCGGAGGCGAAGGTTCTTCGGAGTCGCTTCCACGAGTTCATCGGGGGCCAAGTATTCGATGGCGCGTTCCAGGGAGAACTTGATGGGAGGGCTGAGCTGAATGCCTTTGCCGTCACCGCTGGAGCGGTGGTTGGTGAGCTGCTTGGCCTTGGTCGGATTCACTGGAAGGTCGTCCGTCCGCGGGTTTTCGCCGACGATCATGCCTTCGTAAACTTCCTCGCCGGGGGCGATGAAGAGCTTGCCGCGGGCTTCCAAGCTGTCGAGGGCGTAAGCCATCGCCGTGCCTTGTTCCATGGCGACCAAGGTCCCAGTGCTCCGGGTGCGGATTTCTCCGGCGAGCGGTCCGTATTCCTTGAAGAGGTGAGACATGATGCCTTCACCGCTGGTCAGGTTGAGCAGTTCAAACTCAAACCCGATGAGACCGCGCGTGGTGCAGGTGGCCTCGATGTAGGTCCGTCCGTGGGCGGATTCCATCTTGTCGACCCGGCCTTTGCGGTTGGCCAGCCCGCTGATGATCCCGCCGACGGTGGCATCGGGGCACTCGACGTAAACCGTTTCGTAAGGCTCGCAACGTTGGCCATCGACGATCCGCTCGATGACGGTCGGCCGGGAGACGAGCACCTCAAAGCCCTCACGCCGCATGCTTTCCACGAGAACCGCGACCTGCATGGCGCCGCGCGCGCTCACCCGGAAGGTGCCGGCTTCATCGCTGTCTTCGACGGAGATGGAAATGTTCGTGCGCGCCTCGCGGAAGAGACGATCGCGGATTTCCCGGGAGGTCACCCGAGTGCCCTCGCGTCCGCCGAATGGGCCATCGTTGATGGAGAACGCCATTTGCACGGTCGGGGGATCGATTTCCACGAACGGCACTGGCTCGGCCGAGTCGCTGCTAGCGAGGGTTTCGCCGATATCCGCGTCCTCAAAGCCCGCGATGCCGACGATGTTTCCGGCGATCCCTTCGGAAGAATCCCGAGTAGAGAGCGCATTGAACTCGATCAGCTTGGTGACCTTGGCCCGCTCTTTGGTGCCGTCTTTCTTGAGGCGCCAAACCGTGTCGCCGGTTTTGACTTGTCCGCCCAGAATCTTGCCGATGGCGATTCGTCCGACGTAATCGCTCCAATCGATGTTGGACACGAGCATCCGGAATTGGCCCTCGGGATCGGCATCGGGAGCCGGAATGCTCCGCATGATCTCCTCGAACAGCGGGGCGAGGGATTCTCCGGGCTCATCCGGCTTGGTGACGGCGAACCCATTCTTCGCGCTGCCGTAGAGGAAGGGGCAGCCGAACTGTTCTTCGGTGGCGTGAAGGTCGAGGAACAACTCGAGAACTTTGTCGTGCACCGCCAGAGGGTCGGCGTGCGGGCGGTCGATCTTGTTTACGAACACGATCGGGTGAAGCTTCTCAGCCAGTGCCTTGCGGAGGACGAAACGGGTCTGGGCTTGGGGGCCTTCGTAGGCGTCGACCACGAGGAGCACGCCATCGACCATCTTCATGACCCGCTCTACCTCGCCGCCGAAGTCGGCGTGTCCGGGGGTGTCGATGATGTT
Source organism: Akkermansia muciniphila (assembly GCA_945883495.1). GTDB lineage: Bacteria > Verrucomicrobiota > Verrucomicrobiia > Verrucomicrobiales > DEV007 > V1-115. Next base: position 59,470 of record CAMCXS010000027.1, read on the forward strand.
GATGATCTTGTCGTTCCAGCGGACGGACGTGTTTTTCGCCTTGATCGTGATCCCCCGTTCGCGCTCTTGATCCATGGAGTCCATGGCGCGTTCGCTGACCGCTTGGTTCTCCCGGAAAGCGCCTCCTTGACGAAGGAGTTGATCAACGAGCGTGGTTTTGCCATGATCGACGTGGGCGATGATAGCGATGTTGCGGATGTCGGAAGGTTGAACCATGGCGGCGCCAACGATAGTCGCACGTCTGAGAATCGCAAATGATGGTTGCGGAACATCTCGGCGCGAAGCGGTATTTGCATTTCGCCCGGGATCGGCAAGGCTTCGGGCCGACTGCCATGGACAATCCGTTCCGCGAGCTTCTCGTCTCCCGTTCCAGTCCCGAGCCTTGTAGTGTTGTCATCTTCGGCGCCACCGGAGATCTGACGCACCGCAAACTCATTCCCGCGCTCTACAACCTCGCCAAGGAGGGCGATCTGCCGCCAGGCTCCCGAGTCATCGGGGTCGCTCGCCGCGAGAAAACGGATGAGGAGTTCCGCGAAGAACTGCGCGAGATGAACCGCAAGGTTTCCCGGCAAGGCCACGACGAGGCACTCTGGGACCGGTTCGCCGCCAGCATTTCGTATCACCGGAGCGAGTTCAACGATCCGGAGGGGTATCGGGGGCTCAGTGAGTTGCTCACGAAGCGGGAGACCACGGAACCAGGCAAGCCGAACCGCCTCTTCTATCTCGCCTCCGCGCCGGAATTTTTCGACGTCATTTTGGATCAGCTGCGCGAGTCCGGGCTGAACGAAGCGCAGGAAGGTGGCTGGACCCGGGCGGTCGTGGAAAAGCCCTTTGGCACCGATCTGGCCACGGCCCAGCATTTGAACGCGGTGGTGAACGCCACCTTCGCGGAAAAAGATACCTACCGGATCGACCACTATCTGGGCAAGGAGACGGCGCAGAACATCATGGTGATCCGCTTCGCCAACGCGATTTTCGAGCCGCTCTGGAACAGCCGCTACATTGATCACGTGCAGATCACCTGCGCGGAGACTCTCGGGATGGAAGGCGGCCGCGGTGGCTATTATGATACGGCGGGCGCCTTGCGGGACATGGTGCAGAATCACCTGCTCCAACTGCTCTCGCTCATCGCGATGGAAGCACCCGCCGACCTCACCGCGGATGGCATCCGGGATGAAAAGGTCAAGGTCATCAAGTCCCTGCGCCGTTATCCCGACGCCCGCGCCGTGGCGGAAAGCGTGGTCCGGGCCCAGTACAAATCCGGATCGATCCTTGGCCAAACCGTCCGTGGATACTTGGAAGAGGATCGCATCAATCCGCGCTCCATGACAGAGCCGTATGTCGCCTTGAAGATCAACATCGACAACTGGCGCTGGGAAGGCGTTCCCTTTTATATGCGGATGGGCAAACGCCTAGCCAAGAAGGTGACGGAGATTTCCATTCACTTCAAGGAGCCGCCAGGCGTGCTCTTCAACCGGTTGCCCGTGACCGCGCGCAAAAACGTCCTGGTTTTGCGGATCCAGCCGGACGAAGGTATGTCCCTGCGCATGCTTTCCAAAATGCCGGGACCCTCCATCCGCATGGAACCGGTGAAAATGGATTTCCAATACAGCACGTCCTTCGGCAAACCGAGCCCGGAAGCTTACGAACGGCTGCTGCTCGACGCCATGGCCGGCGATGCCACGTTGTTCGCCCGTCGCGACGAGGTCGAACACGCCTGGCGATTCATCGACGACATCGAGCACGCGTGGCACAAGTCCAATTCCCCGCCGCCAATGGCGCAATACGAAGCGGGCACCTGGGGACCGGAAGAGGCGGACACTTTGTTGAGCCGGGACGGACGCGTTTGGCGCCGCCTCTAACCGCGACGAACCCATGGAAGACACCATTCCAGCTCCGTTGCGAGTCGCCCTTGATGACGGATTGTTTGGCGAAGAGACGCCCTTGGCGGAAATCGAGCGCCGGTTGGACCAGTACTTCAGCGTGGAACACGGGGTGACCCGGGCTTCGTTGATGAATTTGGCGATTTACACGGAGCGCCCCGAGACCTTGGCGGCGGATGACGAATCGCTGAACCGGATCACGCAGAACCATGCGTGCCGTGCCTTGCTGCTCGGGGTGCTTCCGGACGAGGGAGGGCTTTCGGTGCGCTGCTGGATCAAGGCGCGTTGCCAGCTGGGTCCCGATGCCAAGACGAAGCTTTGTTCCGAGCAGGTCACCTTCCTCCTAGGCGGGGATTGCCAGTCTTGCCTCACCAATTTGGTGTTTTCCCACCTCCGGTCGGATTTGCCGTTGGTGATGTGGTGGCGCGGCGAGCTGTCTCATCACTTTCAGGAGAGTTTGTACACAGTGATTGACCGGCTCATTCTCGACAGCAGCCGGTGGCCGGATCCGATTCCGCAGTTTGCGAAGATTGCCCAGGCCGTGACCGCTCCGACGGGGAGGCTTTCGGATCGCCGGGGGCAACTTTTGGTCCATGACTTGGCCTACACGCGCGGCCACCAGCATCGCCGGGCCATCGCCGTGCTTTTTGATCCTCCTGCCGCCCGCGCTTTTTTGCCGGAGATCAACCGCATAGAAATCGTCCACACCCCGGCGCATCGGCACACCGGCCTGTATTTGGGGGCGTGGATCACGCGGCAGCTTGGCGCGGAATTGACCCAACGAGTTGGGGCATCGTACCAGTATCAACGTCCCGGAGGCGGACGGATCGGATTATCGCTCCTGGAGCAAACGGAAGGGGCGTGCGCCATTCCCTCGATCCTCCTGGAGGGTGGGGGAGCCCGCTTTGAGGTGATTGCGTCCGGGGAATCGCCGCTTCTGGAGATTCGTTCGCGCTTTGGTCAGCACCAAACCAACGCATTTCTCCCGGGCCCGCGGCTTGGGGATGAAGATTTGGTCAGCGAAATTTTGATGCGTGGCGGCAGCAACCTGCTTCTGGCGCAAGTGCTGCCGCGGATGGCGGCGATGCTCTAGTGGCCCGCCCAGCCTAAACCGACGGCATCTTCCGGTTCTTTTGACCGCCGCCTGCGTTGCTCGCCGGTCAGTTGTGTCCGCACAGCTTCCCGCCTCCCGCCTTAGCGGCAGCCAAAATTCCGCGGAAGCTGACTCGTCACTTTAGGCTGGGCGGACCACTAGCCCGCCGGCATGATCCCATGCCGGGATTCGGGCTCAGCCATGAATTGGGCATTGATTCACCAGCCGGAAGAAGTCATTCCCCTTGTCATCCACGAGGATAAACGCCGGAAAATTCTCCACGTCGATCTTCCAGACCGCTTCCATGCCTAGTTCCGGCATGTCGAGCACTTCGACTTTGCGGATGTGGTTTTGGGCGAGAATGGCCGCTGGGCCGCCGATCGATCCCAGATAGAAGCCGCCGTGCTTCTTGCAGGCGTTGGTGACGGCCTCGCCGCGGTTTCCTTTGGCGATCATGACCAGGGAAGCGCCGTGGGATTGGAAGAGATCGACATACGGGTCCATGCGGCCGGCGGTGGTGGGACCGAAGGAACCGCTGGCCATGCCGTCTGGTTTTTTCGCCGGTCCTGCATAGTACACTGGATACTGCTTAAAGTAGTCCGGCAGTTCCTCGCCGCGTTCGATGCGTTCCCGCAGTTTGGCGTGGGCGATGTCCCGGGCCACAACGATGGTGCCGCTCAGCTCCAGAGCCGTGGTCACGGGATACTTCGTGAGCGTGGCGCGGACGGCGTCCATTCCGGCATTGAGATCCACCTTGACGCCGTGGAATTGGTGATCCTTCCAGCGCTCTGGGATGTACTGACCCGGATTGGTCTCCAATTGTTCCAGGAAGATGCCATCCCGGGTGATCTTGGCGCGGGCCTGACGATCCGCGGAACAGCTCACGCCGACACCCACCGGACAACTTGCGCCGTGGCGCGGCAGGCGAATCACCCGGACGTCGAGCGCAAACCATTTGCCGCCAAACTGCGCGCCGATACCGATTTTCTGCGCGATCTTGTGCAGCTCGGCTTCCATCTCCAGGTCCCGGAAGGCTTGGCCGCTGGCGTTTCCTTGAGTGGGCAGGCTGTCGAGCACGCGCGTGGAGGCCAGTTTCACGGTTTTCATGGTCATCTCCGCGCTGGTCCCGCCCACGACGAAGACGAGGTGATACGGAGGACAGGCCGATGTGCCCAACGAGCGCATCTTCTCCTCCGCCCACTTGAGAAAGCGATCGCGCGTCAGGAGTGACTTGGTTTCTTGGAAAAGAAGCGATTTGTTTGCCGAGCCACCGCCCTTGGTGATGAAGAGAAACTCGTAGGTATCGCCATCCGAAGCGTGGATATCGATTTGGGCCGGAAGGTTGTCCTTGGTATTCACCTCGTCGAAGAGGTTCAGCGGCGCCAATTGGGAGTAACGCAGGTTTTCTTCCTGATACGTCTTCCAGACCCCGGCCGCGAGCGCCTCTTCATCGCCGCCGCCAGTCCAAACACAATCGCCCTTCTCGCCGATCACGATCGCCGTTCCCGTGTCTTGGCAGGTCGGCAAAATCCCGCGGGCGCCAATCTCCGCGTTGCGCAACAGCGTGAGCGCCACCATGCGGTCGTTGTCTGAGGATTCCGGATCGTCCAGAATCGCCGCCACCTGCTTCAGGTGCGAGGGCCGCAGCATGAAGGAGATGTCCCGGATGGCCTCATTCGCCAGCAACGTGAGCGCGGCGGGATCCACCTTGAGGATCTCACGCCCCTCGAATTGGGTCACGGAAACGTGATCCCGCGTGATGAGGCGATAGGTCGTGGTGTCTTCGCCGAGCGGGAACGGGGGTTGGTAGTGAAAAGAACTCACGTGGGAGTCTTCCCCGTTTCTCGTCAACTCTCAAGCCTCGAGTGCTCGACCGGGTCAACCATGTCCTGGCTTGCGCTGGAATGTCCCATCGCATTCGGATCGATCCACTCGCCTCAGCATGTAGGACGGGCAACGACTTTCCAAGCTTGAGTGGGTGTGAATGATTGTGATGGACGCTGGAACGGAATTCTTGGGAATTCCGCTACTCAGATTTCATTCTCGTAGCGGAATCGCCCACGCATTCCGCCCTTTCTGACCATCCGTTCCATTCGGACCCAGCTTGAGAGCTTGAGTCCGGCCCCTGTCTGCCGCACGCTTCGTGATCTCTTTCTTAATTGAGCATGTCAAGACGCCTCATCCTGATCCTCACCCTCGGTGCCTTGGCGGGAATCTTCGTCTTTCCCCTCAACCCCGTTCACAGCAAGATCCTGAAGCTCGCGCTATTGGGGTCGATCTTCGGAACTAACTTGATCCAGTTTACGGGGTGGGAGCGAGGGGACCGAGCTTGGTTGAGTGGGAGTTCTGATGAACCGATTCAAACTCGATTACGAGCACGAGCACGAGATTGAAAACGAACTTCATCGGCCCTTCGTTTCTTCCCTCGTGCTCAGCGAAGCGGTGCTCGTGCTCGTGCTCGTGCTCGTAATCGAAACACCGTTGAACCTCCAGGCCAACTTGCGGGCCCCGGAGCCGAAAAGTTACTCTCCGTTCCCCATCCGCACCCCGTGGATTGTCTGCTAAAAACGGAGAGGGATTCCCTCGCGCAGAGACGCAGAGAATCAGAGTGGACAATGGTTTTGGTTGAGATCCTGTTGTCCCCGCCAGTCAAAAAACCCCAGTCCTCTGCGAGCACTGCGCGAGGCCAAGGCATTTCCGTTTGTAGCTTTACCCACAAGTTTTGCGCGCATTCAGGCCCAACGGGCCGGGATATAGGGTAGCCCAGGGCAAAGCGAGGAACGAGCGACGCCCTGGGGTCGCCCCCCGTCCGGCCCGAGCCCTGTAAGGGCGAGACAACGGTTGTCCCGCACCCACGGCGCGGATGTGTTTCGGACGCTTTCCCAGGGCGGCGGGCGCCTGCGGCTTCCTTCGCCCTGGGCTATCATGTCCCGGCCCGCTGGGCCTGGGAAAGTGAAGGAATGGCCCTCCCGACTAACTCGATCCAGACCGAGCTTGGTGGAGTGGGAGTTTTGATGAACCGATTCAAACTCGATTACGAGCACGAGCACGAGCACGAGATTGAAAACGAACTTCGTCTCTCCTTGCATCGGATCTTCGTTTCTTCCCTCGTGCTCAGCGAAGCGGTGCTCGTGCTCGTGCTCGGAATCGAAACACCGTTGAACCACCAGGCTAACTTGCGGGCCCCGGAGCCGAAAAGTGACTCTCCGTTCCACTTCGGCGCGCCGTGGATTGTCTGCTAAATCCGGAACTGGAGTCATCGCACGCAGAGGCGCAGAGGCGCGGAGAATCAGAGAGGATATTGGTTTTGGTGAACTTGAGGCGCTCACTCACCAAGTGGGCACCGGTGGACAAGCCTTCCAGCAGTCAAAATCCCCAGTCCTCCGCGTCTCCGCTTCTCCGCGTGAGCCCAGACCATTTCCGTTTTTCGGATTTTATATCTTCGTGCTTGTGGTGATCCCGATAGCGATGACAAGCACCGCTGCGCTGCGCTGCGCTGCGCTG
>CAMCXS010000028.1 GCA_945883495.1 Akkermansia muciniphila
GCGGCGGTCTTTGACGCCGACTCCCGTGAGGAACGCGGTGGTGAGGGCGACGTGGCCGAAGCCGGTGTTGTCCAAGTTCCGAAGGACAGTCAGATCGCTTCGGTGCCCTGCGACCGGACGGAGGATTGGGGGAAGCACGCCATCCAGGCTGGATCCGGCAAGGTCCCAGGCAGGCGGGAACACGCCGTTCGGCTGGAAGAGGCAAACGAACCGCAGTGGCGGTGCACTGGCATGAGCCATGAGCTCGAGCTGAGGCAAGGCCAAAGCTGCGCCAATGCCTTTCAAGAGGTGTCGCCGGGAGATTCGCCGGAAGGGAACGGGCATCGGAGAAAAAGCTAGCACAGAGTGAGGGGGTGAGTCCATAGATTCAACGAAAGCCAAATTCTCCCGTGACAGACGCAAAGTTCAGTGGTAGAGAATGTAAGTATCTCCTAACAAGCGCGCCAATGAAGTTCATTTCCCTCGCCGCGGTCGTCCTCGTCTATTCGTTTTCCAACTGGCAGATGAGCCATTATCGCCAGGAATTGCGGCCGAAGCTGCTGGCGAAAGCAACCGATGAATTGAGCAAAGCGGGATATCCCGTGACGGTGCAGGCGGTGGATGGAATGGATGCGGAGTTGACTGGCGCGGTTCCAGAGCCGGATGACCGTCTCAAGGCCCAGGCAATTGTCGACCGGATCGAAGGGTTGCGGGCTCTGGACAAGAACAACTACCTGAAGGTGCCAGGGCGGGTGGAATTGAAGATGGAGCCGGGCTCCGGGCGTTTGCAATTTTCTGGCCGCCTCGGCAACGTGGAGACCGCCCGGGAGCTGGTGACCTTCCTTCAGGATTTGGGGAGCGTGGACGCGGTGATGACGGATCATCTAGTGTTTGACGCCATCGTGGTCGATCCCGCTTACTTGGAGTCTGCCGCGTTCCGGCAAGTGGCGGCGGCCTTTTTTGAGCTCCCTGGAAATGGCACGCTGTTGGCGACGGAGTCCGGCATGCAACTGAAGGGGGTGGCCACGGCGAAGTTGGAAGGGGATTGGAAGAAAGCGGAGGGGGAGATCGCCAAGGCGGTTCGGCCGGACGTGATGGCGGCGGCTCGCAAAATGACCGGAGCGGTGGCGGGAGGCGAGCAGTTCCAGGTGAACGCGGAGGTGAAGTTGTATCCCTCGGAACTGCATGTGCCGATGCATCGTCCCGAGGCTCCGTTGACTCCGGAACGTCTTTCCGTGCTGACGGAGGTGCTTCGCGGCTCTGAGATTCTCTTTCCGGCGCAATCCCGCGAGCTGCAACCGGAGCAGAATGGCAAGTTGGAGCAGGCTGCCCGGGCGATGCAGGCGGTGGGCTCCCGGGTTCGCTTTGTCGTGGGCGGATTTTATGTGGCTGGAGATGGATCGGCATCCCAGGAAACCTTGGCTCGGAACCGGGCGGAAGTAGTGGCGGGAGCGTTGGCGGCACTGGGCGTCGCTCCCGAACAGATGGAGGTGGCGTCGTTTGCCTTGCCGCCGGGATCTGGATCCCCCGAAGCTCCGTCGAGTCAGAAGGTTGAAATCCGCGTGCGCTGAAGCAAGGTATCGATTCACTCGTTCGATTGCGCCAACCCCTTTTCCCAAAACCCGCCACTCCATGCTTGAAGGATCCTACTACCTCGCCGTTTCTGCGGTTGGAATCACCTTGTTGACCGCTCTTGCGTTTGGCACTTTGGGAATTCTAGTCGGCTGGATTCTCTGGCGCCGTCCGTGTGAGATTTGCCAAGAGCAATTGCTTCGGGCGCGGACCCAACTGGAGGACATGGATGCTCTGGAGCGCGAGAACTTGAATCTCCGGCAAAAGCTGGCCGAGGTCACGGGAACGTCCGCCTCTAGCTCGACCAGCGGCTGGGATCCAGCGGAAGACGCCGGCAAGTCCGGTTCCCAGGCTGCGTCCTGAATTCAGTCGTTGCTTAGGTATTTGTGCACCAGGCGTGAGTTTCGCGCGCTGCGGATCGCTTTCTCAATACGTTGTTTGGGAACCCAGGTCGAGTCCGTGGTCTCCTCAAACCCGCAGCGATCGATGAAGTAATCCGACGCTTGGGTGGTGTAGCCAAACAAGTGGTAAATGCCAGCGGCTTTGGCGCGCGCTTCGACCCAACGCATCATGGCGCGGCCGTAGCCCCGGCCGAGGTGTGTGGGGCGCACGTGCAAGCTGGCTACTTCCGCGCAACCGTCTTCGGGATAGAGGTGGACGGCGACGATGCCGACCAGATTGTGATCCATCTCGACCACGCAGTAATCGTCCAGACGATCGAGGATTTCTTCGCGGCTCCGCGGCAGGAGTTGACCTTCTTCGACGGCGCGCCGGGAGAGCTGCACCATCCGCTCCAAATCCCCGAGCATGGCCGGACGCAAGGTTTCGTAGGCGTCCACGTGGATCATGGTGCCAACGCCTTCAGTGCTGAAAAGTTCCGCGAGGATGGCTTCGTCTTCCAAGCCGGGGACGATGTGGACCCGGGCGACTCCTTCTTCGCAGGCCCTCATGGCGCAATTCAATTTGATCCTGGCGCCGAGCGGGAAGTCCTGGCGGCGGGACAGCTCCTCCCGGATGGCGCGGACGGAGTACTGGCTGGCGGGACCGTTGGGGAAGGGGATTTGATCGGGCCCAGCCACGTAAATCAGTTTGGGGACGCGGAGGGCAATGCCAACCTCGGCGGCGATCCAGTCGGCATCGAGCGCCAGGGTCTGCCCTTTGCGATCGTATCCGAGCGGGGCGACCACCGGGAGAATGTTCTCGGAGAGCAGTGTCTGAAGGCTGGCGGTATCGACGCCCTGGACTTTGCCGGTGAGTTGCTGGTCGATCCCGCCGAGAATTCCGGCTTTACGGACAGTGAGCATGTTCGCGGCGGCGGCAGTGCGGACACCCAGGACGGTAAGCTGCTGCACAAGGCGATTGGCGGTGCGCCCCACGGCGTCGATGGTGATCTCGAGGGTCTCCTTGTCCGTGGGGCCTTCTCCGCCCGTGCTTGTGGGTTTGACGCGACGAGCCTTCGCTAAAGCGTGAACCTGAGGACTCGCATCGAAGATGAGAACGACGCGAATCCCCAGGGAACGCAGTGCCGCCAAATCGAGCAGCACGTTGGAGAGGTTATCGGAGGCGATCACACCGCCGTCCAGCGCCACAATAAAGGTCCGTCCCTGAAATTGAGGAACGTAGCGAAGGATGGTGCGGAGATCGGCGAACTTCATCGGGGCGGAGGTGGTGAAAGTAGTTCGGCCACCCCCTCTTGCAACCCGAGGAGTTTTAGAACCGGAAGCCGATGCCGAAGCGACCTTCCCATGAAGACGGATCGATCTCAACCGAAGTAAGGCCCGCGTTTGCCTGCACTGGATCGACCCAACGGTAGGTGCCGCTTGATTCGATGAAGAAGCGGCCGTCCTCCGAGAGGTTGCAACGGGCCACAAGACCACCGTAGAGACCGACTTTCAGAGGCGTTCCGCTGTCCCGCGCCACCTGACTGGCTACCGGTGACTTCGAGCCGGCGGCGATCCAATCGATTCGATTCTCCAGTTCGTAATCGATGATGTTCAGAGTGAAACCACCGGTTAGGAAGAGATCCACGGGGCCTGCTTTGTGACCGACTTCGAGGCCAAATGGGATTTCATTGAGATTCACATCCAGGTTGGAGGTGCTGTAGGCCGTAAAGACAGACCTGGTGTAGGTGGTCTCTTGAGTGGGGCGGCTGTGATCTGGGACATTGCCGTCATAAGCGGTCCTGGGATCGATGATAAAGAGCTGATCATTGGTATTGACGTGACCGGGGATCAGTCTCGGGAGATCTGGGTTCGCAATATAATCATAGCGATAGGTATAATCGGTGCGATCCTCGGTGATGCGCGCGACGGGGCGAGCGCCAGTCGAGTTTTCTGTGCTGATGAAGCTCCAGCCCGTGGTAAAGTTCACCTGAATACCATCGAACTGAGTGAGACGGCGTCCCAGTTGGAGATAAGGGCCGACGCCATTGTCAGAGTCCGAGGCGTTGGCGTCAATTTCGCTGTAGTCTGAATAGGCGAAGTCGTCGCTGCTAAACTCGACCACATAGTTGCGGATGCCGCCGTAGTTGTTCCCGAGCGGATGGTCTTTGATTTGCTCTTCTGATTTCACGTAGCCCCCGGCTCCGCCGAAGCGTCGTCCGCGCACCGCGTGTTGGTCGACGTATCCGTCCTTGTAGGTGACCCTGCCAGCCCGATGATAGAGCCCGGGATCTCCGTGACTTGTTTGTCGATCGAAGTCTGGCGAGGAGTTGGTGAAGGAGGCGTTGATGGAGCGCACTGCCGCGCCGCCACCGAAAAACCAAATCGGGTCTTCCTCGATGACCACCATTTTGTCGATGCCGCAAGTGACGTCGAACGGGGTAAAATCAGATGCAGTGACTTGAGTCGCTGCCAGTGCCAGAAAGGAGGCGGTAGCTGTTCGAATGATGGGTGATGTGTGCATGTAAAGGCTCTTTTTTGAGATACTAAACATTTGTTAATAGTCCATTCAAGTAAAATGTCCGTATGGTTGTTCCCTTACGCGCTTTTTGGTGCGTTTTTCTCTTGATGCGGCATGTTGGTGATCGATGAACCGCCCCTCTTCGCCGTCGTTCTTCCGCCCATGGGTTCTTGTCTTAATGACCCTGTCCTCGTTATCCGCTGATGACCGAGGATGTGTTTGGCGGGTGGCGGGGCCGGGGGCCGTGGTTTATTTGGCGGGATCCGTGCATCTGTTGCGGGAGGCAGACTTGCCGCTGCCGCCTGCCTATGAACTGTGCTACCAGGAGTCGAGCCGGGTAGTCTTTGAGATTGACCTGCAATCGACGAAAACCGCGGAAGGGCAGGGGACTGCGGCAAGAATGGGAATGCTTCCGCAGGGGGAGAAGCTTGAAGATTGGTTGAGTCCGGAGACGATGGGCCTGCTTCGGGGGTACTGGAGAGAACGAAAGCTGCCGCAGAATCAAATGGAGCGTTTGCGGCCCGGTATGCTGGCGATGACCATCACGAATCTAGAAGCCATGCGGATCGGCGCATTCCCCCAATTTGGAGTGGAAGCTCTGTTTGACCGCAAAGCCAGAGAGGACGGGAAGAAAGTAGTCGCCTTGGAGACGCTGGAACAGCAGTTGGACCTGTTCAATGGGATGAACCGCCAAGAGCAGGACCGGTTGCTCCGGATCACGCTGGAGGATGTGGCGGAGGCGGCGCAGAGCTTGGAGGCGATGATTGCAGCCTGGCGGGAAGGGGATGGCGTCAAGCTCGCGGAGGAGTTGAACCGGAATTTCGAACCAGAGGATGCCGGGTTGTTGAAGCGGCTGCTTCATGACCGGAACGAGGCTTGGCTGCCGGTGATCGAAAGAGCGCTGCGCGAACCCGGGGATGGAACCACGCTATTTATTGTCGGCGCCGGCCACTTGGTTGGGGACCGCAGTGTGATCTCCCTTCTTCAGGCGAAAGGTTACCAGGTGGCGCCGTGGTCTGTGTCGCGTTGATTGATTGATCGACGCGGGTTAAGCCAGATCGTAAGCCGTCCCCGGTTCCGGGACGACAATCCGGGCGAGAGGAAGCTTGGCGGGAAGGTTCTGCTCAAACCAAGCGATCGCCGAGGCGTCGCCGTGGACGAGGACGACGTTGGCGGGTTGCAACGCTTCCAGGTAGCCCAGAATGGCTTCGCGGGTCGCGTGGCCGCTGAAATCGAACTTCTCCACGTCACAACGTAACGCGCGAGGGCGATCGTCGGGGTCGAGTTGCACGTTGGCGCCAGAGTCGGTGGCCAGGATGTGCCCTGCGGGGGATTCGGGATCCGCGTAACCGACAAAGAAGAGGCCGCACCGTTCATTTTCCAACACTTGCCTGGCGAAGATGTTAGATACGGTTTTGGGGCTCATCATCCCGCTGGAAAGCGCGTAGATACAACGGGGATGATACTCGATCTGGCCGGCTCGCTTCTTGGATGAGGAGATCACGATTTCCACCTCCTCCAGAATGCGCATATCGGGACGCAACCGTCGAGGCCGACCGCCGAGCATGTCGTAGAGCCGGGTCATCTTGGTGCCGAGACCGCCGATGTGAATCGGAGCATTGGGAATTTCCCGACGGCGCTTCAGGTCGTGGAGCATGACCAGAAGTTCCTGCGTCTTGCCCATGGCGAAGACTGGAGCGAGTACGGATCCTCCGCGTTCGATTACGGCGTTGATATGCTCTGCCAAACGAGCCATCTCCCGCTCCCGGGTGTAGGCGGGATCGCGGGCCACGCTGCCCCGGGTGGTTTCGACGATCACGGTGTCGACCCCGGAGGTGGGCAAGGATGCGCCACGGGTCAGGGATTGATCCTCGAAATGGATATCACCGGTGTAGAGGAGGCGATGCCCCGCATGCTCGAGAAGGACGGCCGCCGCGCCCAGGATGTGACCCGCCTCGAAGAACTCGCATTCGACGGAAGCGCCATATGTAACAGGGAACGGACGTCGCATTGGAGCGGTCTCCCAACGCGGGTACAGCCGTTCCAGTTCACGGTGGGTGTAGAGCGGATACTCCACCAAGCGGAGTTCGTCCCGCTGGGCGGTCATAACGTTCACCGAGTTGTGGAGCAACGCATCCGAGAGAACCCGGGTGGCCTCGGACATGAGGATGCGCGCGGAGGGCTGCTCCCGGGCAAGCACGGGCAGGGCGCCCGAGTGATCCAAGTGCGCGTGACTCAGGAGGATGGCATCCACGGAGCCAACGGCGAGATCATCCAACCGGGGCAAGGCGGCCATGCCCTCGCGTTTCGGGTGCGTCCCAGCATCGAGCACGACGCGGAGGGCATCGAACTCCAAGAGGTAAGAATGGGCGCCGATCTCTCTTCCGGCGGCAAGACTGGTAAAGCGAATCATCTCGGCCGGACGAGCCGGGGGGTTCCCGTCACGGCCTCACATCTCGACACCGCTTGAATAGAGCTTGTCCATCTGCCGGATCCGGCCGACGAGCACCTTCATGACGTGGGTGGCGAAAAAAGGATTTTGCTGGATGACGCGGTGAAACCGCATGGCGTCGAGGCGGGCTAGTTTGGCAGGTTCGTGAGCCACGACGGTGGCACCGCGGGGCGACTGGTCAATCAGGGCCATTTCCCCGATGATGGCGCCGCTCTTGGCATTCTCCACGACTTTGTCGTTCACCAGAACATCAAGGGAGCCCTCCAACACCACGAACATGCTGTCGGGAGCGTCGCCTTGCCGGAAAAGGGTCTCACCAGTGGAGAGATGCACGGGATTGGTCTCGTGCGAAAAAAGGTCTACTGGATTCATTGCCGGGAGGCTATCCCATCCAAAGAATCAGGCAAGCGCCAATTGGTGCGTGATACAGAAGATCAAGAGCCAGAAGCTTCCGTGGCGGGCGTTCCGCTGGAGTCCGATGACACCGGAGCGAGTTTGCGGCGCGGGCTGGGGAGCAGGATGCCGAGCACGAGCAAAACGGCGCAAATCCCCAGGGCGGGCCAGGGCGGCGTCCAACTCAACGAGGTTTGGAACACGCCAATGCTCACGCCGCCGTAGAGCAACAGCGTGGCGAACGCACCAGAGACGACCCGGAACCGGCGCCACTGGAACAAGCCAAGGCCGAGCACCGCCAAAACTCCCCAGCTGGCATAGCGAAAAAGATTTGGCCAATAGGTAATGTGCCGTCCGGTCTGGATTGTGGCCACCGCCATGGCGATCAATTCCGCCCGGGAGATGCGCTCTCCAGTGGGCAATGCGAACTCCTTCATCTCGTCTTGGTCGTAGCCAATGATCACCGCGTTCGTTCTCAGGCTTTCCAGGCTGTCCTTGCTCGCTTTCCGCAGTTTCTCGGCCACTTCTTCAAAGGGCGAGGCGGCCAACGCCAAAGAACTGAATTCAATCGAGGGGAACGAGCCCTTCATCCCGTGGTAAACGGTGAAACACCCATCGAGATCGACCGGGACGCTGTGTGGGCCAATGCGAATCATGGGGCGGGTCCCTTCGAGAATCACCTTCACCTGATCCGCGGGAATGTCCTCCTGATTCATGATCACCTGGAGCACGAAGGAAGGCACCACCTTGTCCCCGATTTTGGCGAGCAGTGGGAAGCGGATGCCGTTTGGGCCACTGGCGGTTTCTTCGGTGAGTTCGATTTGGGTGAACGCGGCTTTGCCGTTGGCCATCAGCTCAGAGTCCGGCATGGCCACGATATTGCGCACGACGGGGAGCTTTGAGAGGTCCCCTGTCAGATCCGTCAGCACGGTCATGCCGGTGGTATCCAGGTTCGGTTGGCCTTCCCCGGGAGCGCCAAAGGTGGCTCCCAACGTCAGGGGCGGCATCGAGATGACCCGCTTATTCAACGCACCTTCCGCCAGTTGATCCGGCTTATCCCAGTTCAACGACGGTACGATGGCCACGGATTTGGGATCGAACGCCTCCAGGCTCCGCAACACGATGGCCCAGTCAAGCCGCGGATCGAGGTTGTCCTGCTCCAATTCCATCGGATTGACCCGGAGCAAGGTCACTTGGCTCGGCGCGATCCGCGTCCAGGCGTTGCCCACCAGCCAATCAAGGAACGACCGGTTGTAGCGATCGAACGTCTTGCGCTGGTCTTCGCGGTCGATGAGGACGACGGCGACGGCGGCGAAGACGAGGAACAAGGTGGCTTTGAGAGAGTAATTCATGCGGGGCTTTGGAAACAGAGCGGAATCGACTCAGTCCTGATCAGCGGACTCGATGCGGAAAATGTGAACCGGCTTGGTCGCCGGATCCAGTGACACCCAATTCGAGGTGTCGTGCCAAGTATAAACGTCATCCGTGAGCAAATCGCGCACCCGGTAGGGGATGTTGCGGGGCTCCGGCAAGCTCTCGTGCTGCAGCGTCACGGTGCCTTCTCCAGTATGGGTGGGATCGAGGTTGATAATCACGAGTAGATCGGCCTGGCGGTTGGGCGAAGTCCGGACGAAGGCGAGGAGGCGATCGTTGTCCGTGTGCAGGAAGTGGAGGTTCGAAGGCTGCCGGAACTCGGCATGCGTGTTGCGGATGTGATTGAGTTTCGCGAGGAATTCCCGGATGCCCGGCCGACTCCAATCACGTTCCTTGAGCTGATATTTTTCATTGTTCCGGTACTCCTCGCGGTCCGGATGTTGATCGTTCTCGCAGAATTCGAAGCCGGAGTAAATGCCCCAGTTGGCCACGGTGGTGGCCGCCAGGGCGGCGCGGATCTTGAAAACGGCCGACGTACCGTCGACCAACGGGTGGGCCAAAATGTCCGGCGTGTTGGGCCAGAAATTTCCACGAAAATATTCGCGGAGATCGGAATGGGTCAGCTCGTTGACGTAGTCGATAATCTCCTGACGGTGAGTCCGCCACGTGAAGTAGGTATAGCTCTGAGAGAAACCAATCTTGGCCAGCATTTCCATCATCCGCGGCCGGGTGAAGGCCTCCGCGAGGAAGATCGCGTCTGGGTGCTGCAAACGCACCTCGCTCATCAGGTATTCCCAAAACGCCACCGGCTTGGTGTGCGGGTTGTCCACCCGGAAAATCTTGATCCCTTTGTCCGCCCAGAAAAGGACGACGCGGACCATCTCCTGCCAGAGATTGCGCCAGTCTTTGCAGTGGAAGTTCAGCGGGTAGATGTCTTGGTATTTCTTCGGCGGGTTTTCCGCGTATTTGATGGTTCCGTCGGGCCGCTGGAAGAACCAGTCCGGGTGATCCTTCACGTAGGGGTGGTCTGGTGAGCAGTTGATCGCGAAGTCGAGAGCGATTTCCATCCCCAGTTCCTTGGCCTCCTTCACCAGCCACTCAAAGTCTGCGATGGTCCCAAGCTGCGGGTGCACGTTGTAATGTCCGCCCTCGCTGCCTCCGATCGCCCACGGGGAACCGACGTCGTCCGGCGTGCAGGTGAGCGAGTTGTCCTTCCCTTTGCGATGCGAGACGCCGATCGGGTGAATCGGCGGGAAGTAGATCACGTTGAACCCCATGTCCCGGGCGTAGCGAATCCGCTCCAGGCAATCCCGGAACGTCGAGTGTTTGTCCGCCCGGCCCTCGGCACTGCGGGGGAAGAATTCGTACCAGGACGAAAACCCGGCGCGTTCCCGTTCCACAAGGACGCGGTAGATGGGCACCGCCGTGGTGGAAAGCGAGCGATTCGTCCACCGGCCCGCCAAAGTTTGCAAACCGGGATCGTCCACCGTGCTGGCGACGGTGTCTGGGGCGGCGTCGTAGATGGCCCTTGAGGCGCGACGCAGAACTTCCGCGTCCGCCGGATGCCCGCCTTGTTCCGCCAACCGGGCCGATTCTTCAAGAATGATGGAGCCTTCGATCGACTCCGTCTGCAAGCTTTCTCCCGGTTTCAGGGCCGCCGCTTTTCGTTCGAATTCATGGCGCCAAGTCTGGAAATCGTCTTGCCAGCCTTCGACGGTGTATTCCCACTCGCCGAGTTCCATCACGGTGAACTCGCCTCGCCACCGGTCGTTCCCGAGGTGGACCATCGGGCTCTCTTCCCAAGCGCTGACGCCGCGTTTGCGCCATTTCACGACGGAGCGCAGCTTGCCGTGGCCGTCCCGGAACACGTCCGCCCAGACCGTTACCGGTGTCCCGGCGATCCGCTTCACTGCGTAGCGCCCCCCCTCGATCGATGGCCAGATGTTGCCGATCACCATTGTGGGCGCGTGTCCAAGGCTCGATTTGTCGGTCTGGAAGGGGTTCGGGCGGGCGGTCATGGAGTGGCGTGGGTTGAAGACTTTGCGAGGATCGGAGTGGGTTTACAAGGCGGAATCGTTGGGCAACAAGAGAGGCGCAAGAATTGGCAAAATCCCTTGTTCGACGGCCACCTCGCGCAAGTTCGCGAGCGCGGGCCGGATGTGGCGCAGGAAAGTTGGCTTGTTCTTTACCACGCCGAGGAAGCCATACGCGCCCAAGGCCTGCATGAGGCGTTGGCAGGCGCAGGCCAGGAGTTGTGACCGGAACTGCGGGTTGCGGCTCCGGGCTTCCGCCAAGGCGACCAGTTCTTCGCGCTGGTCACGGTAGAGGACCACGTAGGGATCGTAGAGAAGCGAGGCTAGGTCGTATTCCGCCAAGCCGAAGCGCAAGCCTTGGTAATCGATGAACACTGGTTCTCCGCGGCGGACGAGGATGTTCTGGCTCTGGAAATCACGGTGGATCAAGCAACGCGGCCGGGAGGCCAACGTGGTCCGCAACTCGCGCAACTCCTCGCTGGCGCGGATCCGGGCGGCTTCCTCGGAGGAGGCGGCGCTGAAGCGGCTGACGAAATTGTCGAAGAAGTAATCCTGCTCCCACTGGTAGAGCGCCTCGTTGAATTCTGGCCCCAACGGCGGCAAGGCGCTCGTTGGCAAGGCTTCTTCGGTGATCGCGTGGATCCGGCCCACCGCCGCGAGACATTTCTCGTACAGCGGACGCCGGATCACCCACCAATCCGCGTCGCGAAACGACCAGAGATCTTCGGAGCCGAGGTCCTCAATCCAGAGCCGCCCGTGTTCCAAATCCCGAGCCAGAATCCGGGGCACCGGCACCCCATGCCCGGCCAGGAAATCCGTGTGTTGGGCGAAGCGGGAGTTCTCCGGAGTCTGCTGCCCGTATTGGCAGAAAATCATCGGACGCGTGACCGGAGAGAGCCGGAAATACTGACGGTCGGACCCGCCTCGGCTGATTTGTTCGATCTGGTAGTCCACCCCCTGCATTTCGGGGAGCTGTTGCTTGGCCAATTCGAGGATGGTCTGGTCGTCCATGAAGGGAAAGTCAGGCTGTGATCACGCACCGTCGAAGTTGCGCTCCGGCTTCGACGGTGGCGCCCGGCCAAACAATGCATTGTTCCAACCGTGCGTCTGGGCCGACCGTGCAGCCTTCCCCGAGCACCGTCAACCCGTCGATCACCGCTGAGGGATTAACTTGCGCCCCGTGGGCGATGCGTAGTCCCGCCAAGGGCTGGCCGAGGAACGTCTCCCGTTTCGCCAACGCCGCCGAGGCTTCGAGATAAGCCTCCGCGTCGCCCAAATCCCACCAATCGCCCGCATCAATGACGATCCCGCCCAGCCGGTCGTGCTCGGTGATGGCGCGTAAAAAGGCCGGGACCACCGACTCTTGCACCGGCCGGAGGAAGGAAAGGAAGTCCGGATGCACCAGGTAGATGCCGGTGAATTGGTAAAAGCGCTCCGGCTGGGTCCCCAAAGCTTGCCGCAGGTCGCGGACTTTTCCGGCGTCGGGATCGAAGGTGACGTTCGGGTTGGGGCCGGAAGAGCGCAGCACCAGCGTGGCCAGATTTCTTTGTTCCAAATGCAGCCGTTCCGCTGCCGCCAACGGCACATCGCTGAGGATGTCCCCATTGAATACCCAAAACGAATCGTCGTGCACCAGGGGCGCGATGTTGGCGATGCCGCCGCCAGTTTCGAGAACCACTGGATGTTCGTGGACGAATTGGATGCGGTGGCCGCGCCAGTTCCGGTGGGGAAACGCTTGGGGCCAGGCCTCGGCAAGGTGGTGTGTGTTCACGATGAACTCCGTTGCCCCCGCCGCGAGCAAGGCATCGAACGCCCACGTCACCAGCGGACGATTGAGCACTGGGATCAAAGGCTTCGGCAACAGATCCGTGAGCGGCCGCAACCGCGTCCCCAATCCGGCGCCCAGAACAAAAGCTTTCCTCACCGTGCCACCCTGGCGCGGAGGCGGGGGCGGATCAACGGCGTTCTTGAGATCGCAGGTCTGAACGCCGCTCCTTTCATCGGGAAATTCGCGTTCAGCCCCGGTTCGTGCTCCAGTCCGCTCGCCATGGCCACGACTTCGCTCGATTTCAAAGGCGCCGGACTGACGGAGTTTCCCCGGGAGGAGGTCTTTGCTCACGCGGAGACTCTGGAATGCCTCGATCTTTCCGGGAATCGAATCGAGCTCCTTCCTGATAGCGTAAGTCAGCTGCGGCGACTGCGGGTTCTCTTTGCCTCGGGGAACCCGATCCGCCATTTGCCGGCGAGCTTGGGCGCCTGTTCCAAGCTGCGCACGCTTGGGTTGCGCGGGTGCGGGCTTGAGAGCGTTGCACCCGGGGCCATTCCGGAGAGCTTGGAGGCGTTGATTCTGACGGACAACCGATTGACCGAGCTGCCTCCAGGCATCGGCCGCTGCCGGAACCTGCGCAAACTGATGCTCACGGGCAACCTCCTCACCGGGCTGCCGGAGTTTTTACGGGACTGCGCGGAGTTAGAATTGCTGCGAGTGGCCGTCAATCAGATGGAAGCTTTGCCCGCGTGGCTCCTCCAGATGCCCAAGTTGGCGTGGGTGGCGCTGGGGGGGAATCCCCTCAGCCGTGCCGGCGCAGAAAGAGCCGACACCATGGAATCAATTTCTTGGTCCGAGCTGCGGCTTCTTGAAACGTTGGGACAAGGCGCGTCCGGCGTGATCCACAAAGCGTTTTGGCAGCGGGCTCCCGCGGAAGCCGGGCGTGAGGTGGCCGTAAAGATTTTCAAAGGCGCCCTGACCTCGGATGGACTCCCTGGGTCCGAGATGTCCGCCAGTTTGGCCGCCGGGCGGCATGCGAATTTGGTGCCCATTTTGGGACGGTGCAGCGATCATCCGCAAGGCGCCGAAGCCCTGGTCATGGAGCTTATCGACCCGGTCTTCGTCAATCTGGCCGGTCCGCCGTCTCTGGATACGTGTACTAGGGACATTTATCCCGAAGCGCGCCGTTTCCGCTGCACCTCGGTTTGGCGGACCGCACTGGGAGTGGCGGAGGCGGGGGCGCATCTCCATGAGCGTGGCATCCTTCACGGCGATCTCTATGCGCACAACATTCTCTGGCAGGCTGAGGCGCACCGCGTTTTGCTGGGGGATTTCGGGGCCGCAAGCCGCCATGAACCTGGGGAAGAACGTGCCATCGCCTTGCAGCGACTGGAGGTCCGGGCATTTGGCGTGCTGCTCAACGAGCTGATGGAGCGGTGCGACGACCGCAGTGGAGATGCCGAATGGGAGACATTGGAGGCGCTACGGACCTCCTGTCTTCGGGCCGAGGCGGCGGCGCGGCCTTTGTTCTCCGGAATTGTCCGGCAGCTTCGCCGCGATTGAGCCCCCGCGAAGCGCGAAATCAGCGCGGCTGGACAAAGAAGAGACCAGAGAGCCCTTGGGCCCGGTAACTGCCCGTGACGCGGTCTTGATTCTGAAGCAAAACACCGCCGAAGCTGGTGGATACCCCGTACGGCGCATCCGCAAAGGTTCCGGTGAGAAGGCCATTGCGCGGGTTGAAGCGGAGTTTGACGCGCTCCGGGCCATAGTAAATGACCCGGTTCGCGAGGCTCCACGTCGCGGCTCGGTCCAGGGAATTCATGGTGATAGTCGGGTCCATGGAAAGATCGGGTCCGAGGAAGCGCAGCCAGACATTGAAATCGTCGGCCGCCAGCCCGTCGATGGCCCTTGTCCCGTTGGGGATCTGGTAACGGCTGCCGACCACTTTGCGATTCTCGGTGATCGTGGGATACCCGCTGACGGCCGTCGCGCCGGCCAGCTTGACCCAGCGCCAATCTCCATCGAGATCGGAGATTGTATTCGGAGTACGGAACGTCAGCTTGCCGGCCAGGAAGCCTTTCGGACTGCGGCCATACAGCCCCCGGTAAAATGACCACTCGGTGGTCCACGAAGGAGGATTGGTGTTTCCGTCGTTGGAACGCCGGGCCACACGACCGGCCAAGCTCACCGAAGTGCCATCGGGCAGGGTGAATGCTCCCGAGCAGCGTCCGTCGTAGCGAACGCCAAGGACCCCATAGCCGTCGCCTCCTGGTTGGGTCTCAGGCGTGTTCCCTTCCGGTTCGCGCATCGCCAGCGTGTAGCCGCCGGTCTCGGGAGCGGGATTGCGTTTGGTGAAGGTCGGCAGCTTCTGGGCGTCAATGGTGTGGACGGTGCTGTCAATCGTCACCGTTCCCGTGAAGCCAAAGCCGTCGCTGGTGTCGTTCATTTTCGTGAGACGCAACTCTACGATGATGGGGGAGGCGGGGGACCTCCTGGAAATGCTGAAGGTCACATCGCCACCGGTGCTCAGAGTCTGGCGCAGGTTGTATCGGGTGGACTCGATCCACAGCGTTCCCGTGAATGTCCTCCTGGTGGTCAGCACAAGATTCTGGAGCCCGCCAGAGGTGGCGCCGCCCAGAGTGAGAACTCCATCGTACGTTCCCACAGCGGCGGCCTCAAAATCGGGCTCGCTCTCATCGGGAGGAGTGGCCGGACTCGTCTGAGCTAGTACTTCGGTCAACGACCCAGCAGGCTCGCGGCCGGGGTAGCCCACGTTGGTATCCGGCCGGATGCGGAAGGCGCCGCTGGCTGCGCCGTTCACAAAGGTTCCGGCGACGATGTTCTGGGCCTGGAAGACAACGCCGGAAAACTTGAACGCTTCACGAGTCGCCCGATCGGAGAACTCAACGCGGACGCCTCCATCGGCCGCCTTGCCTGAGCCTCCAAGAGTTTGTGGGCCGTAGTGGACGAAGGTATTGTTTTGCTTCCAGGTGATCGCCCGTGCCAGGGAGAACTCCCCATTACCCGGTGGCGCGTCCCCAATGAAGGTGAACTCCGCATTGTATTCCTCAGGGACCACATTCAGCATGCTGGGCTGACTGGCGATCGGCTTGGTGTAAAGGCTGCCGATCGCCCATGGATTGAGGTTGATTTCATCCTTGTAACGAGGCTGCCGAGGATCCGCAAACTTCCGCCACGTCAGCTTTCCGTCGAAGTCGCTCCCGCTCAGCGAACGCAGCACCACCCGGCCTCCAAGCCAACCGCGCTTTCCGTCCAGCGTCACAGGATATAGGTCGGTGAATAGGTTGATTTCTGAATCGCCCGACACAAAGGCCTTTTCCGTAAACGAAGTGCCATCCCCGGTAACTCCCGTGACGGAGACGGCCCCTCCGGTGCTGATGCTCACCCGTGCCCAACCGTCGCCTTGCGGAGCGTCACTCGGCCAGTCCGATTGTGAGGGAATCAGCATGGTGTAGAGCCCGGAAGCGGGAGCCGCGAGCGGCCGGTTGGTCCGATGATAAGGCGCCTGGGGGATGTCTCCGACGGTGGAGAAAACTCCCCAGCCGATCGTTCCGAGCAATCCATAGCCATTGGACGTTTGGGTAAGTTGCAGATCCAAATCAACTGGAGTGCTGCGCGGGACCGTCACCGTTGCCTTCACGGCGCCTTCGGAGGAGATCGTGGCGCGGATCCTTAGCGCACGGCCGTTGAGCTGGACCACACCGGAAAGGACCCCGGTGCTGGCCAGTTGAAAGGACGAAGCGGCTCCGATCACGGTTTCCGCATCCGCAGCGTCCCGCAGCAACCCGTCGTAGAGCCCGGCCGCGGTCGCAATGTGATCACTCCATCTGACCGCAGTCGCAGTTTTCGATGCCAAATCAGCCGGGGATGTCGGAACACTCACGGGCGTCGCGGCGCGAGCATCCTTGATCTCGACCTCCAACACCTCGGCTTCGTCGCTCACGTTCCCGGCCACATCCGTAGCGGTGGCGGTGAGTTGGTGGATACGGCTGTCGAGATCGGACGTGGTGATCGTCCACGGACTCCCTCCTTCCGTAGATCCGATCGGGCCCAATTGAAACGGGGTGAGACGGGTGAACAACGTGACGGTGGTTCCTGTGGGCGCATTCCCGGAGATCTGGAGACGAGGTGACGAGGTCACATTATCGGTATTGGAGTTTCCGGTGTCACGAACCGGCAACAGATCCAGACCCGATGGAGCATCTGGCTTCACGGTGTCAATGGTCACGGAGATGGCGTTCGAGGCGGTGCTGGTGTGGCCGTTTTCTTCAGCGGTGGCGGTGATCGTTTTCACTCCGTCCTCAAGGGTGGGAAGCGTGATGGAGAAGGGGAGAGTGGAAACGATCTCGCTGGCCACTTCGGTGCTATTCACCAGAACCCGAACGGTGGCGCCGAGGGACGCATAGCCGCGAATCACGGGTGTCGAAACATTGGTGATTCCATCCGTGGCGCTTGAGCCGGAATCGCTGCCTAGCGCCAGACCGAGAAGCACCGGAGTCTTTGGACCTTCGCCATAGGTGACGACCAGATCGGGCCTCACCGCCGCATCCGTGGCCTCGCGGCTGTCGATCCGTTTCGCGGAAGGAAGGGTGCCCAAATCACGCAGGAGCCATCCGTAGTTGGGGCGCGTTCCATTGACCCAGTCCTGGACATCCTGGCCAAGTTGCTCCGAAGTCCAGCTGTTCTGGCCTATCACGACGGGAGTCAGGGAAGCCGACGCCGTGGCCGCATAATCGCCTCCGGGCGACGTCCAGGGCGTGGAGGGGAAGAAGGCGTGGCTCCAGGTGGCATCCCCGTTCGCCGCCTCCACACCGACGCCGCCCAAGGGACCGGAATCCGACGTGCTTTCGCCCCAGTCTGATGTCAGCCGGTGCAAGGCAAAGTTGCCCGTGTTGAAAGCCGCGAAACTGACGTTGAGATTGACCTCCGCGGACGCAATCAAGGCCCCGGCGGGAATCGGGGAGAGATCAAAGCGAATGAGCGCATGCCGAAGCGCAAAAGCTGCCTTCCCACCGGTCACCCCGGAGAACAGAGTCACACCCGCACCGCTACTGTTGCCGTTTTCCCCGTCGAACAAGCTGGTATCCCGGTCCGCCGTCAGCGTCACCTGGCTTTGTTGCACGCTGGGCGAGAGCCGGAAAATCGTCCCCGTTGGCAATCCGTTCGCGCCGGTCTCCGGTCCGCTCCGGGTCCGGGTGGCGACGTAAAGCTCTCCCGATTGATCGCTGCCGATCGCCGTGATGAAGAACGCAATTGGGTTGCCGCCAACGATCGTGAGCTTGCTTAGAGAAAAGGAGTTCGAGTTGGGAGCCGTTTCCTCAAGCCCGAGGAGAGTGCCGCCCGGACGGGTGAAATCCGCGCTCCAATCCGCGAACACATACTTCCCTCCCAGTCCTTGGATGCGGGAACCTCGGTAAACTTCTCCCCCAGTCACGGAAGTTCCAAATTGAGGCAGCTCTGGATCGCCGATGACCTGACCCGGGTGGGCATATTGGGCGATTGGGTCAATGAAGGGCCCGGTGCCAGGAGCGGATGGAGCGAAGTCGAAGCTTCCCTCCCGGTTGCGCCAGCCGTAGTTTCCTCCGGCCGTGATCAGGTTGATTTCCTCCACCTTGCCTTGCCCAACATCTCCCGCGTAGCAGCGGCCGGACGGAGGATCGAAGCTCATCCTCCAAGGGTTGCGCAAGCCATACGCATAAATCTCCTGCCGGACCCCGCCGCCCTGGCCCACAAACGGATTGTCCGCCGGGATGCCGTATTGCCCGCCTGGTCCATTGGTGCCCAGTGGGTCAATCCGCAAAATCTTGCCAAGGAGGTTGGTGAGGTCTTGAGCGTTGCCCAGGGCATTGGCCGGCCGCGATGAGCTGCCGCCAGTGTGGCCGGCGTTGTTGTCGTTGGCGCTGCCGCCATCCCCCGTGGAGATATAGAGCATGCCATCGGGGCCGAAGCAGAGGTCGCCCCCATTGTGATTGGACTGCGGCTGGTTGAAGGTGAGCAGGATCCGCTCAGAGCCAGCGTTCGCCATGTTTGGCGTTGTAGTGGAGACGGTATATTCCGCGACGACACTCCGGTGATCGACCGGGGCCGAAGCCGTCCCGGGCTGATCGGGGCTGGGAGCGCTGTAATAGACGTAGAACTTCCGGTTCACCTGGAAGTTTGGGTGAAATGCCAACCCCAGCAACCCTCGCTCGTCGTAGCTCGTGGTGATCGAGACCAGCTTCCCGCTAAGATTCAAGAATGGGGTGCTCAGCAGCGTATCCGTCGCCGTGTTCAGAATCCGGATCGTCCCCAACTGATCCGCGATGAAGAGCCGTCCCGAGCCATCTCCCGGATGCGCAAACTCGACCGGAGCGATCATCTGGCCTGAGGAAACTGGCACCAGCCGCAACTCGGGAAAAGCCGCAAGCGCGGACGTTGCGGCGAAGAGCAGAGCGGTCACTGTGCTTGCGAACGCGCTGACCCGCACAAAAAACGATGTGATCATGGGTGCTTCATCCTCATCATGAACCTCGCGGCGCGTCGAACCTTTTTTGGTGACACTTTTGCCTGCCCGAGCACCGGCGATAGGTTGACGTTGACTCGGTCTCCGTCCTCAGCCTGAAATGCCGTATGGCCTTGCTTCGCCCCCAGATCGCTCTCGGTCTTCAATTGGCCGCCCTCGTGCTCACCGCCTCACGGTTGTTCGCGCTGGCGCCTGCGTCTCCTCCGTCGATCGCAGAGACCCTTCAGCCGTTTGTCGATCGCCAAGCCCTGGCGGGCGCCGTGGCCCTGGTCGCGGACAAGGATAAGGTGCTCGGGATCACCACCGTCGGCTATGCGGACGTAACGGCCAAAGCGCCAATGCCCCCAAACGCGCTCTTCTGGATCGCCTCCATGTCCAAACCGGTCACCGCGGCCGCCGTGATGATGTTGGTCGATGAGGGCAAAATTCACCTTGATGACCCGGTGGAAACCTACCTCCCCGAGTTCAAGGGCCAGATGGTCGTGTCGGAGAAAGACGACGCCCACGTCCTGCTGAAAAAGCCCGCTCACCCGATCACGGTCCGCAACGTCCTCTCCCACACCAGCGGCCTTCCGTTCAAATCCGCGCTGGAGGAGCCCATTTCCGCTCCGCCGACCTCGCCGCTTTCGGCCAGCCATAACCGGGATTGTCGAAATCGATGTCAACCGAGAAGAATCAGTTGGCGATTGGGCTTTCCCTCTGGGTTCTCGGTGCGATTTTCCACCACAGAGGGCACTGAGGCCGCAGAGGGCAGAATCGAACCCATCGGATTCGCGGACGGCCCACCTTTTCCGGCGAAATCGCCCCGCGCAGAGTGTTGGCGGCGAAAACAGTGACTGATTTGGCCTGCGCAGAGTGTTGGCGGCGAAAACAGTGACTGATTTGGCCCGCGCAGAGTGTTGGCGGCGAAAACAGTGACTGATTTGGCCCGCGCAGAGTGTTGGCGGCGAAAACAGTGACTGATTTGGCTCGCGCAGAGTGTTGGCGGCGAAAACAGTGACTGATTTGGCCCGCGCAGAGTGTTGGCGGCGAAAACAGTGACTGATTTGGCCCGCGCAGACGCTTTTGGACTGTTGGTGGCCAAGGTTTCCAGGCCCAACGGGCCGGGACAAGATAGCCCAGGGCGAAGGGAGCCAAAGGCGACCGCCGCCCTGGGACCGTCCATCCCCCCATCAAAGCGCTGTAAGCGCGACACAACCTGCCGATGTCCCGTTTGTCCCGCATCTTGTCTCGACGCGGACGCCTTGCTGTCCCAACTCCGAAGCTCGCGATTCTGCTTTCCGCCGGCGGGCGCGAAGCGGTGCGGCGGCTTGGGTCAATCCAGGAACGAGCAGATATACTCGCAGATCCCATCCGCAACCGCGATCTGGAAACCGGAGTTCGCGGGAACCTCGAAGAATTCTCCGCCTTGGTAGCGTTGGGTCGTATCGCTGCCGTCCAGCGTGACGTCGCAGGTGCCGGCGACGATTTCCATGCGTTCGGCTTGAGCCGTCCCGAAGTGGTAGCTGCCCGGATAAATCAATCCAAGGGTCTTCTTGGCGCCGCCGGGGAGCAGGATGGAGTGGCTGACGACATTGCCATCAAAGTAGATATTGGCTTTGGTGACGGCGGTGACGTTTTGGATTTCAGTTGGGATCGCGGACATAAAGGAAAAAGGGTTCAGGGATGCGGGGCCAAGGCGGTGACGCGCACGTCGTCAAACTGGATTGGCTGACCGGAAAACGGCGTGCCGAACAAGGAGGTTTTGCCTTGGAGCGTTGCGGGCTCCGAGATGTATTCGATGAGGGCTTGCTCGGGGGCGGGGGACGCTTCTGGCCAAACCCAGCCGGAGACCGACCAGCCCGCGTTGGGAATGGCCTCGACTCGCAGGCGGACGAGGTGCCACTGACCAGCAGTCCAGGTGAACGGCACCGTTTGGATGACCTCCTCGCCTTTGAGCAGCTCCACCGCCCGGGCGGCGGGGGAGACCCGGAGTTGGAAGCCCGCTTTGCCGTGGAGGCCGACCCCAAATCGCGGAAAGCTGCGGCGCTGTTGCAGGCCCTTGGCACGGACCACGATTTCGCCTCCGGTTTTCAAGGAGCCTCCGACTTGCACGGTGGCATCGACCAGTTCCCCGGTGGCGATTTGCAGGACGTGATTGCCGCCGTCTTCAGCTTCCACGGTGAAGGCTCCGGCGAGGATGAACAAATCCGGTTCCTGACCGGCGGGAAACGAGGTGAAGTCCTCCGTGAAGATGACGTTCTCCTGAGCCCCAGCGGTGCCCAGGATGAGGAGAGCAAGAAAAAGGCAGTGGCTATTCATGGCGAAGTGATTCGCTCAGGTTCTCGCGCAACATGAGGCGGGCGGCGATCCAACAGAATCCCAGGCCGCCGAAGAGAATCAATGTGTTCAAAATCACGAGGAGACCAATCGGCAGGGATCCGCTTCGTGCGAGTAGCGTGGGCAAAATGGCGGCCAAGCCAGTGGCTATTCCGAGAACGACGCCGGCGCCGTGGAGGAACCAATGCTCCCAGACGACCAGTTCCGCCAGCCGGGCCCGGGAGAAACCAACGGCGTTGAGCAGGGCCAGTTGCCCACGGCGTTCCAGAATGTTGCGCCCAGTGATGATCCCGAGACCGGCGGTGCCGAGCAGCAAGCCGAGGCCGCCGAGAGTCGAGAAAATGCCGAGATAGGTGTTCTGGACGCTGTTGAACTCATTCAATCTCACCCAGGTGGGAAGCAACTCAAATCCCCGGTCCTCTAGCTGGCGGCTCCAGAGGGCAGCGGCGGTGGCCCCGTCGGCTCCGGGCTCGGCATCCAGGAGGAAGAAACGGTAGCCGCCGGCGTCGGGGAAGAGGTCGATGAAATGATTTTCGTCGATGACGATACTGCCCTGAAGGACGGAATTGTCGAGCAGACCGGCCACGCGGACGCGGAATCGTTTGCCATCGGCGGCGGTGAGAGTCAGCCGGGAATCGAGGGCGATGCCCAGGGCGTATTGCGCGGTGGCGGCGTCGAGGATCCCGTTGATCTCCGGAATGCCTTCGGAATCGACGATGGCGGGTTGCGAGAGGCAATCCCAACCGTTGCCGTCTTTTGGAAAGGACTGGGCGGCAAACGCGAAGGCTCCACGGCGTGCGAGCGCGGCGGGATCGACACCGAGGAGTCGGGGCTGGCTGGCCCGGTTGAGATTGAGACAACTGGCGTCCTCTCCTTGGTTGACTCGGAACTGGACGAGTTCGAACGAGGCGGGCGTTTCTGGAAGGCCGAAGACCTCGCGGCCGGCGGCGGAGTTGAGATCCTCGTAAATGGGAAGGCTACTCTGCGCCAGATAGGCAAATCCACCGGTCCCGGAGTCGCGCTTTCCGGCCTGTTGTTCCCCGTGGAGCCGCAGGGAGTTGATGGCGGTGATCATGAAGACGCCGGATGCGGTCAAGGCGACCACCGACAGGCTCCGGCCGTGGCGGCGCAAGCTGTTGCTTCTCGCCAAAGCGCCCAAGGTCCGCAATGGTGCCTTGCGGCGTTCCCAAGATTGGAGGAGCAGGTGAACGCCAAGAATTCCGGCGAGGAGGAGCAGGAATCCGGCGCCGAAAAACGCGCCTTGGCGGGCCATCACCGTGCCCTGTTGTGGCACGAAAAGCAGCAACAGGCCGCCCAACGCACAGGCGATCGCGATCCAGGGGATCGGGCGTTTGGTCCATGGGGCCAATTGGGCCGGTGTCCAGCCGATCGCTCCGGAAATCAGCTCGTTCGGCTTAACGCCCCGAGTCGCGGTGCGCGTGGCCCAAAACACGGTGCCGCGCGAGAGCAGGACGGTGGCGATCCAGGCGCTGGCCAGCGATCCCGGCGTGACGGAGTGAACGAACTGCACGCCCGCTGCCGCATCCCGCCACGCGCCGCTCAGGCCCCACAGGGCGGCTTTGGTGTAGAGAAATCCGAGCAACAGTCCCACCGTGGCTCCGGCGAGTGCCAGCGCGGTGGCTTCCAGCAAGAAGAGCCTCCGAATCCGGCCCGCATTGAGGCCGACCGCCAGGAGCAGGCCGATTTGCCCCCGGCGCTGTTCGATTCCGAACACAAACACGAGCATCACGAGGATCAGAGCGGCGATGATGAGGAAGAAGCTCATGCCGGCGAAGAGCCCGCCAAAGTCGTAGGACTGAGCCACCGCGTTGCCAGCCTCCGCGCGCAGGTCGCGAGCCAGCCAGCCCAAGTCGCCCGGGGCCAAATTGGGGCGGAGTTGCGCCCAAATCGCGGCTTCCTCCAGGTTGGCGGCGCTCGGCGGCAGGAGGATCGACGTGAGTTCGCCGAAACGGTTGCCCCAGAATTCTTGGCCGGAGGCGAGCGGCAAGAGGAGTTTGGGCCGGGTCTTGTGCGCGTCCCAATAGTCTTCGTCCTTAGTCCGGATCCGATCTTTGAAGAACGGCATGCCGGGATCCCAGTCCGCGTTGTTCTCCGCATCGCTGATTCCCGGGAAATCCGGGCTCAGTGAAGCGTGGAACGGCCCGCCGGTGAGCGGAGCTACTTCCGCCACGGTGAGCGTCCGGGATTCCTCGATCAGCTGGCGGCCTTTGGACATCCGGAAGAACTCGATGGTGATCTGGTCGCCGGGTTTGAGGCCCAAGTCTTCGGCCAACCAATCGCTGGCGATGATCTGTCCGGCAGGAGGCGAGTCGTCGGCGGTGGCGGCCGCCATGGAATACGGAGTGAGACGGTCACCGAAGCGGATGGCGTTCACCAGGTAGGTCAACGAACCGGTGGCGCCGGGGAACGTCGCCTTGATCTTGGCGGCCAGATTCTCGGCCAGAAAGACCCGGCTGGTTTGCAGTTGAGGCCGGGGTTCCCCAGGGATCAAGCGGAGTTGGGCATCAGCCAAGGTGGCTGCCTGGAGGATTGCCTTGTCGTCCGGCATGTTCGTGCTGGCGGAGAGGACCACGTTGGCTTCGCCCGGCTTTGCCAACGCGGTTTGCAAGTCCCTCAACGGCAGGAAGACGGTCAACGGCGGGACTTGCTCGGCATTGAGGCGGTAATTCCCCAAACCCGAGGCGAGCACGACGCGGGTAATCTTGCGGCGAAGTTTCTCCGGTTGGTTTGAACTGCCTGAAAGCGGCGCATCCCGGGAGAGAGCGCCGGGCGATTCCACGCTAAGAATGATGCGTTCCCCCGGGCCCAGACCGAGGCGCCGGGCCAACGGTTGATTGATCGCGAGATCTCCCGAGAGAAGCTCCGGAGGCGGGACGTTCGCGAGCTTCCAAAAAGCGTCATCGACTCCGACGACTTGGACGCCGTTGACCCGCACGGAACCGTCTGGCGTGGCGATCGTGCCCGTGGTTTGCAAGACCGGGGTAGCTTGCGGGTCGAGCTTGGCCGCCAGGGCCGACGTGAAAAAGCGATCGCCGCCGGTGATGGCCCAGGAGATGGTTCCGAGCCGGGTGGCGGCGTTGGCGCCGAGGCTGGCACGGACGGAATCCCCAACCGCCAACGAGCCGCTGATGATCGCGGATGTCAGGGCCACGCCCCCCAGCACACCGAGATTCAGCCACCGGTAGTGGCACAACGAGCGAATCGCGAGATCCCAGAGCGTCATTGCCGATGCAGGGTTCCTCCGCGGAGTTCGTAGGATTGATCGAGCCGGGAGGCCACACCGCGATCATGGGTCACCAGGACCAGGGAGACGCCTTCGGTCTCGCAAATCTCCAGAAGCAGGTCGATCAGGTTGCGCGCGTTGGCTTCGTCGAGAGCGCCAGTCGGTTCATCGGCGAGGAGGAGGCGCGGGGAATTGATCAGTGCGCGAACAACGGCCACGCGTTGGCGTTCGCCGCCGGAGAGTTGGCCCGGCACTTTGGTGAGATGGTTCTCCAGACCGACCCGGCGCAAGAGGTCGCGGGCGCGGGCTTCGGTTTGCTCCCAATTGACTGACGGGCGGGCCAGAGCGGGGGCGAGCACGTTTTCCAGCGCGCTGCATTGAGGGAGGAGGTGATGCAATTGAAAGACGAATCCGATGGTCTCGCTTCGGAGCCGGGCCAGGGCGTCGTCGGAAAGCCCGGCGGTCTCGGTGCCCGCGATGCGGACGCTGCCCGAGCTGGGGCGATCGAGCGTTCCGAGGAGGTTGAGGAGCGTGCTTTTCCCGGAGCCCGACGGTCCCGTAACGGCGAAGCGTTGGCCTGGCTCAATGCACAATTCCAGCCCGTCCAGCACCTTCCGGTCGCTGTCGCCGGAGTAGGTTTTGGTGACTTTGGTCAGTTCGACAGTGGGTGAATTCATTCAGAGATCCAGCGGTGGGACTTAAATTCGTGACGGGGCAAGCTGCCCACAGCGGTGGTCGTGACAGGGATACGTAAGGCAAAGGCGTTGCTCAGCGCAACTTGAATCCGGTGCGCCAACTCCACATCCGCCGAGTTCGCGGGCTCCACAA
The DNA here is from genome assembly GCA_945883495.1 of Akkermansia muciniphila. GTDB lineage: Bacteria > Verrucomicrobiota > Verrucomicrobiia > Verrucomicrobiales > DEV007 > V1-115. The sequence goes on from CAMCXS010000028.1 coordinate 25,387, forward strand.
TCACTTCCAGCTCGGTCATTGCGTCCACGGTCCGGTGGCGCACTTGAAACTCCACCACTTCCGGGAACTTCCGGATCACAGCTTCGAGTGCGGAGGGATAGACATTGACACCCCGCACCACGAGCATGTCGTCGCATCGGCCCAAGATGCCGCCTTCCATAAGCAATCCGTCCACTCCCCACACCGGCTTCACCAAATCCCCGGTCCGGTATCGCAACAGCGGCCGGGCTAGGCGGCGCAGCGTGGTGATGACCAGTTCGCCCGATTCTCCCGGATCCACCGGACGACCCGTTGCCGGCTCAATGACCTCGGCGTAATAGGCTTCGGAATCGACCAGCAGGCTTCCCGGCTGATTCTCGGTTTCGTAACTGATGGGGCCGGTCTCGGTCATGCCGTGGTGGTCCCGGACGATGGCACCATTCCAAAGCGAAGCGATCTGGGCGCGAGTCGCGGGAATGCTCCCTCCTGGCTCGCCCGCGACGAGGATCAGGCGGATCCGCATTTGGTCTTGGAGATGGCCAGCCTCGTTGCGCAGGACTTCCCCCAAGCGAAGCGCATAGGTCGGCGTGCAGCACAAGACGGTGGCCTGGTAGCGGGCGATCATTTCTATCCGGGTCCGCGTGCTCAATCCGCCGCCGGGGATCGAGAGGTTTCCGCGGCGGGTCGCGGCTTCGAAGGCGGTCCAGAAACCAAGAAACGGGCCGAACGAGAACGCAAAAAACAAGGTGTCATCGGCGCGAAGCCCGGCGTGGTCGTAGACCTTGTCCCAGACATCGAGCATGACACCCCAGCTTTCGGCGGTGTCGAGCGTTGGCAACGGGCCTGCCGAAGTGCCGCTGCTTTGGCAAAACCGCGAGTAGTGTGCCCGAGGATAGGAGAGGTTGGAGCCGAACGGCGGATGCTGAGCGCAATCGTCGACCAGATCGGACTTTGTGGTGAACGGAATGGAATGGGCGAAATCGGCCAGCGAATCGACACGGCGAAATGCTCCGGCAGGCGCCAGCTTTGCCCGGTAAAATGCGTTGGAGACCAGGGAATCGAGGAGGCGATTCAAGGCGGGAGTGGGCTCAGGAGGAATCACGGTGGGATGGATTCGGAAAGCGATTGCTTAAAAACAATAAAGATCATAATATAATCAACCTCTGTTTCTCCGAACCTCTTTCCTCGTCTCCACCAGATCTATGTCGTCCTCCACACTTTCCGCGCCTCCGGTCTCGGCCATGGCTGAATCGTTGGACCACGCTCGCCCGTCAGGGAAGCTTGGGCGAGTCCGCGCCTGGGTAGCCACGTGGCTTCGGCTTGGCCATGGGAGGCACTGGCGGGGCAGTTGTGTGTTTGCAGCCACGGTGAGCTTGTCGATCCTGGCTTGGTTTTGGACTCGCACGCCGCTTTACCTCGCGCAAGCTTTGGTGCGCGTCGAGGTCCCTGCTGAACTTCCGGAGGGACGACGATCCACTCTCGCGGTGCGGGATCACGAGATCGCAATGGGAACGGCTGGATACCGGGAATACTTCTGGGACCGCGTCTCCCCGCGAGATCGCGAGGTGTTTAATACATTGCCCCGGGCCAGTTTTATCCGGACGTCCCAGGTGCGAGGCTCCCATCTGATCCGGATTCAAGTGCGGAGTGCTAGCGGGGAGGTGTCGGCTCGGCTGGCCCAACAGTATGCTCAGTATTACGGAGATTATCTTGTATTCCGGCAAAGGGAGGTGCTGAGGGGGCAGTATGACACCTTGAGCCGCCGGGAAGCGGCCCAGCGTTTCCAGGTGGAGCGGAGCCGCGAGGCGTTGCAGCAATTCCTTCGCGATTTCCGGGCCGTAGATGGTGGTGGGCTTTTGGGCGAACGGGAGCGCCTGAAGTCGCAGAGAGAAGTGTTAGCCCGCGAATATGCGGCCGCCGAGTTGGCCGTTCTGACGGCGAAGAACGGATCCCAATCGGATTCGAGGGCTGCCATGCCGTCACAGGATTTGGAGAAGGTTGCGGAGACGCGGCGCCTGGCCAGTCAGCAGCTGCTCAAGCTCGACGAAGCCATCGGCCGTCTTGATGACGCCGCGAACCAGGAAGATGGGGACAACGCCCGCTTTGCGGGGCTCAAAGCGCAGCTGGAAGCGGATGATCGGATCAGCGCGCAACTTCGGGACAAGTTGGCGGAACTGAAAGTCGCCCTTGCACTGCCCTCCAAGCCTGTGGTGTTCGCCGTTGACGAGGCGATTCCGGAGAACCGAGCGGTGACTCCGGGGAGATGGGGCAGTCTCTTGCTGAGCGGTATCGCGTTTGCTGGAGCGTTTTTGCTATTTCCGGTTTGCCGGGCGCAAGCAGAGTGGGCGCTACCGCTGCTTTGGCTGCGGCGTGGGATTCCAAATCAGCTCGGTGGGCTTGCGGCTCTGCGGGTGAAGGGGAGCCGCCAGATGCTGGCGGAGTGCTTGGAACCTCCTTCACGCGATGCCTTCCGCCAGATCATCCAAGCTCTGGACCGCGAGTTCGCCGGGGAGTCGAACCAATGCCTCCTAGTGACGAGTGCGCGGGAGCGGGAGGGCAAGTCGTTCGTTGCGGCGGGCTTGGCGGCGGTGGCCTGCTCTCAAGGGTTGCGAGTTCTCTTGGTGGACTGTCACCTGGCGAGTCCTTCGGTGGGACTTTGGTTTCCCGGGGCGGACTCGGGTTGCGGCTTGCTGGAATGGCTTCAGGCGCGCGGCGTCGGCTCGAAGCAGCTTTCCTGTCAGAGGCAGGGCGAAGGTCGCGGTGGTGAACTCTTCGTGGTCAGTTCACGCGGTTGGGCCAGCGATCCCGCGTCACTTCTTGGCCAACCGTGTTTCGCGGCCTGGTTGCGCCGTGCGCGTGAGGAGTTTGACTGGGTGATCCTGGACGGGCCAGAGGTCAATGCCTCGGGTGAAGCGGCGGTGCTCGCGGCGATGAGCGATGGCGTCTTGCTGGTGCGGGACGCTGGGGTCTCGACGATCGGCGATCTGGCGCGCGTTAGCCGGAAATTGACCTTCAGCGGCTCCCGGGTCGTGGGCAACGTCAACAACCGGGTGGAGTTAGCGAGCCGTTGAGCCGCTCTCCGGAGCGTGTTCCGGGAAAAGCTGGAGGATGCCTTTCTCGGTGGCGGGACAACACCCACGCTCGGTGATGAGCCCGGTGACCAAGTGCCGGGGCGTCACGTCGAAGGCGTAGTTCACTCCCGGGGAGGCGTCTTCAAAAAGACGAACGGAGACGATCTGACCGTTGGCGTCCTCGCCTTCCATCCAACGCACTTCATCACTGGATCGTTGCTCAATGGGGATTTCCTCAACCCCGTCCCGGGCCGTCCAGTCGAAGGTGGACGAGGGGAGGGCCACGTGGAAGGGGATCCCGTTGTCCTTGGCGGCGAGAGCTTTGAGGTAGGTGCCGATCTTATTGGCCACATCTCCGGTGCGCGTGGTCCGGTCCGTGCCTGTGATCACCAGATCCACCAGCCCGTGCTGCATGAGGTGACCGCCGGCATTGTCCGGGATCACGCTGTGAGGCACCCCGTGATGCCGCAATTCCCAGGCGGTGAGGCGGGCTCCTTGATTCCGGGGACGCGTTTCATCCACCCAAACATGGACCGGGATCCCGGCGTCATGGGCGGCGTAAATCGGTGCGGTCGCGGAACCGTAATCAACGAAGCCGAGCCACCCAGCGTTGCAATGGGTCAGAATCTGAACGGGCGTCCCAGGTGGCTTGCGCGCCGCGATCTCTTGGATCAACGGTAAGCCGTGCTCGCCGATGCGGCGGCAACCCTCCGCGTCTTCCTCCGTGATGGCGATGGCGGTTTCCAAAGCGGCATCGACGGGGTCCGAGGCGGCGAGAATCGCGGCCAATTGTCGTTCGACGGCCCATCGGAGGTTTACCGCGGTCGGCCTGGTGGAGAGGAGCTCTTCCGCCAAGCGATGGAGAGCGGCGTCGGCGCCCGCAGCTTCCCGGGCGGCAAACCACATGCCCCACGCTGCCGTGACACCGATCAGTCCTGCCCCGCGGACGTGCATGTCCCGAATGGCCCGCGCGGTGGCCGCGACGGAGTGCAGGTCCTCCACGACGAAGCGGAACGGGAGCTGTCGTTGATCGATAATTTGTACGATCTCCCCAGCGAGCCAGATCGTGCGATAGGGTTGACCGTCGATGAGCATCGGAGATTCAGCGGAGACCAGAGGACCGGAGATACCAGTCAATGAGCTCCGGTCCGGCGAACAGGTAAACAAAGGTGGCGAGCGCCAGGTAGGGGCCGAAGGGAATCGGCTTCGATTCCTTCTGCGCGGCGATCCACCGTTGGGCCAAGCCGCCGATCGCGCCGAGGATGGATCCGCCCATAAGGGCGAAGATGGTGGCGGGCCAGCCAAGAAACGCGCCGATCATGGCGACGAATTTCACGTCGCCCATCCCCATGGCCTCCCTGGGCCGAACGATGCGCCGGGTGACGCCTTGGAGTTTCTTGACGCCTTCCAACGGAACCTCAATGCCGGCGATGATGGCTCGATTGTAGTGGAGAACGAGGCCTTCCGGGGCGGGGCGAGCGACGCCATCGATGAGAACTTCGGTGCACTCGATGATGAGCTGGTCGCGCTCGGAACCAAACATTTCGCTCCAAAGATGGGTGTGTTCGCCCACTTCCAATTGCGGTTCGGCGTCGGCGGACGGTTCGTGGATGGTCCAAGTGGTATCCTGCTCGAACACGTGGGTGAATTTCCCAAACGCCATTTTGCCGAGCTTGACCACGGACCAGAGCAGCCCATAACCGGTGGCGAAGCCCAACGCGGAAAGGAAGAGGGCCCGATGCCAAGGCGCGCTGGGCAATGAGTTCGGTTCCAGCCCGGCCGGGTGGAGAAGGCCGGTAGCCGGAAGGGCCGCATCCAAGGCTGGCAACAGGGCTGACAGGACTCCACCGGCGATTGCCGCTTTCCAGGTCAAGCCGTCGGGAATGATGAAGTGTTCCGCGTCGATGAAGGTGGAGGCGATCAGGAGGGAGGCGAGGACCCAGTGGACCATCGGAACTCCCCAGCCGTAGGGGACGAACCGCCACCAGATTGCGAGGAAGACGATCGCGGTGAGGGCTTCGACCAGGACGTAGCGGACGTTGATGGGCGCCTGACACTTCGCGCATTTGCCCCGGAGCAAAATCCAACTTAAGATTGGAAGGTTCTGCCAGGCGGGGATTTGCGTCTTACAGGACGGACAGAACGATCGCTTCGGGTTTGAAACGGAAAGATTGAGCGGCAACCGGTAGATGACGACATTCAGGAACGATCCGACGCAGGCCCCGAGCGCGAGCACGAACGCAGTGATCACTGGGTGCCGCAGGGCGCTTTCCACCGGTGGAGTCACGGCAAGGACGGCGGAAGCGAGGAAGAGCGAAAAGGAGGCGGGCATGGGAGGCGTGTGCGTGAGATACGAGATGCGCGCGTAAAAATTCGGTGCGCAAATTCTGAACTTCGCTTTAGGTAAAAGATCATGGCCCCGAAATCAATCGCGACTTTGCCGTTGCTGCTCCTCGGCGTTCTCCTGCTCGTGCAATGCCAAACGCCGAGCAGCCCTGGACCCGATGCGATCATCGCCGCCGCGTCCCGTCGAGGCTTGGTCGATGTCCGTTCCGTCGTTCCTGGCGTCGTCGTGGATTTGCGCTATGCGACACCTGGAAACGTGGCGGGGCGGCCGCTTTATCCGGGGGACATGCCCTGTTTGATTGAACGCCGCACTGGGCAGCAACTCGCGCAAGCGGCCCGCGAGCTCGCCAGCCACGGCTATCGCATCAAGATCTGGGACGCTTACCGGCCCCCGCAATCCCACCTCGCGCTTTGGAAGGCTGTACCGAACGGGAATTACGTCTCCGCGCCCTCGGTGACGCTGTCGATGCATTGTGCGGGCGCCGCAGTCGATATGACCTTGGTTGATGCCAACGGCCGCGAATTGAAGATGCCGACCGAGTTCGACCATTTTTCCCCGAAAGCCGCTGCGGATTACACGGGTGGCGATCCCGAAGTCGCGGCAAACGTTGCGGTGCTGCAACAAGCGATGCGCCGGGCCGGGTTCAGCACCATGAAAACGGAGTGGTGGCACTTCTGGAATCCCTCCGCCACTCCGCACGTGGCCATTCCTTCCGATGCGCTTGGCATCGTCCTCCCCCTGCATGTCCGCACCATCCCCAATCATCGCGCCTCCCGATAATTCCGCATTGCGCCGGGCCGCTCTCCGGATTGTTCAGCGCCTTCAAGAAGCCGGGTTCGAGACCTACTTCGCCGGTGGCTGCGTCCGCGACGTCCTGCTCGGCCGTGAGCCGAAGGATTTCGATATCGCCACGAGTGCCCGGCCGCGTGACGTGCGTTCGCTGTTCCGGAATTCCGGGATGGTCGGCGCCCATTTCGGCGTGGTGCTGGTCCATGAACCGGAAGCGGATTTTGAGATCGCGACTTTCCGGACGGATGGGGTGTATCTCGACGGCCGCCGGCCCAAAGACGTCCGCTTTTCCTCAGCGGAGGAGGATGCTCAACGCCGGGATTTTACGATCAACGGGATTTTTCAGAATCCGATCACCGGGGAAGTCATCGACTACGTGGGTGGCCAGGCGGATCTTCAGGCCGGTTTGATCCGGGCCATTGGCAATCCTGCGGACCGATTTCGTGAGGACCATCTGCGCCTGCTTCGGGCGGTTCGCTTTGCCACGAATCTTGGGTTCGAACTGGAGCCGGTGACCTTGGCGGCGGTCAAGGAGGAGGCTCCGAGCATCTCCCACATCAGCGCCGAACGGGTTCGAGATGAACTGGTGCGCATTCTCGAAAGTCCGCGTCGTCTTCGTGGCTTTGACCTTCTCGTTGGGACCGGCTTGTTGTCGGAAATCCTTCCGGAGATTATCGATCTTTGCTGGTGCGAGCCGCATGGTGGTCACTCGCAAGGAGACGTCTTTGCCCGATGCCGCCGCATGCTGGAACTGTTGCCCGCCGATGCCAGCCTGCCGCTGGTGCTATCCGTTCTTCTCAAGGATGTCGCCAAACCGGTGACCGCGACGCGGGGGCCAGAGGGCGAGATTTTGTTTCCCGAAGCCGCCAAAGTGGGGGCGCAAATGACTGGGGAAATCCTCCGGCGCCTCAAGTTCTCCAACGAGGTGATCGACGCCACCGTGGAAGCGGTCGCTCGCCATCTGGACTTCCATGAGGTGCGCCGAATGCGGATCGCGAACCTGAAGCGTTTCATGGCCCGGCCACGCTTCGAGGACGAACTCGAATTGCACCGGGTGGATTGCCTCGCTTCGGAGGTATCCCTGGAGAATCACGCCTTCCTGAAGCAGCGTCGCGCGGAGTTCGGTGATGGGCCATTGATTCCTCCCCGGCTCGTCTCGGGGAAAGATTTGCTTGCGGCGGGGTGGACTTCTGGCCCGCATCTGAAAGACGTGCTCGATGCCGTGCAAGACGAGCAGTTGGAAGATCGGCTCACGACGCACGAGCAGGCAATGGCCTGGGCGCAGGCGCACTATACCCCTCAGTAGCGCATCACGCGGGAGAGGAAGCGTTGGCAAACTGGGGAGACCGGCGCGTTGAAGAGCGCTTGCGGCGGGTTGCTTTCGGCGATTTGGCCGGACGCGACGAACGCCACCTGATCGGCGACGGCGCGGGCGAAGCCCATCTCGTGCGTGCTCAAGATGATGTCTTGCCCGGCTTCCGCCAGTTCCTGGATCAGCTCCAGCACCTCCGCCGTCATCTCCGGATCGAGGGCGGACGTCGGCTCGTCGAGGAAGAGGACTTCCGGGGAAAAGGCGATGGCCCGGGCGATGCCGACGCGTTGCTGCTGGCCTCCAGAGAGTTGCGAGGGGAGCTTGGTGGCGTGGTCCAGGAGGCCGAAGCGCGTCAAGGATTGGTCCGCCAAGGCGCGGGCTGCCTCCGGGGAGTGGCCGTGGACCTTTTCGAGCGGCAGCGTGATGTTGCGCCGGGCGTTGAGATGCGGAAAGAGGTTGAACTGTTGGAAGACGAAGCCGTTGCGACGCCGGTAGGCTTGGAGGGATTCCGGATCCGCGTTGAGGCGATGCTCGTTGAGCGTCACGCTGCCCTGATCGGGAACCTCCAGACCTCCGAGGACCCGGAGCAAGGTGCTTTTGCCGCCGCCGGACGGACCGATGAGGACGAGGACCCGAGCCTCTGGGATTTGCAGGGAAAGTTCGTCGAGGGCTCGAGTGGTCCCGAAGACCTTGGTGACATCGCGCAAGTCAAGTTTCATCGCGGAAACGGCGTTCCAACCAATGGGCCAACCACGCCACGGGAAGGGTCAAAATGAGATAACCAAGCGTCAGTGGCAGATAGCCTTCCAGACCGGCGTAGGAACGAGAGATGAAGTTCTTCGTGTTGTAGAAATACTCGGAGACGCCGATCACGTTGAGCAACGACGAATCCTTGATCAAGGAAACGAACAGGCCAGCGATGGCGGGCAAGACGCGCCGCAGCGCTTGAGGAAAAATCACGTAGCGGTAGACCTGGAAAGGGCTGAAGCCGACCGCACGAGCCGCGTCCCACTGCGTTGCCGGGATGCTGTCCACGCCGCCGCGGAGGATTTCACCCAGATAAGCTCCGGCAAACATGGAGAGCAGGACGATGCCAATGAGTACCTTGTCGTCCCAGCCGATGCCGGCCAAAGGCCGCGAAAGCAAAGGCGCGAAGATCACGAAGTATCCGAACAGGAGATGCACCAGCAGCGGCGTGTCCCGGACAAATTCGAGGAAGCCCCGGCAAGTCCAGCGAACCACCGGCAAACGCGATCTCTGGCCGAGCAGAAAGGCCAAGCCGAAGACGATGCTGCCGAGCAGGGCGGCCAAGGAAATGCCCAGCGTCACCGTCCAGCCGCGCCAGAGGGATTCGCGGTAAGCCCACGCCTTGGACCAATCGACCGGCCGACCCAGGCTGTTCAGGACAAGCGTGCAAAAGACGGCAAACGCCGCGACCAGGATCACGGCGACCACTGCGTTCGCGATGACTTGGCGCCGGGTCACGTTTAGCGAAGAATAAACGGAATTCCTTCCGCCTCGAGGAAACGTTTCTCCTCCTGGAGGTAGCGCTCGCCCAGTTCCGCAAAGCCGTTGCGCGCCCGGAACGCCGCGATGAATCCGTTCACCTCATCGCGCAAGCTGTTGTTCCCCTTGGCGATGGCGACGGCCCAGCTTTCTTCGACAAACGGCTTGAGTAGCCCCCGGGTCGTTTCGGGATTCTCTTTGGCGTAGTTGTAGATGCTCAGCTGGTCGTAGATGAAGGCATCGGCGCGGCCTTGAACGACTTCGAGCACACACGCGCTCTGGTCTTCGAAGACGACGCGCTTCGCCAGTGGCAGGTGGTTGATTGCCCAAGTTTCACCCGTGGTCGCCGTTTTCGCCGCGATCACCCGGCCGCGGGTTTTGAGATCGTCGATCGATTGGATGTTCGAGTTCTTCGCCACAAGGAGTGCCAATCCAGTAAAGGCATACGGTTCGGAGAAGTCGATGGACTTGCGGCGCTCGTCGGTTGCGGTCATGGAGGAGAGCACCAGATCGACGTTCCCGGTTTGCAGGGCGGGAATTAAGCCGGAGAATTCCATGGGGACGACCTGCAAGGGCCGGCCGAGATGCGTGGCCAGCTCCTCCGCCATCCGGACGCCCGCCCCATCCGGGCGTCCGGAGGGATCGAGCATTTCAAACGGCGGGTAGGTCAGATCCATGCCGATTCGCAACGGCGGCTTGCCCGAGGCGGCCGGTTGCCCGCACGATGGCAGAAACAGGGAGAAGAGGCTCAGTCCCAGGAAGAGCAATCGGGGCGGAAGGCAAAGCATCGTTCCGCAGCCTAGCGCAAGCGCGGGGCGGGGAAAGCGGATTTCGCGGAGCCGGACACCATCTGGGTTGTGGGATTGCCTTCGGTCCGGGTTTTGGTCCATGACTGGTGGTGACGGCCATGCACCCCGATTCAAGCGAGCCGGTCGTCAGCGCTTGGCGCGCATCTCCTCTTGGCGCATCGGCATGGTGTCGATGAGGGCGAAGAATTGGTCCAGTTTCAGTGTGCCGGTTTGGCGTGCCTTGATCCCGCCGTCTTTGCCGATGAGGACGAACTCGTTTCGCGGCGTGCTGGACAGTCCGTAGCGTGACCGCAGGCTGTCGCGAGTCTCTGACGGCGGTCGGACTGCGCCCGGTAGTTGCTTGGAGTGGCGGGAGAGATCAATGACGATCAGGTCGCGATCGACAATGCCGGAGCGCTCCTGGTGGAGGGCCTGGGAGATGGTCTTGACCTGGTCCAACGTGGTGTTGACGACGAGGATCCGGTTCTTCCAGCGATAGGCCGAAAGGTCCGCGGCCGCTCCGTTAGAGATGAGGATGGACGTTGCGACGATCCCGAGGATCCCTGCGGCGGGGCATTTCATGGCAGAGAGGGAACGAGCGTGCCGTCAGTTTGGACTGCTCCGACAAAAATGCGGAGATGATACGGTGTTCAGTTCATGCGCCCCCACTTCCTGCTCCTGCTGCTGCTTTTGCTCGCTTTGGCTGCCGGTGGTTCACACGGTCTTCTTGCCACGGAAGCTCCAGTATTTCGCGCTGGGGCGGCGACCAGCCATATCACGCCGGCGTTGGGAGGGGAGATTATCGGTGGGTTCTCACCCTACCCATCGACCCACATTCACGATGAATTGCACGCGCGCTGCCTCGTCCTGGACGATGGGAGCACCAAACTCGCATTGGTCGTCTGTGACCTCCTGGGATTGCATCGCACCGTGTCGGTGAAGGCGCGGGAGCTGATCGAAGCGGAAACGGGCATCCCTGCCGCGAACGTCTTGATCTCCGGGACGCATACTCATTCCGCGACAAGTGCGATCAGTGGCCCCGTGCGCCAATATACTTCGGATTTGGAGCTAACGGACTATCAACAGTTTGTGGTGCGACGGATCGCGGATGGCGTGCGGCGGGCCGTGAATACCTTGCGTCCGGCGGAAATCGCGTTTGGGCGTGTCGATGTCCCGGAGCATGTGCATATTCGGCGTTGGTTTTTGAAAGAGGGCACCATGCCGCCGAATCCTTTTGGGAAGATCGACAAGGTGAAGATGAACCCCGGCGCGGGAAATCCGGACTTGGTGGAACCGGCGGGCGAGCCCGATCCCACCGTGAGTTTCATCGCGGTTCGGGAGCCAGCCGGGCGGATGATTTCAATCTACTCCGCGTATTCGTTGCATTACGTAGGAGGCGTTAGCGGCGCGGACATTTCCGCGGATTACTTTGGATACTATAGTGAAGCGTTGCGGAGGCTCGTTCCTGGAGGAGGAGAATATCCTGCCTTTGTCGCCATGATGGCCAACGGGACCAGCGGCGACGCGAACAATATTAACTTCCGCAATCCGCAACCGCGCAAGCCACCGTATGTACAGATGCGCTATGTAGCGGAGGATCTTGCCACGAAAGTTTACGGTGCCCTGGCCGGTGTCAGTTGGCAGCGGCAAGCAAAGCTGGATGCCCGCTACCGGGAACTCGCGATCGCCTGGCGGATGATCCCTGGCGATCTCATCGCGTGGGCCAAGGAGACCGAGGCGAAGGCCCTGCCCATCAAGGAAGGCGGGGGGAATCTGCCGCTCGCCTATGCTGGGCGGGTGCAGCGATTGGCTCAAGCCAGCCCGCAGACCAAGGCGCCGGTGCAGGTGTTGCGCATTGGGGAGATCTGCATCGGCACGACGCCGACGGAAACCTTCGCTGAAACCGGGATCGAGTTCCGCCAGCGCAGTCCGTTCCCGAACTCCTTCATGGTGGAGTTGGCGCACGGATACTACGGTTATATGCCCACGCCGCGTCACTTTGAACTCGGTGGTTATGAAACCTGGCCGGGCACGAACAACTTGGAGCCGCAGGCGTCCGTCAAGATGATGGACGCCTTATTGGAAATGGCCGCGGAGTTGAAGCCTTGAGATTACCAAAGCACGATGCCGACACCAAAGCGGCCCTCGGCGGAGGAGGCGTCGATCTCGACATCGACCGGTCCGGCTGCGGCATGGACGGGATCGATCCAACGGTAGGAACCGCTCGCCTCCAGAAAGAGGCGTTCGTCTTTGGAGAGGGGCAAACGCGCGGAGAGACCAGCGAACATGCCTACTTTCAAGTGCGTGCCGGACTGGTTCCAGCGGAATTGAGCCGCGGCCTCGTCGTTTCCCCCTTGGAACCAAGCGAACCGTGACTCCAAATCGTAATCGATGACGTTGAGCGTGAGACCTCCGTTGAAGCCCAACTGGAGCGGGCCAAGATCGCGCCAAGCGGTCAGCCCGAGTGGGATTTCAACGAGCCGGGTGTCGAGTTCCGCGGAGCTAAGAGCCACGGCGTAGGGCTCGTCCGCGCGTTGGCTGTTTCCGCGGCGCGGGCTCTCAAATCCGGTGCCGAAGAAGGCTGGCACGTCCGCGGCATCGTAGACCAGGAACTCGTCCGTGCCGGCGACGGTGCCCGGGATATCGAGTGGCAAAGCCGAATTGGCGACGTAGTCGTAGAGGTAGATGTTGGTCACCTGGTAAACCGGAAGCATCTCTAGGGAGCCAGAGGCGGTCTCCGAATCTACGAAGCTCCAGCCGGTCATCAGCTCGAACGTAGTGCCTAGTGACTCGCCCAGGCGGTAAGCAAACTGGAGGCTGGGGCCGGTCCCCACGGAACCGTCCGTGGAGGTTTCGAAACGGTTGCCTTCGTCGTAGTCCAGGCTCTGAAACGCCACGGTCCGGGCAATGTTTCCGTTGGCGTTCACTCCACTGTGAATCGCGGAGATTTGGCCGGCGGAATCGACTTGTCCGTTGGCCCCAAAACCTGCAAACCCCGGATTCTCGCCGCCCACGACACCATTGTCATAAACAACTGGAGTGGTGCCTCCCGTGAACAATCCGGGATCGCCGTTCCCTGGGGCAGGCAGGAAATTCCGCCAGTCGAGACTCGGGCTGGGCCGGAAGTCAAAAGCGGCGTTGAGCGAGCGAACCGTGAGCCCAGCGGACACGGACCAACGACTCTCAGCTGGCGGGATTTCTAGCTCCGGGCCGGCCAAGCCGCGTTCAGAGAACACGATCAATGCGAGCGCGAGGGAGGCGCGTGTCCAGGTCTTCATGGGAGAATCTACTCTCCCTAGCGATGCCTTGGTCAGGGCACAAGGAAAATCTGCGGTGATCCGGGTCTCCGAGTTTCACTTCTCCACGGCCGAGCTCAGGGGGAATTGCCAACCATCCACCGATACATTCGTCTTGAGGAAAGCGAGATGGCGATGCATGTGCGAAGCCTTGTTCCCGCGAGAGGGGGAAAGAGGACGAAAGAATGCGGGGCCGGCCTTCGGGCCGGGCGCCTCTCTCCCGGACCGACCGATTGATGGGACTCACTCGGCCGCGTCTGGGATGTCGTCGGACTTGGAGATCCGGGTGAAGAAGCGTTTGAGGCCATCGCTCAAGTTGTCATCCACACCGGCCACGCCGGCGTGTTTGAGGGTGCGCCGCACGCCGAGAAGGGCGGAGAAGGCATCACTACGGGCCATGAACTGACCGGCGACGAGCCGTTCCAAGATCCGTTCCACGCGGAGGATGCGGGACTCTAGATCCGCGCTGAGCTGCAAATCCCGCTTCACCAATTCTGGATCATAACTGCGGGGAAGCTTATCGATGTTCTGTTCCGAGCGGGTCAGCATGTTCTGCATCCAATCGCCGCTGCCGTCGGGAGCCTTGACGTACTCGGACTTGTCCTTGTTCCGGGCGGGCTCGAAGTCTGCGGTGAATTGTTCCAAGCCATCGATCAGGGTATCCAACGTTTGCAGTTGCTCCGCGGAATAGGTCTTGTTGATTTCGTTTTGCATGGTGCGTGAGAAGGTTGAGTGGAAACGGATATCCCACCATTGGCCAGATTCAGAGCGCGTCAAGGTCAATGTGAGGGTTTGTCCTCACAAGAGGCGAAAATGCGCATTTTCGCTGGCGCTCTTCCCTCGGAACCGGAGAGTCGCCCCTTCGAACCGGAGACTGGCACCTCGGAACCGGAGATTCTCCCCTTCGAACCGGAGATTCTCCCCTTCGAACCGGAGACTTTCCCCTTCGAACCGGAGATTTTCCCCTTTGAACCGGAGATTTTCCCCTTCGAACCGGAGATTTTCCCCTTCGAACCGGAGAGGCTGCGCCGGAGGCCGGAGCGCTGGAATGGCTACGCTGGCGGGCCAGGAGTCTACGTGAACCGTTGCGTGCCCGGCAGCGTTGCCCCTGAGCAGAAACCACTTGCAACAAACACTCAGCGATGTGAGCACTAGCGAGCCGCCATCAGGGTCGCTAGCCGAGGCTCGGTTCCGGCTAGGTGATCCTCCCCACCACTTACGTCTTGCAGCTGATGTCCGCGTTGCTCCCACGATTCGGTTTTTACCAGGCGTTCCGGCTCCTGGCCGTTCTTCTTTTGGCCACGGTTCCTGGCTCGGCCGCGCCGCAGCTGCTGGTGACGGATTCGGGCGGTTTGGAGATCAAGCCGGGCGATGCCTCCAACGTTGTGGCTTGGGGCTTCTCTCGCAGAGGTAATCTGGACGTGCCGTCTGGAATCATCGGCGCACGGGCCGTGGTGGCTGCCGGGGATCAGAGCGTCGTGCTCATGGGTAACGGCCGGGTGGTGGCGTGGGGCAGCTACGGGTTTTCATCGACTGTAACGCCCGGGGCGTCGGTGCCGGCGAATCTCGCGGACGTGGTGGCGGTTCAAGCTTCTCCCGATGGCACCCTCGCTCTCCAGCGCAATGGCACGGTGACGGCTTGGGGGAACGGCGCGGGTGCGCTGCAACTTCCGCCAGGTCTGAAGGATGTGACCGCCATCGCGTTGGGGACGTCCCATGCTGTGTTCTTGACAAGAGATGGAAGTCTGGTCGCCACGGGCAAAAACAATCACGGGCAGTCCACCCTTCCCGCGAACCTGACAGGCGTAATCGCGATTGCCGCCGGTGGCGACAATTCTCTGGCCCTCAAAGAAGATGGGACCGTCGTGGCCTGGGGGCGTGACTCCTCTGTTCCTCACGGGTTGCGTGGCGTGACCGCGATCGCCGCGGGTTGGCTTCATGCAACGGCCCTGCGGCGAGATGGCACGGTCAGCGATTGGTGGTTCAACCGGGTTCCCCCGGGGTTGAACGGGGTGATCCGCGTGGCGGCGGGCTATCATCGTACCGTGGCCTTAAAGAGCGATGGCAGCATCGTTTGGTGGGGCGATTTTCTGCACAACACGCCGGCTCGGGTCCCAGGGGCGACCGAAATCGCCACGGGAATTTCCCACGCCGTGGCCTTGCTGCGAGACGTCCGCGATTTTGGAAACATGAACGCCGGTGTCACGGGGCAGCCAGTCGTGCTCACGTTGCGGAACACCGGGGACGAACCGTTGGTGATCCAATCGGTCTCCCTGACCGGCGGACAGGCCGCGGACTTTGTCTTGAGTCAAACCGGGCTGGTGAAGACGTTGGCCCCCGGGGCGGCCACGGAGGTGAGCGTGCGCTTCCGGCCCAAAGCAGTGGGCGAGCGCAAGACCACGCTGCGCATCGCCTCAAACCATCCGGGCGGCCCCTCGTATGACATTCGCTTGATTGGGATGGGGCAGAACAATACCCCGCCGGTTGTGTCCCGGCGCATGATCGCCGTGGAGGCGACGGGCCCTGCGGGAGCGGTGGTCGATCTCAGCAGCCAAGTGACCGATCCTGGAGAGGCGACGCCGTCGGCGGTGACGTTTGAGCCTGCCAGCGGAAGCGTGTTTCCGATTGGAGACACCGTGGTCACCGCGCGGGTGAGGGACAGTGCCGGGCTGACGGCCACGGGGAGCTTCACGGTGCGGGTGGAAGACACGATCGCGCCCGTGTTCTTGACCCAGCCGTCGGATATTGAGGTGAACTCCTTCAATCACTTGGGCGAGGTGGTGAACTATCCTCCTCTGACGGTTCAGGACGCAGTGGGAGCGGTGGTTACCTATTCCATTCCGAGCGGTTCCTTTCATCCGATCGGTCACAAGGTGGTCACCGTCCAGGCTGTGGACCAGGCAGGGAATCGGACTTCCCTGACCTTCAATGTCTACGTCCGCGGAGCCAGTCTCTCCGTGAGTCAACAGGGGCAGCTTCGGGTTTGGGACGGCGGAGTGCTACAAGCCGCGACGGTTCCAGGCGGAGCGAATCTGGGAACGACGGTGACGTCGACGTTGACGATTGGCAATGGTGCTGACTGGGCGCCGCTTCGGATCAACGGGCTGAGTCTGGAGGGACCTGGGGCTGACCACTTCCGGCTGGATACTGACGGCATGCTTCCCGTTGTTCCACGCTTTGGGAGCACCACTTTCCGGGTATCCTTCACGCCCCCTGGCCTTGGCACCCAGCAGGCCTCGATCCGGTTTGTCACCAACTCCACAGGGAAGGAGACCGTGGTGCTTCCCCTTTCGGGCGTGGGCAAGGAGAATACCGCGCCCACATTGCTTATTCCCAATTCTCCGGTCATCGCCGAGGCCACCGGACCAGACGGAGCCGTGGTGAATTTCAGCGTTTCCGTGAGCGATCCCGGTGAGCCGGTGGTTCCCTCTTTGGAGCTGAGTCACGCCTCCGGCTCAAGGTTTCCGATCGGCGAAACCACCGTGACGGCCCGCGCCGTGGATCCGGATGGGCTCGAAGTGACGCAGAGCTTCGTGGTCTCAGTTCGGGACCGGACGCCGCCCTCGATCGCAGGGATCGATCCAATCACCAAGCCCTTGGAACAGCCGGAGGGGACGGCGGTGAGCTTTTCCCCCGGGATCACGGATGCGGTTGGGGTGACTTCCGTGAGTTTCTCGCACCCGAGTGGTTCGGTGTTTCCGCTGGGTTCGACCACGGTTACGGTGACGGCAAGGGATGCCGCTGGGAATGAGGCGAGCCGGAGCTTTGCCGTCAACGTTGTCTCCCCCAAGCCGAGTCTGGAAACGTTGGAAGAGGGTGGGGCCACGGGGGTGGTCATCGGAAGTTCACCCTACCGGCTCGATCTGGGAATGATTGGGGTGGTGGGCAGCAGGGAACAGCGATTCCGCCTTCGCAATCTGGGGCCCGGATTGATCAGCGGGCTGCGCTTGGAGCTGAACGATGAGCTCCGCGGAGCGTATCGGATGGAACCCGCCGCCCCGGGCAACCTGGCGGCTGGGGAAGATCACGAGTTCTCCGTCATTTGTGAACCGTCGTCCCCCGGAATGATCAAGGGTAGGCTGCGGATTTTCACGGCGTCGGCGACGGATGCGCAGCAGGTGGTGGAGCTCAAGGGCACGGCCTGGCCGGTGCCGAACCTGACGGTGGAATCCCCGGTCGGCACCCGCCTCGCGCGAGGCGCGGGCCAAGCGGTCACCTGGGGGCACGATCGGTGGTCATCCACGATGTTCAGCGGCATCGCGGCGAGCAAGGTCGCGGCCGGCCGGGACTTTTCGCTGGCGGTCCGTCCCACTGGCACCATCTATGGCCTTTCCCAGTACTCAAACGTAGAGGATGGCGTGGACGTGGCCGCCGGGACGGAATACGCCGTGGTTTTGCGGGCTTCGGGAGCCGTGCATTTGCATGCGCGAACGTCTTATCCGCAGGGCTACGTTGAGATGCCCAGCAACCTGAGCGGTGTCGCTGGCATTGCGATGGG
This sequence comes from Akkermansia muciniphila, assembly GCA_945883495.1. Taxonomy (GTDB): domain Bacteria; phylum Verrucomicrobiota; class Verrucomicrobiia; order Verrucomicrobiales; family DEV007; genus V1-115. The sequence goes on from CAMCXS010000028.1 coordinate 42,973, forward strand.
CCTCCGGCACACGGTGGCGGTGAAGGAAGATGGGACGCTCGTGCTTTGGGGCAGCAATGACGAGGGTCAGTTGACCGCGCCGGAAGGCCTGAACAGCGTGTTTGCGGTGGCGGCGGCGGGGACACACTCGTTGGCCTTGAAGACGGATGGCACGGTGGTGGCCTGGGGAACCAATGCCGACGGCGCGACCACGGTGCCCGACGGCCTGAGCGGTGTCATTGCCATTCGCACCGGAATGCGTTCCACGGCTGCGTTGCGGGAAGACGGCACGGTCGTGACTTGGGGAAGTGCCGCGGCGGCACTTCCCTGGAGCATCGGCGGAGTCTTGGACTCGCTGACGTATCGCTCCCCATCGCTGAGATTGCCATCGACGGCTCCTTCGTCTCTCGATGGCGTGACTCAGCAGTCGGCCGGTGCAGACCATGAACTCGCCATCACCCGGGCTTGGCCTGCAATCGACTTCGGCACGGTGAACGCGAACAGCACGACGCCGGAACGGAGCTTCACCTTGCGCAACACAGGGACGGCCGCGCTGCACAACTTGGCGGCGACGATCACGGGCCCCGGGGCGGCTCAATTCCGGATCCTCGGCAGCCCGCTGCCGGCTTCGTTGGCGCCAGGGGAAAGTGCGGGCGTTGTGGTGCAGTTTGAGCCCACGGGCACAGGGGCGCGCACGGCTAGATTGCGGATCGTCAGCAATGACTTGGACGAGAGCCCGTATGAAGTGATTCTCAACGGCGCGGCGACCTTGCCGGAAATTGAGGTGACCTCGCCCGCCTCCTTGGCGACTGGAACCACTGTGTCTTTGGGCTTCCAAGTGATCCGGACAGAAGCGACGCGAACGCTCACCCTGCGCAACACCGGCAACGGGAGTCTGGAGGGCGTCTCGCTGGAGGTTTTCGGGGAGCATGCTTCCGAGTTTCGCGTCAGTGAGCTTCCCGGCAGTTCACTGGCTCCGGGTCAGAGCCGATCCTTCACCGTGACCTTTGCCCCGCTGGCGGCAGGGCCGCGTTCCGCCACACTCCGGATCGCGAACAACGACGCCGACGAGAGTCCCTTCGAGCTGGGACTCACGGGGCAGGCGAGTGCCCTGGACGTTTCCGGGGCGGGGGGCGGATGGTTGGCCCGACCTTCACAGGCCATCCCGCTGGGGGCGGTGCACACAGGTTCATCCCTGGAGCGGACATTCACTATCCGGAATCTCTCTGAACTACCCGTCACGGGATTGCGAGTGGTCATCGACGGGGCGGATGCAAGTTCGTTTGCCGTGACTCCAGCGTTTCCTGAACCTCTTCCGGCGGGGGAGAGCTTCAGCTTCACGGTGCGGTTCCTCGCTTCGTTGGGAGAGCAGCGTTCCGGAACCGTAAGAATCTTGAGCGATGCCGGCGAGGAGATGGTGTTGGCGTTTTCGGTCTCGGTGCAAGCACCCGAGCTGGATCTGCGGACCCCGGGTGGAACTCCCGCGGTGGGGAAACATGTGTTCGCATGGGGGAACAACAGCTTTGGCCAAATCAGCGTTCCGTCTGGGCTGGGCGAAGTCAAAGCGGTCGCCGCTGGCACCTTCCACACGGTCGCGCTGAAGGCCAACGGGAGAGTGGTCGCTTGGGGGGCCGACGGGGCCGGGCAAACGTGGGTGCCAGTGGGGGCAACTTCCGGGGTGCGGGCTATCTCCGCGGGAGCGGAACACACGGTGGCGTTGAAAGACGATGGAGCCATCTTCTGCTGGGGCGATGATACGGTGGCCCAGCTGAGTGTTCCCTCAGGTTCCCATGATGCCACCGCGGTTTCGGCCGGGGCGCTCCACACCATCGCTCTGCGAAGGAACGGGGAGGTTGTCGCTTGGGGCGACAACCAGTTTGGACAGCTGAATTCTCCTGGCGGATTGAATGATGTGGTGGCGATTGCGGCGGGCGGGTTTCACGCACTGGCGCTGAAGTCGGATGGGAGCCTGGTGACCTGGGGCACCGCTCGTTACGGGTTGAGGAGGATTCCCGCCAGTGCCACAAACCCCCTCGCCATATCGGCGGGCTTAGCGCACTCCGTGGTGGTTCGGCCGGATGGGCGAGTGGTGGCTTGGGGCAACAACGAGGAGGGGCAACGCAACGTGCCGGGAGGATTAACCGGTGTCCGTGATGTTGCCGCTGGGCTCGCCCACACTGTGGCGATTCGAAATGACGGCAAGCTGGTCTCCTGGGGGAATAATGAGTTCCGGCAGCGGTCCACTCCCGTCGGGCTGCATTCGGTCACCGCCGTCGCCGCTGGGGGATTGCACACGGTGGCGATCGGAGAATGGGGCTTCGGCATTTCCCAGCTCGGGGTTGCCAAGGATGTCTCCTGGCGGATCCACAACACGGGGACTCTCCCCTTGGCCATTTCCGAAATCAAAATCGAGGGCGCCGATGCGGATCAGTTCTCCTTCGTGGGAGCAGTTCCTCGTTCCGTGGCGGTCAATGGCAGCGCGGCGTCGCTGACGATTCGTTTCCGGCCGGTTCGCTATGGTCCCGTGGATGCGCGTCTCAAGATCACCAGCAATGATCCAAGCGCGGCGTCCACGTCTCTCGAACTGCCCGCCACGGTGGTTCGGACTGCCGCCAAACTGGGCACGGCCGGGAGCGCCTTTACCTTCAGCCCACTCACCGTTGAGAAAAGCACTGGTTTGGTGACCCAGCGGCTGGTCTTTGCGAACCGCACCAAGGCGCCTCTTCATGGGCTCCGGCTGGTTCTTTCGAGCGTGGCTCAAGGCGTGACCGTGAACAGCAGCAGCGCCGGAGAGCTGCCCGGCTCGGTTGAGGTCATTTACTCGCGGCCGATTCCTGCTGGGGGGACCGCTGCCTTCTTCTTAACCTATGTGGATCCGAAACGCCAAACCAGCGCTGGGATTCAACCCGGGATCACTGCGTATGCGCTCACCGAACCGGAACCGCAGCCGGAACCCGTCGCTGGAACCGAAGTGCCCCTCAGCAGTGTCGCGGACTCCCCAAGCGGCCCGGTGCTGCGATGGGCCACCCAGGCCGGGGCCGCCTATGTGGTCGAGTATTCCGATGATCGTGGCACCACTTGGTACAGCGCCGTGCATCGCTTGCTCGGAACTGGGAATCTCATGACGTGGATAGATCGTGGTCAGCCAGAGACCTGGGTACGGCCAGCGAATCGAAGCGTGAGAAACTACCGGGTGAAGCAGCTCTGAGCCGGGAGAGCTGACGCAGAGGCAGGGTCACGGATTGGTGAATTTTTCTCCATGAAGTAGTTGCCCGGAATTTTAAACAACCTGAAAGGTCGGGGCATGTCTCCTTCTCTGCTTGCGCCGGTTGTTGACCCTCAAGGGGTAGTCGCCACCGTTCGCGCCGTTTTCGAGCACGCCGGGTTCATGGTGACGGTTCCGGCCGATCGGCCGAAAGGCATTGATCTTCTCGCGTATGCTCCCGGCACGGCAGAGCCCTTGGCAGTCCGCTGTGTGACGGACCCGTCGCTTTTGAGCGCGGAGCTGCTGACCGGGATTCTGGAGAACTGCCGGGCGCGAGGCGTGGCGAGGGTCCAGATCCTCTGTCCGTTGCGTTGTCCTACCGAACTGCACGCAGTAGCGGCGCAAGCGCATGCCGAGCTGGTCGATGGGGAGCAGTTCGCGGCGGCCTTGAGGACGCTGCCTCCGGCAAACGAAGCGGGGAAGGCCGATGCCGCTGCACCGCTTCCTTCCTTCATGGTTCCGGAGCTCTCCCAGGACCGCATCCCGCCTCAGTCTCCGCCTCCACTTCCGCTCCCGCTTCCGCCTTCTGCTGCCTTCGCTCCCGCCACTACTCCAGGCCAGCACACTGGGCAAAATCGCCCAGCCTATCCGGTGCCGAGTCGATGGGGAAGTAGTTGGATCGCCGGCGGGCTTGGGCTGGTGCTACTCATCGCGGCGTGGGGGCTGGCCTCTGTGTTCGTGCCTGGGAGTGGAAAGCCGGTGCCCGTGGCCAAACCGGCCCAAGAGAACGGCGGCCGAGCTTCGACAGATGCTGGAACTGGCTCTGCCGAGTCAACCGAAATGCCACAGGCGGCTCCATCTCCGGAAGCTCCTTCGTCAGCTGCGGGAGAACCGATCCAGCCCGTGAGCGGGCTTGAGGTGGATTTTGCCCCCATCCGAATCCCCGCCGATGCAGCGACCTCGGCATCGGAAGTGAAGCCGGAGTTCGTTCGCGATCTGCGGCGGACGGCGGACCTCGACCGGATTGACGACGCGAAAGTGTCGGAGTTTGCGACTTTCTTGATTGAGTCTGGAGGACAGTTCGGGCGGGTGGACGTGGAGAGGCTGCGGCCAGCGGCGGAGGAGGTGTTGCGGCAGGCGGAGCGGTTTCCCATGCTCGCCTATTACGCCGTGCCTTGCGCTAGGGATCAACCAGCCGCGATGGAGGCGCTCTTGCCACTTCTGGAGAAGGCCGGGGATGCGGTGAAAACCTATCACGGGAGAAGCTTGTGGGCTTATCACACGCGCCGTCGCGAGGATGCCGAGGCGGCGCTCTTGAGTTTGCAATCGATGTTGAGGGAGACCAACGGGTTGCAAGGGCTCTCTGCCCCAGCGGCGATCAATGCCCTGTTTCATCCATACGCCAAGGGGTTTTGGTCCAGGCATCATGGGGAGATCGCCACGATTCTCCAGGACACCGCGGAGGTGGATCTTTGGTTCAAGGAACTCGTGAGGGGAGAGCATTACTTTCTGGCGGCGCGGGAAGTCCGGAGTCGGGCGGCGGGGGATGCTTCAAGCGTCTATATAAGCCTCTTACGCCAAGCGGATGAGTGCTGTGAGCGATCCTGGACGGCGAAGCCTCATCCGCGAAGTGCGGCTTTGCTCATTGCGGTCTGTCAAGACGTCAGCGAGAAGCCCAAGGAGGAGATGCGGATTTGGTTCGATGCCGCGGTGAGCTTGCGTGCGGATTATCATGCTGCCTACCGGACGTATTTAGAAGGGCTGCAGCCCAGTCACCATGGCAGCGACGCGGAACTCGCCGCCTTTGGGAAAGCTTGCCTGAATACTGGCCGATTCGATCTCGGCGTGCCCGATCACCTTCTTGAAGCCCACCGCTTGCGGGCGAAAGCTCGCGGGGCGGTCCATTGGGGGAGCCTAGGTCAGGAGGAGATTTCCGACCTTGAGGCATTGTTTCGGGGCTTCGAGGTCTCAGAGCGCGACGCCAGCAGCCGCGCATGGGATCGCTCGATCGCGGCGGCGGTATGGTTTGCCGCGGGTCAGGAAGAAAAGCTCGTGGACAGTCTTCGGCTCTTGAATTTTGAAGTGGATCCCGGTGCGCTTCAATGGATTGGGATGCCCCAGCAGGAGTTTGCGGGCGCTGTCGCGAAAGTTTTGGCCAAAGGCGAGCGGGCGAGCCTGTGAGGTGCGGGGGGGGGGGACGCGATAGATAGCTTGCCTTGCGACCCGCGGCGTTCCGCTTTCTCCCCGCGGTATGACTGAAACGAACGGTCCAGCTTCAGCGCGCTCGTGCGCGGCGGTCACCGAGGTGAGGCGCGACGGATCGACAGGTAGCGATGCCCCTGAGTCGCCAGATCTGGAGCTCACTCAGACAGCATGCGGGCTGGTTGACCGGTGGTTTCGAGGACGGAATGCCAGAGCTCGCTGTGTGGGTCCACCTTTCTCCGGCCTTGGGTGGCTAGCTCGATTGGGAGATGGACAAACGCCCCGTGCCAGCGGCCCACCAGCAATCCCGTCTTGCCCGCCATGGCGGCATGGACAGCGTGCCGCGCGAGTTGTGAGCAGTAGAAGTTGTCCTGCGCATTCGCCGGCACGCTGCGGATGATATAGCTCGGATCGATGTACTTCAGGTTCACTTCGGTGCGGCGATCTTTAAAAAAGGCGCTGATCCGGTCCTTAAGGAAGAGGCCGATGTCGCCGTACTTCATATTGCCACTGGCGTCGGTCTCCGCTCCTGTTCTCATCAGGTCTTGGCCAGCGCCCTCCGCCAGGACGATCACCGCATTCTTCTTCTTTGCGAGCCGGTAGCGAAGGGCTTCGAGAAAGCCGCGTGGGCCCTCAAGTGCGAACGGAACCTCGGGGATCAAGACGAAATCGACGTTCCCGCCGGCCAACGCGGCGTAGCAGGCGATGAAGCCGGAGTCGCGCCCCATGAGCTTGATAAGGCCGATCCCGTTTACGGAGCCGACCGATTCAATATAGGCGCACTTCACTGCGGTCACGGCGGCTGAGAAAGCGGTTTCGAACCCGAACGATTTGTCCAGATACATAATATCGTTGTCGATGGTCTTGGGGATGCCGACGATGGCTTTCTTTAATCCGCGGCGCTCGCATTCCGCGCTGATGTCCGCCGCGCCGCGCAGCGTGCCGTCGCCGCCGACCACGAAGAAGATATCCACGCTCATTTCCTCAAGAAGGTCGACCATCTCCTCGATCTTCTGGGGACCACGAGAGGTGCCGAGGATGGTTCCGCCGAAGTTGTGGATTTGGGCGACGGAGTCTGGGCGTAGGAGCAGAGGGGTGTGGCCGTAGCGGGCGATGAGTCCCTCGTATCCGTAGCGGAAGCCGTAAACTTTCGTGACGCCGTATCGGTAGTGGAGCTGGGTGACGAGTCCGCGGACGATATCGTTCAGACCTGGGCAAAGACCACCGCAGGTGACGATGGCAGCGGTGGTCTTTGGCGGATTGAAATAGATCCGCTCCCGGGGGCCAGCGGCTTCGAAACTGAGCTGCGGACCATCGAGAGGAAGGCCGTCCTCCAGGTCGAGAGTGTGATCGAAGAGGACGCGGTCTTCGTCGGTGCGGAAATTCAGCTCGACCCCGCCGGACTGGCGCAACGGGGAGGCGACTTCACACGGGCCCAGTGATTTGATGGCGGTGTCCATGGCGACGAGGTCGGCGGGATCCGGAAGCAGGTTTGTCACCAGATTCCAAGAAAGTTCGGGTTTTCGGGCTCTGTCGCCGACACGCCTGCGCCCGGTAGCGCTTGCGCGCGGGGGATCGCGTTGCAAAGTGGGACCCGTGAAGGTCCTTTTCGTTTGCCTCGGAAACATCTGCCGCTCTCCGGCAGCGGAGGGAGTCATGGCCAAGTTGGTGGCAGACGCTGGGGTGGATGGAGAGTGGGAGATCGATTCCGCAGGGACCATCGGCATCCATGCGGGCGATCCGGCGGACTCGCGGATGCGGGCGGCAGCTCGGAAGCGAGGGTTCGAATTGACGAGCCGAGCTCGGCAATTCCGCGCGGGGGATCTTGACCAGTTCGATCTTATTCTGGCGATGGACAGATCGAACCTCGCGGATATTCGTCGGCTTGCCAAAGAGGCTCCGAAGGCGGAGCTGGCGCTCTTTTGCGATTTCTGCACCCGGCATGAGCAGATCGAAGTGCCCGATCCGTACTATGGCGGACCGGAAGGCTTTGAGTTGGTCCTCGATCTGCTTGGAGATGGGTGTTCCGAAATCCTCCGCCTTTGGCGCGACGAGAAGCGATGGAATCGATCGACGAACGCCTGATCGCCCGGCTCTTGGAGGAGACGGGGCACGAAGTAGGACCGGCGCGGCGGCGTTCCGTTTCGGGCGGGTGCATTCATCGCTGCTGGATCTTGGAAGGCCGCTGGGGCGAATGCTTTGTGAAGGCGAATACGGCCAGCCGACTGGAAATGTTTGAAGCGGAACGCGACGCCTTACGGGAGTTGGCAGCGGCCCAAGCGATCCGGGTGCCCGAACCGTATTTGACCTGCCAGATGGATGGTGAGGCGTTCCTGCTCATGGAGCGGATCGAGTTTGGCGGAGGTGGCGCGGGAGACCGTCAAGGGCGGGAACTGGCGGCTCTGCACCGGAAGCTGTCCGGGGACGGCCGGTTTGGGTGGGATCGGGACAATTTCATCGGCACCACACCGCAACCGAACCGTTGGAGCACGCACTGGGGGGAATTCTTCGCGGAGCATCGCATCGAGCATCAGCTCCGGTTAAACCGGCAGGCGGGGCACGACTTCCGCGGAGCGCGGCGGTTCGTGGAGCGGGTGGTGGAACTGGTGGGCGATCACTCGCCGGAGGCCTCGCTCTTGCACGGGGATCTTTGGGGCGGCAATGCGGGGTTCGATGTCGCGGGCCGGCCGGTGATTTTTGATCCTGCGGCATTTTACGGGGACCGGGAGACGGACTTGGCCTTCACTCGCCTGTTTGGCGGGTTTGAGGAAGCCTTCTACCGGGGCTACCAAGAGGCATGGCCACTGGCCGATGGGTGGCGCGATCGCCAAGAAATTTACAACCTCTACCATGTCCTCAATCACACGTTGCTCTTCGGGGGCGGATATGGACCGCAGGCGCAGCGAATCATGGACCGCTTCTGACGAGACGATGAGAACTTCCTGGAAATCGTGGGCCATGACGCGGCCGGAACGCGTGGTGACGGAGCCCGACCTGAAGGCTTTTGGCGCTTTTATGGAGCCGGAGTCGTGGAAAGCGATTGTCTCCGGGGAAGCAAGCCTGGTGATTTCCCGGGACGGGCCGGCGCTGCGGTTCGACTATGATTTCAAAGGGAGCGGCGGCTTCGTGGTGGCGCGCCGGGAGATGGACATGACCTTGCCGGAGAGTTATGCGATCCAAATGCATTTCAGGGGGATGGGCCCGGCCAACGATTTGGAATGGAAATGGGTGGATCGCCAAGGCGCGAGTGTCTGGCGGCATGTGCGGACCGTGACGGCCTGGCCGGAGACCTGGAGTCCGTTGGTCATTCGCGGCAGTGAAATTGGGTATGCCTGGGGCCCAGCGGGCGGGGGCTTGTTGCGCGAAGTCAGCGCGTTGGAGATCGCCATCGTCGCGAAGGACGGCGGCTGTGGATCGATTTGGCTTGGCAAAGTGGAGCTTGTGGATCGAACGGTTCGCGAAGCCCCGCTGTTCGCGGCCAGCAGCATGTCCCCTGGGCATCCGGCTGCGGCGGCGGGGGAGGCGTTGTCGGAGAATTTCTGGGAATCGGCGGACGGCGACGAATCTCCGGTTTGGCAGGCGGATTGGCGAGGGGAACGGGATGCCGGTGGTTTGGCGATCCGTTGGGCGAGTCCGTCGGCCCCGGCGTTTACCATCTCCGAGTCGGCGGATGGGGTGAACTGGGAAACTCTCGCGGCGGAGAAGGCATCGCGCTCCCGGTTTAGCTTGGTCGCGCTGCCGGGGCCGATTCAGCGTCACTTGCGCTTGCGATTTCAGAGTGGATCGGTGGCGATCGCATCGGTGGAGCTTGTGCCGGTGGAAGCGACGGCTTCGCGGGAGGCGCGGTTTCATAGTTTGGCGGCCCTGGCGCCGCGAGGATGGCTGCCCCGCTACTGGCTCCGGGAGCAAAGTTATTGGACACCGGTGGCCCCGCCCTGCGGAAAGCCTCGTGGCCTGATCAACGAGGAGGGGCTCGTCGAGGCCTCGGCCGGTTTTTTCTCGCTGGAGCCGTTTCTCTGGCATCGTGGCCAACTTCTGACCTGGGCGGACGCGGCCACATCGCAGGCGCAGACGGATGGCTGGATGCCGGTGCCGGTCGTGGTCTGGGAGTGCGGATGCTGGCGACTGACGATTATGGCGGGCGCAACCGAGCAAGGTTTTGTGGTGCGATACCGGTTGGAGAACCGGTCCGAAAGCCCGGAGGGGGTGCGTTTTTTCTTGGGCATGCGGCCGCATCAGGCGACGCCGCCGTGGCAGGCTTTCCGCGGGTTTGGGGGCCTCGGGAGATTGGAGGAACTCAGGGCGGATGCGATTCGGCTGGAACCGGCGGCTAGTGGATTTGGGGTGTTGAGCGAAGCGGAGATGCTGTTGCCCGAGGTGTTGGCGACGGGGCAGCTTCCAGCGGCGGCATCGATAGAGGATCCGGCTGGGTTGGTGGCGGGAGCGTATGCCTGGGACTGGGAATTCGCTCCCGGGGAAGCCAAAGAGGTCTGGGCACGCACTGCGGAAAGGATCCGGCTTGAGGATGCTGTGGCACTGTGGCGTGAGATCCCTGCGCAGGGTTGGCGGATCGAAGGTGGGAATGCGGAAACGGCGGATTTGGCCTTGACGCTGCGGGCGGCGACGGCCCACGTGCTGGTGAACCGGGAGGGTCCGGCGCTGCATCCGGGACCGCGCCGGTATGATCGCTGCTGGATCCGGGATGGGGCGGGGATGGCAAGGGCTCTGTTGCAATCCGGGAATCGCGAACCGGTGCGAGCGCTGCTGGAGTGGTATGCTCCGTACGTTCGGGAAGACGGTTTCGTGCCATGTTTGGTGGACAGCCAGGGGCCGGACTGGCTACCGGAGCATGACAGCCAAGGGCAGTTCGTCCACATCGTGGCGGAATATCTGCGTTACGGCGGGGAGCGAAGCGTCGGGGAAGCGCTTTGGCCAGTGGTCGTGAAGACAATCGATTGCCTGAAAACGCTGCGGGAGAAGCGGATGACGCCGGAGTATCGAGCCGGAATTCCGCCTCACCGCTTCGGTTTGCTTCCCGAGTCCGCGAGCCACGAAGGGTACTTGGCCCATCCGGTGCATTCGTATTGGGATGACTTTTGGGCTTTGCGTGGTTTGCAGGATGCCGTGTGGCTGGCCTCGGAATTGGGCCAAGCGCAGCAGGAGGACGCATGGCGGGCGTTAAGCGATGATTTTGGGGAGACGCTGGCGGCGTCCCTGCAAGGTTTGATTCGGGATCGGGGCTTGGAATTCGTCCCTGGATCGGTGGAGTGGGCGGATTTCGATCCATCCGCGACGGCGAACGGGGTGACGTTGCTGGAGGAGATTCCAGGAGTTTCCAAGGAACTTTTGGACCGGAGTTACGTCCGGTATCTGGAGCGTTTTCGTGGCCGGATCGATGGAACGGTGCCGTGGGACAACTACTCCGCCTACGAAATCCGGATCGCTGGAGCCTTACTGGTCCTGGGATGGCGCAAGGAAGCGCTGGAAGCCTTGCGCTTTTTCCTGAGCGACCGGCGGCCGGTGGCGTGGAACCAGTGGCCGGAGATCTCCTGGCGAAACCTGCGTTCGCCAGGACATTTGGGCGATGTGCCGCACACCTGGATCGCGGCGGAGTTCATCACCGCGGCGCGATCGATGTTCGTGGTGGAACGGCATCGGGACGATACCCTGGTGATCGGTGCCGGGATGCCGAGTGAGTGGTGGACGGGAGCCGAGGGGCTTACAATTCGGGACTGGCCGGTCGAAGGTGGGCGCATGACCTGTTCGTTGCGATTGACGGCTCTGGATCAGGCGGAGTGGCGGGTCGAGGGCGACCTTCGGGTACCCTGGGGCGGGATTGTGCTGGCGGCTGAATTACCGGGCGAGCTGGTCGCGTGGAGCGTGGACGGGAAGCCGCAGCCACTGCCGAAAACGCGTTTGCCGGTGATTTCACATGCGCCGGCGATGATCCAATTGGAGTTTGGCAGCGCCACCATGAGGAGAGAGTATCATCTCAGCCGGGATCCGTATGAAATCTTAATCACGCCGCACGGCACCGGGCAGTCGAGGCTTGGACCGCTGGTGCTGAACCGCTGGGACGGGGATCGGCTGCTCGACGAACAGGGATTCTTCCTGTTCCTCCGGGACGCGAGCGCTGGGGCGGCTTGGAGCGCGACGCCGAAGCCTTGCCTGAGAAAAGGAGTGACGCATGAAGGGAGTTCGGTCGCGGGCCGGGTGCGTTGGGAATCGCGATTTGAGGAGATTGGCACGCGTTTGGAAGTGGGTTGTTCAGGGGATGGATGCGGTGAGGTGCGGCGATTGGAGGTTACGAACCGGTCCAAGGAAGAGCGAATCATTGAGGTGACGAGTTTCCTGGAAGTGGTGTTGCATCATCGGGATGCCGACGCGAATCATCCGGCGTTTCAAAAGCTCTTCGTGCAGACGGAGCGGGATCCGGACACGCCGGCGCTTCTGGCGCATCGTCGTCCGCGAGGCAACGATGAGTCGTGGCCGTGGATGGTGCATCGGCTAGACGGGACGCCGGTGACCCAGTGGGAAACGAATCGGTTGCGTTTTCTCGGCCGGGGACGCGATGCGGCGTGTCCGGCGGCGATGGAAGCGGGGGCAAAGCTTTCCAATGAAACGGGCAATGTCCTCGACGCCTGTTTCAGTCTGCGCACGGAGCTGGTATTGCAGCCTGGAGAGAGCCGGGTGCTCACGTTCTCACTCGGAATGCTGCCAACGCGGGAGGCGGCGTTGGCTTGGCGCGGCGAGTTGCCTGTTTTGGCCGAAGCGGGGACACCGATGGTGATTTCTCCGGTGGTGGCGCCGTCGTCGCGTCCCAGGGAAGCCGAAGTGCCGGAAGCGTATGCCGGGTCGTTGCGGATGTTTAGCGGATACGGTGGGTTTGCCGCCGATGGCACGGAATATGTGATCCGCCTGCCGTGGGAGAATGGCGGGCCGCGTCGCACGCCGATGCCGTGGTGCAATTGTGTCGCGAACCAGCGAATCGGAATGCTGATCTCCGAAAGCGGTGCCGCCTGCACTTGGACGCGCAATAGCCAAGCGAACCGGATCACGCCGTGGTCGAATGACGCGGTGACGGACCCGGCGGGAGAAGCCTTTTATCTAAGGGCGCAGGATACCGGGGAATATTGGTCGCCGCTCCCGGGGCCGGCGCCGGTGCCCGCCGCCTATGAGGTGCGTCACGGCTGGGGATATTCCACGTTCCGTTCCGCGTGGGATCACTTGGAGAGCGAGCTGGAGTTCTTTGTGCCGGTGGCGGATGCGGTGCGCGTGGTGCGCTGGCGGCTTACCAACCAGGCGGACAGCTCGCGGAGGTTTGCGTTGTTCGGGTTCCATCGTTTGGTATTGGGGACCTTGCCGCCTGAACCGGGCACGATCCGAGTGAAGGCGGAAGCGAAACTAGCGGCACTTGTTGCCAACTATGCGGAATCGAGTCCCTTTCGCGGTCCGTGCGTTTTCGCCTCGCTAGCGGTCGATGGGGAATCGCCAGCTGGTTGGTCGTTCACGACGGACCGGGCGGCATTTTTGGGGGTCGATGGCGGCGGGATGCGTCAACCGATGGCGCTGCGCTCCGGGGGGCCGTTGGGCGGAGAGTCAGGTGCTGGGCTGGATGCTTGTTTCGCCCAACGGATCGAGTTGGAGATCGCTTCGGGCCAAACCGTCGAAGTGGTCTTCCTCCTTGGGGAATGTGATGATGCGGGGGCACTGGAATCGGTGATCGCCCAATTCCGGCGGCCGGGCGCGGCGGAGACTATGCTGAGCGAGGTGAAGACGGTTTGGCAAACCACCTTGGGTGGGATTCAGGTCGAGACGCCGATGCCTGGACTGGACCTCATGGTAAATGGATGGTTGTCGTATCAAGCTATCGTCTCCCGGCTCATCGCCCGGACGGCGTTTTATCAGTCTAGCGGCGCCTTCGGTTTCCGTGATCAATTGCAAGATACTCACGGGTTGGCGTTGCTCTGGCCGGAGCTGACACGGGAACAGATATTGCGCCACGCGCGCCAGCAGTTTAGTGAAGGAGACGTGATGCACTGGTGGCATCCGCAACCGATCGGGCGGGGCATGCGGACGCGATTTTCGGATGATTTGCTCTGGCTGCCCTATGTCGCCGCTTCTTATGTGAACCAGACGGGCGATGAGTCGATCTGGGACGAGCGTGTCCCGTATCTGCAAGGCCCGCCGCTGGCGGAAGGGCAAGACGAAGCCTATCTGGAGTCGATCGAGAGTGAGGAGACCGGCACCGTCTATGATCATTGTTGCCGGGCGATTGATCGTTCGTTGAAGACTGGCTCACATGGCTTGCCGCTGATGGGCACAGGGGATTGGAACGATGGGATGAATCGTGTAGGACGCTTGGGGAAGGGCGAAAGCGTTTGGATGGCGTTCTTTCTTGGAGAAGTGCTCCAGCTGATGAAGCCTTGGTGCGAGATGCGGAGTGATAGCGATCGCGTCACTCGTTACGGCGTCCACATGAAGGCTTTGATCGAAGCCGTGGAGAAGGAGGCTTGGGACGGGGAATGGTATCGTCGCGCTTATTATGATAGCGGAACTCCTCTGGGTACCGCCAGCGCCGGGGAATGCCAGATCGACAACTTGGCGCAGTCCTGGGCCGTGATTTCCAGAATGGCGGATTCGGCGCGGGCCAAGCAAGCCATGCAATCCGCTTGGGAGAGGCTGGTGGATCGCGAGGCAGGGGTGGTGCGCTTGCTCGCGCCTTCGTTTGCCGAGTGTCCGGAAGATCCCGGCTACATCAAAGGATACGTGGCCGGGGTGCGGGAGAATGGCGGTCAATATACCCACGCGGCCTGCTGGTTTGCGAAAGCGCTGGCGATGCTGGGGCGGAACGAAGATGCGGCCCAAGTTTTGGAATGGCTCACGCCAGTTTGGCACGCGCGGTATCGCGAAGAAGCGGATCGTTACTTGTTGGAGCCTTATGTGATCGCCGCGGATATTTATCATGGAGAGCCGCACACGGGACGAGGCGGATGGACCTGGTATACCGGCTCGGCGGCGTGGTTCTACCGCGTGGCTCTAGAGACGCTACTGGGGCTATCGATTGGTCGTGGGAAGGAATTGGTTTTGCGGCCTCGGGTGCCGGCGAGTTGGCCGGGCTTCAAAGTTCGCTACCGGCATGGACATCGGGGCACCGTTTATGAAATTCAGGCGAGCCGGGTGGCTACGGGTGTCACTGTGGATGGCCGCGCGGTGGAGTCCTGCGATGATGGTGTGCGAATCCCGATCGAAGACGATGGGCGGACTCATGTGGTCATCGTGGGCTTGCCTTGAGCAGTCATGCGCCAAGTCGCGTCTGGGAGAATCTGAAGGATGTGGTCGAAGAGGTTGGGATCTTCTTCTCCGCTACCGAAGCAGAAACAGGTAACGTTGCGTTCCCGGAGCAGGGAGAAGACTTTCTGGAGGTCTTCGATGGTCAGGCTGGATAGCAGGTGATCAAGAACTACGGTTTGTGCGCCGGAGAGCAACACTCGAGCCATGACTAGCATTTGTTGCGTGCCCAGCGGGAGCTGCTTGTCCCAATTGACGACTTCGTGGAGTGCGTTGCTCTCCTCGACGAGTCGTTCCAAACCGAGTCGACGCAAAACTGCAAGCACCTCGTCGTCGCGAATGGTCTCGTCGTGTCGGCTATGGACTAGCGTATTGCGCAAGGTGCCGATGTGAAGATAAGGGCGCTCGGGAACGAAGGCGACATCTCCCTCGGGCAGGAACACGCGGCCGGATCCTTCGGCCCAAATCCCGGCCATGGCGCGGAAGAGGGCGCGCTTCGCGGGATCGCTGGAGCCATCGATGAGAAGCCATTGGCCCTGAGCGAGCCGGAAATCCAGTTCCCAGAGAAGGGGCGGCGCTCCTTCTTTGGCCCAAAGGGTGAGCTTCGAGAAGCCCGGGCTTTCGTCCCCGGTCAATTCCACCAGCGAGCCGTCGCGGGCCGAGGCTTCCTCCATGCCATCGATCAGCTGACCCAACCGGGCGACCACGGCGCTGTAGGCGGAGATCGATTGGAACTGAGTTACGATCAGGGAAAATGCGCCCATCAGGTGGGCGAAAGCGACGACGGATTGCGTGATCACACCGAACTCCGCCTGTTCATCGATGAAAAGCGGCGCGACGATGAGATACGGGATGAGCTGGATCATGTAGGCGTAACCGGTCGTGAAGAACGAAAGATTGCGGTTTACGGAGATCATGCGGCGCATGTTCTGAACGAGATCTCGGAGCTTTTCTCCGAGCGTATGGGATTCCCGTCCTTCGCGCGCCAGGATCGCGATGGAATCGGCGTTCTCGCGCATGTGAAGGAGTTCGGAGCGGAAGTTGGCTTCTTTGTCGAGTTGCTGGTAGTTCAGGCGGATAAGCGGCTTGCCCATCAAAATGGTCAGCAGCGTTCCGGTGATGGCATAGATCACGGAAATCGCGAATAGGCGCGGACTGATGGTCCAGAGAACGCCGGAGAAGGAAATCATCGTCACCGTGCCGTTGAGGAAGAGCAGGACGAACGAGAGCGTGGAGGTGGTGAAGGAGCGGACATCTTCGGCGATGTTTTGGTCCGGATTGGCCACAAGGCCGAGACGTTCCAGGTGGAAGTACGTCCGGCTCTCGAGGTAATCACCGAGAAACTGGCGGGTCTGCCACTCGCGCCAGAGCAGGGCAAGGCGCTCTTCGGCGAATCGGTACCAGGCGGCGGTGAAGGTCAACGCGGCAAAGACCCCGAAATAGGTCCAGCCGAGCGAGATGAACTGGGCGTGTTGCCGTTGTTCGATCGCGGAAACGAAGTCGCGCCCGATGTAGCTGGCGAGAACGTTCAGGGCGTTGAGGCCGACCATGAGCGCAACGAGGGCGCCGAACAGAAAAATGGCCTTCCAGCGGACGTTGGAAGCGAGGAACGCCCGGACGACACGCCGCAAACGACTGCCGATCGCGTTCTTTTTCCGCTTGGCGCCGACGGTCATCGTGCCGATGGCATGGAGCCGGAGAGGGCTGACGTCAAGCGAAGGACGGTGAAAGCAGAGGGTGAGCTGGACCCTAACAAGCTGCAAAACAGGGCTTGACAGAGCCTTCGCAGAGCGGACAGGTGGGGAATTGACGCTCGTTTCGCGCTGTTCCGTCACTTGACGGAGGGGGCGACTCCTCGTAAGGGAATTGTAGTGTTCGTTCGTGCCTAACCCTGATTCACCCTATGCACGCTACTGAAATCGAAGAGTTCCGCCTCAAACTCCGGGGGACGAAGAGTGTCAAACGGATGCTGGTGAGCGCGGGCCCGCCGGCGGCCAAGGAGCGGCTTTTGCCTTTGGTTGCCCAACTGGCTGAGCACAAGGTTGAGGTCTTCGCGACCCCAGGCACGGCGCGGTTCTTCGGCGAGCGTGGCGTTGAGGTGACCGAGGCCCGGAAAATCGCGGACGGTGGCGAGCCAAACATCCGCACGTTGCTTGAAACGCGTGTGTTGGATTGCGTCATCAACATTCTCACCGGGGATGTCGACTATGATGAGTCCTCCGACAGTAGGATCATCCGGTCGTTGGCGGTGACCTCGGAGATTCCGTTGTTCACGGACGTGGAAGTCTCCGAAACGCAGTTGAACTACCTGTTGCGGTCCCTGGCGGTGGAGGGCGGAGTCAACGCTTGGAATCTGCGTGATGTCTGTCTGGACCGAATTCACCAAAAGGGCGGGTTCGCCAATCACCACGGGCACTTCGACAAGGCGTTTCTGATCAATCAGGAGAACCTGGTGCTGAGCCAGAGCGATATGCAGAAGAAGTGGTATCTCTACCGCTTTCTGAAAGAAAACTACAACTACGACGATCTCTATCTGCGGATCTCGATGTGCGTGGAGCGTCTCATCAATCAGGGCTGTCGCTACACGCGGACCATGGTCGATGCCGACAGCATTGTGAAGACGCTGCCGCTGGAAGTGGCGTTGGACGTGAAGGAAGCCTACAAGGACCGGATCCGGATCGATGTCGGCATCCAGCCGCTGGAAGGTGTGGTCGATCCCAAGGCGCGGGAGTTTTTCGAGAAGGCCTGTGAACGGGCGGATTTTGTGGGTGGATTGCCGTCCCGCGATCGTCCGCAACCGGAAAAGCACCTCGATATCGTGATGAAGATCGCCAAGGAGTTGGGCAAACCGCTCGATGTCCATGTCGATCAGGAGAACAATCCCGACGAGGACGAGACGGAGCTGCTCGCGCTCAAGGCGATGGAGCATGGGATGGAAGGACGTGTTTTTGGGGTGCACTGCATTTCCCTGGCAGCGAAGTCGGTGGAGACGCAGGACCGGATCATCAAGGTGATGCTCGATGCCGGTTTGCAGGTGATCTGTTGTCCGTCGGCGGCGTTGAGCATGAAGTCTCTGGACCGGCAGGCGCCGCTGCACAATTCGATTGCACCGGTGCCGAGATTGTTGGAACGCGGGGTGCCGGTCTATCTCGGGGTCGACAACATCGCGGACTTGTTCATGCCGTTCGTCGACGCGGATATGTGGGTGGAGTGCCGGCTGTTGATGGAGGCCTGCCGTTTTTATGACATTGATGCGGTGGTGGACATCGCGACACGCCGGTTGCCTTGGGGATGACGATTGGGATGAAGTTTTTCGAGAAGCTTGCGAAACGGCAAACGGCCACGGATTCCCGGCTCTGTGTGGGGCTGGACCCGAGGTTTGAACAGACGGGGGCGCGCACGGCGGACCACCTGCGGGCTGTGATCGAGCAAACCCTTCCGTTTGCGGCGGCGTTTAAGCCGAACGTGGCCTATTTTGAGGCGATGGGCTTGGAGGGCTTCCGGCTCTTGGAATCGGTCCGGGGCTGGATTCCTGAGGACGTGCCGCTGGTCCTGGATGCGAAGCGGGGCGACATTGGGGAGACGCAGCGCTATTACGCCAAGGCCTGTTACGATGTTTGGGGTGCGGACGCGGTGACGTTGAACGCCTACATGGGGGCGGACACGTTGGAGCCGTTCTTGGAGCGGCCGGAGAAGGGGATTTACGTGCTCGCCGTGACGTCAAACGCGGGGGCGGCGGACGTGGAAACGCAGCGGTTGGCGGATGGGCGCGCGGTGTTTGAGTTGATTCAGCAGATGGCGGCCGGCTCGGACCAGATCGGCTTGGTGGTGGGATTGACCAATGCGGGCGATGTCTTGGAGCGGATCGCCGACTTGCCTTTGCTGTTGCCCGGGCTGGGAGCGCAAGGGGGGGATTTGAGGCGGCTTTCGGCGGGAATTGTTCGCCAAGCGCCCTTGCTGGTGAATGTTTCCCGCGCCATTCTTTTCCCCCAACCAGGAGAAACCCCGGGGACAGCCGCTGAGCGTTTTGCCGAGGAGATCCGGCGTTCCCTGAGTCCCGCACCCCAATGAATCCATTCGAGTTAACGCTGAGTTTTGATGATGTGCTGCTGGTGCCGTGCCCCAGTTCCGTGGTGCCGGCGGAGGTGGAGTTGGGCTCGATGCTGACCAGTGGGATTTCCCTGAACATCCCGATCATTTCATCGGCCATGGACACTGTGACCGAGGATCAACTTGCGATCGCTTTGGCCCGGGAAGGCGGCATTGGGGTGATTCACCGCAACTGTCCGGTCGATATCCAAGCGGACTACGTGGCGCGAGTGAAGCGTTCTGAAAACATGGTGATCGTGGATCCGTTCACCGTGACCAAGGATTTGACGATCGACGAGTTGGTGGCCGTCATGGAGCGCCGGGGCGTTGCCGGGTTTCCGGTGGTGGATGCCGAAGGCAAGCTCGAGGGGATGGTGACCACCCGGGACATTTGGTACATCGAAGACCCATTTTCGACTCGCGTGGCCGATGTCATGACGCCCCGGGAGCGGCTCGTGACCAGCCATGGCGAAACCAGTTTGGAAGAGGCGCGGGCGATTTTGTTCCGGAACCGGATCGAGAAGCTGCCCTTGGTGGATAAGGAGAATCGTTTGGTGGGCTTGATCACGAGTCAGGACATCGAGAAGCGGCAACGCTTTACCGTTTCCGCCAAGGATGATCATGGCCGCTTGCGGGTCGGCGCCGCTGTCGGCACGGGTCCGGAAGCGTTGGAGAGGGCGCAAGCATTGATTCATGCCGGAGCGGACGCCTTATTTATTGATGCGGCGACCGGGCACACCTCGCGCGTCATTGACTTGATCGGGCGCTTGGTGGATCTCTCGGGCGGCCGGGTGCCGGTCGTGGCGGGGAACGTGGTGACGCGGGAAGGGGCGCGCGATCTGATTGATGCCGGAGCCTCCGCGATCAAGGTCGGCGTGGGACCTGGCTCGATTTGCACGACCCGGGTGATCGCAGGCGTGGGGGTTCCGCAGCTCAGCGCGATTTTGAATGTGGCTTCCGAGGCGCGGCCCCGGGGCATTCCGGTGATTGCGGATGGCGGAATTCGCTACTCTGGGGACATCGTCAAAGCGCTCGCCGCAGGCGCGGATGCCGTCATGCTTGGGTCAATTCTCGCGGGCACGGAGGAAAGCCCCGGCGCGACGGTTCAATACCAGGGCCGGACGTTCAAAGAGTATCGCGGCATGGGCTCGCTCAAGGCGATGCGCAAAGGATCGAGCGATCGCTACGGCCAAAACGCTTCCGGCAAGATGGTGGCGGAGGGCGTCGAGGCCCGGGTGCCGTATCGAGGTCGGCTCGAAGACGTCATTTTCCAACTTCTCGGCGGTCTGCGCTCCGGGATGGGCTACATCGGAGCCGGGAACTTGGAAGAACTGCGCGCGAACGCTCGCTTCATCCGAATTACCGCTGGGGGGCTCCGGGAAAGCCACCCGCACGACATCACCATCACGGAAGAGCCGGTGAATTATCAGAGCATGAAGCTCTGAGCGTGTTGGAGTGTCGCGCTGCGACTTGCGGCTCTAGATTACGGTTGAGACGAGATCGGGAAGGCATTTGGTTTTGCTTGCCGCAAAACATACGTCCGTCTTGACGTACGCTTATCGGGGCAAAGCGAGGCTGTCATACAAAACGCAGCCGATGGGTCACTGAGGAGAAAACCATCCTCTTCCTCATCATGCGCTTCCCTGTTCTCTTCCTTGGCCTGCTTGCATCGCTTCATCTTCCGCTAGCCGTTGCCGCCGAAGGCTATGGCTCCGATACTCCGGGAGGTGCCGGGGGCCGCGAGCTCGCGGTTACCAACCTGCAGGATGAGGGGCCGGGGAGTCTGCGAGCGGCCTTGGCCGAAAAGGGGCCAAGGATCGTCGTTTTCCGCACCGGGGGAGTGATCCGGCTGCACAAGGACTTGCTGATTGATGAGCCGTTCCTCACCATCGCGGGGGAAACTTGTCCCGCGGATGGCCCTGGCATCAGCTTGGTGGGGGCGGGACTGCGAGTTCGCACGCACGATGTCATTGTCCGTCATCTCCGGATCCGCGTGGGCGATGATTCCAAAGGGCCGCGACGGGAGAACCGGGACGGAATTGGCATTGGGGATGAGCGCTCCACGGTGCACCACGTGCTGGTTGACCATTGCTCAGTGAGTTGGGCGATCGATGAGAATGTGCAGATTTGGTATCCGTGTCACGACATCACCATTCAGTGGTGTCTTATCGCCGAATCCCTGGAGAACGCGGGGCATCCTAAGGGAGCGCACGGGATGGGACTGCTGGTGGGCGATCATGCCCGGAGGATCTCGGTGCACCACAACCTCTTTGCCCACAACATGGAGCGCAATCCGCTGCTGAAGGGGGGCACCGAAACCGAGGTGATGCACAACCTAATTTATAACTGGCGGAATTACGCTACGGGTCTCGGAGACCATGAACGCACGGGTCTGATCCGTGCCGACATCATTGGGAACGTTTACCTTCCGGGGCCCGACACCAAGGGGCGCTTTGGCGTTGGAGTCGATCAGAACTTGGCAGCAGGATCCTCCGTCTATCTGGAAGGAAACACTGGTCCGGGACGGGAGAGTGGCTCGGGTGATGAATGGGCGCTGGCCAAAAGTTACGGAACCTTTCCCGGGCGGTCCGCCGAGCGCGTCCTCCCTCCCAGCGGCCTCTCCTCCACACCGGTTCCAGCGCCAGAACTGCAAGCGGCGATCCTCGCGGGAGCCGGTGCCACGCTTCCCGGGCGAGATTCGATTGACGAACGGGTGATCCGGAGCGTGTCAGAGGGAAGCGGGAGGATCATCGATTCCCCTCCGCTCTGAGTG
>CAMCXS010000029.1 GCA_945883495.1 Akkermansia muciniphila
CGGCTTCGCCTCGATCACGATCGGCGATTCCGCCTCCGGCTCAGGGACCATGACGCTGGACGCCATCACCTTCAACGATCCCCTCACCCTCGCCTCCCCGACCGGTTCCATCTTCCTCAACGGTCAACTCACCGGCGCGGACAACGCCACCGTCACCCTGATCGGCAACACCACGCTAAACGCCCCAATCGTCAGCTACGGAAACGCCGTCACCCTGCAAAACAATCTGACCATCGGCATCCCCAACACCACGCCGGCCACCATCAACACCACCGCCAATTCCAATCCCGCTGGTGCCCACATCACCATCAACGGCACCATCGACGCCGACGACGATGCCGCAGAACGCGATTTCCTCCTCAACGCCGGCACCGGCGGCACCATCCAACTGAACGGCGTCATTGGCGGTTCCGAAGCCCCCCGCCACATCGACTTTCGCGCTGCCGTCTTGAACCTCGCCGGAGCGATCAGCGCCCAGAACAACATCACCTTCCTCACCAACACCATCGATATCGGCGCAAACGTCAGCGCAAGCGGCCAACTCCTCATTGCCCCCCAAGCCGCCAACACCACCATGGGCATCGGTAACGGCGCCGCCGCTACCTTGCAGATCGACACCACCGAATTGGACCG
The DNA here is from genome assembly GCA_945883495.1 of Akkermansia muciniphila. GTDB lineage: Bacteria > Verrucomicrobiota > Verrucomicrobiia > Verrucomicrobiales > DEV007 > V1-115. The sequence goes on from CAMCXS010000029.1 coordinate 634, forward strand.
CCTCGCCGACGGTTTCTCCTCGCTCGCTTTCGGCAACAGCTCCACCGGCGCCCTCACCCTCAACGCCGCCACCTACCTGGATCCGGCCACCTTCACCGGCTCATCGATCTCCGTGAACGGTCTCATCCAAGGCGACGGAAACGCGTCTCTGACCTTCACCCGGCCTACCCAACTCGACGCCAACGTCGTCACCGAAGGAAACGCGGTGACCTTCCAACGAGCCGTCACCCTGGCCCGGGACGTGGAAATCAACACTGGCACCACGGGGGCTGATGTGACGGCCCAATCCACGATCGATGGTTCGGGCGGGCCATTCAACTTGTCCATCCACGCTGGCACGAATGGCGCCATCCAGACCCACGGCAGCATCGGGGCAAGCGACCGAATCGACTCGATGACCATTACCGGTGGATCTTTCACCGCCACCGCACCAATCAAAACGCAACGCGCATTCTCAGCCGCTTTGGCGAACGGATTCACCCTCGACGGAGCCTCGGCGAATCTCATCACCGCCGGCGCAGAAGTCGATATCAATGCCGACTCCAATGGCGACGGGTTGGGCACCTTCACCATCAACGGCGGATCGATCGCCACCGGCAACGCGAACTTTTCCCTGACTGCCGCCGATGTCTCCCTTAACGGCCCAGTGGACGCCGGTCTCGGCGAGGTCACCGTCCGGCATTCCCGGCCGGATTTGCCGATCCACCTGGGGCCAACCGCCTTGCTGGGCGATCTTACCATCGACACCACAAATGACGTCCTCGATGGAGCCACCCGAAGCTTGGCCGCGTTGCTCCTCAATCGCGGCACCGACAACCGGATTAGCCTCCGCGAAGCCATTGTGGCGGCCAACAACACTCCAGGCCGCCAGACCTTGCTCTTCGGCCTGGACGGGACGTTCAACATCACCCGGCCGGGAGCCGACGACACCGGTCTCCGGGGCGACTTTGATATCTTGGGCGACCTCATTCTTTCCGGAAGGGGGATCGGCCAGACCAGCATCAACGGCAACGGCCTGGATCGAGTCTTCGACATTCGCAACGGCGCCCTGGTGTTCCTCGAGAACCTTACCATTACCGGCGGTCTTACCTTTTCTGGTGGGGGCGGGATCCGCGTCACGGGCAGCGGAGTGGAGCTTTCCAATATCCTAGTCACAGGCAATCTCGCCACGAACAGTAATGGCGGCGGGATCCTTGCCGATGGGAATTTGGTCCTGCGCAACTCGACGGTGGCCGGCAACAGCGTGACCGGGCTCGTCGCAAACACAGGCGAGGGCGGAGGGATTCACCAGGCTAACGGCATGCTCGACGTCGTCGGCTCCACGATCTCCGGCAATTCGTTCACCCGGTCCGGCGGGGCCATCAGGCTCGGCTCCGGCTCAACCGCCACGATCCGCAATTCGACCCTCTCCGGAAACCTCGGTTCCGGCCCGAGCGCCACCGCATCCGGCGCGCTCCAATCATCCGCCTCAAACACGCTCGATATCACCCACGCCACCATCACCGGGAACAAAGGCGGGATTGCTCTATCCTCCGGCACCATCGCCACGGTGCGCAACTCCATCATCGCCGGGAACAATGGAGAACCCGACGTCACGGGTTCGGCAACCATCACTTCCAGCCTGATCAGCGCCAGCAACATCAGTGACGTGCTCAACCCCGTGTTGCAAAACAACGGCGGTCCCACTTTGACTCACGCCCTGGTCGTCGGCAGCACTGCCCTCAACTCCGCCGCCGCCATCGATACCCAGAACGCCAGACTCTACACCGATCAACGCGGCGCCCTACGGACCTTTGACGGAGCCCCAGACATGGGAGCCGTTGAATTCGGAGCTACCCCGTTGCCGTCCGGCCCTGCCTTCTCTCTCAACAACCTCGAACTCAACCAGATCACCGCCAGCCATTTGAAAATCGGCACGCTCGCAAATGGCCCCATCCGCATCTCCGAATCGATCCATCTGACCAATCCGGGCACCTCACTGACCTTGCAGGCCGGAGAACGCATTGCGCTCGACGGCGACGCCCAAACCTCCGCCGATCTTCTCCTCGAAACGCCGCGAGGTGTCCTCACGGCCGGAAATCGCACCTTAACCGCCCACAGCGTCACCATCGACGCGGATACCATCGCCTTAGGCAGACTCACCGTGCTCACCCAAGGGCAAGTCGACCTGAAAAAAACCACCGCCGTCGGCCCCAACACGCTCGCCGTCACCGCCGGAGGCACGATCGATCTTCGTCGCGTGTCCGGCAGCGGCATCGAAGTCAAAGGTCTTGCCACTCCAGACACCGTCCTCCTCAGCTACGCACCCCAACGTCTTACGATCGACACCGGCGCCGGCATCGACACCGTCAGCTTTGCCTCCGCCCCGGCAGGCGTATCCACCGCGGCGACCAGCTACAGCCGGGTTGAAAACCTAATCGGCTCTCTTTCGGCCGACAACCTGATCGGCTCGGCCGGGAACGACATCTTCTCAGTCATGCAAGACAACACGGGAACCATCAGCTACCTCAGCGCGGCGCCGCCGGTCAACGCGCGGGTCGGAATGGCGTTCTCCTCTTTTGAATCCCTCAGCGGAGGTCCCGGGAATGATCGGTTTAACTTCCTAAATCAAGCCACGGTGGCTACCGGCGTCTTCGGCGACGCCCACACGACCAAGGATACCCTGTTCATCGACGACAGCAATCTGACCGGCGATAACTTCTACACGATTACCGCGAACTCGGTTTCGCGCAATCCGGTGTATCCCTTCAGCGGAATCGAGGCCCTCTTTCTTAATACCGGTTCAGGCAAAGACCAAGTCGATACCACTTTCTATCCATTCAGCCAAGCCATCAACGGCGGCCCGGGTGAAGACACCCTGAGGATCCCGGCAGCCGTCAACACCAATACCCCTATCAACCAAGTCGGCTCAGGAACCGTCACCTACGCCGACGTCGAAAAGGTCGTAGGCAGCAAAGGCTTGGTCGATGCCGGCAACATTCTCCAAAACACCGCCAACGGCGCCGTGACCTTGGCTCAAAACAATGCCGCAAACGCCAACAATGACGTCATCGACAACTTCACCGGTCCGGGCGGCGTCAACCTGGGCGGTGGCATCGGTGGCGGTCCAGCCACGGGGATCGCTGGCCAGGTCGCTCAAGCCGTCGGGTCACTCCCCGACGCCAACACATCACCTTTGGCCGACTTCTACGTAACCCAGTACAACAGCGGCGGGGCGATCGGAGCCCTTTCCATGTCCGGAGGCGTGATCAGCTTCCAGGGCCAATCGGAAATCAACCAGAACATAGGGGTTGGTTCGGAGATGGAACTCAACGCCGCCATGGGCCGGGGCGAAGTCGGCACCGCGGATGGCAATGATGGCACGGTGGGTGTCTCCGGGGAAGGCAACGCAGCGCCGGAAACCGAACAGTCTTTGGGCGCAGGGACTGACGCGATGGCCGCCGGAGAACTCCTCGGAGCCTTGGGCGAAAACCTGATGGCGCTCCCAGGAGATGGCACTCTTCCGATCGATCTCACCACACCGCCCAGCCCCGCAACCCAGCAGGAGATAAACAATCAAACCAGCCCACCGTCGTTCTCGGACCTTTCCCAAGCGATCGGAGGAGACGGCACCGCCGGAGTCAATCCAAGCTCTGGAAGCGTGGATCTAATGCTCAACGGCACCAATCCCGGAGCGGGCGGAGCGGCTGGCCTCGGAGAGAATTTGAATGCCCTAACACAAACAGAACTTGAAGGTTCGCTGAATGGGCTGTAGGTGGGGGCTGTCCTAGAAACCTGACAACATGTTACGCAAACATAGGCTCTCCGGCTTCGGCCGGGCAGTCGCCCTCTTTTCAGTGTGCGCCCTTGCGGCAGGTCTTTGCCTTGCCCAGGAAGGCGTGCTCGTGGAGAAATCACGGGCGCAGCGCACCGAGGGCCTGCCCCCTGCCGTACCAACTTCCAAGCCCAAGCTCCCCCAAGAGGAGCCGGCCTCCCCAAAGGCGGACAATACCCCCCTCGGAGTCAAGTTCACCGCCATCCGCATCGTGGCCCGGCAGGACCTCGTCAGCAAATCTCCAGCCATCGATGGCCCCGGGAAAATCCAGGCCGGAGAAGGCGTCTTCCTGCCGGCTGGGCTCGCGGAATCACTGGAAGCCACCTACATAGGCCAAGAGGTCACCCTAGCGCGCCTTCAAGAGCTCACGTCTGGGATCATCCAGGCATATCGCTCTTCTGACTACCCGCTGGTCGATGTTTACCTCCCCGAGCAAGATATCACTAAGGGTAAAATTCAGCTCATCGTCCGTGAAGCCGTGCTCGGCAAGATCGTCGTCGAAGGCGCGACCAATTCGAAACCGGACAAGCTCATCCGTCAGATACGCCTCGCTCCGGGAGAGCGCATCAACAGCCGCGACCTCGAAGCCGACGTAGAGTGGCTCAACGAAGTTCCCGGCCGCCGCGTCGATCTCATCTACGAGCGCGGCCAGGCGGACGGCACGAGTGACCTCGTCCTCAAAACTGACGATCTTCGTCCAATCCAAGCTTATGCCGGTTACGCCAACACCGGGATCAACCAGACCGGCCAAACCGAGTGGGCGAGCGGATTGATTTGGAATAATATTCTCGGCTCCGAGCACTCCGCGAGCTACGGCTTCAGCGGCGATGCGGACCTGAACAACCTCAACCCGCATTCGATGGTCTATCAGGCTCCGCTTCCGTGGCGCCACACCATCGAAGTCTTTGGTGCCTACGTGCTCAGCTCGTCCAACCCAGACGACCCCGCGTTCCCGCTCACGGTGGATGGCAAAAGCCTCCAGGCCACCGGAAATTATCGCATTCCCCTGCCCCGGCTCCGGCCCACTTGGCGCAGTAACCTGACGATCGGCACGGATTACAAGAGCACCAACACGGACATCCTCTTCGGGGGAGATTCCTTTGCCGATGCCACCGCCGTGGTCTTTCAACTCCGCACTGGATACGACCTCACCATTCCGGATGACTGGGGCACCACCAGATTGCAACTCAACGCCGTCCTCAGTCCCGGCGGCTCAGTGCACGGGAACAACGACGAGTCCTTCAGCTCTCTGCGGCAGGGCTCCACCGCCGACTACTTCTACACCTCAGGCACGCTGGAACGCTTCGTGAAGCTTCCCAAAGACTTCGGCCTACTCTTCCGCGCGGAAGGCCAATACACCGAAGCCCGGCTCATCTCCACGGAGCAACTCCTTGGGGGCGGTTACCGAACCGTTCGTGGCTTTGACGAGAACTTGGCCCGTGGCGACTCCGGCGCAATCACCACTATCCAGTTTATGCTTCCCCCGCTCCATGTGGCGCCTCCGGAATCGGGCCTGGGTGAAGACAGCCTTGTCTTCTACGCCTTCCAAGACTCCGCCTTCCTTTACAATAACGACGCAGAGTTCAACGACCCCGATCCCAGCCTCCACAGTCTCGGCCTCGGCATGGATTACCGCCTCGCCACCCGCCTCAGCCTGCGCGCATCCTACGGGTGGAACGTGGACGACGCCGGCTTGGGTGAAAACGTCGAAAACGGGAAATTCCATTTCGGCGTGATGATGCGCTACTGATTGCCACCCCGGGCTTTGGACGATAGAGTTTGTCCTCCCAACGAAGTTTGCTGGCACCCTGCACTCCCCGAGCCTTCCGGAAAGTCTGGAGACCAGATTCTGCGCTCCCCGCGCCTTCCGGAAAATTCTGGAGCCGAGGGTTTGAACTCCGCCGATGAGCCCGTCACCGTATTTTCCGTCAAAATCACTCGCGATTTCAGTGATCGTAACTGAAGCCTGCATGCAACGAACTGCTTGACCACAGAGCCATCCCAGTGCGAGGGGCGGAAGCGTGAACAGCGATTGGCACAGGCTGGTAGGAAAAGGGCTCTCGGATTTGCTCGCGGGGCTGCCTTTCCTCGTAGTTCAAGAGTTGGACCTGTCGGCCCGCCGCAGCCGCCTGGATTTTGCCCTCATCCGGATCGTCCCAGACGCGCAGCCTCGCGACCTTGCTCCAAAGGATTGGCTCTGGCCGGATTTGCCAGACGGCCTGACGGACTTGAGCGCCCACAACCTCATCACCTACCGGTCTCCAGGGACTTCGGCGAAGCTCTCCACGCTCTGGGAATTGGTTGGCTATCTGGTCGATTACCTGAAGCTGGAGCACAAAGGAGATTGGGATCCTCTGCGCTCCTCGGAGACAACACAACCGCCCGAATTACCCAGCGACGAAGCGACGCGTCACTCCCGGGAGGTGTTTTTGGAAAACCAGGTGGCCGAAGGGAAGGTGCGGCTCTTCTGCGTGAGCACGCACCGCCCGGAATGGCTCCAACCCGGTATCGAAACCTGGCAAGCAGGCGGCCCGGATGGCAATTACGAGCTGAGTCTGGGCAGGCTGCCGATCCGGCTCATCATTCCCCGGGAAGTAGCCCGCTGTCCCCGCAACGCCCTTTGGCACGTGCTCAGCGGACAGCCTGAACTCGTGGAATACGGCCTGGCCCACTTCCAGGCCAAGGACTGGGCTTTGCACTCGCTTTTCCGCCAAGAAGTGGCAGATTGCTATTCCAAGGAAGGAATCCGGATCATGGCCATTACATCGGAAGATTACCGGCGCGAAGCCCGGGAAAAACTCATGGCGGAAGCCACCGTGGAAGAGCGCCTCAAGGGACTCGACGCCGAGCAGCGCCGCAAAGGACTCGCCCCGGAAGAGTGGTTCAAAGGTCTCGATCCGGAACAGCGACTCAAAGGTCTTGATCCGGAACAACGACTCAAAGGTCTCGATCCGGAAAGTGCTCTCAGAGTTCTCTTCCCCAAGGCAACGAAGTCGCAGATTCAGCAAATGCTGCTGCAAGCCGGAGATAGCCAGTAAGAAGACTGCGGAGCAGTCGCAAGCCGGTCAGATCTACCGGACGGCGGCCCTGGCCATCACTGGATCGTCCGTGGTAATGCCATCGATGCCAAGCGCGGCGAGGCGTTGGACGTCGGCGGGCTGGTTGACGGTCCAAACGTAGACTCCCAGGCCGGCTTGGCGGATTTGTTCGACCATCGCCGGGCTCCACGGCCATTGGAGGCTGAGATCGAGGCCGTCGAGGCCATCGGCTTGGGCGTCTTGGATCAAGGCCGCAAGATCAGCTGGAGCGGAGAGGCGATACACGGGCAGCCAAGGGAGGGCGCGTTTCGTTTCCCGGGCGACGGTGCGGTCGAAAGCGATGACACAAAGTTGGCGGGCACGGGGCTTCCAGGTCTCAAGTTTGCGGGCCAGGACGGGAACGAGCGCCGGGTCTTTGTCTTTGATCTCTAAGAAGAAGCGATGCGGACCTTCTGGCAGCGTGGCCAAGGCTTGCGCCAGGCTGGGGATGGGCTCTCCGGTGAAGTCCGGGCTTTTCCAAGAACCAGCGTCGAGCGCTTGCAGTTCCGCCAGAGTGGACTCTTTGACGAGTTTCGCGACGCCCGTGGTGCGTTGCGTGTTGGCATCGTGAAGAACGGCGATTTCTTGATCCGCCGTGAGGTAGAGATCGAGTTCACAGGAGTCCGCGCCTTTTTTCCAAGCAAGGTGAAAGGCGGCCACGGTGTTTTCCGGAGCGAGGGCGGAGTAGCCGCGATGGGCGATGACTTCCACGGCTTGCGCGGGGGCGAAAGGGAGTAGCAAGGCGAGCAGCCAGCGCTTCATGCCAGTCCTCCGCCGCTCACCAATCCCCAACCACGCCTTCCACGGGCTGGGTGCGCTCGCTAAGGAAGCCTTGGGCGACCAGGAAGCGGTCCATTTCCGCGACGGTGGTGTCGTAACCTTCGGGATTGACGTTGAAGTTGTAGAAGGAGTGGTCGCGGCCTTTGAAAAGACAGAGTTCGCAGACGTTGCTCTTCTTCTTCACTTGGTTCACGAACTTCACGACCGGCTCGTAGGGGACCACGCGGTCCTCGGTGCCGTGGAAAATGATGGTGGGTGGGACGTGCTTGCCGACGTAACGGGACGGATTGCAGCGGCTGGCGTCCTCGACACTTGGGAATTTCTCCAAGATGAGATTGGGCCGGGAAGTATCGACGATGGGACAAAAAAGCGCCATGCCATCCGGGACGCAACTGATGTTCGGGTCGTTCGGGTCATCGGCCACGCCGGGAATCATGGCGGCGGCAAGCACCATGTGGGCGCCACTGCTGCCGCCGACGGCGACGACTTTCATGGGATCAACTTTGAGCGCTTCCGCGTTGTAGCGGACCCAACGGATCGCGGAACGAGCATCGGACATCGCCTCGATCGGCCCCGTACCATGAGCCGAGCGGACGCGGTATTCGACAAGCACGGTCACCGCGCCCCGGGCGATGAAGTGGAGGCACTGCGGGGCAAACTGAGTGATGCTCATGTTCTCCCAAAGTCCGCTCGCGAAGAAGAGGATGGCCGGCCGGAGCTGCTTGGTTTCACGATCCGGGGAGAAGATGTAGGCCTTCAGCTCCACGCCATCTTCTGTCTCTTTGTACAGATGCTCTTGGGCGAGATCGAGAATCTGCCGCGTGCGGTCAACCCACGTCTCTCCTTGCGATGTGCTCATATCGGTCTATGCGGTTCCGTCCTAAAATCCGGGCCGGTTCCCAGCTTACGACGGAATCCATCGGGTCTTGACAGCAGAATTTCAACTTCAGGAGCATTTTTCGTTCCCTTTCCCCCGGATTGCGGTCCAATCAGAGTCGTCCCGTCGTCCACTGAAGATCATGATTTCCCGCTTTTTCCCGCTGCGGCTGTTGTCCCTGGCCCTGGTTTTGACTTGCTTGCCCGTTGGTGCGGAGGAATTGCAATTCGAGCTGGAGCGGACCTATCGCGGTTGGGCGGGAGCGATGAACTTGCGCAACTTGACGCAATGGCAACAGCATACCGCCGCTTCCCGGCAGGTGCTCACGCGGAACTACGTCGTCTCCCGCAAGGCCAAGTGGCCCGATGCGATCTTTGACCTCCCTTTCCGGCTCCCGGAGATCGCCACCCTCCGGCACGTGGCCACCTTGCAGCGAGGGGACACCGCGAATTTGATTTACTACGGACGGGTCGATTTCGGGCTTCTGGAGGGGCACGTCCCGGAGAACATCCTCATGCTCAAGTTCATCCGTGAGGAGGGAAAGTGGAAGTTCGACAACACCAAGTTCTTCAACCTGGAAGCAGACCCCGGGGTACGGCAACTGATCCTCAACGACGAGCTCGACTTCCTCCAAGATTCCGAGTTTCAGCCTACCGGCGTCGTGCCAGCCGTGCCTCGAGCCATCCAGGGGTTTGATCACCCGGGGGAAATCTGGGTAGCCTCGGTTGGGTATCAAACTACCGTGAAAATCGGTGACCTGCACGTCACCGAAGTGGGGAACAACATCGTCACGGACGTGGTTATCGGCGGCCTTGCGCGCTCCGGGCTGCCGGTGAGCGTAGAAGTCAAGGAACTGCCATTGCCTCCCGGGGCCGAGCGGAGATTGGCGGTGGAGGTTTACGCCCTGCGTCCCGATCAGCCTGCCGTGAAGATTTGGGAACATCGCCCCAGTGAAGAGGACGCCCTCAACCCCGTGGCAGCCAAGGTCTACGCCAACGCCGTGACCATGCAGGACAAGGAAAAATAAAAAAAGTCGCCAGGGCATGGGCGAACCAGCCACTGGCGATGAAGCGGAAAACGCTCGGCCGGATCGATCAGAACGCGATTTCCACGTCGAACGTGAAGCGATCTTCCAAGATCGTGGCGTTGCCGTCCGTCAGCGGGAATTCCCAAGCGGCACCGAAGTCGATGTTGTCGAGGTGCGGGCAGTTGATGCGGAATCCGAGACCGAGGGTCACCAGGTCGTTGAAGGTGCCGGAGTTGGCCGCGCCCCAGTTCACGAGGTCGCCAGCTTCGAAATTCGCGATCGCCGGAACGGCTCCGCCGGCTTGAGCGCCGAAGCGTTGCTCCCCTGAACCGGAATTGGTGACGTGCATCCAGTTCACTTCCATGAGGGGATAGAACCAGTCGGTAAGATTGTAACCAAGGTGAACGCTGTCATAGAGGAACGCGCTGTCGGCATCATCGAGCGGAAGGCGGGCGCCGACGGCGTTTTGGAACTGCCAGCGGTTCGCGGTTTTCAAAAAGAACAGCGTGGGGACGAACTGGCCATCGCCCGTGCCTTGCCAGACGTCGGTATCGCCGCTCGGGATTTCATAGGCGAGCTGAATGCTGGAAGCGACGCCCTTCTCCGGCTTGTAGAGCCAGGCATACTTGGCGCCGACACCGAGGTTGGCCCAACCACTGGTTTTGGTCAGACTGTTGTTGGGATCGAAGACGATGTATCCGTCCTTGTTCGCGAGAAGAGCAAATCGCTCGGTCACCGCCCACTCGGCTTGAAGGGCGTAAAGTTGCAGATCTCCGCCGACCGGAACTTGCCCCAGCGTGGTGTCGATGGTGGATGGCATCGTCTGGTGAATCATCACCGGGTGGAGTTTGGTCCGGGGAACGGCGAGATCGTTGAGAACTGGATTGGTAACGGGGCGGCGGGCGTCATAGAAGGGCTTGGGATCTTCGATGACGACTTGCTTGGTGTCGCCTGCCGAGAGAGCGCCGGGGATGAGGGCACACCAAAGGAAGAAGGAGCGGTTAAGCTTCATTTTTGTTGAATGTTGAGTTGACTTAAACTTAACAAAACCTTTTTCACAAGGCAAGGCGCAGATTGCCGTCAATTGTGCATTTTTTGTGAACCGCAGGTTTTAGCGCGAGGAAGTTCTGCTTGTGATTCGCCAGAGGCTCGTCTAAGAATCGCGGGGCCGGGGCCGGAACCCGAGACCATTCTCCCAGCATGAGTTCGCCATCACCGACCAAGCTGGTCCTTCCGGGGCCGGAGGACTGGATGTACTATCGCCGAGCCAACGGGCGATCCGAGTGGATTGCGCTTGGGCCCAAGGAGAGCCGCGTGATCGATGAAGAGACCTGGGTAGCCGTCCCCAGCCTGCATTTTGATTACCTATGGGCTCGTCTGCCGTCGGGAACGGCGGCGGAACGGCAGGAGATGCTGAAGCTAGAAATGGAGACCCGGGGTTGGCAACCGGACGGTCGCGATCAAGGGCGTACGGTCTCGTTGATGGCCTCGGAGGATGGGCACGTGCTCTGCTCTGCCGCCTGCTGGCCCGGCCAGCCACCTCTAGATGAATTTGCCAAGGCGGGTTGCTTCGCCCCGTCCGCCTGGGCCTATTCTTACCGGCCTTACTCCGTGACGATTTGGAGGGAATCAGGTCGGCTCACGGCGGTCTGGTGCGGGGCCGTGGCTAACTTTCCGCTGCATTGCCAGAGTTTGTCACGTGCGGAACTGGACGCGGAGTTAGCGGAAGAGATCCACATGGTCGAGTTATCACTACGGCTATCCGGCGTCCCTGTCCGTTCCGGCTTGTTGGTTTTCCGGGGCGAGTTCGGGGATCCCTCCAGTCGGCACGCGCTCGCCAGGATGCTGGGATGGACCGATGGAATGGAGCAGCAGTTGCCGTCGGACCCTGGGTTCGACATCTCGGCGACCTTGGTCCCTCCGCCCGCGGCCGACTATCGACGCCGGGTGAAGAGCCGCAACCGGCTGCGGACCTTCGCACTCTTCGCCCTGGTGGTGATGGTGGTGGGAGGCTTCCTGATGGTTCAGCCGGCGATTTCGAAGCAGAAAGAGATCGAGACGCGGATGGCGGCATTAGACCAAGTTGAGCCGGAGTTGTCCAGTCTTCGGGAAGCCCGGGAGATGTGGACTCTTTTGCAACCGGCGCTCAACCCGCAACGCTATCCGCAGGAACTTTTGTTGCGCTGCGTGAACGAGATTCCCGCCGAAGGGGTGCGGGTAACGCAGTTTGAATGCACCTTAAACAGCGTGATGGTCGCGGGAGAAGCGAGCACGCCGCAGCTGGCGATCCAATATCAAAATCGGCTTCAACAGAACGTCGTCCTGACGGAAGCGGTCTGGGACGCTCCGAGTCCTGGCTTCCAGGAAGATGGCCGGGCAAGTTTTCAAATTCAAGCCACGTTCCAAGATGTCCCTGAGCAACCGTGAGGAAAAGTTGGCCTTGGGGGTCTTTGTCGTCCTCTTGCTTGGCGGGTTGTCGCTGGCAACCTCGAAAGTGAGGACTTGGCGCGCCAGCCTTTGGGAACAAGAGGTGGCCGTGGAGACACGCGAGGTGGAAGCGAATGAGCTGCGCAATGGAGGTGTCACCTGGGAGGACAGGCGTCGCTGGATCAACGACAATCTTCCCGTCCACGCAAACGATGGCGATGCCAAGAGCAGCCTGCTCAGCGCCGTGCAGGAGGCATCCGGCGCTCATTCGGTTTCGTTGCAGAACCCGAAGTTCGTCGACGCCACCGCTGATGGGAAACCGGCCACTCCGGCAGGTGTCGGTCCAGGGCAGCCAAAAGGACTTGGGCTGGTGGTCACCGCGACGGGAGACCTGAAGAGTTTGGTCTTCTGGTTTCAAAAACTTCTTCTGCCAGGGCACTTCCGGCAGATTAATTTCTTGAAAATGACTCCTGAAGATGATAATTCCGCAGTGCTAAAGTGTAGCGTTGAAATTTGGCAATGGTACAGGCTCTCCCCAGAATCTCCCGGTACGGGAAGTCTATCCGCTACGCCCTGACTTTAGGTGGCTTGGCTTATAGCTGGGCGTTTGCCGCGGGGGAAAGCCCTTTCACCCCCCCGGAACAGCTCCCCACGGAGCGATACACATCCATCTGGGAGCGCTCCCCGTTTGAGCTCAAAACCGTCGCGGCCGCGATTACGAACGTGCGGTCCTTTGCTGAGAACTTGGATCTCGCGGGGTTCTCCGACAAAGAGGGAGAAATCACAATTTATTTAAAAGACAAAACCTCCGGAGCCTACACGAAGCTGACCAACCAGACTCCGTCGGACTCAGGCATCTCCTTCGAAAAAATCGTCGAAGATCCTGATCCCCGTCAGGTGAAAGTAAGTCTTCGCAAAGGCGCGGAAACGGCTGTGGTCGGGTACTCTCAACAGCAGACCAATGCCCCCGCTGGCAGCGGTTTGGGGGCTCCGGCGGCCGCCGCTGCCCAAGGCGCGCTTGGCAGAAAGCCCGTCACTCCTCCCCTCCCGCCACCAACGGGTGCGATGCCTCCCCCGGGCGCAGATCCCGCCGCCGCTCAACAGAAGAGTCGGCGGCGTATCATTCTGCCCCAGAGTGCGCCCCAGTCTTCTTTCTCCCGCCCGAAGGCGGACTCCCCGGCTCTCTTCGCTTTCGCCAACACTTCCCTTCCCCCCGCCAGTCGATGACTCGAATACTCACAGGGCTTCGTCCCTTCGCTTCCCTGGTGATTGTCAGTGTGGCGATTATCGGGAGCCCTGCGCACCGCGCTTCCGCGCAGGTGCCATCTGCAGGGGTTCGGCTCTCGTTCCCAACTGGGGACCTGCATCTCATCTTGATGCAGTATGAGGAGCTGACGGGAAAAAAAATGATTTTGGACAATGCGGTCGAGGGGGGCAAGGTCCTCATCGACACCACCGGCTATCTCAGCCGTGAGCAGGCCATTCAATTCATCGAGCAAAGCATGCTGCTCAATGGCTACGCGATCATTCCCAGTGGACCGGGAATGGTGAAGGTGGTGGCGTTTGAGGCCGGCAAGCAACCCCGCAACGAGGGCATTCGCGTTTTTTCCGACCCGGCGATGCTTCCGGAATCGGACGAGGTGATTACCTTTATCCTGCCCCTGTCCTACCTTCCACCGGAAGATGCCGTGGCCGCGCTGCAACAGATCGCGCCGGGACATCCCTATGGCTCGATCACCCCGTTGGCTAATGCCCAAGCGTTGGTCATCACTGAGAACAGCGTCACCATCCGCGCCTACCTGGAGCTCATGACGAATATTGATGTCCGGCCCGGCATGACTGAGCAACGCACCTTCCAACTGGAGCGAGCCGACGCGGAAGATGTCGTCGAAGCTCTCAAGGAATTGCTCGGTCTTGAAGATGCGGAGACCGGTGGAAGTGGCAGCCGCCCCGGCTCTCAAGGAGGGCGACCTCAACCGGCGACTCCTGCGGCCAATACGCCGCCTGCGAACGGGGGCGCGCTTCCACCCCCGGCCTCCCCCCCCACGGTTCAGGCTGGTGCTTCCGTCGGCTCCATGGGGGACCGCACTGGTTCCTCGCCAGCCCCACGCATTTTCGCGGTCCTTAGAACCAACCGGGTGCTGGTAATCGCCACGCCTTTCGACATGGCACGGATTGAATTGCTCGTGCAGGAGTTGGACGCACCAGCGGATTCCCGTCGATTTCTTTCGATTCCGTTGCGCTACGTTTCTGTTCTGGGAGTGCTCGATGCCCTCCGGAGTTCGTTGCTTTCGGGGGCGAAGTCGGATGAAACGGGTTCAGAAGGAAGTAGCGCTGGCGCCGCCAGCGGCATCGGTGGAGCCATGCGTCCACAGCTTTCCGGCGGTCTAAACTCGGGCGGTGGGAGTTCCGCCTTCGGTTCTTCGCTATCGGGAGGATCGGGCTCGGGGTCAAGTTTTGGCAGCGGCTCCGGTTTTGGCGGAGGCGGGTCTGGCTTTGGATCGGGGTCGGGCTCTGGCTTTGGTTCATCGTTCGGCTCGGGAGGGTCAGGGGGAAATCAAGCACCGCTCTCTGTGATCGTCGGAAAAACCCTCATCATCGCGGATCCCGTATCGAACGAACTGTTCATTTCAGGACCTCCTGACCACCTCGAGACCCTTGGGGAATTGGTCTCCCAGCTGGACAGGAAACCACGGCAGGTCATCATCTCCGCGGTGATTGGTCAGCTGACACTGGGTCACGACCTTGAGTCGGGAGTGGATTTCTTCAGAACCTTGGACGGCCAGATGGCTGGCTCCCTGCGAACACGCGGAGGGCTGACCTCTGGCGCCGCACCGAACGTCAGCGAGCTAAATGACTTCGCAAAACTGGTCGGCGCAACGACGGGTGGCTTTTCTCTGTATGGGTTGATTGGCAACCGGTTGAGCACCTACCTGACCCTGCTAGAAGGTTCAAGCCTTTTCAAGGTCCTCTCTAAGCCGACCGTTTTTACCTTGAACAACGTGCCAGCGGCAATCTCGACGGGGCAACGCATTGCCGTGCCCTCGAACACGCTCACCACGGCAGGAACGTTGCCGGGGCAGAACGCGTCCGTTTCCGCGACCGTCCAATACGAAGAGGTGCTTCTGGAAATCCAGGTGATTCCCCTGATCAACTCCGAGGATGAAGTCACTCTGCAAATCCAGCAGAAGAACGATGACGTCGGCGACCGGACCATCATCGGCGGAAACTCGGTCCCGAATATCACCACTCAACAGCTGACCACCACGGTGGTCGTCCCCAACCGTTCCTCCGTTCTGCTCGGAGGCTTGATCACTGAGCGCGATCGCGAAGGCTCGAACGGGCTCCCCATCCTGAACCGCATACCTATTGCCCGGCTTGCCCTCGGTACAAACAAAATGGAGAAAGACCGCAGCGAGCTCTTGATCTTCCTGCAGCCAACGATTGTCGATAGCCCGCAGCTGGCTCCCGAAGTGGGCAACGAACTTTCCCAAGACGCCGCGCTCGCCGATGGAATCCCAAGCTTCCCGCACCAAGCAGATCCCCGTACTCGTGCGTTTGCGGCTGGAGGCGGGAAAGTTCCCATGTGGAAAAAGGTCTTCGGTAAAAAGAGCACCGCCAAGGGCCTGCCTGTCCCAGCGGCTCAAGCTGGCATGACTGCTTCGCCCGCTCCCGTGACGCCATGAAGCCAATCATCGCCCTTCCATGGCTCTTTGGATGGATCGCGCCTCTGCTGCTCGCGTTTGCATTGCTCATCCCCCAGGATCTCCAGGCGCAGGTCATCATTTACCGGATTAGCTTCAGCGAGGTAGTCAGCTACAACGTCGATTTCTTCGATGGCGGCTACCTGATCGCGCCCGCCCTCGGTGGCCAGCCCTCCATGATGATGGTGAATCGAGATATCGAGGACTTGGCCACCTACACCGCCCCGGTCGCTGGAGGAGATTTCTTCATTGGGCTCGATGCGAACAAGCAATGGATTTCGACCTTTTCCTGCCAAGGATCCGGGAACGCCGCCCTGTGCGCCTTTGGCACCGTATCTAATTCCATTCGGCTCAAGAGCAGCAGCTTCGACATCCAAGTGCGAATCGCCCCGAAGCTAACCGGCGGCGTCGTTTCTTCGTCTAGCGAAGATGGGCAAAAGGGGCCGGATGGTACGATCGGTTTTGCCCAACATTCCGACGTCGTCATGGAGGTGGATCAGGTTCTGACAAACGAGGCCAACAGCCTCGGAGGGCAAATTGGCGACGGCGTTTCCGTCGTGAATGCGTTTTTGGAAGGTCATGGCTTCCTGCCGGAAGATGGAGCGCCTCCGTCGTCCGATTTGGTGGGCATTCAGAACTGAATGTCATTGCCGCCAGAGCGAAGCAGGCCTTCAATCGTGCCGCTGCGCTCCTCTTTCCAAAGCAACGACCCTCCGCCACCGGGAGGAACGGCGATGCCGCCGCCTCCGCCTTCCCCATCGTTGCCGCCGCGCTGCGCCATCACCAGACTGACAATGTGCGCGTAATCACCTGCCATGCCGATGGACTGGATCCGCCGTGTCGGTCCTTGAACGGTGAGCCACTGGCCCACGCCGTTGTTCGCCGCCACTCCCAGTTGCGCCAGAGCCTGCTCCAAACTGGGCTCCACATCATCGTCGGAATAGCGGATCCCGTCGCGTCCCCATCGATTGCGGAGCCAGAGCGCTGCTGATTCAGGAGAGCAGCCAGTGAGCCCAATAATGAGATCCGCGGGAGCCGCCATGAGGTCGAGAGTTCCTTGGCCGCGCACGGAGATCCGGGAACGCCAGTCTGGGCGAACGGTTTCCAAAAGCACGAAGTCACGCACCAACCGCACTTCGTCTAGCGTTGTAAAGGGACGGTTGTAGGGACGGTTCTTCACCGGATAATCCCGGACTTCAGCGCCTTGGGCGCGCTTCAAGACATCGCCGTCGATCCAATCCGCCATTGCATACACAAGCCGCTCGGCATCCCGGCGCTCCATTCCCCAGGTGCGAAAGAGTTGCACCAAGGAAGCTTGGCGCTCATCGGCGAGCCAGAAATTCAGATTCAATCGTGCCTCCTCCGAGGTAATGTGAACTTGAATCCGTTCGGCATTGCCAAGGTCCTGGTTGAGAATTGGATCGCCCGGTTTTACGGCGGGATTATTGGCGAGCGCAAGCCCAGCCAAAGCGAGCTGGCGGGCCCGGTCCCGGGCAATGCGTCCAGACACGCTGTTCATTTCTTGCTCCACCGTGCTGGTGGCCAAGATGAGGACCGTCACCATGACGGCGATGCACCACATGACGACAAGCAGAGCACTGCCGACGGTGGCGCGAGCGTCGAGGTTTTGTGCGTCGCGAATCTTCATCGGCCACCTTGGGTGGGGTTGGGCCGGGGCGCCGCTCCCGGGTTATTCGGGTTTCGGCCGCCCTGAGGAGGACGAGGCGGAGCGTCCGGATTTCCATCTCCGTCCTGATCTGGAGGCGGGTTTGGATTCTGCGGATTTCCGCCCCCTGGCGGTGGTGGCGGAGCAAATACGGGCACCGGAAAGACCCAGCGTTCCGGCACAGCGGTCGTTTGGGCAAAGGTCAGCTCCACGAACCGGGGTCGTCCCATGTTCGGCTCCCACTTCTCTTGCCATAGGTTGCGATCCGCTTGGAAAAAACGCCAGCGGCATGCGGAGATTTGGCCAGCAATGGCAAAACCGAGCGTCGGACCCGGGCGAGCGCTGCCGATGCGGCCTTCCGAAACGCCCACGCCGAGGCGGAGGTAGCCTCCCGGTTCTTCCGTGGTGTGAATCACCATGACTTCGTTGGGCCCAGGATTAAGCACGGCGCCCGCCAAGGCAGGGGCATTTTGCACACGAATCTCGCTCAAAGGAGCGCGGGATGAGCCTGAGAGCTTGCACTGCAACACGGAATCCTGAGGCAGCGCGCTGAAGAAGTTCCGGAAGAGATCCTCGACGGCGGCGGCTTCTTCCCTCCCTGTTCTGCTGGTTCGCACGGCATCGCCGAGTTCCATGCAAGATGTCACCACTCCAAACGCGGTGGTGACAATCAGGAAGGTCACGCCCAGCGCCAAGATCGTCTCGAGCAGCGTGAAGGCGCTGTCAGTATTGCGGAACTTCTTCATTGCACAACGACTCGGCGATCCGTTCCCGGGTTTGGCTGCCCTCTCTCCAGCGCGCCACCACGGCCACCCGGTAAAGCCCCGTGATCGGTTGACCGTCCCGGTTTTGCGCCTCGAACTCACTGACTACAGTCCGGAAACTGACATCAGGGAGCGGGGATTCCAGTTCCTCCTCCCCAGGACGCAGAGGGCGCAGAAATCGTTGCTCCTCCAGCATGGTGCGCAAAGTCCTCACGATCTCCTCTTCCCGGCGCACGTTGGTGACGATATCCCCCAGCAGTTGCAAGCTGTGGGCCAGGGAAATCGCGGCCACCGAGAACACCGCACAAGCCAAGATGGCCTCCAGGAGGGTAAAGCCGCCTTCACGGCAGTTCGCACGAGAACGGGGGCGCAGCGGGAACACGTTCATCGCAGCTTGGTGATATCGAGCAACCGAGACTCGCCACTCAACGGGCTAAATTCTAGAGCCAGGTCCGCTCCTTGCCCCCCAGTCAACCGTACGGTCAAGGGCTCGCCCAACTGGCGGGGGGTGAACTCCCAAAAGAAGAGTTCGGGTTGTTGCCATTCTCGTTCCCCCGCGCGGCGCAAGCGAATGCCAATGTCCGGCAACTCCGACCACGCGATGGCATCAGGGCCTTTGGAATCCAGCAGCCCAAAACGGTTCTTCTGAAACACCACCCACACCGTTTCTCCGGTATCGAAAGCCACCTGCCGCGCCTGACGCACCTGGAATGTCAATTCGGTGCGAGCCACGTCGATGGACCGGTTCTGCTCGAACTCCGCCAGCGAGAACGCCCCCATTCCCATGACCAACGCGATGATGGCCATGACGAAGACCAGCTCGAGCAGGGTGAATCCTGCCGCGCCGCTCCTGGCAGCTCCGCGCTGGCTGAGTGAGGGCGTCTTCATGGCGGAACGGAGGCACCGGCGGCGGAACTCAACCGGGGCAGCGTCGCAAGCTCGCTTCAATCAATACACGTCGTCGGCGCTCTCCGGCTGACCGTCTGGACCGGCGGAGAAGACATCGAAGCTACCGTTCCCCTTGCGGGACGGATTGCGGTATTGATACGGCTGGCCCCACGGATCCGTGAGCGCTTCCTGCTTGATCAGGCTGGAGCCATCCGGGCCTTTGGTCAGCGGCGCCAAGCCTTCCCCTTGGTTCGGGAGGCGCGAGTGACGCACTTTGTATTGCGTAAGCGTCATCGCGATGGTTTTGCAATCGGCTCGGGCTCTGACGATGTTCGCGGTGTCCTCCGTGCCGGAGAGGTGATAAATGCCGAGTCCGATGAGGATGGCGATGATGGCCAGCACCAAGATCATTTCGAACAAGGTGAAGGCGCCGATGCGGCGGAGAGAGCGGGGATGAAGTGCTTTCATGGCAAATCTGGGGATGTTTGACGGGAAAAGAAGGGGAAATTAACCGCGGTTTTGCAGGCGGGAGATGGTTTCGAAAACGGAGCCCATCATAATCCAAGCCATGCCGCCCACAACTAGGGCGAGCACCAAGATGATAACGGGTTGGAAAAGTTCACCGATCGTCTCCATCCGGCGAGTCAGATCGCGGTCGAGCCGTTCCGCGGCTTTGCCTAGGGATTCCGGGAGCTGGCCAGTATGTTCCCCGATGCGGACCATATCGCAAATGGAGGGCGGGAAGGCCTCGGATTTCTCAAAGGCATTGGCCAGCGTGCTTCCGTTGCTCACTAAATCGCTAATGGTAGCGATTCGTTGGCGCAGGAATTGATTGGAAGTTGTGTTCTGGCAGAGCGTCATAGCCCGCTGCATGGTTAGGCCATTCTTCAGCAGACCGGAAAAGGTCTCGGTGAACTGGACGTGAAATCGAGCCCACAGAAGCTCGCCCGTGCCCGGCAGGTTGAGGACGGCCCGATCCCAAGTCTCCCGGAACTTGGGGGATCTCATCGCCAAACGCAGGATTAAAACCACGGCGATCAGTCCGATGAGCAGGTAAGGCCAAAAATCTTTGAGCACGCCTCCGGCCGCCATGAGAAAGGCCGCGGGCGGCGGGAGCTTGGCTCCTTGCGACTCCAGCATTTTGGCAAGCCTGGGCAGGAGGTAGCTGACAAAAAGCACCATCACCAGAAGCCCCGAGAAGACCAGGAATGAAGGATAAATCATCGCCCCCTGCACCTTGCCCTTGAGTTCCCGCATGTTGCGCAGGTAAGCGGCGTGACGGCGCAAAATCTGGCCCAAGGATCCGCTCGCCTCACCGGCGGCCACGAGGGCGCAGTAAAGGTCTCCGAAGCTCGACGAAGTACGCCGCAGTGCCTCAGCCAGCGATTTGCCCTCGTTCACATGCAGCGCCACCCCAGCGGCGACGTCACGCATCGCGGATTTTTCCTTGCGGCGCTCGATCAAGACGAGCGCGTCGTCCATTGGAATTCCGGCGGTCAGAAGGTCCGCGAATTCCTCGGTAAAATCGACCACTTGATCCGGTTTCAGGATCAACTTGCCGGTGGGTCGATCCTTGGAAGAGGCAGCTTCCGGGCGAGCCGCCGCTTTGGGAGTGGCGGCGGCGGGCTTGCCTTTTTCTTTGCTAGCGGCGGATTCTGAGGGAGTGGCTGCTTTCGCCACTTCCGCGAGTTCCACCGGATGCAGGCCGTCCCGCTTTAACTTCTTAAGCGCTTCACCCCGGTCGGCGGCCGAGACGGTGCCCGTGCGGCGGCCGCCTCCGGCCTCCAGAGCGGTGTAACGGAACTCGCTGACGGTGAGTTTGCTCATGAACCGGCTGTGGCCCGAACCACTTCATCCACGCTGGTCTTTCCGGCAATAATCTTCTCCCAGCCGTATTCGCGCATCGTGCGGAAGCCTTCCGACTTTGCCTGCACTTCCAACTCCGCCAAGGTGGCACGGCGGGTGATTAGGTCTTGGAGCGCGCTGCTGATTTCCGCGATTTCGTAAACCGCCATCCGCCCAAAGTAACCCGTGCCCCGGCAGCTTTCGCAGCTCGGAACTTCGCCCTTGGCCGCGAGCAGCATGTCCTCCGTTGCCGGGAAACCCATCGATTGCAGATCGATCGCCTCGTAGCGCTTCTTCGTAGCGCAGGATTGGCACAAGGTCCGCACGAGGCGCTGGGCCAGGAAGGCGCGGACCGAGGAAGCCACGAGGAACGGTTCCAAGCCCATTTCCACGAGACGGGTGATCCCGGTGAGCGCGTCGTTCGTGTGCAAGGTGGAGAACACCAAGTGACCGGTCAGCGCAGCCCGGATCGCGATCTCCGCCGTTTCCAAGTCCCGGATTTCCCCCACCATGATCACGTTCGGATCGCCCCGGAGGATCGAGCGCAAGCCCGCCGCGAACGTCAGCCCGATCGACGCCTTCACCGCGATTTGGGTGACTCCGGCCAGTTGGTTTTCCACCGGATCTTCAATCGTCACGATCCTCCGTTCCTCCGTATTCAGCTCGCTGAGGAAGGTGTAAAGCGTCGTCGATTTTCCGCTCCCCGTCGGCCCGGTGACCAGGACGATCCCGTTGGGCTGCCGCAACGTCCGGCGCACCACCGTGACGATGTCCGGCGCCATCTGCAGCTTGGTGAGATCGTATTTCTCAGCCCCGAGAAGACGCAAGCTGATTGCTTCCCCTAAGTTCGTCGGGATGACCGCGACCCGGACATCGATCGGGTTGCGGCCCTTCTGCGTCAGGGAAATCCGGCCGTCCTGCGGCAGGCGCTTCTCGCCGATGTCCAGCCCCGCCATGATTTTGATCCGGGAAAGGAACATCGATTGGAGCCGCTTGATCTGCTCCGGCGTCGGCACTTCCTGGAGGTGTCCGTCAATCCGGTAACGCACCCGCAACCGGTCTTTCATTGGCTCCAAGTGGATGTCCGTGGCCCGGCGTTTCAGGGCCTCGCGAAGGAAATGGTTCACGAGGCGGCTCATTGAGGCCTCGTCGTCGCCCGGTTCGTCGTCGATGGAATCGCCCTCGTCCTCGTCGTCGCCACTCAGATCGTCGGCGTGATGTTTGAGGATGTCGTCAAATGTGTCGGCGCCCAAGCCGTAAAAACGCTGAATCCCTTCCACGATGCGGCGGGGCGGGCTGAGATGCCAAACCAAAGGCCGGCCCGCCGTCCGGACCGCTTCCTGGCGTGCCGCCAAGTCAAACGGGCGATGGCAGGCGACGTGGAGCGGAGTGGAAGCATCTTCCGGTTCTCCTTCCGCCGGGGAATCAACCCGCAACGGCAAGACCTGGCGTCGGTTGGCGAGCGAAGAAGGGACCAACTCCTGGAGAATCAGTCGCTGATTCGCGTCCGGCTCAGGTTGCGGCGTCCAGGCGAGGCGAAGATGCCCAGCCAGACGCTGCCACTCCTCATCGCTCAATCGAGCGAGCTTCTCGTCCACGAAGTCAGGGCCGGCTCCGTGAGCTGCATCGAGCCACGAAAACTCTCCTTCGGTTACTGCGTTTTTCATTCCAGCCGATTGACGTCAGCTCACTCCGACGCCTGACCTCGCAAAAACGTTCATTTGGAATCCGCGATCGCCTTGTTGGTGGCCTCTTGCACCGCGGCAGTCCATGCGGCGGGGTCATCCCCAAGATCGCGCTCCAGGTGAAAGGAGAGCAGATCGCGGGCCTGCTGGCTGATCTCTTCCCCAGCCCGCTCTTTCATCAGCAACAAAGCGGTAGGAAGCTGCACCTGGACGGGGCGGTTGTGAATCTCATGAAAGACGAGGTCCAACAAATCGGCCGGGGTCGCCTTGGTCTTGATCATCTGCTCCAGGGAGTGAAAGGATTCATCCGGAAGCAAATTCATCGCGTGCTGAAGAGCGTCGTTGCGAATCGGCTCGGGGACACTTCCATCACCCGCCAACGCCACGAGCCGGAGGGCGGCGGCGTCTTGGGGAATGGACTGGTCCCGCAATACGGTATCGATCTCTTCTAAGGCTGCGGCGGCGCGTGGGCTGTCCTCAGGCGTTGGACTCGGGGCGGGATCTGGAGTGGGGGCAGGCGGCGCGGGCCGGTTCTCCAAGCTGCTTGCGGGCAACGTGCGGGGGGTGGGGGCGCTGGCGGTCGCGGAACTTTCAGAACTGGCCGCATCCTTGGCCGGGCTGGCGGGCGGTTGCTGCTGGCTGAACCAAACGGCGGCTCCGGCGCCTCCGAGCAAGACGATTGCCGCGATCACCCATCCAAATCCTTTGGAAGTGCTCTTTTCCATGCGCGGCATTGTGGAGCAAAGAGGAAAAAGCGCCAACGATAGAATCGGGGAAAATGCACCCTTTGGCTAGGAAGGAGGCAGGCGGAAAATGTGACGGAATGTGACTTGACCCACCTGACGCCTCGTCTTTTGAGTGCTAGTTTTGTGTCTGTGCCCAGCGTTCCATCCTTGGTCTTCGATGCCCTGCTCCGGGCCGCCCGCTGCGACGGGCCGGCTCGCTTGACCGAGTCCGCGACCCGCCCGACAGGAAAGGCCCTCTTTCCCGTGACGGGCGCCGCGCCCGCGATCGCGGAGGCAGTGCCACGCTGGTTGCAAGACGAGCCGCGCGCCGCCAACCAGCCCCGCCACGTGCGTTTGACGGCTGCCGGAGCCGAAGAACTTCTGGCACGCACTCCGCCCATGGAGCGTTGCGCCCTCGTTTTGTCCGCTTCTCCCTTGTACCAGCGTTTGTTGCTCCACCGGTGGCTCTCGCTCCTGCAAACCCACGGCTGGACCGGCGACCGGCCGGAATGGGAGCGGTGCGCCGAACGATTGGCCGCGGATTTCATTTCTCCAGAACCCAAAACGGACGCCGCGGACGCGGATTTCTGGCGCTGCTTGGCCCACGAACTCGCCATCAGTTGGAAACACGCTCAGAGTCCCGAGGCTCGGGACGGAATCGCCAGAGCCATGCTCGGGGCCGGGTTGCGCCCGATCGGCAGCGCCGGAGAACAAGTCGCTTTCGCCGGCCGGCTCCACGTCGCCACGGAGCCAATGTTTCCCGGGGATCCCGCCTTCATCGTCGAGCCTGGATGGATGATTCACGACGGAAGTGGCGAGTACTTGTTGGAAAAAGCGCTGGTTGCGCCAGTTTAGGGGCCGACTGCCTCGCCTCATGCTGCCTCCTTCCTTGTGTATCGACCTCGGCTCCGCCTACACCAAAATTGGGTTCCGGGAGACGCCGTTTTCCCAAGCCCGGCTCCTCCAGCTGGAAGAACTGAACCTCGACGACCAGCACGTCTGCGTCCCTTCCGTGGCCGCTTGGCGCGAGCGCGACGACCGTTGGGTCTTCGGGATTGACGCCGCGGATTTGGTCGAGGGCAACGGCATCCGAGTTTACCGCAACTGGAAAGCGGACCTGTTTCCCGATGGCGAACGCTCCGTCAATCCGTGGGACCTCCTCGGCGAGGATCCGCATGAAGGCTTGCGGGACGGACCCGGTTCCTACGCGCGGGCGCGCAACGTCGCCTGCCGTTACCTCGCTTGGCTGCGGCAAGATTTGGTGCCGCGCATGATCCCCGGCGTGGACCTCAGCAAAGCCGTCCTCCGGCTCTGCATCCCCGAGTTCGCCATGTTCTCCCCCCATGCCGCGGAGATGGACCGGATGCTCGAAGCGGCCGGGTGGCACAATCCCGCCTCGTTTTGCAGCTCGGAGCCGATGTCGAATCTCACCGGTGCCCTGACCCAGGGGCACAACGCGATTCTGGAGCCGAAGCCCGGCAAATTCTTCGCGGACATCCCCAAGATGTTTGCGCGCAGTCACCTCCTGGAGATGGTGGCCGCCTGCCAGGAAGGCGATGAGGGGGATGTCTCGGAATACGCCACCCTGATCATCGACGTCGGCGCCTACACCACGGACTTTGGGTTGATTTCGATCGATTTGACGGGCCATGGCTTTTTCCCGATTTCGGAAAACCATTCCGTCCCGCTTGGCGTGCATGAGCTGGACCGGCGCGTCGTGGAAGTGCTCCCGGAACCGCTCGGCGCGGCGGTCAGCCGTTTTTCCGGACGGGAATGGGAACGGTTTCACCGGGTCGTTTATACTGACGACCGCGAATGGGGCCTGCCGGGCGGAGGCGTGGTCAATGGGAGCCAAGAGGAACGCGCCCGGATCGCCAACGTGATCGCCCAATTCGCCGCCCAAATCGCCACTGGCCTCAACGATTTTTTGGAGCAATACCGTCCTCCCGCGATCCAGGAAGTGATTCTGACAGGCGGTGGGAACAACATTCCCGAGCTCGCCCAACGGCTGCGCAAAGCTCTGGCTTCGTGGGGCGTGGCCACGTTCTACCTGCCCAAGGCCGGTCTCCCGCTCAACGGCTCCCGCCAAGTGGAAATCGTGCCCAGCGTCGTCCGCGGCGCCAGCGCGGTGGGCGGAGCTTCCGTGCTTTTTGATCTGGCCTGAGGCGGTTCTCCCGAATGCCCGGCGCCGCCAAGGCGTCTTGTCTATGGAGCATTTCGCGAGATCCAGGTTTGGGGCTGGCGGGAGCGTCACCGTTTCCTCCAGCCTCCACCTTGAAGAACCCACCGGGGGTCGGCTGTACGCGCAGCCGGCCCCCATCTCTCCCATCTATCCCATCTCTTCTCTGGGGCTGAGCTGGGCAGCCGTGTCAGGCGAGCACCGCGCTCGGCACGGTTCCATGCACATCGGTCAACCGGTAATCCCTCCCTGCATAGCGATAGACGAGTCTCTCGTGATCAATGCCCAAAAGATGCAAGAGCGTGGCATGGACGTCGTGGACATGCATTCTGTTCACCGCCGCCTTGAATCCAAAATCATCCGTGGCTCCGTACGCGGTTCCTCCGCGAGCGCCTCCACCAGCCAGCCACATGCAGAACCCGTGCGGATTGTGATCCCGTCCGTTGCCATTCTCACTCACCGGAGTGCGCCCAAACTCCCCTCCCCAAACAATCAGAGTATCCTCCAGTAAGCCACGTTGCTTCAGATCCGACAAAAGCGCCGCGATCGGGCGATCAATATCCAACGCCAATCTACGAGTCTGTTCGTCGTGTTTCGAGTGGGTATCCCAGGGTTGGCCGTTGCCGTAATATACTTGGACAAAACGCACTCCGCGCTCCACGAGCCGCCGAGCCAAGAGACAGCCATTGGAAAAATGGCTTTTGCCGTATTGTTCCCGAATGGGCTCCGGTTCCTTGGTGAGGTCAAACGCATCGCTGGCGGCAGATTGCATTCGGAATGCGGTTTCCATGGTTTGGATCCGGCCATTGAGCACCAGATCCACTCCGCCACGCGCTTCCAGATGAGCTTGGTTCAGCTCCTGCAACAAATCCAGCTGACGCCGTTGCTCCGGAAGACTCAATCGCTCGTTGCGAAGCCAGGGAATCAACTGCTTCGATTCCGTCTGCGCGTGGTTAATATAGAGTCCCTGATGGTCCGCAGGAAGAAAAGCGCTGCTCCAGAGAACGGAAAAGCGTACCGGCCGCCCCGGACAGAGCACCACATAAGACGGCAAATTCTCATTCTCGCTCCCTAATCCATAGCTCAGCCAGGAACCCATGCTCGGCACCCGCTCCGTCATCGTGCCGTTATTCATGAGGAGCAACGCGGGTCCATGATTCGGGTTGTCCGTGTGACACGCCCGGAGCACGCACAAGTCATCCGCGTGCGACGACAGTTGTGGCAGCAATTCGCTGATTTCCAATCCGCTCTGGCCATGGCGCGCGTAGCCATACGGAGTCGGTAATAAACCTCCGGTCGGCCGCTCTGTACGAAGATCGGCTCCAGGCGGACGCTGACCTGCAAACCTGGTCAGCATCGGTTTTGGCTCAAAGAAATCCGGACCAAACGGTCCACCATTCATGAAGAGGTGAATGACTCGTTTGGCTCGTCCCGGGAAATGCGTGCGCGCCGTGTCCCCAAGTGCAGCCGACAGCCCCAGCGCTCCCAAGCCGCCCCCCATCCTCGCAATCGCCTCTCTCCGTGAAGTCTGCATCCGGTTTCAGTCGATGAAGAGCATTTCATTGGAGACCAACAGCGCTTGGGCCACCCCGTTCCACGCAGCCAGATCCCTCTCTCGGCCCAGCAGATACGCTTGCGTCGCCCGTCGCTCACGAGGAGCCGGCCCGCGCTCGAACAACCGCTCGTAACCAGCCTCGATTCCGGCGCTCATCATCCAAGCCCCCAGACCTTCCGCCTGCTTCAGGATAAATGGCGAGTTCAACGCAAACAGCCCCTGCAACGGGGTCAACGTTTCAGTCCGCCACGGACTGTGGGCCCCGGGATCCGGCACATCGTGGATCCGCAACATCGCGTCCATATCCTGACGGTTCGAGGCGCCATACAGCGACCTCCTCGTGTTATCCAGGGAGGCAACCGGCAAGGCCCGGCCCCCCATCGTCAGATCGAGTTTGCCGGAGGCCGCGAGCAACGAATCCCGCCACGCTTCCCAATCCAGTCGGCGACGCGTCATCCGTGCATAGAACTGGTTCTCGGGATCTCTCGCCTCGGATTCCGGAGCAAAGGAGCTTTGCCGCCAGGTCGCTGAATTCAAAATCTCCCGGTGCAACCACTTCATGGACCACCCGTTCTCCACGAAACGGAACGCCAAATCATCAAGCAACTCTGGATGACTGGGAGCATCGCCAAGCCGGCCGAACTCGCTGGGCGTATCAACAATTCCTCGCCCGAAGTGCAGTTTCCAAACGCGGTTCACGATGACCCGGGCCGTCAAGGGCGCCGCCTCTTCCACGAGGGCTCGCGCCAGGTCAAGCCGACCGCTCCCGGTGCGCAACCTCCGCGGTTTGCCATCCGGGCGTGGGAACGCGGAGAGAAAACGGCGTTCCACGACAGGCCCGAGATCGTTGGGGTTACCCCGCTTCTGCAGTTCCAAATCCCGCGCCATGCCCATCCGGTAGTCCAGCTTGGTGCCGTGCGCCTTGTCGTTCGCCACCACGAAGAGCGCCGCGTCCTCCACCGCGTTCGCCATCGGCAAATCGTAATGCGGAGTTCGCTGCTTGATCCCTTCGATCTCTTTCTGCAACGCCTCGATCTGAGCCACCAAATCCTTGGGCTTGGCCTTCTTCAACTCCGTAATCTTCTTTTCCAAAGCCGCTACCTCCGCCCGCGCTTTGGCCACCGGAGCCCAAGTGGCCGCCGCCACGATCGGCCGTTCCGCCAGCTTCACGGAGGCAAACACCCCGGCGATCGCGTAGTAATCCTCCGCCGTGATTGGGTCGGATTTGTGATCGTGGCACCGCGCACAAGCAATCGTGAGGCCGAGAAAGGTGCGGCCGATGGCATCGACATGCTCCTCCCACTCTTCCGCCACCGTCGTTCTGATGATTTCAGGCGGGAGTTGGAGTTCCTTGAAATAGGTGGGGCTGAGGCCGAGAAACCCAAGTGCCACGAGTTCTTCCGGCCCGCATTCTGGCAAATAATCCGCGGCCAGTTGCCGCACGATGAAACGGTCGTAGGGCATGTCCTCATTCAAGGAACTCACCACCCAATCCCGGTAGAGATAGGCGTATTTCGTCGAATCGAGCCAATCCGGAGTCTCATCAACATAACGGGCCAAATCGAGCCAATGCCGCCCCCAACGTTCGCCATAATGAGGGCTCGCGAAAAGGGCATCGAGAGTTGCTTCCTTGGCCCCCACGCCGGGCGGCAACCCAGTGAGCGCAAACGACAGACGACGCTGCAACGTCCGCTCCTCCGCCTCAGCCGCCGGCCTCAGCCCCTCCGCTTCCATCCTGGCCAAAATGAACCAATCACTCCGCGTCCGCGGCCAAGTGGAGTCTTTCACATCAGGTAGCCCCACAGCCTTGAGCGGCTGCAAAGACCATAGCAGCCCAGTCTCCGCCCGCCCAAGGCAAGGCAGCCATGTCAGCACAAGACCCGTGATCCAAACACCGCGCACCACTTCCATAAACCGTCCAAGGCAGCCCACCCTTTCAGGCGAATGGTCCTCCAAGCACCGCATCGCCGAAAATCCGTGCTGGGCGCGTTGTCGAGCAAAGCCCCCTGACTGAGGACCGCCCCCTACCGTTCGCACTACTGCCGCCGATTGATGATGGCTCTGCGCTACTTGCTTGCTCGAAGCCGCAACTTCGACCCGGGCGCAACGCGATCTCCGGGGTGCAAGATGAGCCGATCCCCGGCTTGGAGGCCCTTGAGGATCTCCACGAACGCCGGATTGCGCCTGCCGATCTCCAGCTCAACCAGTTCGGCGCGTTGCAAGCCGTTCACCCGGTACGCCGCCCAGCCCTCCCCTGAACGGAAGATGGCTCCAGCGGGCGCGAGCAGCGCATCCGAGTTTTCCCAAACGATGATCCGCACTTCCACACGGTAGCCGTGCCCCAGCGCGCCAGCTGCCTGGGCGGAATTGATGGCGATGGTCACCCAGACGCGTTGCTCGTCCACCCCCAGGGCGGAGACTTTGGTGAAGGCGGCAGGTTCCACCCGGGTCACCGTCCCGGATATCGCCCCGTCGCCACCCCATTGTTCAATCCGCACCGGCTGGCCCGGTCTCACCCGGACTGCGTCTTGCGAGAGAATGTCCGCGCGTACTTCGATCGATTTCGGATCGCCGATCTCCAAAATTGTTTCCCCCGGCCCGAGCACCCGCCCGCTCTCCTCGGGAACCGCGATGACCACACCCGCCACCGGCGCCGTGAGTTGAAATCCAGTGTCCGCATCCGCTCCGCTCCCCGACCGCAAGGCCGCTTCCGCCGCCCGCAAATCGAACTCGGCCATTTCCCGAGCCGCCACGGCGGCCTCGTGCGCGCTGGTAGCGACTTCGAGAGCCTGCCGCGTGTCTGCCAAAACCGGAGCGGAGATAAGTCGTTCCTTGAAGCGCCGTTCGTCGCGTTCCAAATACCGGCGTGCCTGATCCAGCTCCTCGGTGGCGCTCTTGACTTGGGCTTCGGCCCGTTGCACCGCCGCTTGAGCGGCTTTGACGCGCGCCTCGGATTCTTGCCGGGAGCGCGGGTCCAATAGCGTGCTCGGCGCCGGGAGAATCGTGGCCAGCAGTTGGCCACGGTTCACCGGATCCCCGCTTCGCCAATCGATCCGGCGCATCTCCCCCGCCAGCGGCGCGGTGATTTTGTAAATGTCCCGGTATCGCGTGATGCCGTCCTCATCGACCGTGACTTCCATCGGCCCACGCCGGACCTCGCCGGTATCGACCTCGACGGTCTTCGGGGCCACGGTGAACCAAACGATGAGCGCCAGCCCGCCGGAGATTCCGAGGAGAAGGGGCAAATGGCGGCGGAGGGAGGTGAGGCGGTCAATCACGGGCCTTGAGCACGGCGATGAGGTCGAGGCGTCGGATGCCGCGATCGAGGAAGAAAGCACAAACAAATGAAGCTGCCAACACCACGAGAATGGCCACACCAAATGTCTCTCGATTCAGGACGAACGGCACGCGGTAAAGATCGGTCGTGAGCGCTTGGGCGATGGCCAAACAAAAGAGCGTCCCCAGCCCCAATCCAAAGGGGATCGCCGTCAGGACGAGCACGGCGAGGTGTCCCTGAAGAATCGTGCTGACCTCCCCGTGCCGGAAGCCGATCACCCGCATGGTGGCCAGCTCGCGGCTCCGTTCCGATAGGACGACCCGCATGCTATTGTAAATCACGCCGACGGCGATGGTGGTGGCGAAGATGACGTTGAACATGCGCATCCGCAGCAGGTTTTCCCCGATGGTATCGAGAAAGCTACGCATTGAGGCGCGTTTGAGCGACACGCCGGCCACTTCGGGGCTGTCGCGCAGCTCGTTGTAGACAGCCTTCTCCCGGGCCTGATCAATCCGAAGAAAGGCAAGCGTCACCGCGGGCCCTTCTCGCAACAGCCGGTTGAGGTTGGGAAGGCTCATGTAAGCGCTGAGCCCCTCGAAATCCTCGACGATCCCGGTGACGACCTCCTCCCGCCTCGGCCGGTTGCGCTCCAGAATTTCCAGGGTGACGACGTCGCCAATTTCCGCCTGGAGCGCGCTGGCCAGGGCCACGGAAATCAGCAGCCCTTCCTCCGGAGGCTGGACCAGCTTGCGCTCGACGTCCAGGAGTTGCTTCAGCCGCACGAAGCGTCCCGGCTCGACCACGCCTTGCACCGAGGTCTGCTTGGAACGCGGGCCGTGCCAAAATTTCACCGGGACAGTGCGCACCGGCTCCACCGATTCGACGCCATCGATCGCCCGGAAATCCTGGACCACGCGCAAGGGCGCCGGGCGGTGAAGCGTCACGGCGGCATCGTAGCGCTGGCTGAGGCCGAACTGGACATCGATGATGTAATAAATCGAGTCCTTGCCGAAATTCCCCATGATCAGCCCCGAAGAAGCGAAGGCGATCCCGAAAATCCCGAGGAAGACGCGGCGGGGCCGGCGTTCCAATTCCCGGATGAGCATGCGCAAGGAAGGCGAGGCTCCGCGAAAAAAGGGAATGCGATCGAGCAGGGAACGCCGGTAAACGGCCGGAGGTTCCGGTTGCATGGCGACCGCCGGAGGGATGGAAACGGCGGCCCGCACCGCTCCGGCCACTCCGGCAAGGGCGACGAGCGCGGTAAGGCTGGCCGCGAGCGCGAACAAGGCCGGGTCCGCGTGATAGAGGCTGACGGGAAACCGGTAAAACCGCTGGTACATCTCCGTCATCACCCGCCCCATCCAACTGCCGAGCAGCATGCCTCCGATCGTTCCCAAGCCGACCAAGACGGCCGCCATTTTCACGTAATGCCAGCCGATGTCCCAGGTCGAGTATCCGAACGATTTGAGCACCGCGATCTGCGGGCGCTGCAAATTCATGAGCCGGCTGAGCGAGACGTTGAGGAGATACGCGGCGATGCTTAGGAAGATCGAAGGCGGGAAAAAGCTCATCACCCGCAACTGCTTCAATTCATCCGAGACGAACCGGTCGGAGAGTTGATCTTCCCGGCCGTAAGCGCCCAATCCGCCGTAGGGTTCCAGGAGATCGTCGAGCTGCCGAATCACTTCGTCCTGATTCGCGTCCCGGCCCAGGCTCAACGCGACTTGGTTGAAGGCGCCCTCCATGTTAAAGGCCGCTTCCAAGTCGTCCCTCGGCATCCAAATCACGCCAAAGCGGAGATTGTCCGGAAGAAACCCGCCCGGCGGCATTTCGATGATGTAGTCTGGGGACAACCCCGTCCCGGCGATCGTTAATTCCTCTTCCCGTCCGTTGAGCACCGCCTGGATCCGGTCCCCGAGCGCCAATTTGTGCGCTTCGAAAAAGGGTTCGCTGACAAGCACCTCGCGTCCCCGGCCGCGCACGGGCCAGCGTCCTTGCCGCACCGTGACGCGGTTCAACGCCATGGTTTCCACCGAGCCCGGCAGCGAGATGATCTGTCCGGTCACCGGTTCCGCGAAATCCTTCACGGTCAACGTCACCGCCTCGGCGATCCCGGTTTGCACATTGCTGACGCCATCGATCTCCCGGATCCGCTCGATCAACGAGGCGGGCGCGGTTTTCACGTTGGCGAAGACGTCGGCGAAGAGGCTCTCCGCATAGTAAGTCGACCGGGCGCGATTCAGCGACGTTTGGCAAGTCATCCCGGCGATGAAGATGGCCAGCCCACAACTCATCACCGCCGCAATCGCCACCACCTGCCCCTTCATCCGGGCCAAGTCGCGCCAAATCTTGCGGTCGATGGCTTTCATCTCACCACTTCAACGAACCGGCATCGCAACGGGATTCGTTGACGTCGATCCGTTGGATCAGCCCGTCGGAAATATGGATGACACGATTCGCCATTCCCGCGATCACTGCGTTGTGGGTGATCACCACCGTGGTCGTGCCGAACTCTTGGTTGATCCGCTCGATCGCCCGGAGAACCGCGATCCCCGTGCGGACGTCGAGCGCGCCCGTCGGCTCATCGCAGAGGAGCACGCCGGGACGTTTCGCGATGGCCCGGGCGATGGCGACCCGTTGTTGCTCGCCCCCGGAAAGCTGGGACGGGAAGTGATCCATGCGGTCCTGGAGATCGACCATGCGGAGCGCCTCTTCGGGCGACATCGGGTCCACGGCAATATCGGTGACCAGAGCGACGTTTTCCCGGGCGGTGAGGCTGGGGATCAGGTTGTAGAACTGGAAGACGAAGCCGACGTGATCGCGCCGGAACTCGGTGAGCTGGGCCGTCGACCACGTGGTGATCTCCTCTTCCTGGTAGCGCACCTGACCATCGGTGGCGGAATCGAGGCCGCCGAGGATGTTCAGCAAAGTCGATTTCCCGCTCCCCGAGGCGCCGAGGAGCACGACGAACTCGCCCAGATAGAGATCGAGATCGACACCGCGCAACGCATGCACGGTGAGGCCCCCGGTCCCGTAAACCTTCGTGATCCCGCGCACCGCAAACACCACCCGTGGATCTTCCGCCATCAGCTCGTTCACTCGCTCAGACCGCAAAGTGTACCAGCAGCCGGGGCACCGCGACCAAAAGGACGAGCGTTCCGGCCGTGGCCAGGATTGCGCTGGTGGCGATGACGAAAGCGGCCTCGAACCCCACCAAGCCGCGGATCGTGGCCGCCGGAGCCCCAAGATTCGCCAAGTAGCGGAACTCATCGGCCCGCAGCCGGTTGGACAGAGCGAAGACCAAACCCATGATGAGCAACGCGCAGACGCCGACCACCGCCAACGCCGCCACCACGAAGTCGCGCACCCGGAACACGGTATCGAACAGCTCCTCCATGGCCACGCCGGGACGGTGCATCCAAGCCTTGGCCCGGCCCGGTTGGTAACGGCCCATGAGGATCGTCTCGGTCTTTGCGTCGGGGGCGATGACGATGGCGGCGGTGAGCGGGAATTCGCTTTGATCGCCATGAAAATGGAAGCTGCCGATGTTCTCGGGCGTCACCTCCTGGAATTCGTAGATCGAGGAATCCAGAGCGATGTGGTTGCCGTCCGCCTCCAGAACCGCGGAGGACGCCTGTTGATTGGCCTCTTGGTGACCGTGAGCGATTCCCTCGATGACCCAGGCGGTTTTCACGTCGCAAAAGACGGCTTGGTCATCGGCGGTTCCTGCCGGCCGGAGCACACCGGTAATCCGCATTCGCAATGGGTAGACGCCAGCGATGTCGAACATCTGTTCCGGAGTGGAGACAATGCGGTCCCCGGCCTTGAGTCCCAACCGCTTGGCCACGCCGGAGCCGATCACGCAATCGCCGAGGCGGGCCATGAGATTCCCCTCGGCCACGGCGAGCCCGCGAAAGCGGAAGTAATCGAGACTCGTCCCGACAATCCGGAAGCCGCGGGCCTGAAACTTGGCGTGGATCGGGATCACGGTGGCGCCGGTTTCCCGGGCGATCTCCCGACTCACGCCGAACGGCAAAACGGGCACGGACGGCTTATTGAAATAGAGCGCGTTGAACACGAGCTCCAACTGACTCCCCGGCGCCCCCAGCAGCAATGGCGTGGAAACGGACCGGGCCCGCAGGTGCTTTTCGACGGCGTTGACCCCAACCGTGATGGCGAGCGGCAAAAACAAACTCAAGGTCAACGCGGCCACCAGGAGCACGACCCGGCCGCGCTGCCGCGCCAGGTGCCGGCTGCCGAGATAGAAGATGCCCGCCAAGTTCCCGTTCATGCCGACGCCGTTTGCAGTTCTGGGAGAGGCAGGTGCCGGTCGAACCCCGCGAGGAGCGATGGCTCGTGCGTCACCATGATGAGCGTCGCGCCCGCTTGGCGCGCTTGGTCGTGGAGCAGCGCCACGGCACGCTGCTGGTTTTGGGGGTCGAGACTGCCGGTCGGCTCATCCGCCAGAATCAGCCCGGGTTGAGTGATCAAGGCCCGGCACAGCGCAATCCGTTGCCGTTCGCCCTGGGACATTTCGGCCGGGGATTGCGCCAACAGATGCGTGATGCCGGTTTGATCCGCCAGCGCTTCCGCCCGGGCGTGCACCTCCGGAGAAAGCCGCAACTCACTCGATACGCGATACGGCAAAAGGATGTTGTCGCGGCCGTCGAGATACGGAACCAGCTCGAAGGTTTGGAAAACGAGGCCGATGTGCCGGAGTCGGAACTGGCGTCGCGCGGCTTCTGGGAGCGAGGAAATCACGGTTTCGCCCGCCCGGACGCTTCCGGATTCCGGCGTGAGCATCCCGCTGGCGAGGCGGAGCAAGGTGGTCTTCCCGCACCCGCTCGGCCCGGTGATGGCGATCTGCTCTCCGGCGGACAAATCCAGGCGCGGCACGCGGAGGGCGAACCGCTCCGTGGTGTAGCGGAAGACCAAGTCCCGAATTTGCAACGCCACGCCGGGCATCCGTGTTCCTCAGATTCGTCCTTCCTCGACGATTTCGAGGTTCGTCACTTTCCAGGTTCCATCGACCGGTTTCACCGTGATCCAGGCGTGGTACTTGTTCAGCCGGGTGTGGCTGTGTCCCCAGTGCACGACGTTGCCGACGGCGACCCATTCGGTGTCGCAGCGGAACCCTTCTTCCCCATCGAGCGGCTCGGGATGGGTTTGGCGCAGGTCGAGATGGGTAACTTTCACGCGCGGACCGTCCCCGTCCTCGAATTGCAAGCCGCGCAAGACGTCGATGTAAACGCGCTCCAAAAGAGGACCATTTACGGAAGCGTCGAGCACGTCGTAAACCTTCGACTCGTCCCGGTGATCGAACGCGTGGTAAATGTTGATGAGTAGCGCGTTGACGATCTCCGTGGCCTGGTCTTCGCGGACGACGGGAACGTCCGCCCCCGGTTCCCGAATTGAAAAACCGCCCCAGCCCCAGGCAACCAGCGAAGCCACCAGGAGAACGCCCGCGAGGCTACCGGCGACGACTTGCCCACCGCCTTTGGCGAAGCGGCCCGCGAAACCGGAAATCAATGCCAGCCCGAGCAAAATCAAACTCCAAACCGGGATGAGAAGGCGAGGCGCCAGGGCGATATCAACCGGCACGGGCACCGGCACGAGACCTGGTGTTTTGTCCCGCGGCACGAGCCAGGAATGCTCGCGGGCGTCCTTGGTGAACACATAGGAGCCGCGCCCCTCCTTGGCCACAAAGTGCGCCGGGATGATCAAATCGGGGTGCGGGAAAAAGTTCCACTTGAGCGTCAGTTCGGCGGGATAGCCCTCGCGCGGCGTAGTGAACACGGCCGCGATCATCGCCTCCCCCACCGGGATGCTGGGGCGAGTGTCTTTGACCACGCCGAGGTCTGGACTGACTTGAACGAAGCGAATCAGGGAGAAATCGAACTCCGCCTGGCGGCCATCAATGACCAAGGGACAAGCTTCGACAAGCTGGACCGTCATCTCCTTGAGCAGTTTTTCTTGAGCGGCGGTATCGAGCGATTCGGTGGCCCGAGCCTGCCAGTCGGGAAACACGGTGAGGCGGAACGCGAACTCTTTGCGAATCTCGAACGGCTCCACGTAGACATAGCCCTGGAGCGCCTCAATTGGAAGTTGGGCCGAAGCCAACCCGCAACTGAAGAGAAGGAAGCAAAGAAAAGCGACGAAGCCTGGCTTCATGGCGACATCTTGGCTCGGAGAGGCGTGGAGGTCTACCGTTTTTCGGGGTTGGGCGGGGCGGCGAACATCTTGCAAGAGCGAAAATCTCACTCCTCCGAAGTTTTCCATTGCCGCCCGGCCGGTTCTGTTCATGTTAGTGCCATGGCCACCGAAGGAATCGTCACGGGAAGCAAGCAAAAGCGCCACACCCGCTTCGTCGATATGTGGATCGCCGCCGGGTTGAATCCGACGAACATCGAGATTCTCACCAAGCTGAAGTCCGCCGAAGACCGCCAGTTCTCGCAAAACATGGCGGTGACCGGCAAGGGCTTCGACGAGGATCGCCAAGAGCACAAACGGGAGGAAAGCCACCTCTTCGGCATCCGCACCGACGTGTGGAGGCCCTCCAAAGAAGTTCGCGAGCGCACCCTGGCCCGCCTCGAGAAGCAGCAAGCCAAGGAACGCCGCGCCGCCGCCAAATCGAAGCCCGCCGCTCGCAACGCCTCGGAGGGCGAACTCGACCAAATGGTCATCGAAAGCGACAACTCGCCGATCACCGCTGATGACATCGACAAGTCCCGCCTTGTCATCAAGATGTTCCGCAACACCTCTTCTCGGATTCGTTGGCAAGGCACGATCGAGGAACTCTCGGTCCGTGAAATCCAAAACTCGATCGGATCCCGCCGCGCCCTGGCGTCGTTCGCGGTCATTTTGGCGGACTACGAACACCTCGTCGTGATCCAGCAGAACCGGCGGCTCTTCCGCATCCCGCCGTCCTACTCGTTTTCTTATTACCAACCCAAGACGGACCGGATGTGGTATGTCGATATCGACTGCCACTGGGTCTCGATCGGCGTCGATTACACAATTCGCGCTCAAGGGCGCAAGATCGGGAGCATCGACGGCAAGCTGCTCGCGCTCGGGGCGGATTCACGGATTCACGTCCAGGAGCCTGGATTGGCGGAAGACGAGCAATTTATGGACCTGCTCAGCCTCTTTGCCGCCACGATCGGCTTCCACAAGCAGATCCGCGACAACATCCGCCGCCGCGTCCGCAACGTGAAGCGCGGACGGTCGGTCCACTTCGTTGAGGATGAGGAGATGTGGCTTCTTAAGAACCCGCGCCGCATCGCCCGCTGAGCAACGGGTTCGGCTCCTTCACGGATTCGTTCGGATCGCCAACGCGGACGCAGGAACCTCGGTTTCCACCTGGGCAGATCCTCCTCCAGGACCAGCCCCGGGAACGGTGCGCCGCTCTGTTCGGGGATTCGTAAATTGGGACTCAATCACGGCCCAGACCGCCACTGCGATCAGCAAGCTCACGAGCTTCGCTTTCCAGTCTCGCACGATCGCTCCCCAAATTCCGTTGCTCTTCTTCGGACGCTTCGTCCGTTCCTCCGGCCGGCGGTGAGAAGTAGTCATAAAGTCGCTTCCGAAACTGATTCTCTTCCAAATTCTGGTGCAATTCCCCGTCGATCGCCAGCGAGAGTTGCCCGGTTTCTTCCGATACCACAATGGCGATCGCGTCGGACTCCTCGGTGATCCCGATGGCGGCGCGGTGCCGCAGGCCGATACTCCGGTCCGTGAGTTCCCGTTGCGATACCGGGAACACGCACCCCGCCCCAAGGATGCGCTCATCGGACATCCGGAAGACAACTCCGCCATCGTGCAGAGCCGCTTTGGGTTGGAAAATGGCGAGCATGATTTCCGGAGACAGCCGGCAATCCAGCTCCACCCCGGTGTCGAGATACTGTTCCAGGCTGATGCTGCGCTCAATGGCGATCAAAGCGCCAAAACGCCGTTTGGAAAGGATGATCGCGATCTCGATCAGGCTCTCCGCCGTGGCCTCGGGAGGGCCGGTAAAGGCGGAAAACCATGGATGACTCCCCAACTGCGCCAGGCCGCGCCGCAATTCAGGCTGGAAAATCACCACCAAGCCGAGGGCCAAGAATACGGAGATGCTCCGCAACATCCACTCGATCACGTCTAGCTCCAAGGCGATCGAGAGCAGCGTCAATCCGATCAGCGAAAAGGCCAGGCCTGTCAGAATACGCGCCGCACGAGTCGCCCGAAAGTAAACATAGGCGTGGTAAATGACGACGGCCAGCACCACGATCTCAACGCCATCTCGCCAGTCGATCTGGAACTGGAACAAAAATTTTTGCAGAGGATTCATGCGGTGCGCAACGGACCAAATCGTGTCACTGATTCGCTGAGGCGCAATGGAATTCCCCCGTGGGCAACATGGCTTCGGCCAAGCGCAGGGCAAGCAAACTGGCTCTGACGTCGTGAACCCGGTGCAACAGAACGCCATGCGTCCGTGCCAAGCCAGTGCATGCAGCCGTGAGTCCCTCCAGATCGGCTCGCTCGGCCCCCAAGAGGCGGTGAAACAAAGATTTCCGGGACACGCCGAGCATTAACGGCCGCCCAGCCACCCGCAGCTCTCCGATGTGCCGCAAGAGTGTCAAATTGTGCTCGAGATTCTTGCCGAAACCGATCCCTGGATCCAGCACGATCTGCTCCGCCTTGATCCCCGAACGCAACGCAAACGCACACTGTTCCTCCAGAAAGGAGCGCACCTCACGCACCACATCCCAATAGCTCGGTGCCTCCTGCATGGTCGCGGGCGTCCCGCGCATGTGCATAATCACAACGCCCGACCCCGCCTGCGCCACCACCTCGGCCATGAGAGGATCTCCGGTCAGTCCAGTGACGTCGTTGATGATATCGGCTCCAGCCGCGATCGCCTCTCTGGCCACCTCGGCCTTCGAGGTATCCACGGAGAGCACCAAGTCCGGCGCCGCCGCCCGCAGCCCTTCAATCACCGGAATCACGCGGGCCAATTCAACGGGCGCCTGCACCGGCTGCGCTCCAGGCCGGGTGGATTCGCCACCCACATCCAAAATCGCGGCACCAGCCCTCCACAGCGCCAAGCCATGCGTGATGGCCCCCGCCGCATCGGCATGACAGCCGCCGTCGGAGAACGAATCGGGAGTGACGTTGAGAATGCCGACAATCTTTCCGCCATCCGAGAACTCGACCCGGCGGTGGCCGCACTTCCACACATCCCTAACGTTTTTCAATTCTTCACCAAAGTTGTTCACATCCCCTCCTCGATAATTCCCGGTGAATCGAGTGACGAAAGTGTCACCGGCCCTCGACTCCCAAGCTTCGGCCCCGGGACCGGGCGGGACAAATGGAAAGCATCGCTGCGTGATTTTCCCCGCCTCTTGCAGGAGAGAATGATTGCCGGTGCACGGAACGCGGACTCCGGGAGGCTTGTTGAATTGCCATGTGTCGGATTTGTCACCGGAGCATTTCCGGAAGCGGCATCCGCGATGAAGGGTGATTTACGTAAGCTGCGCTCTTTTTCTCAACTTATTCACATGCCAACAACGAAAAAGGGGCCCTCTTCCGAGAGCCCCTTTTGGAGCAGAATTCGCACCAAGTCGCCGCTGGCGCGGCATGAGTCCCTTTAGGGAGCGAAGCGTTTCTCGCTGACCACGCGGAATCGGTAGAACTTGTCGAGGGTGTCGACCTCCGCCTGGCTATTACCCAGCTGCAAATCGCCTTTGGATGCCTCGGATGCGTAGTCCGGAATGCGGACATCATTGGGGTCGATGTACCGCTCAATGATGCTCGATCCGCGATACTCACCCACCATCTTATCCGAGGCGGCATTGAAGACGCCGTATTCGGAATCGGTGCGCCGCTGACCTGGACTGCTAGGCGACAACGGAGATTGCCGAATAATCTGGGCGCGGTAGTGAACGTTGTAAGTATTCGACTTCGTGGTAAGCCGGGCCACTAGGTTGGTGTAGGGCCGCTCCCGGGCGTTGTCCCCGACGAGTCCAAAGCTTTTCTGACCCGCGATTGTATTTGCCTCCGGGTTGTACCACTGGGAAACCTGCTCCAGGGTGATGTTGCTGACTCCGTAGGGGTTGCCGGCGACTGGTTTGCCTGGAACCAGCCACTGTTCACAGATCTGCGAAGCGGTCCGGAAGACCTGAGGGGCAGTGCTTCCACCTGGGCTGCCGAACAGATCGTCGAACTGACGCAGCGTCTCGTTGAGCGAGATCCAAGAGCGTAGGCTGACGTTGCGGAGCGAGCCACCAGAATGCGTGGTCTTGGTATAGCCGGAGCCCCAGCCCTCCCCGTCCTTGTAGGCGTTCGCCCCGTTGAGCAGACGGTTCGGCACCGTAAGCAACTCCTCAGATGAAAAGACCCCAAGTAAGCTGCTCTTTCGCTTGATGTAATCGAACGGCTGGATGGCATAATTCATGTTAATTTTGCCCGCCGTAGCCAGAGGCTCGCTAATGGAGTAGGGCT
Source organism: Akkermansia muciniphila (assembly GCA_945883495.1). Classification (GTDB taxonomy): domain Bacteria; phylum Verrucomicrobiota; class Verrucomicrobiia; order Verrucomicrobiales; family DEV007; genus V1-115. The sequence continues at coordinate 41,403 of CAMCXS010000029.1, forward strand.
CCACAACGGGCATCCAGAAGAAGTCCAGCAGATAGTGGTCTCTCGGATGCTCCCAGCCTGGGTGAACCCGTCCAGTGAGCGGGCTCTTGCCCTGCGCACTTTGCTCATTACTCCCGCCAATCCGGCGGAACAGCAAGGTTTGCCACGGCTCTCCCACCGGAGTACCGCCCTTGCTGTAGACACCCGTCGGCAGGGACCCGAACATACCTGGGCCAGGCATAATCCGGTTCGGAGACCACAGCCCAGGTCCCGCTGGCTCTTGCACCCAAGAATCCGTGAAGTAGGGGATGAACGCCCGAGCGGGGCTATTCGAGATCCATGGCTTCGGCACATAATCGTTGTAAGCCACGCCCATCGCATTGCCCTCATCGGGTTTATTGATCAGTGGGCCGTCCAGTTCACCGGCTACGCCATTGTCCCAATCCCCCCACTGATTCATGTTCTGCTCGAAGTTCTCAGGCAAAAGGGGGCGGCGCGTGGCCGGAACATTCGCCACCGTTGGGTTAACCAGTGCTTTGGTTTGCAGCGGCGGATTGGGCTCATTCAAGCCGGGGGTATTCGGGGGCAGTCCTTCCCTGCCGTATCCGGAATTACTGGCCTCAATCGAGAAGTTCGAGGCTACGAGCCGGTTGGGATTCCCATACTGCTGGTGAGGTTGATAGATACTACTCGGAACGTCGACGAGAGGTGCCACGATCCGGTCGTCGCCGTGAGGAATGACATAACTTCTCACCACATCTACGGGCCGGACAACCCCGTGCCCAGAAAAGGCGACGTTTGGAGTCTCGTCTACGGGCGAGGTGGGGACGCTATACCCCTGCGCCCCTGTGGACAACTGCAACCGCCCCCTAAACAGGCCGTTATTCCGCCCCTGACCCGGCACCGGTGGAGGAAACACTTTGAAGGCACCATCACGGTTCCAGCACCAGTGCTCCCGTGGACGAACTTCAGTGCCCGGGGACACCCTCCACATGCCCGCTGACGGTCCTTCCACCCGGTGACCATAGGCAGCGCCCGCAAGAATCGGCAGAGGCACCTCAGTCGTCGCGAATGTAATATCCACTTTCTGCGAATAATCGCCTGCCCCATCATTCTCAATGGCCTCTCTACCCGCCGTTTGATCCCCAAGGTCCGTGCGCGAACCGCCATCTGGAAACAAGCGAATGATGACACGCCCGCCCCCCAAGGTCATGGTCTTCGGCAGCATCATCCCGTTTTCCCCCGGCACGCCAGGGATCGTCATGGTATTGCTCACCCAGGGGTAAACATAACTCTCTTGTCCCTCGGACGGATCCGCGTCGAGCTGGTTGGTTGAAGGCTTTTCGACGTCTTTGTTGAAGGTCTGGGTATCCACATTACTTGCTGCGAAATTAGCCGCGTTCAAGGCAGCGGGCGTGGAGCGCACCAGGATGCTGTAAGCCAGTTGATCCGCTCTCGGATTGCCTTTCACCCTGCCATGCCCGAGCATCAACATCCGCGGCTCCAGGATCCCGCCGCTGTCCCGCCCGTGCCACACCCGCCGGAAACCAGCGTGCGGGGTCTTTAGGTTGGCTGGAGCATTCGGGAAACCGAGAAATTGTCCTTGCAGCTGGAAGTCCTGAGGGACTTCCATTTCGAAACGGAAGTCTGGGTTGATCATTGTCCAGCCTTTGCTTGGGCAAAAGAGCGAGACCAACAGAATGGCCTGAACCTGCGTCTCCCGGTTCTTTAAAGGAGTATCCTCGGCGAGAGTTCGGTTCCAGTTCGCTTGATTGACTACGTAGTTGTAGAATGCGGCGCCCGTCATCTCCGGCCTGGAGGGGAACATCACCGTGCTGTTGTCGTTGAGATCCCCCACTTCAATGGGCCGCTGCTGGCCATTATTGGGATCCCTGACGTTCCACTGCCCCAAATTATAGGTGTTGAAGACATGCTGCCTACTGGTTTGGCTGAGCGGAGGCACGTTGCTGTAATCATACTCTGGGTCCACCTCACCACCTTGCGGAGGCGGACCAATGACTTTACCTTGACTGGACCAGGTTTCGACTGGTCCTCCCCTGACCATCCCCACCCCTCTCCGCGACTCTCCGAGAGGCCAGCCGTTGTCCTGTGCACAAGCAAGAATCGCCACTCCTACCTCGCGCACACTGAAGAAACGGCCAAACCCCTTGGTTTCCTGGTTCGTTCCCGGAGGATTGATCCGGATTGGGGCTACTTGTCCATGCCCACTGTGCGCATCCGAGCCAATATAGGCTGCGTGGCCATTCGTTGTATCCGGGGGCGAATACACGGCTAGCCGGCCCGGAGTAAACGTCGGGTGTTCTCCGACATTCGGTCCAGATGGCGCCCAATATCCGTAATAGCCGTTGTTGACGAAGTTCCGGCTGATCGCAACTGGCGCACTTGGCAACCGAGATGTTGTGATCTGCTCAATACCATGCTGCTTGACTAGAAGATCGTCGAACAGGTTCAGCGACCGGACGTAGTCGAACACCTCCGTAATGATCTGGTTCGTGTTCCGCTGTCCGTATTTATCCCTCAAGCTTCCCCAGTTCTTGACTCCATCGCTCACGTCCAAACCAGGAACCGGCGCCGCCATCATTTCCTGCAGGTAACCATAAAGCTCACGATTCCGAGGAATGTCCTCATAATCAGCGGTGCAAGAGGCTGCGTTCTTCCGCTGGAAATGATACATCGCCGGCTCTCGACGATTGACGTCCTTCGGAGCTCGGGAATCGTTGGACGCGCTTTCGTCTCGCTTGCCAACCTCAGCACAGAAACGCAGCCGTCGATCGTACGACGTGAAATAGCGGGTATGGCTTCCACGCTCGGGATCTCCGTGAAACGACGGCCACACCGAAATCCGAGGCGTATTAAAAATCGTCACCTCGGGCGCCTTGCTTGTCGCCGTCAGGAAGAACTGCAATCGGCCAAGATCCTCGGGCTTAAGTTCCGGCCATCCGGTAATTTTCTGATGGCCCTTCCGCTCATATTTGGGGCTCGTCCGGCCATCGGACCGCCCCACCCGTGGGGCACTGAAGATGAACTCATCAATGGTGGCGTAGAGTCGATCGTCATCCGGCTGAATCGGAGTGATAAGTCCATAGCGGTCAGGAGTTCCAGCAAAGCCGCCCCCCCGGCTCCCCCCCCCCTGGACGCGGGGCACGAGATCATAGTAGGCCTCCGCGCCGTTCCGGTCATAACGTTCACTATTGGGAAGCGGGATTCGAGGGAAGAGAACATGGATCATGGACGTCGTCGCTGGATGTCCCGGATAGCGCTGGAACTCATTGGCTACAGGCTGAAACATCCCGTAAGCGCGGTCAGAGACTCCTCCGGCCCTCGGCGTATCCCAAGCAACACCTCCGGCGGCTGTGTTCACATTCAACTTCGCTGTCTCGTCATCCGTCCAGAATGCGAAACGCGCTACGATCGGGTTGCTCGCGCTCGGATTGCGGCCGCCGCCCCCCCCTCCTTGCCCGGCAAGCGGTTGAAACTGGCCGGTCTGACCGCTACCAGCCAGAGTTCCAAGGGTTCCATCCTCCAGTTGGTAAATCCACCGGACGGGCATCGGCAGCTGCTTCGGCTTGTCTTTCGCAGCCACCCCAACCGGATCCCAGTTTACGTCAAAACCCTCAACCTTGGTGTCCCCAATGGCGGCCCGGGGATCAATGATGGGGAAGAAGTATTCGGTTCGTGTGTCATACGTCCGAATCACCGGGGCATTCAAATCCACGAAACGCGCATCATCACGCCAGGCTCGCAACTCGGAGAAGTCATCAAAGACTTTATCCTCGCTGACGACCATCTTGTCATCCGAATACAGCTTGTAACAGTCCCGGCTCTCGCCCTCCCAAGTGCGGATCATCCCGGGCTGGCTAGCCCACGCGGTTGCTTTCCGATCGGTGGCCGACCGGATTTGGTGAATCACCATGTCCACGGCGGACTTCGACAGGTGTGAGGCCTCCACGCCGCGTGAGTAAACGGTCGATGAAGCCAATTCACTACGCGACACCGTGAAGAACGCCATGACGAGCACGGCGGTCAACGTGAGGATCGCGAGAACCGTGACGAGGGCAATGCCCTGCTCGCGGCGAGTGCGGCGAGGCCGCGTGGGGGTTGGCGAGGGTTTCATGGGATGATTGAATCCAGAAAAACGGGCTCTGAGTGGCTTGATTCCGGCGTCCTAGCCTCCACCACGTCAGCGATGGCCCGAACGCTTCACAGGCGTATCCTTCTGAAGTTACATGGTGAATACAAGAAAATTGTGAGCGCGGCCTCGAATTTTTCGGTGGCAGCCCGTTCGGCCGATCAGAAGCGCACCTCGCGCGCCCAGCATTCGCGCTCGCTCAGGCTCCGCTGCCTTCCATTTGCAGCAACTTGAGCGTCTTGCGCAGGGCGATCTTCCGGGCGCTGCTCATCCGGTCAATGAAGAGGATGCCGTTCAGGTGATCCACCTCGTGTTGAATCGCCCGGGCAAACAAACCGTCCGTCTCGATCACTAGTTTTTCTCCGTCCAAGGTGGTAACGACCGCCTGAACGGCATTGGGACGAGTGATCTCCGCCCGGATGTCCGGGAAAGAGAGGCAGCCCTCGGTATCGCGTTCCCGGGGACCAGCCGGAACCACGACCGGGTTCAAGAACACTAGGGGCATGATTTCCTCCAGCTTCCGGTCGACTCCATTGACTCGCAGGTAGGTGCCTGGCTCGGAGGCTTGGGAGACGTCAACGACAGCCATTTGCAAGGCTTCACCCACTTGTTGCGCCGCCAACCCGACCCCGTCGGCGTCATACATGGTTTCAATCATGTCCTGGGCCAGGGCCCGGATCTCCGGAGTGACGCTCTCAATGCGAGCCCCCTTTTGACGGAGGACCGGGTGACCATAGATGACGATTTTCCTGACCATCGCTAAGCGGCCACCCTCTACGGCGCGGCGGCCTTCTGCAACAGAATCCGCGCGGGGACGTCCTTAATCGCCACACCGGCCTCGTTGAAGGCATCCCAAAGTCCCACCAGAACCCCGAGCGGCAGCTTCTCGTCCGCCTTCAACTCAAACTTCACCGCCGGATTTTCGGCCTTGATGCCCTTCAGCGTTTTCCCCAAGTCCGGCAAGGCCACTTCCTTCTCCCCGATAAAGATCTTCGTGTCCGCCCCGACCGCGATGGTCATCCGGTTGTCCACGATGGCCGAGCCCTCGCGGCCGCTCGATTTCGGCAAGTCGATCTTCAACGAAGCCCGGTCCTCGGGAAACTTCATCGTGACGATGAAGAAAATCAGGAGAATGGTCAGGATGTCGATCAGCGAAATGACCGTCACCACCGGAGCCGTGCGGCGTTTGGTGTAAAACTTCACGGATGACGGGGACTGAAGGACGGCGCCGGATACCCTGCCGCAGCGGGCAGCGGAACCGGTTGATTCGGGATCACGGTGGATCTCCTCTGGCGATCCGCGTGCAGGGCAGCAAAGACGATCGACGCCAGCACTTCCAACCGCGAAGCGATCCGCTCAATGTGCCGGTTGAGCCAGCTGTGAGCAATCACCACCGGCACGGCGACCACCAGTCCACCCACGGTTGTGAAAAGAGCCTCGGAAATCCCGGCGGCGATGACCGTCGGATCCGGACCTTGCAACCCCGTGGATGACCCAAGCCCACCGAAGACCGCAATCAGACCAGACAAGGTTCCGAGGAGACCAATCAGAGGGGCGATCGTGATAATGACCTCGAGAATCGCCAAGCCGCTCTGCATTTTGCCAATCTCTTCTCGAGCGACCGCCTCGACGCCAATCTGCAACCCATCCATTCCATATTCGCGACGTTGGAACGCGGCATCGACGATGCGGCCGAGCGGGGAAGGATCGGTTGCCGATAGTGCGGCAAGACCTGCCAACGCCTCTGGATCCGGGCCCGCTTGCAAACGGCCTACCGCCCCCTCAAGCGGCGGAGGGATGAGCAGCGGGCGACGCAAAAACAGGAGCCGCTGCACAATGATCGTCACCGCCACCAGCGAACAGAGGACGATCGGGACCATGAAAACGCCGCCCGCTTCTAGGAAATTGACTCCATGATCAAGGGCGCCTTCGGGAGCGGGGGGGAGGGATTCGTTCACGTTGAGATGGGAAATCAATAAATGAGGATGTCGTAATTCACCTCGAGCGGTTCATCGCCAAATGCCTCGGCGACATCCTTCGGCATCGGGGGAATCGCGGCCGTGGCGATCGCGGCCATGCTGAAGTCGGTCAAGACCGCCCCGGCATCCTGATGAATGACGCGAATTCCTCGCACGTTCCCACGGGAATTTACCTCAAAGCGGATTTTGAGGCTGCCAAAGCTGACAAAACTGCCGTTTTTGAGCCGGAGTTCATGCCACCGCCGCTCCACGGCCCGGCTCACTGCCGCTTTGTAGGCGCCGACCGGCGTGGCGTCGGCATCGACGGCGCTTTTGCCGATGTTACTGAGTGATCCCTTCATCGTGTTCAGCTTGCGAGCCGGGCTGAAGGCTGCCATGTCCGCGTTTCCGTTGGTCAACGGTTTGGGCTCGGCGCCTTGCGGGACGGGCATGGCGGGCGTCAGGGGACGATTCGAAGCGGTCCTGGGCGCGACCGCCGCACTGGCGCGCACCCTTGGTGTTTGCAGGATCGGGACGGTTGGATCGCTAAGAGTCGGGGCCTTTTCCGGCATGGAGTCTTCCGGCATCGACTTTGGCGCCGTCTCGTCCAGTTCATTGCCCAAATCACGAAGTTTCCCGGGAAGGTCGACCTTGGCCATCTCCATCCGCTCCGGCACTCCACCTTCCGGTCCCGCCGGGGTTTCGGGCTTGGGCTCTGGCGCCTCCTCCTTCTTGCCATCAGCCGGCTTGGCCACGGTTTGCATCTCCGTGGGCGAGGTTTTTTCCAGGCGTTCCGTGGCTTCTTTGGGGATCGCATCCTCGGGAGCTTCTACGGGCGGTGCCTGCTGCTGCGCCATGGCAGTCTCGGCCGGTTGCGGAGGACCAGACGGAACGGGAAGCCCCGGCTTGGTGGGCACGGAGCGCGGAATCTCGCCATCTTTGCCATCGGCAAAGTTATGATCCCGCATCGATATCCCTTTTACCAAGTCCAAGCCTTGCTGGGTCGGGACGGGCGCTTCGCCGGGAGCCGACGGGACGATTTCCGTGGCGGCACGGGTGTTTTTATCCGACTCAAACGGAGCGCGGTCTGGCGATGGCTCGGCCTGCTGATCGGAGAAAGTTTCAACATAAACCTGCTTCTGGGCGGCGGCCGGAGGCGGCGGGGCGGGGACTGGGACCAATTCGGGGAGAAGTTCCTCAAGGCTGACCACCAATTCCTCCTGGGGCATCAGCCCTACTTGAAGGCGTTGACGGGCCTGGAGGATCGACCACGAACCGAGCAAGACGAGCAAGAGGCCGTTGACCGCCAACGACACGACCAAGGCCGTGACATTCATCACGGTTTCGCGAGAAACACTCTTGGGGAGCTGTTCAGCCCGGATCATCTTGGTCAACTCAGCCCGCTGCACGGCCTACGCGAGCGGCGCACCATACACATGGTTTGTCAGGGTCGCGAGCGGGATTTGCCCTTGGATGTGCGGGCATGGTGAAAGAGATACTGCTGCGCATAGCCGCCATAGTCCCCAAAGTGGTGGACGAGAAAACTCGTGAGTTCCTTGCGGGGAACCTCATCGCCCCCGAAGTAGCGCTCCCGCAGCACGCGCTCAATCCACACATCCACCGGGAAAGCCGAGAGCCGCCCAAACGCAAAGAGCCGCACACAATTCGCGATCTTTTCGCCCACGCCGTCGAAGCGCAACAAGAACTCCAACAATTCCGCGTCGTCCAACGCCTCTCCGTCTTCCAACCGAGCCTCGCCGCTCGCCAATCGCGCGGCCGCCCGGTGCACAAAGACCGCCCGGTAACCCAAGCCAAGCTCGCGGAGCCGCTGTTCCCCGGCCGAGGCCATGGCCGCTGGAGAGGGAAACGCACCGGCCTTGATGTCGCCGAGGCGCAGGGGTTCGCCCAATTCCCTCCGCAATCGGAGGGACATCTGCCGGATGTGCGCGACCTGTTTCATCGAAGAAGTCAGAAACGTGGCCAGGCACTCCCAGAGCGGTTGCCGCAAGATGCGCAAACCCGGGCAGTACGCGACCGCCGCCGCGAGGACCGAATCCTCCGCCGGAAAGCTGCGCAACACCGCATCGTGATTCTCATCGAGCCGGAGATAGCAACGCGCCGTCTCCAGGCCCTCGGTGGGCGTCACGAGGACTTCGTCCCTACGTTGGCGAAGAGCAACGAGTCGATCCGCGATGCATCCGGCGAAGCTTCCGTCCGCTTGCGGCTCCCAGTGGAATGCTTGGCCGGAATTGAGGGTGGCTTCGAGGTCGAAGTTCGGGGCATGCAGAGTGGCGGCCATCGGCTCAAATCCGCAAGCGGGACCGGCTGATCTTCCCTTGAAAACAGATGTCCACGTCCGAGCCGGTCCCTCTGGGGCGGTCCGCGTAAATTCCGGAGTAGTGCAGCCCTTGAGGTCCTTCGCGAAATGCCACCGGCAACGGGGCCTCTTCGGGGTGGGCATCGATCACTTCCGGCACGCCCTCCGTCGCTTCGAGATGGGGCAGATTGACATTCCAAAGCTCCCCGGCGACGCATCCTTGGCGCCCGATGTTGGCCAAAACGGAGGCCACCCACTCCTCCGCCCGGTCCCAACGGAGTTCCAGATTCCGCTTCAAATAATGCGAGAACGCCGCCGCCGCAACCCCGTGATACGCCGCCTCCCGCGCTGCGGCCACCGTGCCGGAAATGTAGATGTCTTGCCCCATATTTCCCCCGTGGTTAATCCCGGAAAGCACCCAAGCCGGCCGTTGATCCCGGAGGATGTGGGCCAAAGCCACGCGGACGCAGTCGGCTGGCGTCCCGTCGACAGCCCATTCCGACTGCCCATGACGTTGCACGGTCAGCGGCTCATGCGTGGTCACTCGATGCCCCACCTGAGACATCGGTCCGGCGGGCGCGACAGTCACCAGTTGAGCGTCTGGAAAGGACCGCGCCGCCGCGCGTCGCAACGCCGCCAGTCCTTCGGCCTCAATGCCATCATCATTACAAAGCAAAATAATCACTTCTTGCGCGGAGTCGAAGAGTTCATACGTTGGTCATTCATCGGCTAGTGTGCCATATCCCCGTTTTTTGCACTCGAACCATTCAACTCCATGAAAATCTCTTTCAACTCCCTCCTCCTGCTTTCCTCATTCTGGCTTCTGGGCCTAGGGGCTCAGGCTGAGGAACCCAAAGAAAAGCAAAACCAACCAGAAAAACAGGAGGCATCCGTGTCTGACATCCGCATCATCGTAAAAACATCCAAGGGCGACATCGAAGGAACCCTCTTCGCCAGCAAAGTCCCCCTCACCTGCGCCAATTTCCTGAATCTCGCCACTCGCGGCTATTATGACGGGATCAGCTTCCACCGCGTTATTCCAGACTTCATGATCCAAGGCGGCGACCCAACCGGCACTGGTCGCGGAGGTCCGGGTTACAAGTTCGAAGACGAGATCGACCGCTCCCTGAAGCACGATACTCCGGGTATTTTCTCCATGGCGAATGCTGGCCCGAACACCAACGGCAGCCAGTTCTTCATCACCCACGTGCCCACCGCTTGGCTCGATGGCAAGCACGCCGTCTTCGGGAAAGTCACCAAGGGCCAGGATGTGGTCAACGCCATCAAGGCTGGCGATACCATCACGAAAATCGAAATTCTCGATTCTACGGAAGCGCTCTTCACGGCTCAGGCCAAGCGCCTGAAGGAGTGGAACGGCATCCTCGACAAGTAATCTCGGTCGAATCCCCCTTAGCTGGAAACGCGACGCCTCACCCGGGCGGAGCGTTTCCGGACTGCCCATGCCCGCCACCCCACGCGCATTCGGCCCCGCCGCGCCCGTCCGATGGCCTCGTTGGCAGGATCGCTGGAGCCGTCCTACGTTGCGGCTCCGGTGTGCCACGGAATCGGACTTGCCGGTGTTGGCCGGCATTCAGGAAGGCGGGTTGCGCCCCTTTGTGGAAGCCTACTACCCTTGGGATCCGCGCAGCTTTCGCGAGCATTTCCGCCCCGAGGAGACCCGAGTTCTGGAGTCGGCCCGCGGAATCGCCGGATTTTACCAAATTCAGTCTCGCGCGGACCATCTCTTCCTCGCGGAGCTGCACGTAGAACTAGGTCATCGCAACCACGGGCTCGGGGAGCTGTTGCTAAACTGCGCCCTGGCGGAGGCGGAAGCGGAAAACCTTCCGTTGCGCCTTTGGGTGTTGCGCAACAATCCCGCCCGCCAACTCTATCTGCGGCTCGGTTTCCGGGACTCCGGGGAGGGATCCTGCCACCTCGTCATGGAACGTGGGACCAGCGGAAATCAAACATCCGCCAACGGCCCGGTGCTATCGCCCACGCGATCCACTTTGACTCCGAAACGGTCGAGCAACGAAACATACAGGTTCGTCATGGGCTTGCCCCGATGATTCACGTGCCGTCCTGCGGCCAAGCCACCGCCCCGGCCAGCCAGGATGACAGGCAAATCCTCGTGGCTGTGGGAGTTGCCATCGCTGTGCCCTCCTCCAAAAACGATCATGGACCGGTCCAGCAAGGTGCCCGGCCCCTCCTTCACGCTCTGTAACTTGGAGAGAAAGTAGGCGAATTGCTCGGCGTAGAATTGATCGATCTTGCGGAGCTTTTCGATCTTCGCCGCATCGTTTCCGTGGTGGGAAAGGTAGTGATGCCCATCCGGGACGCCGGCTTCGGCAAAGCTCCGGTTGCTGCCATCGTGCGCCACGAGAAACGTCGCGATCCGGGTCGAACCAGTCTGGAAAGCCAAGGCCATCAGGTCATACATCATGCGGACATGCGCCTGGAAGGAATCCGGAATCCCCGTGGGTGCTTCCGCTTCGGGCAGTGTTTGAGAGAAGCGTTCCGCGTTTTCGATCTTCCGTTCCAATTCGCGAACGCCAGTGAGGTACTCGTCGAGCTTGCCCCGGTCTTCGGAACCGAGCTTGGTCTGAAGCTTCTTCGCGTCCTCAGCAACAAAATCGAGGATGCTTTTGTGGTAAATCAACCGTTGCTGACGCGCCTCCCGGCTTTCGCCCAGCACCCCACCACCAAAGAGCTTTTCAAACACAACACGGGGATCGACTTCCGGAGGAAGCGGCAACGACGGGGTGCGCCAGGAGAAATTAAACTGGTAGGCGCAGCTGTAGCCGGAATCGCATCGGCCCGCCTTGCGGCTCAGGTCGCAGCCAAGTTCAAGGGAATCCAAACGCGAACTGCCCTTGATGCGAGCGGCGGCAAGCTGATCGACGCTGATCCCCACCTCAATGTCGTTTCCAGCGGTCTTTTTGGCCTGGCACCCGGTGAGAAAAGTGGCGTTGGCCCGGGCATGATCCCCGCCGCCGTCGCCATTTGGATCCGCCTTGCGGTGCTCCAATCCGCTCAGGACCTGCAACGAGTCGCGGAACGGGCGAAGCGGTTCGAGGGTGCCCCGGAGTTCGAATGCACTCCCCTCGCCCTTGGGCTTCCAGCGGTCCATCACCACGCCATTGGGCAGGTAAACGAATCCAAGACAAGGAGGAGGCGAGGCTGGGGCGGCCGAAAGAGGTTGCATGGCTTCGAGCCACGGCAGCGCCAACGAGGCCCCAGCGCCGCGCAGAAGGGTGCGGCGAGAGATTGGTTGCAACCTGCGGACGAAGGACATCCCCAGGTTCGACAGCGACGGGGCGAGAGTGTTCACAGGCCGGGAAGCGACCGAGGGAAAACACAGGCCGACTTGAGGAGAAAGGAATTGCCAGCTAAGGGCAAACTGGGCTACAAAAGGAAGGTGTAACCCGCGAAATTCGGGAGAAACCTTTTTCCAGCCGGATAACGACCATCAATTTACCGTGACAGATCAGCCATCCAAGCCTCAGGGATCCGAAGTTATCACCGAAGCTGAATTGCCCGAAAAGCTTCGCACCCTGTGGAGCAAGGGACTAGCCGCCCTTGATGTGAACAATTTCGATTACACCATCAGCCTGCTCCAGGCGGTGCTCAAGGAAGAGCCTAAGTTCCTGGATGGCCGCAAGCGCCTCCGTGAGGCCGCCGTGCGCAAGAAGGACGGTGAGAGCAAGCGGTTCGGGATCTCCAAGAGTGGCGGGATCAGCGCGATGAAGCTGCAGCCGATGGTAAAAAGCAATCCGCACGCCGCCATTGTGCAGCTGGAGAAGGAAGTGCTCGCCACGGAGCCCCACAACCCACAGGGCAATCAGCTCCTCTTCGAAGCCGCCACTCGGGCCGAAATGCCGATGACCGCCGGATTCGCCCTGGAAACGTTGGTCAAGGGCAATCCCGAGAACACTAAGTACATGCACCAGCTGGGTGACTTCTACATGGAGCACCATTTCTACGATCAGGCCGCGCAAGTCTTCGGCCAGATCCTCCAGCGCGACCCGACCGATCTCCAGGCCAACCAGAAGGAAAAGAACGCCGCCGCTCGTTCATCGATGGCCAAGCAGAATTACGGCGGAGACGATTTCCGTAAAAATCTGCGCAACGCCGGAGAGGCTGCCAAGCTGGAACAAGAAAACCGCACCGGGATGACGGCCGAGCAGCTCTCGGACCGGATTGCCCAACTGCAGGCGAAATACGCCGAGAACCAGAATGACTTCGCCACCGTCAAGGCACTCGCCGGCCTCTACGAAGAATCTGAAGACTACGATCAGGCCATCAGCTTCTATGCTTGGGCACACCAGCTCAGTAACAGCGACGCCACCCTGGAACGCAAAATCCTCGAGGTCCAAGAACTTCAGCGCGCTCAGAAGCTCAAGGAATTCGAAGCTTGGCTCGGCGCCAATGAAGGGCACGAAGATTACGATGCGGTGAAGGCGGACTATCTCGCTTTTAAGCGCCAGCGCTCCGAGTCCCAAATCCAAGAGTTCGCGGACCAAGTCGAGCGCAACCCCACGGACAACGCTCTCCGTTTCAAGTACGGACAGGCGCTTTTCGAGGCGGAGATGCTCAAGGAAGCCATTCCCCAACTGCAACGCGCCCAGCAAAGCCCGAACCTGCGCATCAAGGCAATGCTCATGCTCGGCAAGTGCTACGATGGCCGCGGCATGTTCGACTTGGCTGTCGATCAGTTGCAACGCGCTGCGGGAGAACTTCAGGTGATGGACGAGACCAAGAAGGAATTGCTCTACACCCTCGGCTTGGTTCAGCTCAAAATGAACAACAAGGAAGCCGCCATGGAGAGCATGAAGCAGATCTACGCGGTCGATTACGGCTATCGCGACGTCGCCGAACGGGTCGAAAGCTCCTACAGCTAAGTCGCCCGCCTGCGGGCCATCCCGTAAACCTCCCCCCTCCAGTCCTCGCCTGCCTCGCTCACGATTGCGTTTTGCAGGTTTCATGTGAATTTTCACAAGTGACCAAAGAGCCTCCGCGGAAAACCATCTACCGGCTTTCCATTTACCAGCGCTGCCTCGGTAAGTTGCGTGGGAATGATGTGGAAACCGTCTCCTCAGAGGCACTGGCCAAGGCTGCCGGGGTCAAGCCAACGCAGCTGCGCAAAGACTTGGCGTACTTCGGTCAATTCGGGACCCGAGGCCTGGGCTACAACGTCGCCATGCTCTCCAGCTTTCTCGACGAAGTGCTCGGCACCACAAGGCTCCAACCCGTCATCCTTATCGGCGTCGGCAACCTCGGCGCCGCCCTTCTTCGTTACGACGGCTTCCAAAAGGAGGGTTTTGAAATCACGGCCGCGTTCGATCTCGCTCCGGACATTGCCAACACCCGCAACGTCCCCTTCCGCATCCGCCCCGCTCAGGAAATGGCGGCCTACGTCCGCGAGCAGCATGTGAAAATGGCCATTCTCGCGATTCCTTCCACTTCCGCGCAAGCGGTCGTCAACGAAGCTGTCGATGCCGGAATTCAGGCCATCCTCAACTTCTCTCCCACGGTCCTCCAAGTCCCGGGTCACGTCATCGTGAACAGCGTGGACCTGGCCGTCGAGCTGGAGAACCTCAGTTATTTCATCCGCTGAGGCGAATCTCCGCAGGGTGGACATTTCTGTCTGCCCTAAGCATTATCGATGCCCACACGGGACAGGCACGGATGCCTATCCTCCCCAAGGGCGCTCACTGCTTCCCGAAGTTTCTCCGGCGGGCGGCGGCGGACTTCACCGGAGAGGACGCTTCCTCGTCCCTGTCCCGGGATGGTTTGCGGCTGCGTCGATCCCGTTCCGGACGGCCGCCCCCCCCGAAGAGCGGGCGATGTTCCGCTTTCTCGAAATCGCGGTCTTCGTTCCGCGAACGCTTCACCGGGGAGGCCAGCTCATCGACGACCTTGGGCGACTTCTTGGCGCGAGTGAAGAGCGCGAGCTCAGCCTTTGAGGCTTCACGCGAGTCCCTGGCCGTCACCAGCATGGGTTTGGAAACTGGTGGAACGGTCTCTGGACGATGCCGTGCGTCTTCGATTGGAGCCGGCTTTTGCTCCACGACAGGAGATAATTCAACGGAAGTCACACTGGCCACGGTGACTGGTTCAGGCTGAGTGACGGGCTCTTTCTCTTTCGGAGTCGGCTCCGCGGAAGCCAGACGCAGCCGGGGATCGACGCGGGTCCCTGGACGATGGCGGGCAATGAACTGATCCGGCCGATGGTAGTTGCTCAAACCCTTCGAGAAATTCCAGGCCGCAATGCCGATGTCAGTATTGCTCCGAATCTCCAGGTGCAGGTGGGCCAAATACATCCCGTTGTTGTTCCCGATCTGCGCGATCTGCTGCCCGCGGCGCACTGAATCCCCTATCGACACGCGCCGGTTGATGACGTGCCCGTAGAGGGAGTCGACCTTCCGGACGATCCCGTCCACTTCGCGGTATTTGTGCCGGACGATGATGACTTGGCCCCAGTTCGAGCCGAAATTTTCCGAGTAAACGACCACGCCATCCGCGATCGAGTAAATCGGGTCACCGTAATCCGAGTTTCCGCCACCAACGCCGTTCCAGTCATCCCCGAGGTGGCCGAAGGGAGTCATCTTGCGAGCCATGTAGTAACCGGCGGCGCTGCCATTCTTGCCCACAGGAAAATCGAATCCATCGGCGATCCGGTCTGGCACATACTCGGCCGTGTAGGTGCGGGAGCTTGCGTCAACGCCTTGCGGCCACACGATCCAAATAGCGATACCCAAAACGACAAAGATCGACAGGACGCGAAGCAAAGATAACGGATTCCTCATTGTGTAAAGGTTAGACACCTGGTACCCGGGACCAGATGCAAACAATTGAATCCGGGTTCCCAAGGAACCAAGCACCGCCCTTTTACAGCGCCCCTAAATGAAGCGCAACAATTTTTTCAATTACCAGAATCCAATAAAAACAAATCTAGAATTCTCGGAACTCTTAGAGAATCATCCCCGCTGCAACCGTCTCATTGGAACCAGCATCGATCAAAATGAAGCTCCCGGTGTTCCGGTTCCGGCGGTAACTGTCGAAGAACAACGGTGAGGAAGTGCGCAAGGAAATGCGGCCAATCTCGTTGAGGCTGAAGTTAGGATCTCCCTCGATCTTGTGGAGGTTGTTGATATTGACCTTGTAACGCACCTCCTGAACTACCGCCTTCACCTCCTTGGTCGTGTGACGGAGGACGTACTTGCCCTTAGGATGCAATTTGGTGGAATCACTAAACCAGCAAATCATGGCGTCAATGTCCTGAGAGACATGAGGTTGATTGTGCGGTTTCACGATCATGTCGCCCCGGCTGATGTCGATCTCGTCCTCAAGTGTCAGAGTCACGGAGAGCGGCGCAAAGACCTCTTCAAGCGGTCCTTCATAAGTCACCACTTCTTTGACTTTCGTACTGAAACCGGAGGGAAGAATGGTGACGTCATCTCCCTTCTTGAAGACGCCACCGGCAACGCGTCCGGCATAGCCCCGGAAATCGTGGTACTTGTCGCTTTGCGGACGGATGACCCACTGCACCGGAAAGCGCGGATCTACGTGATTTTCCTGCGCGCCGATATAGACCGTCTCCAGGTGATACAGCAGCGGCGGCCCCATGTACCAGGGCATATTCTTGGACTTATCTACCACGTTGTCCCCATTCAGGGCGCTCATGGGGATAAATGTAACCTCCACTAAATTCTCCAACCTGGAGGCAAATTGCTCAAAGTCGTGCTTGATCCGACGGAAGACGTCTTCCTGCCAATCCACCAAGTCCATTTTGTTCACCGCCACCACGATATGTTGGATTCGCAACAAGCTCGCGATAAAGGCATGGCGGCAAGTCTGCTCGATCACGCCATGGCGCGCGTCCACCAAGATAATCGCCAAGTTCGCCGTGGAAGCTCCGGTCACCATGTTCCGGGTATATTGAATGTGCCCCGGTGTGTCCGCGATGATGAACTTCCGCCGCGGCGTCGCAAAGTAGCGATAGGCCACGTCAATCGTGATCCCCTGCTCCCTCTCCGCCCGCAATCCATCGGTCAGCAGCGCCAAATTGATGTTTTCGTCTCCACGCTGGATGGAAGAACGCTCCACCGCCTCCAGCTGATCCTCAAAAATCGCCTTGGAATCGTAGAGCAGCCTCCCGATCAAAGTGCTTTTGCCGTCGTCAACGCTTCCCGCCGTGGTGAAGCGCAACAAATCCATATCCAAATATCCTTGGGTCTCGCTCATGCTCCCTGCGTATTAGAAATAACCTTCCTTTTTCCGATCCTCCATCGCGGTCTCGGACCGGCGGTCGTCGGCACGCGTGCCCCGTTCCGTTTGTCGTGCCGCTGCAACTTCTTCGATAATCTTGTCCACAGTGTCAGCCCCGGAGAGCACCGCGCCGGTGCACGTCGCGTCCCCGATGGTGCGGAAGCGCACCTGAATTTTGCGCGGAGACTCTCCGTTCTGCAGCGTGATGAAATCCGTCATCGCCAGCAAAGTTCCAGCCCGGTCAAACACGTCGCGTTCGTGGGCGAAATAGAGAGACGGCAAAGGAATTTCTTCCTGCTTGATGTATTGCCACACGTCCATTTCCGTCCAGTTGCTCAACGGAAACACCCGGAAATGTTCCCCGTGATGTTTGCGGCCGTTGAAGATATTCCACAATTCCGGACGCTGGTTCTTCGGGTCCCATTGGCCAAACTCATCGCGATGCGAGAAGAACCGCTCTTTGGCCCGGGCCTTCTCTTCATCCCGGCGGCCACCGCCCAACGCGGCGTCAAACCCATGTTCCTCGATGGTCTCGAGCAACGTCACCGTTTGCAACCGGTTGCGGCTTGCCGTCGGTCCTTTCTCCTCCACCGCCGTTCCCTTATCGATCGAGGCCTGCACGGAGCCCACCACCAGCCGGGCACCAACATCTTCGACGAACCAGTCCCGATAGGTCATCGTCTCCTCGAAATTGTGGCCCGTGTCGATATGCACCAGCGGGAAAGGCAAACGCGCGGGAAAGAACGCCTTGCGCGCCAAGTGCGCCATGACGATGGAATCCTTGCCGCCGGAGAAAAGCATTGCCGGTTTTTCAAACTGCGCGGCAGTCTCCCGGAGGACAAAAATCGCCTCGGCCTCCAACTGCTTCAGGTGCGTGGTGGTATAACTTTGCATTGTCGGACAAAAATTTCAGTTCGGCTGGATGCGACGAATCACGTGTTGATAGAGAAGCTCGACGGCGTCTTCTACGGAGAGATGCTCGGTCGGGATGCGAAGATCCGGCGCCTCCGGCTCTTCAAACGCGGAGTCTTTGCCGGTGAATTGACTCACGCCGCCGCCCGCCGCTTTCGCATACAACCCCTTGGGATCGCGCTCCGCGCAGGCCGCAAAACTGGCTTCCACGTAAACTTCACAAAAATCTTCGGCCCCAACCACTTCCCGGGCCAGCTCCCGCAAATCGCGGCGCGGCGTAATAAAAGAGGTCAAGGTGACCACGCCCGCCTGCGCGAACAGCTTCGCCACTTCCGCGATGCGCCGGATATTCTCCGTGCGGTCTTCGTCGGAAAAACCAAGGTTCCGGTTCAACCCGCTCCGAATGTTATCTCCGTCGAGAATCTGGGTGAAAAATCCTTCGTCGGCCAAACGACGTTCCAGGGCGATGGCGATCGTCGATTTCCCCGAACCCGAAAGTCCGTAGAGCCAAATCACAATCCCCCGTTGTCCCAGCCGCGCTTCCTTGACCTGACGCCCCAGCATCCGGTCGAACACCGGATGAATATTATCTCCTCCGCTCATCGCTGTGGCTCAGATCACAAAGTCCCCGGCCTCAGCCACTGATTTCGTCTCCTCGTGGAGACCGCACTCCCGCTTCAGCCCATGAAACCGCGCGAGGCTGGCGTCGTCGCCATCCGTGAGGCGATGCGATGTATGCCAATCTCCGATCGACGGATAGCCCTCATACCAGAGCGGATGATACGGCAAATTCTGCGCAGTCAGATAATCGAAGACATGCTTGTCGTTCCAATCGATGAGCGGGTGGAGGCGCAGAACGCCATTCTTCACCCCGAGCACCTCCATTTTATCCCGGTCCTCGCTCTGCCCGCGACGCACGCCGGAGATCCAAGCCTTGGCCTTGAGCTCGCGAACGGCCCGGTCCATCGGCTCCAGCTTGTTCATCTGGTTGTAGCGCGTGATCCCATCCAAGCCTTGCTCCCAAAGCTTGCCGTAACGGGCCTCCTGCCAAGCCGCACTCACCAGCGGCCGGTAGACCTTCAAATTCAGGGAAAGCCGCTGCGTCAGTTCATCAATGAACTGATACGTCTCAGGAAAGAGATAGCCGGTATCCAGCAACACCACCGGAAGATCGGGGCGTTGCCGTGTCGCCATGTGCAGCAACACCGCCGATTGCGCCCCAAAGCTCGACGTCAACACTGTCGAGGCCGGGAAATGGCGCAACACCCAGGCGATCCGTTCCTCGGCGGTGGCGCGGCTCAATTCCTTGAGCGCGGGAGCCAAGGCGATCTTGCCCTGGCTCTTGCTCGAAGCGGGAGCCTGCGCGGCGCGCTTGGTGGTCCCTTTGCGCGCCGCGACCTTCTTTTTCGCTGTCTTCCTGGTCGCCGTTGCCATTCCCCTAATTCCCGATCAGTTTAGTATGGGAATTGGCAAATGAAAAGCGATGGAACGCGGGAAGTCAAGTTCCCCGCAGCGGATTCAAGCCAAGGATTTTGCGACAGCCACCAAATTCGACGCCGTCATCCCCAGCTCAGACATCGTGGTATCGCCCGGAGCACTCAAACCGAACCGGTCGATGCCTACGACTTTGCCACCAAGGCCCACATATTTGTACCAAAGCCCGGAAACCCCGGCCTCAATCGCCACGCGACGCAGGCAGGACGATGGGAGAACTTGCTCGCGGTATTCCGCCGGCTGACGATCGAAGCGCTCCATGCAGGGCACGGAAACCACGCGCGTCCCGCCACCGAGCTCTTCCGCCGCGATCATGGCGTGTTGCAATTCGCTGCCGCTCGCCAACAAAATCAACGAAAGCGGTCCGGTCTCGCGCTTGGCGATGTAGGCCCCGCGAGCCACCCCTTGGCGACGCTCCGCTGCGGAGATCGATGCCTGATCGGGCAGATCCTGGCGCGAAAGGAGAAGCACCGTGGGGCCGTCGGTCCGCTGCAACGCGGCCGCGAACGCTCCCGCCGTTTCCTCGCCGTCGCCGGGACGGATCACGTCGAGTCCCGGGATGACGCGGAGACCGCTGCAGGTTTCCACCGGCTGGTGGGTCGGGCCGTCTTCACCGACGCCCACGGAGTCGTGCGTGAAAATGTAGAGCACCGGAAGATGCGCCAACGCCGCCAAACGGATCGAGGGCCGCAGGTAATCGGCGAACACCGCAAACGTCGCGCCCGACGGACGGAAGATCCCGTCGTAAGCGATCCCGTTCATGATCGCGCCCATCCCGTGCTCGCGAATCCCGAACCAGATGTTGCGCTGTCCTTCGGTGCCGCGCCCGAAATCCTTGCTCGCCTTGAGGTAATTCTTCGTGGAGCCGAACAGGTCCGCGCTCCCCGTGATGAAGAGCGGAAGCGCTTCGGCGATTGGTTGGAGAACGACGCCACCGGCGTTGCGGGTTGCGACCTTTTCCCCGGCCTTGAACTCGGGGATGCGAGCCAGCAAATCGGCCGGAACTTCGCAAGCGATGCCCTTGCGCAGCAGATCGGCGAGCTGCAGGTTCGCGGCTTCCCACTGACGGAACGTGGTTTCCCAGGCGCCATACGCAGCCGAAAGCTCCTGGCGGCGATTCGCGAAAAACGCGCGGACGTCGTCGGAAACGTAGAAGGTCTCCTCCGGCAAGCCCATGCCCTGACGCGCGGCGGCGGCGAACTTCACGCCACCTTCTCCGTGTCCCTTGGCGGTCCCGGCCACTTCCGGAATGCCACGGGCGATCTCCGTCTTGGCGATGATGAGCTTGGGCCGTCCGTTGTCGTTCGCCTTGGCGTGGGCGATTGCGCCGTGGATCGCGGCGAAGTCATGACCATCGATCGTCACCACGTCCCAGCCCATCGCTTCGAAACGCTTGGCGGTGTCTTCGCTCTGAGTCACCTCGGCCATGGCGTCGAGGGTGACGTCGTTGGAATCGTAAATCACAACCAGGTTGTCGAGCCCCACATGCCCTGCAAACGAGGCAGCTTCAAAGGCCACGCCTTCCTGCATGCAACCGTCCCCGGCCAAGCAGATGATGTGGTGGTTGAAAATCGTGTGCTCGGCGGTGTTGAAGGTTGCCGCCGCCATCTTTCCGGAAACGGCATAGCCGACTGCATTGCCGATCCCTTGGCCCAGCGGTCCCGTGGTCGCTTCCACGCCATCGGTCTCGGCAAACTCAGGGTGGCCCGGGGTCTTGGAATGCAACTGACGGAAGTTGCGGAGGTCCTCCAAGGAAAGATCGTACCCGGCCAAGTGGAGCCAGCTGTAGAGGAACATCGATCCATGACCGGCGCTGAGGACGAAGCGGTCACGATTGATCCACTTCGGGCCCGACGGATGATAGTTCAGGTCATGGCCAAACAGGACCGCGCCGATCTCGGTGGCGCCGAGCGGCAGGCCGAGGTGCCCAGACTTGGCTTGGTTCACCGCATCGAGACTGAGTCCGCGAGCGATCGTGCTCGCCTTGGAGAGGATGGTTTGGTCCATGGTGCTGTTACTGAGAAAAAATCGTGCGCATTCAACCCGCTTCCGGCGCGGTTGCAAGGAGCAAAACCGTGAGAGTGCCGCAGAAGGTCTCGTAGCGGACGCGCCCACGCCGTCCGTTCCTACGTTCATCGATTCGGAATTCTTGGGAATTCCGCTACCTCTCTTCGTAGCGGACGCGCCCACGCCGTCCGTTCCTACGTTCATCGATTCGGAATTCTTGGGAATTCCGCTACCTCTCTTCGAGATCGGAAG
>CAMCXS010000030.1 GCA_945883495.1 Akkermansia muciniphila
ACCGCCGCCGCCGTGGATAATTTTGGCGCCCGCACCGTTTCAGCAGCCATCACCATCACCGCCACGACCAACGCGCCCCCCACCGTCGCCCTGATCGCGCCAGCAAACGAAGAGAGTATTCCCCTCCCCAATCCGGTAAACCTCGCCGCCACCGCTGCTGACACGGACGGCACCGTGGTCAAGGTCGAGTTCTGGCAGGGCTCCACCAAGATCGGCGAAGACGTCGCCGCTCCGTTCAACTTTACTTGGTCCGCGCCTCCCGGCACCTACTCCCTCACCGCCGTCGCCCAGGACAACAACAACGCCCGCACCACGTCAGCCGCCGTGGCCGTCACCGTGACGAATCGCGCCCCGGAAGTATCGCTCGATACTCCCGCCTCTGGAGCAACCTTCACTCTTCCGAACGTGGTCGAGATTGCCGTCACCGCCACCGACGCCGATAGCGCCATCAGTCGCGTCGAGTTCTTCTCCGGGTCCACGAAGATCGGCCAGGACACCTTCCCACCTTATGCGCTGAACTGGAATCCCACGCCTGGAACCCACTCGTTGACGGCCGTCGCCATCGATGAGCACGGAGCGCAAGGGACCTCCGCTGCCGCAGTGATCACCGTGACCAACCCTCCGCCTGTCGTGGCCATTCTCGACCCGGCTTCCGGTTCCACCATCAACCTGCCCGGCCCATTCACGATCTTGGCCCAAGCTTCTGATCCGGACGGCACCGTGACGAAAGTCGAGTTCTTCGCGGGCAACACCAAGCTGGGAGAGGACAGTTCCGCGCCCTTCACCTTTGGATGGACTCCTATTTCGGGCAGCTACTCGTTGACTGCCACGGCGCATGACAACTTCGGCGCGCGCACCACTTCGGCGCCGGTCGCGGTGACGATCGCCAATCCGAACAACCTCTCCCCTGCGGTGGCGCTGACGTATCCAACTGACGGCCAGCAGCTCTCCTCCAATTCTCCGATCACCCTGACGGCCACGGCCACGGATTCCGACGGCGTCATCTCCAAATTGGAATTCTTCCAAGGATCCACCAAGCTCGGTGAAGACCTGACCGTTCCCTACACGTTGGTCTGGCCCGGCGCACCGGCCGGCAGCTACCAATTTAGCGTCACCGCGACCGACAACGATGGCGCCATCGTCTCCACTTCTCCCGTTGAGGTCACTCTCCTGGACAACCTTCCCCCCACGATCACCCTCACGGCGCCGGCGAATGATCAGAACTTCACCGGCTCCACCGTGGCCCTGAACGCAGCGGCCACCGATGACGATGGCGCGATCGCCAAAGTCGAGTTCTACCGCGGCACCACCAAGATCGGAGAAGACCTCAGCGCTCCCTTCTCCTTTAGCTGGACCGGAGCGAGCAACGGAGCCCACATCATCTCGGCAGTGGCCACAGACGATGATGGCGCCCGTTCCAGCTCTCGCGCCGCGCGGATCACCGTATCCGCGCCGCAAACCCTCACCTTCCAGCAGGGCACCAGCGGATATGCCGGAGCGCTCGACACCGGGCTACGTGGCGCCGCTCCCTCCACCTCGCTAGCCAGCGCCAGCACCCTCAGCGTGGACGGCAGTGATGGAGGTTCCTCGTCTCAAGCCTTGCTCCGCTTTGACAGCCTGTTCGGCGCCGCGGCAAACCAGATCCCACCAGGTGCCACCGCCACCAGTGCCACGTTGACCCTGCAGATCATGAATCAGGGCAGCGGCTTCACCGTGCATCGCATGATCGCGCCATGGTCCGAATCGAGCACTTGGAACTCCTTGGTCAACGGCGTCTCCCCGAACGGAACTGAGGCCGCCGCCACCCCCGTGACGTCCGTCGGGGCCAACGACAGCAACGCCAACGTTTCCACCGGCAGCCGCAACCTCACCGTCACCTCGGCGGTCCAAGAATGGGCCAATGGCGTCGCCAACCAGGGCTTCGCCCTTCTGCCTTATCCTTCGGGCAGCGACGGCGTGGATTTCTACACCAAGGAGTGGAGCAGCGTCACTCAGCGGCCCAAGCTCAGCGTCACCTTCACCGCGCCACCCCGCGAAACGGCCCCCCTGATCGTGAACGAAGTCTATCGCGGAGCCACCGCCGCCCCAGCGTCCACGGAACCCTGGCACGGCGATGACGCGGTGGAGTTCCTCCTCACCCAAGACCTCACCGCCGCAGAACTCATGGCCTACACCTTCGGCGACTCGGATCAGTCCACCGCCGCGAAAACCACCGCCTGGCGCTTCGAGAACCTCGAAACCATCGCCCCGACCTTCCGCGCCGGAACCTTGATCACCGTCCGCGGAGCCTCTCACCCGCAAGACCTCAGCTACACCCCGGTCCAGGGCGCCAACGAGGATCAGTGGAATCTCCAATTCTCCGCCGGCGGAGGTCACGTCGTCCTCGCTGAGCGCGCACCCGAAGCAACCTTTGCCCTGGACAGCCTGAACGAAGTCGTTTGGGTCGATTCCCAACACACCGGACTCACTGACCTCGCGGTCGCCCACGGCCTGGTCTGGGATGACCCGCAATCCGGTGGAATCGGTGCCTTCACCTCGTCGGGCAGCAATCTCGCCCTGGCTCACCTCACCGCTCCGGCAGATCAGTCCATCGTCTACTCCGGCGGCGCCGGACAATTCTTCCAAGGCACCAAGTTCACCAACCCCACGTCTGGGGCACCCTCCCTCGGAGTTCCCAACCCTCAAGGGGACAACGCCGCCTTCATCGCTCAACTCCGTCAAGCCGGCCCTGGTGACCTCCCCTTGATCACGATGGCCGCCACCGATGCCGTCGCGGGCGAGTTTGGGCCGGACAAAACCCTCACGTTCCAAATCACCCGCTCGGGTCCCGTGACCAGCGAACTGACCGTCAATCTGAATGCCTCCGGTTCCGCCACCGCCGGAGTCGATTATTCCGGCTTCACCAGTTCCATGACTCTCCCGGCGAACGCCGCGTCCGCTTCGCTGACTTTGACAGCCATCAAGGACAACCGCCCAGAAGGACCGGAAACCGTCCGCCTGTCCATCGCCTCCGGCACCGGTTACGCCGCAGGCTCCCCGGCCGTTGCCGAAGCCACGATTCGGGACCGTCCCGTCCATCATTGGCTCCACCACAAACTTCCGCCCACTTCCAGCCGCAGGGAACTCTGGGACGACGACGATGATGACGGCGACAGCAACCTTGTCGAATACTTCAAAGGCTCCAGCGCGGGTGATTCCAGCAGCCGTCATCCGGTTTCGACAATGCCGGGAGTTCACGGGCCCAAGTTCCGCTTTACCCGGGCTCGCGACCTCCCCGACGTGGCCGGCGCCGTCTGCTGGTCACGTGACCTCGCCAGTTGGTTCCCCAGCGGCGCTACCCATGACGACCTGACCGTGAACTTGGATTACCAGGTCGTCTCCCCGGCCGGTCAAGAGCCGGAGACCGTGGAAGTCAGTTCCACCCTCTCCGGCGATGCTGCCGCAGCCCCAATCACCCTCTTCTTCCGCCTTGAAGTCACTCCTGTTGAGGAATGATCCCGTGCCCCGTCACTCAGACCCCATGAACACCCGCCTCCTTTTCCTCCCCGTGGCCCTGTGGATCGCCTTCGCCACGCACGGCCATGCTCAAATCCCCGTGACAGGCACCTCGCCGATCGTGGAGAACTTCAATTCCCTCTCCTCGCTGCAATTGCCCGCCGGTTGGAAGATGTCAGCTCCGGGGACCGGCTCCAGCGCGGGTTGGGCGGACAGCGGGAACTTTACCGGACTCTCCCTGGCGCACAGTTCCAACTCTTCAATTCCCACTGCCGGGCGCATCCACTGGACCGGACAGAATGGCAGCGGAGCCACTGCTTCCGTCGGTTTCTACACCTCGGGTTCCTACTCCGGCCCGAACGCCATTATGGCTCACTTCGTCAACAACACCGAGGAACTGCTCACCTCCGTCCGCGTAGTCTACAACGCCCAGCGACGCATCACCAATGCGAGCAGCCAGCCATCCGGCTCCCCCACGTTCGAGTTCTTCTACTCCACCGACGGAAGCACCTGGACTCCGGTCTCCTCGGGGAACATGGGAGCCTGGAATCCCTTCTATCAAAGCGCGACTCCCGCCAGTGGGACGGTCCTGAGCAGCAGCAATTTCACGGCGGACGTCTCGGGACTCAGGGTCTTCCCGAACGGCAGCATCTACCTGAAATGGGTCGTCCACACCTTGCACGCCGGCGTCCACTGGGGCTTCGGCATCGACCAAGCCAGCTTTCAGGTCACCGGCCAGGCCCCCGTCCCGTTCCACTTCTGGCTTGGGGACGACACCACCCGTGGCGGCGCCGGCACCTGGACCAACACCGGCGGTACCGCATGGTCTGAACAAGATGCCGACGGCAGTCCCGGCGTGCCTTGGAATGCGGCTCGCACCGCGGTATTCGGAGGCAACGAGCCCAGCCTGATCACCGTCAGCGGCAACGTCGCGGCCAACCTCGGCATGAGCTTCCTCCAGACGGGAACCCTGCTGACGGGAGATGCTTTGCTTCTCGCCGGAGCCAACCGCACCGCCAACACCCTGTCCGCCGCCGATAGCGTCACGGTCATCGTTGACTGCGATCTGACAGGCACCACTGGGATGACCAAGGCCGGAGACGGCAGCCTGATCGTCAACCGCCCCTTGACCTACTCGGGGGGAACCGATATCAACGGCGGCTCCGTCATCATCGCCGGTCTGGGCACCTTCACCGGCGGCATCGGCTCCCTGGGAAGCGGAGATGTTTCCATCGCTTCCGGTGCCACTTTGCTGTTGAGCAACGCCCGCGCCATCGACAACGCCGCCAAGCTCACCCTCGCCACCGGCGGCCGCCTCGATCTCGGCTTCGCCTACGGCACCGAGGAAGCCGTCGGCTCCCTGGTCCTCAACGGCGTCACTCAAGCAAACGGCACCTACGGAGCCACCGGCAGCGGCGCGGAATTCATCAACGACAATTTCTTCAGCGGCACCGGCCTTCTCCGCGTCGGCACCCCGCCCCCGATTCCCACCTCGCTTCACTGGGTCGGTAATGACGCCAATCGAGGCGGCGAAGGGGTCTGGAGCAACACCGAGCCTTCTGCTTGGGCCCTCATCGATGCGGACATCCCGGGAACCGCCTGGGACATCGCCAAAACCGCCGTCTTCGGCGGAGGTGAAGCCGCCACGGTGACCGTCATCGGCGAACTCGCCGCTAACCGGGGTCTCCACTTCCGCTCCAACGCCACCACCATCGAAGGAGATTCGATCTACCTCGGCGGAGCCACTCAGGCCGACAACCGCATCACCATCGAAGACGGAGTGGCTGCCACTCTTGAATGCTCCCTCACCGGATCCGCTGGCGTGACCAAAGATGGCGCCGGCATGCTGGTCATCACCGGGGGAATGGCCTATTCGGGTGGCACGGCCATCCTCGGAGGAAGCCTCGCCGCCAGCTCCACCGGCAGCCTCGGCGCTGGGGACGTCACCATCGTTCCCACTGCCAACGACGACTCCTGGCTCATCCTGGAAAATTCCAACGCTCTCCCGGACGATATCGCGGTTCGCTTGACCTCAGCCACTGGCTATGCCGGCAAGCTCAACCTGGGTTTCGCCTCCAACCTTGAAGAGCGGGTCGATGCTCTTTACCTCAACGGTATCGCCCAGGCACCCGGCACCTACGGCGCCGCAGGCAGCGGAGCGGACTTCGTCAACAATTCCTTCTTCTCCGGTCCCGGCCGGCTCCGCGTCGGCGAGCCCCCGGCTCCAGAACCGGGCTTCTTCACCTGGGCCGCGTCCCTGGGCCTCAGCGCCTCTCCGGACAACGACTTCGACGCCGACGGCCTCTCCGACGCCCTAGAGTACGTCCTCGGCACGGATCCCAAGCAGTGGAATCTCAGCCCCGTTACCTACCGCGTAGGTCCCAACCAGGAACTCATCCTCTCCTTTCCCCGCCCCGACGCGGCGGAAACTCCGGACGTGATCATGGAAGTCCATGGCACGGCCGATCCCAAGGTCTGGCCCCTCACCTTCCATATCGCTTCCAATTCCATTTCCTCCGATAGCCAAGTCACCATCACCGAAAACGGCGACGCCGACGACCTCGTCACCGTCACCATTCCGAACCCCGACGGGAGTCGCCTCTACGGCTGTCTCTGCGTGACCATCAACGCCACCGCCAACAACTGATCCCGGAGACCCCATCATGCCACCGCTCCCCAAACTCCTTCGTTCGCTCCTCGCCGTCTCCTGGCTCATCGGCATGGCAACGGCCACCGCCCAGATCCAGACCGTTCAGATCGGTGACCAAAAGGCCTCCGCCACCGGTGTTCTCGCCAAGCTCAAGAATGAGCGCGGCGCCAAGGCGGCCAATCCCGCCGCTGCGAATCTCGGGATGCTGGCCGATCCCACCTTTCAGTGCGAGATCGTCCCCGGCCTCACCCACCTGGTCATCAATCCCGCCGTGCGCAAGGCCGCCGTCAACGACGTCGATGTCCTCCAGATCTGCAAAGATCTCATGGCCACCGGCCTTTACGAATACGTAGAGCCCGATTTCATCCTCACCGCTCTGCAATCCCCTCCCAGCGACACCGCTTACGCCGACGGCACCCTCTGGGGCATCCGCAACACCGGCGCGGGCGGCGGCACCGCCGGCATCGACGTCAATGCCACCCCAGCTTGGTCTCTCACCCCTGGCGGCAGCCGGGACGTCATCGTCGCGGTGATCGATACCGGCATCCGCTACACCCACCAAGACCTCAAAAACAATATGTGGGTCAACCCGGGCGAAACCCCCGGAAATGGCGTGGACGATGACGGGAACGGTGTGGTCGACGATGTCTTCGGACTCAACGCCATCAGCAACAATGGCAACCCGATGGACGATAACAACCACGGCACCCACTGCGCCGGCACCATCGCCGCCACCGCTAACGACTCCGGTCCCATCGTCGGCGTCGCCTACAACGTCCGCCTCATGGCCTGTAAATTCCTCTCCGCCGGGGGCAGCGGTCAAACCTCCGATGCCGTCGAGTGTGTCGATTACGCCACCCGCATGGGAGCCCAGATCTCCAGCAACAGCTGGGGTGGCGGCGGTTCCAGCCAAGCTCTCCTCGACGTCATCCGCGCCGCGAACGCCGCCGGAAGCCTCTTCGTCGCCGCCGCGGGCAACTCCGCTTCCAACAACGACACCGTGCCGACTTTCCCCGCAAACTACGACTCCCCGAACGTCGTCTCCGTCGCCGCCATCGACCGCAACGGCGCCCTCGCTAGTTTCTCGAACTTCGGCCGCACCAAGGTCCACGTCGGCGCCCCGGGCGTGGCGGTGTACTCATCCACCACCTCCTCGGACACCAGCTACGCCTCCTTCAGCGGGACCAGCATGGCCTGTCCTCACGCCGCCGGCGTCGCCGCCTTGCTCAAGAGCCGCAGCCCCAGCCTGACGCCCACCCAACTCCGCGAACGCCTCGTGGCCACCGCGCGTCCCCTGGCCTCGCTGAACGGCCGCACCGTGTCCAACGGCATGGTCGACGCCCGCGCCGCGCTCCTGGCTGGAGAGGACGGCACGCTGGACTTGGCCATCACCAGCAGCAGCAGTTCCATCAAAGCTGGTGCCTCCGTCGCCTTCTACGTCACCGTCACCGATGGCGGTCCCATCACCGGAGCCACCGTCACCGCAACCCTCGGCGCCGAATCCCCGGTGACCTTCCTCGACAACGGCGTCAATCCCGACACCGCCGCTGGCGACGGGGTCTACTCAGGCTTCCTCACCATCCCCGGGAGCGGCCAAACCGTCACCGTGAACGCCTTGGCCTCCAAAACCGGCAAACAGAACGGCACCGCTTCCGCGACCTTCAACGTCATCGCTCCGCCGCTCAACGACCTCTTTGAGAACCGCATCGTCCTCGCCATCGGCTCCACCCAAACCACCGGCAACAACCGCAACTCCGGCAGCCAGCCGGGCGAGCCCTTGAACCCTTCCGTGTCCGGCGGCCAGAGCGTCTGGTGGGAGTGGAACGCCGCCACCTCCGGCTCCGCCACAATCACCACCGCCGGAAGCAATTTCGACACCACCTTGGCGGTCTACACCGGGTACGGAACACTGGCTTCCCTCAGCTTGATCGGCTCCAATGACGATACCGGGGGTCCCACCAGTTCCGTCTCCTTCGATGCCATCGCCGGCGCCTCCTACTACCTCCAGGTCGATGGCTATCGCGGAGCCCAGGGCGATGTCCGCCTCAATTACCCCAGCCCGGGTCAAGCCAGCGGTCCGCCGTTCCTCACCACCCAACCGGCCAGCGCCATCCTCGTGGAAGGAGATCCCCTCACCGTGGCCGTGGCCGCCGGCGGTACATTGCCTCTCTCCTTTCAGTGGTCCAAGAACGGCTCGCCCATCCCAGGCGCCACGGGCCCATCCTACAATCTCGCCACCGTCACCCTTTCCGATGCCGGGAGCTATACCGTCACCGTGACCAATCCGTATGGCAACGTCACCAGCCAACCGGCCGTCGTCTCCGTAGATCCCATTTCCGTCCGCCCTCCCAACGATCGCTTCGTCAACGCCCAACTTCTCTCCGGTTCCGCCGGCAGCGTCACCGGCAGCAACGCCCGCGCCTCCGGCGAAACGGACGAGCCGGATCACGCCAGCAACTCCCGCCCCCTCGAATCCGTTTGGTATCGCTGGACCGCTCCCGTCAACGGCGTCTTCACCGCGAACACCTACGGCAGCTCGTTCGATACCACCCTCGCGCTCTACACCGGTTCCCAAGTCAACGCTCTGACCCAAATCGCGGCCAATGACGATGCCGGGAACCTGCAGAGCTTCATCACCGCGCCGGTCACCGCTGGGCAGACCTACTACATCGGCGTCGATGGCACCCAAAGCGCCGAAGGCCTCATCCTGCTCAACTTCAACCTGCAGCCCACCGTCCCCGGCATCATCAACGACAACTTCTCCAATCGCACCATCCTCGGCGGCTCCAGTCTCACCATGGGCGGGAACAACATGGGCGCCACCGGGGAAACCTTGGAGCCCGAGCATTCTCCCACCTCCATCCCCACTCACTCCGTCTGGTGGTCCTGGACCGCTCCGGTCAACGGCGTCGCCGTGGTCGATACCCAAGGCAGCGATTTCGATACCTCCCTGGCGGTTTACACCGGGACGAACGTCACCGCTCTCACCCTGGTCCGTTCCAATGAAGACTCCGGCGGCCCGCAAAGCCAAGTCACCTTCAATTGCACCGCCGGCACCAGTTACGCCATCGCCGTGGATGGAAACGGTCCCGCCCAGGGCAACATCCTCCTCAACATCGTCTCCGGCAGCACGGCTCCGGAGATTGCCGTGGAACAACCGGCGGGCACCAACCTCACCGACGGCGCCGCCACGGTGAACTTCGGCACCACCCTGAACACCCGCACCTCCACCCGGGTCTTCACCGTGAAGAACTCCGGCGCTTCCGGCCTCACCGGTCTCCGTCTCCGCATCGAAGGCCCCCACGCTTCCGAATTCACCGTCACCGCCACGCCGGTCGCCCCGGTCGTGCCTAGCGGTTCCACCACCTTCACCATCGCCTTCCAGCCCACCGCCGCCGGCACTCGCACCGCCACGCTGCAGATCCTCAGCAACGACGCGGACGAGAACCCCTTCGATATCAACCTCACCGGCAATGGCGTGGTCGTCCCCCCAGATATCGAATTCCGCATCACCACGCTCGATTCCAAAGGCGCCCAAGTTGCCGACGCCACTTCCGTGATCGGAGACGACAGCACCGGCATCGCCGTCACCGGCACCCGCGTCTTCGTCAACGGGGATACCGCCGCCGCCCGGTTCGAAGCCTCGAATCTCACCGGCGGAACCGGGCTCGGCCGCAAGGTCGACGGCCTTTGCTCGGACATCGGCACCGGCAAACTCTACACCCTGGCTCACAACGGCACCGCCTTCGTCGCGGGGAACACCACTGTCAGCCAACTCATCGAACTCGACGCCACCACTGGCGCGGTCACCTCCACGGTGATCGCCCTGGCCTCGCCCATCACCATCGCGTCGAACTCCGGCATCTTCAGCGGCAATGGCCGCATCGTTCTCCACAATGGCACCAACGTATTCGACATCCGAGTCCCTTCCGGCGCCGTCATCGACCTGGGCCCCATGACCCGGCCCAACTGGCTCGCATCGGAGTCTTGGGCCGTCTCCGGCGTCGCCGAGTTCTTTGGGGGACAGCTCTACATCGCCTACCGCGTCAGCGGCGCCAACCGCATCGATCGCATCCCGGTTCCCTCCGGCGCCGCCCAACCGGTGGCCAGCTTCACGAACTTGGGTGACTTGGCAAACTGGACCGTTTCCCTGACCCAGAATCGCTGGTACTTCCATCACGAGGGCGCCAGCCAGTTCGGCGGCACCGGCAGCGCCAATGAATACGTCGGGTTGGCCGATGCCACCTTCCAAACCTTGCCCCCGCCCACCATCAGCAGCCCGCGCCTCGCCTCGGCCTATTCCGGCCAGACCTTCAGCTATCAAATCACCGCTTCCCCCGAAGTCACCGGTTACGGAGCCAACGGCTTGCCCTCCGGCCTGACCGTGAACACCTCCACCGGTCTCATCACCGGCAGCGTCACCACCCCGGGCAGTTATGTGGTCACCATCGCGGCCACCAACGCCGCCGGCACCAGCACCGTGCCTGTCACGATCAACATTCAGACCATGCCCGCCTCCTTCTTCGAGGACTTTGATCCCGATACCGACCGGACGCTCTGGGACGATTTCAGCGGCGGGGCCCAAGCCAACCGCTTTGCCCGTCCCGCTGGCGATCTCTCCTCCGGGAACAGTCTTTGGTTCGGCGGCGCCGGCAGCCGTCACGCCACCACCATTCCCTTGGATACCCGCAACGGCGGTCGCGTCTCCTTCCTCGTCGCCCTCGGCAGCGGGTCGCGCGGCCGTTGGGAACAAGCCGATCCCGGGGAAGACGTGGTCGTGGAATACTCCGTCAATGGCGCTCCTTTCGTTCCCTTCGGCACCCCCGTGGGCAGCTCCGCTTGGGAAGAAGTCGAGTTCGATCTTCCCGCTCCCGCAGAAGCCTTTGGCACCCGCCTCCGCTTCCACCAACGCTCCCACACCGGCCGCGGCCTCGACCACTTCGCCATCGACAATGTCCGCTTCGGCCCCGTCGTCAATCTCGCTCCGGAGATCGCCGTGGAACAACCCGCCGGCACCGGCCTCGTCGATGGCGCCTCCACCGTTTCCTTCCCGGAAACCCAGCGCCTCGCGGAGGCCTCGCTCACCTTCACCGTGCGCAACCTCGGCTTGGCCGCGCTCACCGGCGTGGCCGTTCAGATCGCCGGCACGCACGACTCCGACTACCAGGTGATCGCCCCCCCGGAGGGAACTGTCGCCCCCGCCGGATCCACCTCGTTCACGGTGCGGTTCTCGCCCACCGCCTACGGAATCCGCGACGCCGCCCTACGCATCTCCAGCAACGATTCCAACGAGAACCCGTTCGACATCGTCCTCCGCGGTCCCTGCATCGATCCCCTTTCGTTCTATGACGACTTCGATCCGGGTTACAAGCCGGACCTCTGGCAGCAGTTCGGCGGCCAAGTCACCGCCAACACCCGGGGCGCCAACGCCGGTTCTGGCTCTACGGGGAACAGCCTCCACTTTGACGGCACCGGCCCCCGCCACGCCACCACCAAGCCCTTGGATACCCGAGGCGGCGCCATCCTCTCCTTCAAAGTCGCCCTGGGCAACAGCACCGCCGCCTTCTGGGAAAGCCCGGATCCAGAGGAAGAAGTCGTCGTGGAATACACCACGGACGGCACCACCTTCGTCTCGGTGGGCGATCTCTACACCAGCCGCACTTGGCAGTCCGTCAGCATTCCACTCCCTGCCGAAGCCCGCTCCGCCACCACCAGCATCCGCTTCCGTCAGCTCAGCCACAGCGGACCGGGCCTCGATCACTGGGCCATTGAGGAAGTCCAGGTGAGTTCGAGCCAGCCATAATCCGTTTCACGACGTCATCCGGCCACCGCGTCACCTCCCGCGAGTCACCAAGTCATCACGTCACCGTGTCCTGACCCGATGACTCCCAGTGCCGCCCGATGAAAACGCCTCCTGCCTCCCTTTCACACAGGACGCGTTCCCTTGCATTCGGGATAGCGGGTGCCCCCCCAGAAGTCCCCGCGGGCCGAAGATCGTTTCCGCATAGGTTGGGCGCATTGCGGGCACGGAGGAGCCTCACCTTGTCCCCGCTCCTCGGAGCGCGCCCGGTCCATCCGTTCCTTGAATCCCCCTTGGGCCACAATATAGCGCTTGCAGAAGCTGATCGTCCCCAGATGGATGATCATCGCAAACTTGAATGAATGAAGCCGGCGGAAACCACCACTGGCATGATAAATCCGGCTCACGGCGTGACGCTAAAGCCACCATCCGCCCTATGTCCAACCGTCATACCTAAGCCCCGCGCGTCCCTCCATCACCCAGTCATCGCCGCCTTCTTCCTCATCCTTCTCGTCTCCCACACATCCGCCGCCACATACCAAATCGCCAACCAATCGGACTTCAACACCCGCCGGACGGCCACCTACAGCCCGGGTGATGAGATCCTCTTCCGCCGTGGCGCCATTTTCACCGGAATGTTTGCCCCGCGCGGCAGTGGCACGTCCGCCGCTCCCATCCGCATCGGGACCTACGGCACCGGCAATCCCCCCATCATCAACGCCCTCGGCGCAAACCAAGCCGCCATCCTCCTCAAGAACGTGGAGTATTGGGAGATCGATGGCATCGAAGTCACCAACACCAACGGCACCACCGCCGACCAGGGCGAGATCTTCGGCATCTATGTCCTCATCGATTCCACCGCCAAGACCGTCCTCAGCCATTATCACATCAGCAACTGCTACGTCCACGACGTCAACGGCAACACCGGCATCCGTTACCGCGGCGCCATTCACGTCCACGCCCTGGACACGCTCGGTAACGCTCCCTTCCGCCTCGACGATGTTCGCATCACCGGGAACACCATCGAGGACTGCGGCGACGTCGGCATCGGCAACCGATCCAGCTATGTTGATCTCCCCAACGGCAACGTCGCCCAGCTCTGGACCAACGTCTACGTCGCCCACAACTACATCGCCCGGACCGGCCGCAACGGCATCATCTGCCGGGTCAGCAAAGACGCCGTCTACGAATACAACACCCTCGCCGAGACCAGCCGCCACTCCACCGGGCACAGCCTTTACAACTTCGAGACCTCCGGCTTTATCGCTCAGCACAACGAAGCGTTCGGCAATATAGGCACCGGCTCGGTCGATCGGGGAGGCTTCGATGCGGACTACAACTCCGAGAACACCACGTTCCAATACAACTACAGCCACGACAACCGTTGGTTTATGGGCATCATGTGCCGCTACAACAAAGGCGTCATCATTCGTTACAACATCAGCCAAAACGAGACCGAGGGCATCTATTGGTATGGCTTCGACGATGAATCCCTGCTCGAAAACGTCGTGGTGCATAACAACGTCCACTTCACCAGCTCCTCTCTCCCCGGAGTTCTCTTCAACGCCGGGAACCGCCGCCCCCGCAACACCACGTTCCTCAACAATATCTTCTATTTCCAAGGCACCGGCGCTTACGGATCCCTGGCCGGCTCCGGTGCCAATGTCTCCTTTCGCCACAATCTCTATTATAATATCCCCATCTGGCCCCACGGCGGCGACACCGGCGCCCGCACTTCCGATCCCCGCTTCGTCAATCCGGGACAGGGCGGCTCCGCGATCGATATGACCGATCCCAACCGCCTCTCCGGCTATCGCCTCCAGTCCAGTTCTCCCTGCATCGACGCCGGCACCGCGTTCGCCGGGGTCACCAGGGACTTCTGGGGCCAACCCGCTCCGGCTGGATCCGCCCTCGACATCGGCGTCTTCGAACACCAACCCGCCGCAAACCTTCCCCCCACCGTCACGCTCACCTCCCCAGCAAACGGTTCCTCCGTCACCCTCCCCGCCGCCGTCTCCCTTTCCGCCACCGCCGCGGATTCAGACGGCTCCATCGCCAAAGTCGAGTTCTACGGAGACGGCGCTAAGCTTGGCGAAGACGCCGCCGCCCCTTTCACCTGGACCTGGAACGCCGCCGCCGGAAACCACACCGTCTTCGCCATCGCCCAGGACAACACCGGCGCCCGCACCACCTCCACCACCCACTCCGTCACCGTCCTCCCCGCCCCCAACCTTCCCCCCACGGTCACCCTCACCTCCCCAGCAAACGGTTCCTCCGTCACCCTCCCCGCCGCCGTCTCCCTCTCCGCCACCGCCGCGGATTCCGACGGCTCCATCGCCAAAGTCGAGTTCTACGGAGACGGCGCCAAGCTCGGCGAAGACGCCACCGCCCCTTTCACCTGGACCTGGAGCGCCGCCGCCGGGAACCGCACCGTCTACGCGATTGGCCAGGACAACTCCGGCGCCCGCACCACCTCCGCCGCCACCCACTCCGTCACCGTCCTCCCCGCACCCAACCTTCCCCCCACCATCACCCTCACCTCCCCGGCAAACGGTTCCTCCGTCACCCTCCCCGCCGCTGTCTCCCTCTCCGCCACCGTCGCGGATTCCGACGGCTCCATCGCCAAAGTCGAGTTCTACGGCGACGGCGCCAAGCTTGGCGAAGACGCCGCCGCCCCTTTCACCTGGACCTGGAACGCCGCCGCCGGAAACCACACCGTCTTCGCCATCGCCCAGGACAACACCGGCGACCGCACCAGTTCGGCCTCCCACGCCGTGAACGTTATCTCCCCCGGCAGCAACGCCCCACCCATCGTCACCCTCACCGCCCCGCTCCCCGCCGCCCGCATCCCCACTCCCGGACGGATCGACTTCGCCGCCGCCGCCTCGGACTCGGACGGCGCCATCCTGCTGGTCGAGTTCTTTGCCGGTTCCACCAAGGTCGGCAGCGACACCACCGAGCCGTTCAGCTTTGTCTGGTTCGCCCCCTCGGGCACCCATTCCCTCACGGCGGTCGCCTTGGATGACGATGGGGCCCGCTCCACGTCCGCCGCCGTCCCCGTGACCGTCGGGAGACCGTTCGACTTCTGGATCGCCGATGAATTGCCCGGCTCCTCCCAACTCGCCACCAACGAGGATCCCGACGACGATGGCGCCTCCAACCTCCAAGAATACTTCCAAGGCTCCGACCCCGGCCTGCCCGATAGCCGATTGCCGATCGTCGCCCAAGAAGCTCCCGGCGCAACCCGTCAGGTCCATTTCCGCCGCGCCAAGAACCGCACCGGAGCCACCGGACGCCTCCTCTGGTCCCGGGACCTCACCACTTGGCACGAGAGCGGCGCCACCTCCGGAGACCTCACCGTTCAGCTCTCCGAAACCGTCCTCTCCGGCCCTGCGGAAGATCCCGAGCTGGTCGAGGCCACCGCCACCCTCTCCGGACCCGTCGCCGCTCTTCCCCATCGCCTCTTCTTCCTCCTCCGTGTCAGCCTCGCCCCATGAAAAAGCTTCGCCTCATCCTCTTCGTCTTCGCGATGGTCCTGGCCGCCTCCGCCGCCGTCCTCGTCAACCAGCCTGCGGCCGAGCCCTTGCAGGACGTCCCCACGGATCCCGTCGTCGCCATCCTTGCTTACTCTGACCGCGAGATCCTCGCGGAGCTGGCCACCCGGATCGATATCTGGGAGACCGATCCCGTTCGCGCCGAGGCCGTCGTCCTCCTCTACCCGGACCAGTGGGAGTTCGTCCGCGGTTTCGGCATCGAGCCCCGCATCGATCCGGAGCGCACCGCCGCCATGGGAGAAGCCGGCACCCTCGGGATTTCCGGGTATCCGTGTTACCGCACCGTCACCGAAACCTACGCCTCGCTCGATCAGATCGTGGCCACCTATCCCGGCCTGGCCCGGCTCGAGACCATCGGCTCCAGTTGGGACAAACTCCGCGCCGGCGGCCCGGCGGGCCATGACCTAAAAGCCCTCGTCCTCGGAGGTGCCGCCCCCGGTTCCATTCCCAAGTTCCGCTTCTTCCTCATGGGCGCGATCCATGCCCGGGAGCTCACCACCGCGGAGCTCGCCCTCCGCTTTGCCGAAGAGTTGCTCGCCGGCTATGGCACCGATCCCGACGCCACTTGGCTCCTCGATTACGGCGAGCTTCACGTGATCCCCATCGCCAACCCCGACGGCCGCCTCTTCGCCGAGACCGGCCTGAGCTGGCGCAAGAACACAAACACCGATCCCGGTTGCACCACTTCCACCTATGGGATCGACCTGAACCGCAACCACAGCTTCAAATGGAACACCGGCGGCTCCAGCGGTGTCGTCTGCGATCTCACCTACCGCGGCACCTCCGCCGGTTCCGAACCCGAAACCCAGGCCCTGGAGAATTACATGCGCTCCATCTTCACCGACCAGCGCGGCCCCAACGACGGCGATGCCGCTCCGGCCGATGCCACCGGCCTCATGATTTCCCTGCACAGCTACAGCGAGCTGGTCCTCTACCCGTGGGGGAGCACTTCCTCTCCCGCGCCCAACGAATCCAGCCTTCGCATCCTCGGCCGCAAGTTCGGCTTCTTCAATCGCTACGATGTCACCCAATCCATCGGCCTCTATCCCACCAGCGGCACCACCGATGACTGGGCCTACGGCACCCTGGGGATCGCCGCTTACACCTTTGAACTCGGCACCGCCTTCTTCCAAAGCTGCGCCACGTTCGACAGCACCATCCGGCCCAACAACCTGCCCGCCCTCTGGTATGCCTTCAAAGCCGCCCGCCGCCCGTACCAAAGCCCCGCCGGTCCCGATGTCACCGTCGTCAGCGCTTCCCCTCCTGCCGTCTATCCCGGTCAGCCGGTCACCATCAGCGGCACGGCGGACGATACCCGTTCCTTCGATGCCAGTGGCGGCGGCGAACCCGCCCAAACCATTTCCGCCATCCGCGCCTCCCTTGCCGATCCCTCCTGGGTCACCGGCAGCACGCTCCCCCTCACGCCATCCGGTTCCGCGACCACCGTCCGCTCCTTCAGCGGTTCCGTCCCCACCGCCGGGTTGCCCAAAGGCCGCCACCTCGTCTTCGTCGAAGCCCAAGACTCCGCCGGGAACTGGGGCGCGCCCACCGCCACCTTCATCGAGATCCTCGAAGACCCCAATACTGAGCCCACCGTGGTCCTCACCAGCCCCACGCCCGGCCAAATCATTCCTCTGCCCAACCCCGTCCTCCTCTCCGCCTCCGCCGCCGATCCCGACGGCTCCGTCACCAAAGTCGAGTTCTACGCCGGTTCCACCAAACTCACCGAGGACACCGCGCCGCCCTACACCTATTCCTGGTCCGCCACTCCCGGGGCCTACACCGTAACCGCCATCGCCCACGACAACGAGGGCGCCACCACCACCTCCGCCCCGGTGTCCTTCACCGTGAGCAACGCCGCCCCTTCGGTCACCCTCACCGCTCCGCTTTCCGGCACCACGGTCTCCCTGCCCAGCACCGTTGAACTCGCCGCCTCCGCCACGGATTCCGATAGCGCCATCGCCAAGGTCGACTTCTTCGCCAACAGCAGCCTCATCGGCACCGACCCCAGCCCGCCCTACACCTTCACCTGGTCCGCCGCGCCGGGCAGCCATACCCTCACCGCCGTGGCCGAAGATCAATTTGGCGCCCGCACCACCTCGGCCCCCGCCACCATCACCGTCCTCAATCCCGCTCCCAACGTCTCCCTCACCGCCCCGGCGAACGGCGCGCTCTTCGAGTTTCCCGTCACCCTCAGCCTCACCGCCGCCGCTTCGGATCCAGACGGCTCCGTCGCTCTCGTCGAGTTCCGCGCCGGCGCTATCCCGTTGGGCACCGACTCCTCCCCGCCGTTCACTCTGCCGTGGTCGCCCCCGATCGGTTCCCACAGCCTGACCGCCATCGCCCAGGACAACTTCGGTGCCCGCACCACATCCTCCCCGGCTACGGCCATCACCGTGGTCAACGAGGTGAAAGACCCGCCCACGATCGCGATCAGCTCCCCGGTCACCGGCCAACCGCTTTCCGAGGGCACCATCCCCATCAGCGTGACCACTTCGGACCCCGATGGCTCCGTCGCCAAGGTCGAGTTCTTCTCCGGCCCCACCAAACTCGGCGAAGATCTCTCCGCTCCCTTCTCCTGGTCCTGGACCGGCGTCGTCCCGGGGGATTACCTCCTCACCGCCCGCGCCACGGACAATGACGGCCTCACCGCCACCTCCGCTCCCATCGCCCTCACCGTCGTCGCGAACCTCGCCCCCACCATTGTCCTCACCGCGCCCACCCAAGGCGCGGCTCTCACCGGCGCCAGCACCACCCTCCGCGCCACCGCTTCGGATGCCGATGGCTCCATCGCTAAGGTCGAGTTCTTCGAAGGCGCATCCCGCCTCAGCACGGACACCTCCGCGCCCTACGAATTTCTCTGGACCCCCGTCTCCGGCGGCTTCCACACCGTGCACGCCGTGGCCACCGACGACGCCGGCGCCACCGCCACCAGTCCCGAGGTGACCTTTTTCATGCGCACCCCCGCCACCCTCACCTTCCAGCAGGGACTCAACGGCTACACCAGCGCCCTCGATACCGGCCTGCGCGGGGCCGCCCCCAGCTCCAACCTCGGGGCCGGATTCACCATCAACGTCGATGCCGATGACGCCGCCTCGCCCAGCCAAGCCCTCCTCCGCTTCGACAACCTCTTCGGCTCCGGCGCCGCCCAAATCCCCTTCGGCAGCACCATCGATAGCGCCACCCTCGGCCTGCAAATCTTTAACTCCGGCAGCGGCCTGCGCGTTCACCGCATGCTCACCGCTTGGACCGAAAGCAGCACCTGGAACAGCCTCGTCTCCGGCGTGCAGCCAGACGATGTCGAGGCCGATTCCTCCCCAGTCGGCACCTTGGGCGCTGACAGCGCTTCGGCAAACGTCTTGACCGGCGCCCGCACCGTCACCGTCACCTCCACCGTCCAGTCCTGGGGCAACGGTGCCCAGAATCACGGCTTCGCCCTCCTGCCCTTTCCGGCGGGCACCGATGGCTTGGAATTCTATTCCAAGGAATGGAGCTCCTCGTCCCAACGCCCCAAGCTCACCGTCACCTTCACCGCCCCTGCCCCAGCCCAAGTCAGCATCGCCGCCGAGGATCCCTTGGGCGCGGAGTTCGGCCCGGATTCAACCCTTCGGTTCACCGTGAGCCGTTCCGGAGACACCGCCACTCCGCTTTCCGTCCCACTCGTCGCCCGAGGCTCCGCTCTTCCCGGCCATGACTATTCCGGTTGGCTCTCCACTCTCACCCTGCCCGCCGGAGTCAACTCCGCGTCCCTCGACCTCACCGTCCTGCCGGACCAGCTCACCGAGGGCCCCGAAACCCTCCGCGTCGCCCTCGGCTCCAGCGCCGCCTTCCTCCCCGCCTCCCCGGGCTACGCGGAAGGCACCATCGCCGACCGGCCCCTCTCCGCCTGGCTCCACGGCCAACTCCCGCCAAATTCCCCCTCGCGCGGTCTCGCCGATGACGCCGATGGCGATGGCGATCCCAACCTGGTGGAATACTTCAAAGGCACCCGCGCCGGAGATCCCACCAGCCGCGACTTCCTCCAGGCCGCCTCCCAAACCGGCACCACCGCCAAACTCCGTTTCCGCCGCGCCAAGGACCGCCCCGACGTCACCGGCACCGTCTGCTGGTCCCGGGACCTGCAAACCTGGCACCCCAGCGGAGCCACCGACGGCGACCTCACCGTCACCCTCACCACCGCCGTCATTTCCACCCCCGGTGATGATCCGGAGACCGTCGAAGCCACCGCCCTCCTCACCGGTCCCGCCGCCACCGCCGCTCCCGTGATCTTCTTCTGCCTCCAAATCACCCCGTGATATGAAGCGAAATCCGGACAGGACCCACCACGGAAGAATCGGAACACACTGAAATGAGAAGATTGGCTCGCCCGCCATTCGCCCAAGAAGTGCTTGGCTTCTCCAACTCAGGCCCCATCGCTGCGTTTCCGTGTCTTCCGTGGTTCCCCATTCTCCTTTGTCCCACCGCCGTGCTCGCCGCCATCCTGCTCCTCATCGGCCACACCGCCGCTACGGAGGAAGCCATTCACGCCGAAGAGCTCGCCCTCCACGAAGCCCGCCACCGCGCCCTCGTCGCCGTCCATTTCGCCCAAACCCACGGGATCACCTTGGCCGAAGCCGATTGGCACCGCGAGATCAACGGCGAAGTCCCGGCCGAGCTTCTCCGCACCCGCGCCCTCGCCTCCGCCCAACGCGACCGCGCCATCCAACGCCTCGCCCAAGCACACGGAGTCGGCCAACCCCTGCCCTTTCCGGGCTTCGCAGCCCACCTCGAAGCCGTCAACACCGCCCGCCGCCAAGCGAAGGCCCAAGCCAATGGCCAACCCATCTACGGCCGGATCGAATTCACCCCCTGGCAGCTCTACCGCTACGAAGTCGACAACCTCCGCCTCCGCCTCCAAGCCAAGTTCCGCGAAACCGAACCCACCGACGAAGCCGCCCAAGCCAGAGTGGAAGCGGCCCTGCGCTCGTAGCGGAACGGCTTCCCGTTCCCAATTCTCCTCATCACCCGCAGAGCGAAAACCCTTCGCTCCATCTCATCCTGCAGCGCAGACGCCGCCCCGACTCCCCCCGCCACCCACCCGCTTGCCCACCCACCACGAGGAGCTATGTTGTCCCCGTGAACCGTTTCCTCGATCCCCGGAGCGACCTGGTCTTCAAGCGCATCTTCGGCGAGCACCCGGAGATTCTGCGCAGCTTCCTCAACGCGGTCTTGCCTTTGGAGGAAGGCGGGGAGATTGAGAGCTTGGAATACCTTCCCTCCGAGCAGGTGCCGGTGTTGCCGCTGCTCAAGCGCAACATCGTGGACGTCCGTTGCCGGGACGCCGCCGGGCGTCATTTCATCGTGGAGATGCAGATGAACTGGACCGGCGCGTTCCTCCAACGGGTGCTGTTCGGCGCCAGCCAAGCGTTCGTGCGCCAGCTGGAAAAAGGGGAGGACTATGCCCTCCTTCAGCCGGTGATCGGCCTCAGTCTTCTCGACGATATCTTCGACCGCGACAACGCGGACACCTACTACCACCACTACCGGATCGTCAACGTGGAGAACCCCCGGAGAATCATCGAGGGGTTGCAACTGGTGTTCATCGAGCTGCCCAAATTCCGCGAGGACCATCCCCAGGCGGCGCGGCGCTTGCGCTGGGCCTGGCTCCGCTTTTTGCGGGAGGCAGGGGACGCGGGCTCCCCCGGACACCCCACTCCGGAGCAGCTCACGGCGGAGGTAGGGCTGACCGAGGAACTGCGCGACGCCCTGGAGATTTCCCTGCAAAGCGCCTTTACGCCCGAGGAGCTGGCCGCCCACGATCGCTTCTGGGACGCGGTGCGCAGCGAGCGGACGCTGATGAACGGCAAGCTGGCCGAAGGCATCGAGATCGGCGTCACGCTCGGGCTGCAACAAGCCCTGCAACGCCTGAGAGCCACCGGAATGGACGAAGCGGCGGCTCGTGAGGTTCTCGGGATGACGGAGATTGAGTAAGTAAGAATCGTTGCCCGGCCGCCGATCAGCCTGTCGTCCGTAGCGGAACGGCTTCCCGTTCCCCATCCTCATCATCCCGAAGGGCGCAAGCCCTTCGCTACCGTTTCATCCGCCGCTTCCCGCGCAAATCTGCGACCTACGCTCCGTGGGGCGACTGCTTTCCACGCAAATCTGCGCCTCCCGGTCCGTGAGGCGACTGCTTGCTACGCAAATCTGCGACCCACGCTCCGTGGGGCGACTGCATGCCACACAAATCTGCGCCTCCCAGTCCGTGAGGCGACCGCTTGCGTCGCAAATCCGCGAGCACACCTCCTTGAGGCACGCGTTGTCCGCGCAAATCTACGACAAACACGCCTTCACCGGCCCATCCGCCGCGCAAACGGCCCGTCACCTCACGTCGCCCCGGCCGCTTTCGCCTCCGCTTCGGCGTCCTTGGCCTCGCGGGTCTGGCGCGCTTGCACCGGCGCGGTCAGATCCTTGATGATCTCGTTCAACTTCGTCAGCAATCCGGACGTCTCGGTGCTTGGGTTGAGCCTCTCCATCTCCGCCGCCACGTCCACGAGCAGATTGAGGCGTCGCTTCAACGCCGGCACCCTCTCCCGCAGCGCCGGCACCTCAGCTCCCGCCGATGGCGCGGACTTCTGATCCCAAATGCGTTCAAACTCCGCTTGCGCCGCCGCGAGCCGTTGGCAGGAAGCTGTCAGCCCCAGCGCTTCCAGGTCCTGCCGGGAACTGTCCGATCCCAAATCCACCAATAGCGCCCCCAGCAAGCCGGTCTCTACCATGTATCCGGTCCGGTGCAGGGTGTTCCCATGCTTGCCGAACACCGCCCGGAGCCGCCCGCCCGCTTCCCGT
Organism: Akkermansia muciniphila; assembly: GCA_945883495.1. GTDB lineage: Bacteria > Verrucomicrobiota > Verrucomicrobiia > Verrucomicrobiales > DEV007 > V1-115. Next base: position 22,325 of record CAMCXS010000030.1, read on the forward strand.
TGCGCCGCGCTCGCCGCCCCGTTCTTCGCCCAAACCCCCACGAAATCACGCAACGTCGTGAAGGCATTTTCCCGCGCCTCATCCGCCAGCCGGATCGGATCCGTCAACTCACTGCCCAACTCACGCCCCGCAGCCTGGTGAATCCCCGCCTTGTCGACTCCAGACGCCTGTGCGATCGACTGCAACACCGGATTGCCATCGAAAAGCCGCTCCAAAACCGGCAAAACCCGCTCAGCAGCGGCGGTGAGTTCCTCATTGGCCAGGTGACTTGTAATGAGTGTGTCCATCTCGTGTATCGACTGCTGTTTCTCTTCCTCAGCAACACCCTGACACAAGCGCATCCGATGACCATCCTGCATTGCGTGACAACTTCGTCACCTTTGCGTTCCTTCCCCTCGCTGTAGCGGAACGGCTTCCCGTTCCCTTCGTCCCCTTCCTCGTAGCGGAACGGCTTCCCGTTCCTTCGCCAGTTGAGGGCTGATTGTTGATGGTTGATGGGCGGGAATGAAAGTAGCGGAACGGCTTCCCGTTCCCTTCCTCATCCTCATCATCCCGAAGGGCGCAAGCCCTTCGCTACGCCCACGTAGCGGAACGGCTTCCCGTTCCCCATTCTCCTCTTTCCGAAGGGCGCAAGCCCTTCGCCACATCCCCCCGAAGGCAACAAGCGACTTCGCGACCTCCACAACATCCCTCCGGCTCCGAGGGCAGCACGTTTTCCACCAGCATGCAGTGGATCATTCATGGGCTTGCGTCTCCATGGCGAGATCAGTTCACAGATCAGGGACGCGGCCGCCGGCCCGTCCATCCCCGATCCATGTTTCAAAATTGTCACCCTTCCCGGCTGGAGATCGGAGCCCCGCTCGCCACCATTCCGGCCGTCGGAGTGGGAGAAGTCGGCCCAACCGACGTTTCCCTCTCCCCTCCCGCCTCCCTCCCGCTTCCCGCTTCCCGCCTCTCGGCACCTGCAAACTGCAAACTGCAAACTGCAAAGTGCAAACTGCCAACTTTCCCATGAACCCAACCACCGCCCGGTTCTTTCCCCCAGTCAGCCCCCAATCCAACCTCTGGGCCATCGTCACGCTCTGCCTCACCGCGTTGCTGCTGGCGCAGACCAGCTGGGGGCAGGGCTTCACCGAGGGCCTCAACAACGCCGTCACCAATGTCACCGTCTCTGGCGGCGCTTATTACACCGGCAACTCCGGCACCGGCGACCGCCCGGCCTCATCACCCTTCGCGGTCGAGGGGACGCACTCCCGCGGCGTCAGCAACGGCACCGCGACCATCACATCCAACGCCATCAACACCACCGGCGGCACCGGACTTTCCCTCACGTTCCGTCTCGCGGCCTTTTCCATTGGTTCGACCAGCAACGGCGCGGATACCTCCGATACGGTCATCGTCGCCATCAGCCCGGACAATGGCACCACTTATTTTGACACGCTTACCATCGCCGGGAACGGCAACGCGTATTGGGCCTACAGCGCCACCGGAGTCGCCTCCACGCCTTATGACGGGAACTCCTCCTCCGTAATCTTCCAACCATCCTCGGGCGGCAGCCGCACCACCGACGGATACAGCACGGTGACAGTCACCAACTTGCCCGCCGTGGCCTCCATGCGTTTCCGCATCACCATGCTGAACAACTCCACCAATGAGCGCTGGCTAGTCGATAACATCGTCTTCTCCGGCACGTTCGGCAATCCCCCCACCGTCACCACCGGCACCCCCGGCTCCGTCACCATCACCAGCGCCATCGTTTCCGGCAACAACGTCACGGCTGACGGTGGCATGACCGTCAGCGAGCGCGGCGTCGTCTTCGGCACCTCCGTCAATCCCACCACCGCCAACGGCAAGGCCGTCACGTCCGGCACCACCGGCACTTACGACACATCCCTCACCGGCCTGCTCGGCGGCACGCTCTACCACGCCCGCGCCTTCGCCACCAACGGCGCCGGCACGTCTTATGGCTCCGGGATCACCTTCACCACCGAGCCCGCCGTGGCTCCCTCCGTCACTACCGGCACCGCAGGGTCGGTCACCGGCGGCGGAGCGATCATCTCCGGGAACGACGTCACCTCCGATGGCGGAGCCCCGATCACCGAACGTGGGATCGTGTATGCCACCACGCCCAGCCCGACGACCGCGAACTCCAAGCTCGCCGTGGCCGGCACCACCGGCACCTTCGACGGAAACCTCACCGGCCTCAGCCCGCTCACGACCTTCTACGCCCGCGCCTTCGCCACCAACAGCGTCGGCACCACCTACGGCGCGGAGGTGAACTTCACCACTTTGGCTATCAGCACGCCCACCGTGGTCACCGGCACCGCCGGATCCATCGGCACCACCACCGCCACCATCTCCACGAACAACGTCACTTCCGACGGCGGCAGCGCCATCACCGAGCGCGGCGTGGTGTATGCAACCACCGCCTTCCCCACCACCGCCAACACCAAACTCACCAGCGCCGGCACCACCGGCACCTTCAACTCCAACCTCACCGGCCTCAACCAAGGCACCGTCTATTACCTCCGCGCTTACGCCATCAACGCAGCGGGCACCAGCTACGGAGCGCAAATCGGCTTCGCCACCAACTTCAGCAGCGTCGTCCGCACCTTCCAGGAAGGCGTCAGCGGCTACACGGGGACGGAGGATACCCATGTGGCCAACGATGCGACCACCACCAACTTCGGCGCGGCCACGATCCTCGACATCGATAACGAGAGTCCCGTGGCTCACGGGATCATCCGCTTCAACAACATCGTGGGCAGCGGTGGCACCCAAATCCCCGCCGGCAGCACCGTGACCGCCGCCACTCTCCGCTTCAACGTGGAGAACAGCGGGACCACGCTCAATGTCCATCGGATGTTGGGAGCTTGGACGGAAGGCGGCAGCACCTGGAACTCCTTAATCAGTGGCATCCAAGCCAACAACACAGAAGCCGCAACCACCGTGCTGGGGACCTTCAGCAACCCATCCAGCGGCTCCACCTCGACGGCGTCTGGACTCCTCCAGTCCGCCGTCCAGGCTTGGGTGAACGGTGAGACAAACAACGGCTTCGCCATCCTGCCCACCGGCACCAATGGCGTGGGCCTCTACTCCAGCGAGTTTGGCACCAGCGATTCCCGCCCCCTCCTCAGCGTCACCTACACTCCAGCCACCCCCACCGTCGTCCTCCCGCCCACCGTGGTCACCGGCACCGCTGGCTCCCTCACTCCCCCCGGCGCCACCATCTCCGCAAACAACGTCACCTCCGCGGGCGGCGGCACGATCACGGAACGCGGCGTCGTCTACGCCACCACCCCGGCCCCCACCACCGCCAATAGCAAGCTCGCCGTGGCTGGCACCACCGGCACCTTCGACGCCAATCTCACCGGCCTGTCCCCCAACACCCTTTACTACGCCCGCGCCTTCGCCACGAACTCCGCCGGGACCGACTACGGCACGGAGATCAGCTTCACCACCCCGATGTCCGGCGGCACCATCACCCTGACCGGCAGCCTCACCGCACGCTCCACCACCTACGGCACCGCTTCCACCGCCGCCAGCTTCACCGTCAGCGGCACCGGCCTCACCGGTGACCTCACCGTCACCCCGCCCGCCGGCTTCGAAACCACCCTCACCGAAGGCAGCGGCTACGGCGCCACCACGGTCATCACCGCCTCCGGCACGCTCGCCAACACCACGGTCTATGTCCGCCTCGCCGCCGCGACCGCTCCCGGGAACTACAGCGGAAACATCACCGTCTCCGGTGGCGGCGCTTCCTCCGAAACCCTCGCCATCCCCAGCAGCACTGTTTCCACCAAAGAACTCCCCCTCACCGGCGCCGCCGTCACCACCAAACCCTACGACACCACCACCGCCGCCACCATCACCGGCACCCTGAGCGGCATCGTCGGCTCCGACGACGTCTCCTTCACCGGCACCGGCACCTTCGCTTCCGCAAACGCCGGCACCGGCATCGCCGTCACCGCCGCCATCGTCCTCACGGGCGCCGACGCCGCGAAGTACACCATACTCCAACCCACAGGCCTCACCGGGGACATCGACAAGGCGAACCAAACCATCACCTTTGCCGCGCTGCCCCCCAAACTCGTCAGCAACGCCCCCTTCGCCCTCACCGCCACCGCCTCCTCCGGCCTGCCGGTTTCCTACAATTCGGCCAACACCGCCGTCGCCACGATTTCCGGCAGCACGCTCACCATCGTGGGCATCGCCGGTTCCTCCGTGATCACCGCCAGCCAAGCCGGGGATGCCAACTACAACGCGGCCCCCGACGTCCAGCAAACGCAAACCGTCATCACCGGGCCCACCCCCCTCGCTCTCGGTGACATCTCCGTCATCGGCTTCAACTCTGTGGCGCCCGACGGTTTTGCCTTTGTCACCTGGGTCGACCTGAATCCGGATACCGTGATCAAGTTCACCGACAACGGCTTCCTTTCCAGCGGCTCCGCCATCGCCGCAAGCAATGGGCGCGGTGGCGAGAACTTCGCCACCTGGACCAACAGCACCGGCAACACGATTCCAGCCGGCACGGTGATTTCGGTGGTGGACGATGCCAATCCGGACACTGTCAGTCAGGGATCCATCGCCCAATCGCTCAACGGCATCTCGAGCTCCGGCGACCAGATCTTCGCCTACCAGGGTCCCGGCGCCGGCACCACCACCAGCAATTCCGACTTCGGCACCAACGCCAACCCGTCCACCTTTACCGGCACCATCCTCTTCGGACTGAACTTCGGTTCGGATTGGCTCAGCACCGGCACCCCTGACTCGAACGACTCCTACCGTCCGTCGGAACTCGCCGCCGCCAACACCAGCATCGCGCTGACCACATCCTCCACCACCCGCGGCCAATACACCGGTTCCCGCTCGGGCCAGACCCTGGCCCAGTTCAAAGCCGCGGTCGCCGATCCGGCCAACTGGACCACCGCCACGTCCACCGGCGTGATCACGCTCGATACCACCGCCTTCACCTTCGCAACCGCCATCGCCGCCACCGGCCAGTTCGATTTCGCCCCGCACGACGGCGCCGCCACCAGCTTCGCCTACAACGGCACCGCCATCCCGAACATCACCGTCAGTGACATCACCTACGTCGGCGTGAACCCGGGAAACAATGACCCCAACCTCCAAGGACAGTGGCCCCTCACCGGCACGCCCAACACCTCCGGCGCCGCCAATGCCGATCTCATCGGCACGCCGAACACCGGGGCCTACTATCAATTCACCCTGACCGCCGATGCCGGTTACGTCCTGAGCAATCCCAAACTCCGCTTCGGCGTCGGTCGCGAACTGAACGGCCCCCGCCAGTTCCAGTGGCGCTCCTCGGTGAACGGCTTCAGCAGCCCGATCTCCGCCACCCGCGACATCGACACCACCGGCACCGATACCGAAATCTTCTCCGATGAGTTCCGCGTCCTCGACCAGAACTTCTTCTCTCCGGATCCGATCAACAGCACGGACTACAACGAGGTCTCCCTCACCACGAGCAACCGCTCCGCCATCACCTTCCGCTTCTACGCCTACGGCGCGGAGGCCAACAGCACCGGCGCCCGCCTCACCCGCTTCCTCGATTTCCTCTTCGACGTGACGCAGTCCTCCACCGCCGTCCCGTCCGCCCCGGTGATCACCGGCATCACCGCGAACAACAACCAGCTCCGCATCGCCTTCACCCCGCCCTCCGGCACCGTGACCGGGTATGAATACTCCTTGGATGGCGGTTCCACCTGGACCGCGACTTCCCCGGCCCTCCCCACCAGCCCGCTGGTGATCAACGGCCTCACCAACGGTCAAGTCTACCCCGTCCAGCTCCGCGCCAGCAACGGCAACGGCACCGGCGATGCCTCCCCCACCACCAACGGGACGCCGCAGCCGAACACGATCACCGGCCTCGCCGCCACGGACACCCGCACCGTCAACGGCGGCAGCTACGCCCTCAGCGCCACCGCATCCTCCGGCCTCACCGTCTCCTACGCCAGCTCCAACACCGGCGTCGCCACCGTCTCCGGAAACACCGTGACCATCGTGGGCGCGGGCACCACCACGATCACTGCCAGCCAAGCTGGCGATGCCGACTTCGATCCCGCCCCCGACGTCACCCAAACGCTCACCGTCCTCCCCACCGGCTGGACCTTGATCGAAGACTTCGAGGCGCGCACCCCAGGGGATCTCAACGCCCAGAACAACTGGTCCGTGGTCGTCGGCGCCGCCGGCGGCACCGGCACCACCACGGTGACGGCGGATCCGGCCGATGCCGGGAATCAGGTCGCCACCCTGAGCGGCACCCACACCGCCGCAAACCGCTTCCTCACCAGCCTGTCCGCCACGGAAACCTTCACCGTCTTCAAACGCTTCCGCTTGGAAAACATCGATACCATTGCCGCGAACAACACCGAATCCCACCTCAACATGGGCGTCTCCAACCTGGCCGCACCGAGCGGCCCCGGTGATTTCAGCGCCCACACCTTCATCGAACCCGCCCAAGCCACCCCGTTCCGCATCCGGCACGACGGCACCGGAATCCCCACGAACGTCACCATCGCTTCGGACACTTGGTACTCGGCTTGGTATGTCCTGAACAACAGCACCGGAAAACTGAAACTCTACCTCCAGGGCGGAGCGCAAACCGAGCCAGTCCTCGCCGCCGACGGCACCGTCACCGACGGACTTTACAACTTCCGCACCCCCGGAGCCGTGACCGCCGCGCGGATCTACATCCGCGCCTTGGCCAACCACAACGCTCCCGCCTACGTCGATGACATCTACTTCGCCCCCGGGGAAAACCTCGACGCGCCGGTCCCGTCGATCTACACCACCGGCACCTTGGCCGCCCTCACCACCACCTACGGCACCGCCTCCGCCACCACCTCGCTCACCGTGGCCGGGGACAGCTTGACGGCAGGCATCACCGTGACCGCTCCCGTCGGCTTCGAGGTTTCCACCAGCGCGGGCAGCGGCTTCGGTTCCTCTATCGTCGTCGGCGCCGTCGGCAACGTGGCCCCCACCACGGTCTACGTCCGCCTCGCCGCCACCACGGGCGCGGCCGGATCGCCCTATTCCGGGAACATCGTCCTCACCAGCGGCGACGCCCCCACGGTGAACGTGCCCACCGTTTCCAGCACGGTGAACAAGGCGGACCAATCCATCACCTTCGCCGCCCTCCCCAGCCGCTACGTGAATGAGCAGTTTGTGATCTCCGCCACCGCGTCCTCCGGCTTGGCCGTCACCTTCACTGGAGCCACCAACGCTTCCGTGACCGGCACCACCGCCACGGCCGGAGGCACCGCTGGACCCGCCGTGATCCGTGCCTCCCAGCCCGGGGATGCCAACTACAACGCGGCGCCAGACGTGGACCAAAGTTTTGACATCTTTGCCAACGCCATCCAAGCGTGGCGCGACCAAAACGAGCTGGATCCCACTGGCACCACCGGGAACTCCGGAAACACCGAGAACGCCGATGGCGATGAACTCACCAACCTCCAAGAGTTCGCCTTCGGCACCGATCCCAGGAATGGCGGTTCCGGCCCCAACCTGCTCACCGTGACCAACGGCACCACCTTCACCCCCGGGAAGCAAGCCACGGACATTCAGTTCTCCAACGGTGTGAACTTCACCGGCCGCTTCGTGCGCCGCAAGGATGCTGGCGCGATTGGCTTGACCTACACGCCTCAATTCAGCCACGATGGAGTCTACTGGGAGGCCAACGCGACCGAACCAACGAGCATCGCGACAAACGAACTCACCCCTTACGAAGTGGTCTCGATCCCTTATGTGCAATTCCTCAGCAACGGCCGGAAAGCCCGTTTCTTCCGGATCACGGTTTCTTACACCGAGTAAGTCCCAGCACCGCCTATTGATTTCCCTGTTCAAATGCACCGTCGACTAGCTCCAAAGTGACCAATTCGTTACAATCCGCAGAGGCTCGCAACCTTGACTTTGCTTGGATCAAGCGTTCCGTCCGACCGCGTTCCTCCTCGATCTTTCCCCTAGTTGATCTTCTCCACTCAGTTCCCTCCCATCGCACCATGAAAACGCTCAGCGCACTCCTAGCCCTGCCCCTCGCCCTTGCCTGCTCCGCTCAAGCGCAAACCGTTTCCACAGACCCGGTCGGATTCATTCCGGTGACCGCGAAAGGAAACTCGGACACCTACGTTTCCTTCCCGCTGCACCGCGGAGCCGCCTTCCAGGGTGTCCTCACCGCCGTGAATGGAAGCGTCCTGACCGTCGGGAGCGCCTCCTTCACCACCGATCAATTCAAAGGAACCCACTTTGTCCTCATCGCCTCCGGCACCAAGGAAGGCATGTGGTATGCCATCACCGCGAACAGCGCCACCGCGCTAACGGTTGACCTCGCGGGTGACACCCTGGGAAGCGCCGTCGCCGTCGGCACCGAAATTCAGATCATTCCCTTCTGGACGCTCAACACCATCTTCCCCGGGGGCGCCGGAGTGAAACCCTCCCCAACCCTCCTTCCCCAAACGTCCGTGCTCCTCCCGGACCACACCCGCGCTGGAACCAACCTGGCCCCAGTCGCCTCGTTCTTTTATTACTCAGGCAGCCAATACGAAGGCCCAGGCTGGCGTCAGTTCGGCACTGCCCCCACTCAGAAGTTCGACGACGTGATGCTCTCTCAGGTGCTCTATCCAGACTCCTATCTGATCGTCCGGCACGAAACCGCCGGAGACACCACCATCAACATACCGGGCGCCGTCCAGATGACCTCTCTGGCGAACATCATTGGCACCATCGCCTCCGGCAAAGCTCAAGACAACGCGCTCGCCTTCAACGTCGCCGTTCCCACCTCCCTCGCCGCCTCCGGTTTGTATCCCGGCGCCTTCACCGGATCTTCGACCATCGATCAACCCGTCGATGAACTCCTCGTCTTCGACAACGACGTGGCCCAAAAGAACAAGAAGCCCTCTGCCATTTTTTACTATTATCTAGGAGGCGGCGCTGGCGCCGCGGGCTGGCGTCTGAAGGGCAACTCAGTCACGATTCAAGACGATACCCTGGTCTTCCAGCCCGCCTCTGGTTACATCATCCGGAAGGCAGCCACGGCCAATGCACAATCCAGCACCTGGACGATCCGCCCGAGCTACGTGCCACAGTAAGCAGCCCCGTTTTTCCCCGTTCCGTTTTTCCGGTCTTCCTCCACTCCTCACCGCTCGCCCTCACGCTCATGCACCGAAACGCCGCGCACCTGTTCCTCGGTCTCTTCCTCGCCCTCGCCCCTTTTCGCCTCGAAGCGACCATATCGCTTCAAATTGGCGCGGATCGGCTCAATGACGCCAGCGGCAACGCTGCTCCCACCACCACTTTAGCCCTGATCGTTGCCGACACCTCGGGCGACGGCCTGGGACCAGTGCGCCCCGGGAGCATCGCTCTCAACGCCCCTCTGAACGGCAGCTCGGGCGATGACATCATCGTTGTGCGAACCGATCTGTCTGTTTCGGGAACGGCCGGAGTGCTCTCAACCTTCGCCTCAGGACTCGATTTCGCGTCGGTGACCAACGGTACATGGGGCGCGGGTGACCCCCTCTATTTGGTCTGGTTCCCCACCCTGATCTCCTCCGACACCACATTGAGCGCCGGCGTTGCCTATGGCGCAATTCCTCTGGGCAGCACCCCGGGAGATGGTGACAGTGAGTCTCTCTTCTACATCTCCCCAACCAACACCGGTGCGTTTTCCCAGAATCCAACGCAGAACGCCACCAACACCAGCGCCAACCAAACCTCCAGCAACCCGTCGGCTCCGGAGATCGCCCTGCTGGGGAACAACGCGGCCATTGCGGATGGCAGCACCACTGCCTCCACCACCAACCACACGGACTTTGGCTCCACGGCAGCCGCCGGAAGCAACACGGTCGTCCGCACCTTCACGATCTCCAACACGGACGGAACCGCGGCTCTCAACATAACCCTCCCGATCGAGATCACCGGAACCCACGAAGCCGACTTCACCGTCACCACCGCCCCCGCCACCTCCGTTAACGCAGGCGGTAGCACCACCTTTCAGGTCACCTTCAACCCTTCCGCCGTGGGCGTCCGCACCGCGACCATCAGCATCACGAACAGCGATGCCGATGAAGGCACCTACGACTTCGCCATCAGCGGCACCGGAGCGAACTCCGCTCCGGCCGATATCTCGCTGTCGAACGCGACCCTCGCCGAGAATGGCAGCGCGAATGCTGTCATCGGTTCCTTCAGCACCACCGATGCCGATGCCACCGACAGCCACAGCTATTCACTGGTGGCCGGCGAGGGCAGCACCCACAACAGCGCCTTCACCATCAGCGGAAGCAACCTGACGATCAACGCTCCGGCAGACTTTGAGACGCTGAACCAATACAGTGTCCTGGTCCGCACCACGGATGGCGCGGCCACCTTTGACAAGCAGTTCACGATCACCGTCACGAACGTGAACGAGGCGCCGGCTTCGATTGCTCTGTCGTCGAACAGCCTGCCCGAGAACAGCGGCGCGAATGCCGTGGTCGGAACCCTGAGCGCCGCAGATCCAGACGCCAACAGCACCTTCACCTTCTCGCTCGTGCAGGGAAGCAACGACAACAGCAGCTTCAACATCTTCAACAACACGTTGCGGATGAATGCGTCGGCCGACTTCGAGACGAAGAACTCCTACACGGTCCTCGTGCGGGTGGAAGACAACGGTTCACCAGCTCTCGGAATCGAGCGGCCCCTCACCATCAACATCACCGACGTTGAGGAAGTCCCGGGAACGATCTCCCTCAGCTCCACCACCCTGGCGGAAAACAACAGCGCCGAAGCCACCGTCGGCGCCTTGACCCTCATTGACAACACCGCCGTTGGAACGGTCACCTACTCCTTGGTGGATGGGAATGGATCGGGCGACAACGGCAGCTTCACCGTCAGCCCCAGCGGCAGCCTGTCGATCAATGGGGTCGCTGACTTCGAACAGAAGGCGTCCTACAAAATTCGGGTCCAGGCTGCGGACAGCGCGACCCCTCCCACTCTCACGCCGACCGAGTTCACCATCAACGTGACGAACGTCAACGAAGCGCCCGTCTTCGTAAAGGGTCCGGACATCGAGGTGCCAGTGGGCGCCACCACGCTCCAGACCGTCACCGGATGGGCCACCGATATCGATGATGGAGACAGCACGGTCACTCAGAGCCTGACCTTCAACGTTTCCGTAACCGGAGACTCGATCCTCAGCCAGCCACCGGCCATCGCCTCCAACGGGACGTTGACCTACACGCCGAACGGCTCGACAGGCGTGGCCACCGTCTCCGTGACTCTGACGGACGATACCTCCATCAACAGCCAAGCTGCCATCACTACTGCCTCCGCCCAAACCTTCACGATCACCGCTGCCGCGCCCGGCATCGTCGTCATGGGCAGCAACAACCTCAGCATTTCCAACGGCGATGCGGATCCATCCATCACCGACGGCACGGATTTCGGAAGCGCCCTGGTCTCGTCAGGCACGGTGCAGCGGACGTTCACCATCGAGAACGACGGCAACACCTCATTGACCCTCGGCACCCTTTCCATCGAAGGCACCGATCAGGCTGACTTCACCCCGACCCAGCCGTCGGAGGCATCCATCCCCGCCGGAGGCAATACCACCTTCACCATCACATTCGACCCCTCTGCCCCCGGTGAGCGCTCGGCCACTGTGAGTATTGTCAACGGTGATCCCTCCAAGAACCCCTTCACCTTTGCCATCCAAGGGAACGGAACCCAACCCGGTCTGGAAGTGCGCGGCAACGGCGTAATCATCGCTTCAACTGACACCATCCTGAGAACGGAGAACGGCACTGACTTCGGACGCGTCACCCTATTGAACACCCAGATCGTGAAGACCTTCACCATCACGAATACTGGGTCCGCGCCCCTGAATTTAACCGGCAACCCGCTAGTTGCCCTCAACGGACCGGCGGCCGGTGACTTCTCGGTGACGCTCCTCCCTGATGCGTCTCTGCAACCGCAGGCCACCACGACCTTCTCGATCGCCTTCAACCCGGCTCTTCCCGGGCAGCGCATCGCTACGGTGACCATCGAAAACGAGTCCACCCCGTTCCTCTTCAACGTGGGTGGATTTGGAACCCTCTCGACTCTCCTGAGTCAGTCGATCTCCTTCGCGCCGCCAGCGGTCGTCTATGTCGACCAGAATCCCGTCTCCTTCCCCCTTGAGGCAACTGCCACCTCTGGGCTCCCGGTATCCTTTGCGGTTACCGGACCGGCATCGCTCAATGGCAATGTATTGACGATTACCAGCCCCGGAAACGTCCGCATCGTCGCGACTCAGCCAGGAGGTGGGAACTACGCCGCCGCTCGGGCCCTGGTCCGGGTCATCGCCGCAAAAGCTTCCCCGCAGTCGCTCACCCTCCTGGATCTCAACCAAACCTACGACGGTTCACCGAAGCCGATCTCCGTCATCGGCGCACAGGGCGCAGTCATCACCTACGTAGTGAACCGGGCGGAAACGCCGGTGGCTCCCACAAATGCCGGAACCTACGTGGTGAAGGCCCAGGCAGGCAATGTCGTAAAGACAGGAAAATTGGTCATCGCCAAAGCCACCTTGACCGTCACTCCAGATGACAAGCGGAAATTTGTCGGCGAGGCGAATCCCGCCTTGACCTTTACGATCGCAGGGTTTCTCGGAACAGACACCGGCTCCGTCGTGACCCGCCAGCCCGTTCTCACGACTAGGGCAAGGACCACGAGCTACGGCGGGCTATACCCAATCACCGCAAGCGGGGCCGCTGCATTGAACTACAACTTCGTTTACCGCCAGGCAACTTTGGTCATTGAGAGCTTTGCTGGTAATTATGAATCCCTTCTTTCCTCTGGCGATCCCCAGCTTCCAGTAGGCAAGCTTTCCATTGCGATTAGCCGCAGCAGCAACACCTTCACCGCTCGACTCTTCACTGAGAAGGAAACCTCCCCATTGGGCTTCAGCGGCTCCTTGGTGACCGATGCCGGAGCTGAAATCGCTTCCGGAGAGGATGATGTCACCACCCGCGCTGGAACCAACTACACGGTCCGTTTCACTCTACCACTCAAGGGTGACTCCACCATGGAGGCCGAGTTCACTCCTCTGTCAGCCGCGACCGCCACTCCGCTCGGTTCCTCCCAGAATGGCAAACGGCTTGCGGCCTTTACGAGGGTTCCGTATTCCGGCGCACACACCGCAATCCTCCAACCAGCCTTACCTGCCTCCTCCACGGTTCCTGCGGGCGCGGGCTGGGCAACGGCCTCCGTCTCACGTACCGGGGGCCTCAGTCTAAGCGGCCGCCTCGGCGACGGAACCCCCTTCACCGCAGGTCTCTCCCCCGACACCGGCGAGAGCCCGGGTTATCGACTCTTTATCCAGCCATATAAAAAGCCATTCCGCATCGGCACTTACGTCGCAGGCGACTTCCAACTCAAACCGCATCCGGACTTGGCGGGACGCCGCTACCTTGACACCGCTGCACTCACTTGGAGAAAAGCGGAACAACTGTCGGATTCTTCGTATCGCCAGCCATTCGGTCCCGTGACCACCGATCTGAGCATCGATCCCTGGCTTCCCCCGACCCGGACTGTGACTTTGGCAAGCCGTCTGGGGCTCAGCAGCCCCCCTTCACCCTTCGTTGTCTCCCACAGCGATACGGGAATCACATCTCAGACCAACTTACCGACGGAACTCGCATTGAGCTCTCGCAACGTCGTGAGCGTTGTGAATCCGGCGCTCAACGTCACCAAGTGGAAAACGGGATTCACGACGAAGAACGGGTTGTTTTCTGGAAGCTTCGAACTGGTCAATGACGGCGCGACCACCAAACGCACGGTGAAGTTCAGCGGCATCCTGCGCCAACCGCCACTCGCCAGTGGTGACGGCGTCATTGGCGATGGCCATTTCGTTCTCCCCGCACCATCCATCGGAGGAGCGGCCACGACTGGAGAAGTCCTCTTTCAATCACCTCCAGTTCAGCCAAATCCGTAACTCAAAGGTCGCTCGCGGCAGCAAGGCGATTGAATCCCCCGCTCCCTGGCTGGGAGGGCCAGGGGGATGCAACTGGCGGCGGATCCAAGTTGCGGTCGCACGCAACCTGGCCTTCGATTCCGTGCACCATCTCAATATGATGACACCCCAGCAAAAAGCAGAATCCCTCGGCCTTGTCTTCGCCAAGCAATCTCCTGCCTATCTCAACCTCTGCATCCGCAGCGGCAATCAACTGATCACCTCCGGGCATGTCAGTGATTTGAAAGGCAAACTTGGTGCGGATGTCACCACGGAAGCGGGTTATCAGGCGGCCAAGAATTGCGTCGAAAAAGTGCTCCGCTCCGTTTGGGACACTCATGGCACTCTCGACGGCCTCAAAGTCATTAAAGTCCTCGGATGCGTAAACTCGACGTTGGACTACACCGACCAGCATCTCGTCATCAATGGCTGCTCTGATCTCCTCCACGAAATATTCGGTAAGGATGGCAATGGCTGGCACGCCCGCAGCGCTCTAGGATTCGCCCAACTCCCCACTGGCGCCGCTGTCGAAGTCGAGGCGATCTTTGAGATTCAGGCGTAAGTCGGCGACCACCCGGCCGTCACTAAGCCAAGGTTGCTACCGCCTCGCCCACCAGATGGCATGTGGTTCCAGAAGGAAGGCTTCGGAAGGGTCTGTCCACAAGCCGAAGTCGATTCCTCCTTGACCGATTGAGGTGCTCCGCGAGAGTGGGCGTCCCATGAGCGGCGAGTTTTTCCCAGGAATCCCCACCATCCCCTTTGAAGGCCCGAAGTCACGCAATCCGCTGGCCTTCAAGCATTACAATGCCGAAGAGAAAGTCGGCGACAAAACCATGAAGGAGCATCTCCGCTTCGCCTGTGCATATTGGCACACGATGCGGAACGGACTCGCCGACCCATTCGGCGGCGCCACCGCGGAGCGCCCTTGGGACGATGGCAGCGATTCCGTGGCCAATGCGCAAAAGCGCGTCTGGGCGATGTTCGAATTCATGCAGAAGGTCGGAATTGACTTCTACTGCTTCCACGACCGCGACGTGGCTCCTGAGCTGAACGATCTGGCCGCCTCCAATGCCGCGCTCGACGCCGTGGCCGACGAGTTGCTCAAGGCTCAGCAGCAAACCGGCATCAAGCTGCTTTGGGGCACCGCCTGCCTCTTCTCTCACAAGCGCTACAATCAAGGCGCCGGCACCTCGCCGTATGCCGACGTGTTTGCCTACGGCGCGGCCCAAGTAAAGAAGGCGCTGGAAGTCACCCATCGCCTCGGTGGTGAAGGCTACGTCTTCTGGGGCGGCCGTGAAGGGTACGCCACCCTTTGGAACACCGACATGAAGCGCGAGCTGGATCACCTGGCTCGCCTCCTCCACATGGCGGTGGATTACAAGAAGAAGATCGGCTTCAAGGGCGCGTTCTACATCGAACCAAAGCCGAGGGAGCCCTCGACCCACCAGTACGATTCCGATTCCGCCGCTTGCCTCAACTTCCTCCGCGAGCACGGTCTCATTGGCGAACTTTCGCTCAACATCGAGACGAACCACGCCACGCTCGCCGGGCACACCATGATGCACGAGCTGCGCGTCGCCCGCGAAGCCGGAGCGCTAGGATCGATCGATGCCAACACCGGCGATGAGTTGATCGGCTGGGACACCGACCAGTTCCCAACCAGTATTTATCTGACCACGCAGATCATGATCGAAGTTCTGCGGATGGGCGGATTCACCACCGGCGGTTTGAACTTCGACGCCAAGTGCCGTCGCGAGAGCTTTGAGCCCGTCGATCTCTTCCACGCCCACATCGGCGGCATGGACGCCTTCGCCCGCGGCTTGAAGACAGCGCACGCCATCATTCAGGACGGACGGATCGATTCCTTCGTGAAGGATCGTTACAGCTCGTTCGACTCCGGCATCGGAGCCAAGATCGAGGCCGGGACCGCGACGTTGGAGGATTGCGAGGCCCACATCCTCGCAACCGGTGAGCCCTCCACCCGGAGCGGCCGCCAAGAGATGCTCGAGAATATCATCAACGAGTTCATCTAAGGGAAGCGATGCTGCGTTTTGGTCTGTTTGGGATTGGGATCACCATTGAGCCATTCTTCTGGCTCTCGGCGCTCCTTCTCAACGCCAGCGCGTTCGACTCCGGTCCCGGGTGGATCTCGGACATGGCGGCGTGGGTGCTCGTGGTCTTGGTTTCGGTGCTTTGGCACGAACTGGGCCACGCCTTCGCCTTCCAGTGGTTCGGGTATCGCCCATCGATTGTGCTCCAGGGCTTTGGCGGGTTCGCCACCGCTCCTGGAGCCGCCAACCTGCCCCGGTGGAAAGATGTGATCATCTCCCTCGCCGGACCGATGTTCGGCCTCGGCCTGTTCCTGGTCCCCTACCTGCTCCTGACGTTGGGAGTCATTCCTCCGATGAACGAGTTGGCAGAGGGCTGGCGCTTGATTTTGAAATACCTTCTCTGGGCCAACCTAGTCTGGTCCCTTTTGAATTTGGTGCCGATTTATCCGTTGGATGGTGGCCGCATTCTTTTGGCGCTCTTCGGCCCCCACCGACTCCGCGCCGCCCTCATGACCACGATTGGCGTCGGCGTGCTCTTTGGGATTTACCTGGCGGTCTTTTCGTTCAGCTACTTCTTCCTGCTCTTCGTCATCATGATGACCTACCAGAACTATCAGCGCCTCGCGGTTGCGCGCTGAACGGCCAGTGGGACCTTGCCTGCGTTTTGTAGTGGCAGAGTGCGATCGAATGAAGAAATCTTCTCCATGAGCGAAAGCGACGAAAAGAAACCTTTGGGCAAGAGCATCGTGATGGCGGCAGCAGGGATTCTTTCCCTGATCTACCTCTTCAATCCGTCAGCGGGCTTTATTGAATTCATTCCCGACAACCTCCCAGGACTCGGGAACCTGGACGAAGCCGCAGCGACAGCCCTGCTGATCAGCTGCCTAGCCTACTTCGGGCTCGACATCACCAAAATCTTCGGTGGCGGCAGAAAAGGAACCGAAAAGCCGGTGCAAGGCAGCGTTGTTGAGGACTGAGGTCCTCGCTTCCTTGAATCGCATCCGTCAGAACGGGATCCGGACGCCCAAGCGAGCGACGGTGAAGTTCTCTTGGCCTACGACCCAGTTGTAAATCCCGTCGGCAAAAATCCCCATGCCTCCGGGCTGGAAACGAACGTCCAGCCCGCCTCCCAGCCTGTAGAGCGCGGCGGCATCACCGTTCACTCGCCCGCCGCCGCCGACCACGAGGTATGGGGCGATACTGGCCTCAGAGATAGGATAGCGCAGCACCACGTCCGCGCTGACGGTGTGGATTTCGTCCTCAAACGCGAAGACGCCATAGCTGGCATCAATCCCAACCTCCGGGGTGAAGAAATAGGCGAGGCTGACACCGCCTCCGAATTCCGCGTTGCCCGAGCCATCTGGAACGGCCCCGGCTCCGAAAACGCCCAGTTCAAAACCCGCGCCAAAATGGCTTGGGTCTTCGGGGACAGGCTCCCCGGCCCATCCCAAACCCAACAACGCAAGGGCAAGGATGGAGGTGATTGTGGCGCGCTTCATCAACCCCCACACTCAGGAGGAAGAGCCCGTTCGTCAAGCAAAATCCGGCTGCGGCCTCGCCCTTAGATCCCGGTCCAAACCAGCAAAATCCACTTTCCGTTTGCGTTCCTCACGCTTCGCCCCCATGTTGCCTCCCTCAAAGCTGCGGGGTGGAGCAGTCCGGTAGCTCGTCAGGCTCATAACCTGAAGGTCGTCGGTTCAAATCCGGCCCCCGCGTTCGATCCATGGCCCCGATTCGAAAGAATCGGGGCCTTTTTTTGTCTCCCGAGCTTTCTCGTTGTTTCGCCCTTCTCTGGAGTTGCCAAAGCGCCCCTCCTTGTCGAGGGTGCCCCCTCATGTCCCGTACGCTGGATGAGATTCGCGTCGAAATCGATGCCATCGATACCCAACTCCTCGAATTGTTGAATCAGCGGGCCGATTTGGTCCACGAAGTCGGCGAGATCAAACGCCGCGAGGGGTTGGAAATCTATGCTCCCGAACGCGAGGAGAAACTCCTGCTCCGCCTCATCGGACTCAACAAAGGACGCCTTTCGGCTCACTCGATCCGCGCCATTTACCGGGAAATCATGTCGGCCGCCCTCGCCTTGGAGGAAGATCTCAAGATCGCTTTTCTCGGTCCGGAGGGGACTTGGACCCATCAGGCCGCCGTCACCAAGTTCGGCCGCAGCGTCCGCTACGTTCCCCAGAAGAGCTTGGCGGACGTCTTCAGCGAGGTGGAGCATCGCAACGCGGATTACGGCGTCGTCCCAGTGGAAAACTCCATTGAGGGCGCTGTCCATCACACGCTCGATCTTTTCGCGAATTCTCCGCTGAAGATCTGCGCGCAAATCCAGATCGCCATCGAGAACAACCTGTTGGCAAACTCTCCGGTAGAGCGTTTGCGCAGGCTCTACTCGAACCCAGAAGTCTTTGGACAATGCCGCCGCTGGATCACCGCGCATTTCTCGCACGCGGAGTTAATTGAGGTAAAATCTACCGCTGAAGCCGCCGCCATGGCAAAGAACGATCCCGAAGCAGGCGCGATCGGCGGAGCGCTCCTCGCCGAGCTTCACGGCATCTCCGTGCAGGAGCGGGCGATCCAGGACGATGTCACCAACACCACCCGGTTTCTCGTCATCGGCCACCGCACCTGCCCGCCGACCGGACACGACCGGACGTCGATCGTCTTCGCCGTAGCGGATGAGCCTGGAGCCTTGCATGACGCCTTGCAGCCCTTCAACCGTTTCAAAATCAATTTGGCGAAAATCGAGAGCCGGCCGAATCGCCGAGAAAGGTCGGGGCACCTCTTCCACGTGGATATAGCAGGGCATTTCACCGATCCCGAGATGCAGACCGCCCTTGAGGATCTGCGGGAACACTGCAGTTCCGTGAAGATTTTGGGCAGCTATCCCGACAACTCGAACGACCGCTGATCGCCCGCAATTCAACGGAACCGTGACCAAATGGTCCCAGCTCTGGGTAAGCTGGGACAAACCTCATCTCTTCTCCATCCCATGGACCCGATTTCCAACCGTCTTTCTTTCCGCCTCACGCTGGCCGCCTTTACGGGTTGGCTGATCGTGATCGCCGGGCTCTGGGTTGCGATGCGTGGCCTGGACGAACACTCGGCGGCGGCCATTTTCCTGGGCCGATTCCACATTCTTATCGTCCACGTCCCGATCGGCCTGCTCAGCGCCGCGTTGATTTTTGAAGTGCTCGGGATGAGCGGCTGGTTCCCCAAGCTTTCGGAATCTGTATTGCCGTGCCTCTGGTTGGGCGCGCTTGGATCGATGGGAGCCACGATTGCAGGTTATCTTCTCATGGCTGGCGAACAGCTTGAGGGCAAGGACATGGGCCTTCACATGTGGACCGGCCTCGGCGTGGTGGTCTTGGCCACGCTCTGTCTCTACGCCAAGCTCGCCCGGATCTCCCCGCTCGTGATGTCGGTGCTTTTGCTGGTCACCGTCGGCCTGACCGGCGCCTCCAGCCACTTTGGCGGCAACATGGTCCATGACAATGATTACCTCTCAGAGTACGCTCCGGACCCGTTGAAACCCCTCCTCGGCCATCCGGCTCCCAAGGAATCGCTCGTCGCAGATATCTCGTTCGAGGAATGGCCGATCTACGACCGCATCGTCCAGCCGATCTTCGATTCCAAATGCACCGAATGCCACGACGAGAACAAGATCGAAGGCGGCTTGCGGATGGATTCGTTTGCGGCACTGGCCGAGGGCGGTGATCTCGTGAAAGATGGCGACATCCCGGGTGAGTTCGTGGCCGGCAAATCTAAGGAGAGCGAAATCATCATCCGCGTGACCATGGATCCCTCGGAGGACGACTTCATGCCGCCCGGCAAACGGGAGCACATGACACCCGAAGAAGTTTCACTCGTGGCATGGTGGATCAATCAAGGAGCCTCGCCATCAATGACCGTGGCTCAAGCCAAGCCGGATGCGTCCGTGACCCCACTTCTGGACGAATTAAGATCCAGGCACGCGAAGTGAGCCGCCCCGCTCCCGACCCCGCATGATCCCCAGACCCCTCACCGTTGTTCTCTCCACTGCTCTTCTGGCTTCTTGCGGCCAACCCAAGCAGGTCGAGATCACCCAAACTCGCCAGCTTTCTGAAGCGGAGCGCACACCCGTGCTTGGAGCCACCTCGCAAGACCGCTTCCAGTTCGCGATGCCCGGCCCGGCCGCGCCGCAAAGCGCTCCGTCCGCCGAATCGGGACCGCGCCTTGCCTGGGACACGCCTCCCGGCTGGACCGAAACGCCGCACCCGATGCGTGACATCAGCCTTTCGTTCGGCGAAGGCGGGGAATGCTCCGTGGTCCGCGCGGGCGGGTCGCTGGTGGACAATGTGAATCGCTGGCGCAAGCAGATGGGCCTGCCGGAAGTTTCCGAACAAGAGGTCAACGCCTTGCCAACCCGGTCGTTGTTCGGCGGCCCAGGCGTGTTGGTGACGCTGGACGGCAGCTATCAAGCAATGGGTGCATCGAGCGCCGCGCCCGATTACCGCATGATTGGCGTCATCCTGGCCGTGCCGTCGGAGAATGCCGCGATTTTCGTGAAAATGGTCGGTCCGCGCAAACTGGTGGAGGAGAATCAGCCAGCCTTCGAGGCATTCTGTGACTCCCTGCGCATCGTCACCTCCTGATTTCTCTCTTCATGGCCAAATCCAAAACACCTGAATTGACGTTGGAGAATCTGCCGGAGATCGGCTTGCGCGTATTGACGTCATTCGGCCTGGCTGCCGCCGTGCTGGCGTTGCTCACGTTGGTTACGTTGATGGGCACGTTGAACCAGATTGAAGAAGGCTTGATCGACTCCACCGCGAAATATTTCGAATCTGCCTGGATTGTCGACACCGTTCCGATCGGTAACGTCACCATCCCGGTGTTTCTGCCGGGCGGGTATCTGCTCTTGGCGATTCTCTTCTTCAATATCCTGGCGGGAACCATCCTCAAAATCCGCCGGAATTGGAAGGCGATCGGGCTCTACGTGTCCCACATCGGCATCCTCATCCTGATTTTCAGTTCCTTCGTGACCCGCCACTTTGCGTGGGAAGGAAACATGGCGCTGCGGCCTGGAATGCAATCGAGCGAGGCGTTGCATTACCGGAATTGGCAACTGGAGATCCTCCCGATCGACGAGAAAGGCGAAGCAAACAAGGCCCTGGTGATCCCGTATGCGGACTTGGAGACGATCGGCTGGAAGGGTGAGCGCACTTTTACCTCGGAGGAGCTGCCCTTCGAGATCCGCATCAGCCACGCCGCCCGGAACGCGACGCCGATTCCCGTCTCCGCCCCGATGTCCGCTCAGTCGGATGGTCCGGTGATCGAAGGATTTAAACTCCTGCCCCTCCCCAAGGAGAAGGAAGCGGAGCGCAACTCGGCCGGTTTCTATGCTGACTTTATTCCGAAGAGCGGAGGAGAGAAGATCCCCGCGATTCTGTGGGCCCACCTCGGCGGCAATTTCGCCCAAGTGAAGCCCTTCACTTTTGAAGTCGATGGCAAGAAGTTCGCCGCTCAAGTCGTCCGGGAACGGATGCCGATCCCGTTCACCATCAAGCTCGATCAGTTCCTTTTCGAAAAATACGCTGGCGTGATGACCGCAAAAAATTACCAGAGCAACATCACCAAACTCGAAGACGGCACGGAAGAGAAGATTGAAGTGAAAATGAACGAGCCCTTCCGGCACCGGGGTTACACCTTCTTTCAAGCCAGCTTCGGCCCGCCGAACGCCGGTCCCGATGACGAGCTTTACACGGTGTTCACGGTTTGGAAGAACCCGTCGGATCACTGGCCGCTGTTCTCCCTCATCGTGACGTTTGTTGGACTGCTGGCCCACATGGGCTGGAAGCTTGCCGAGCATTTGCGCCGTTCCACTCGTATCGCCTAATCTCATGAATCGGTTCCTCTTAGCTCTTCTGCTCCTCGCGTCTGGCGGCAACGCCCCCGCGGCCTACGCCCCGTGGCCCAAAGAGGCGATCGATTCCTTCTCCCGGATTCCGGTTCTCTCCGAAGGCCGGATCAAGCCGCTGCAGATCGTCGCCTATTACACGCTCTTGGAGCTGAACGGACGCACCTCACTGAAGACAAGAATCGGTGGAGAGACCGCCAAATTGTCAGCGTCAGAGTGGCTCATGGACGCCGTTTTCCGGCCCGAACTTTCCAAAGATTACCCGATCTTTCTGGTCGATGACACCGCGGCGGTTGGCTCCATCGGCATCGACCGCGCCGGCAAAAAGAAGCGGGATCGCTTCACCTACAACGAACTCCTCCCCGGACGCTCACAGTTGGCAAACCTCGCCGCAGGCTATGCGCAGAAGAAGTCACGCGAGGAGAAATTGACCGCGCTCGAGGAGCAAATCCTCATCCTGGGCAGCAAGGTCAACGACTATGAGATGCTGGTCTCCAGTTTCTCCGCCGCGCAGCCAAGTCGGCTAATCAACACGGCCATGCTCCCGCCCGACATGACCACACTCGCTGCCAAGATGAACCTCTCGGAGTTTCTCGGCATTGCTCCAAAGCTTCCGGTCGAGGGCATCGAGGCCATGATGGGCCAGGACCGTTCGCAGATGTCTGAGGATCAGCGCAGCGTGCTGACGGCGATGATGCTGGTCTATTTCTTCCACAAGACCGGCACCGCGCTCACCCTCTTCCCGCCCGCCGACGATGCCCGAAAAGAGTGGATCTCCATGGGCGAACTGATCGGCAACGCAATCGGCAAGGAAAAGACCGAGCGCAGCTGGGAGCTCGAGCGCCTTGGCTTGGTCGAGAAAGTCGCGCAATCCACCAGTGATCCAGCCGCGTTCGCGAGCAGCATGGAAGCTCTGCGGAGCAAAATCCAGGAGGATGCCAACACCCGCAAGGAGGCGAGTCAGATCGGAACCGAGATTAAGCTCTACAACGGCAAGTATCTAGACAACGCGAAGGTCTGGTTCATCGCCGCCTTCGTGTTTGTGGTCCTCATTTGGCTGGGGCCAATGTCGACGCCGGGCAAAGTCTTCACCATGCTGGCCATTTGGTGCGGCGTGCTTGGGTTCGGAAGCTTGGTCACCGGCATGATGTTGCGCAGCCAAATCCGCGGCTGGGCGCCGATCACCAACCTCTACGAAACCTTCCTCTTCATCAGCGCCGCAACTTTCGTCTTCGGGCTGGTCTTCGAACGTTCCAACCAACAACGGATCGCGCTGTCAGCGGGCATTTTCGTTCCGATGGTCTGCCTGATTCTTTCTGGACAATTTCTCCTCATTTCACCGGAAGATACCCTTCCTCCGCTGGTCGCGGTGCTCCGCAGCAACTTTTGGCTCACAACCCACGTCATAACCGTAACCCTGGGCTACGCCGCCGGTCTCCTCGCCGCCGTGACTGCGTCCATTTGGATCATCGCCCGCTTTTTCCGCGTCGCCGAAGACCGCCGCGACGTCTACCGGGACATGACGAAGATGACCTACGGGATCATTCTCTTCTCACTCCTCTTTTCCTTGGTCGGCACCGTGCTCGGCGGGATTTGGGCGAACTACAGTTGGGGCCGCTTCTGGGGTTGGGACCCGAAGGAGAACGGTGCCCTCATGATTGTGCTTTGGACGCTGGTGATCCTCCACGCGCGCCTCGGCGGGTACATACGGGACATCGGCCTGCATGCCATGGCCGTGCTTCAGGGCGTAATCATTTCGTTCTCCTGGTTTGGCGTGAACGCGATGGGCGTCGGCCTCCACAGCTATGGGTTCATCGCCGGGATTTGGAAGGCGTTGGGCATCGCCTGGGCCATCATGGCCGTGATCCTCACCATGGCGGCCGGACTCAAGTTCCGAGAGCCCCAGTCCCCGGCCCGTAGCGAGGCAGCCAACCTCCCCCGCACCCGCGGCGCCACCGCCATCTGATCCACTCATGGCGGATTGCGACGTCAGCCGGATTTTTGGCAAAATCCAGTGGGTCACGTCGTTTCCCGACTACAAGGTAGAGGTCGTCTCGTCGTTTCCCGATCTCCGGGTGAAACTGGTCAACGCCTTCCCCGACGCGCCTGGGAAATGGCAGATCGTGGACGCGTTTCCCGATTTCAAAATCCAAATCGTGACTTCGTTTCCCGACTTTAGAATTCAATACGTAAGCTCCTTTCCTGGCCCTGCGTGACGTCGGGATTGACTCCATCCGTAGTGGCCTCATGATGAGGTCTTGCATCAACCTCCCCAGCAATTCGCCAGCGACAATTACGCCGGAATTTGTCCCGAGGCCTGGGCCTCGCTTGAGGCGGCCCGGCACGGCCATGCTCAAGCCTATGGCGAGGACGTTTGGACCAGTCGCGCCAGTGATCTCTTGCGGGAGATCTTCGAGACCGATTGCGAGGTCTTCTTCACCTTCAACGGCACCGCCGCGAATTCCCTGGCCCTGGCGTCCCTTTGCCACTCTTACCACAGCATTCTTTGCAGCCAAGTCGCCCACGTTGAGACCGACGAGTGCGGCGCCCCGGAGTTCTTCTCCAACGGCACCAAAATCCTCCTGCTCCCAACTGCCGCTGGGAAAATCCATCGCGAGTCGATCCAACCGGCCGTCCTCCGCCGCAGCGACATTCACTTCCCCAAGCCCCGGGTCCTCAGCCTGACCCAAGCGACCGAAACCGGCACGGTCTACACGGTGGACGAGTTGCGCGGCCTCACGGAAAGGGCCCATCGTTTCGGGTTGAACGTCCACATGGATGGAGCGCGGTTCGCCAACGCGGCGGCCACGCTGGGACGTCCGCCGAGGGAGTTCACCTGGGAGGCGGGGGTTGACGTGCTCTGCTTCGGCGGCACCAAAATGGGCCTGCCAGTGGGCGAGGCGGTCGTCTTTTTTCGCAAGTCCTTGGCGGAGGAATTCGCCTACCGTTGCAAGCAGGCCGGGCAGCTCGCTTCAAAAATGCGCTTCCTCGCCGCGCCCTGGGTCGGGATGCTTGAGAATGGAGCTTGGTTGCGCCACGCCGCCCACGCCAACGCCATGGCGGATCGCCTTTACCAAGGTCTGCGCGATCTCGCCGCCGTCCAAGTGCTTTACCCGCGTGAGGCGAATTCCGTCTTTGTCGATTTGCCCCCAGCCATCGCCAGCGCGCTCCGGGCTCGCGGCTGGAGGTTTTACAACTTTATTGGTGACTCTGGCTGCCGATTCATGTGCGCTTGGGACACCGAGCCAGCGACCGTGGACCGATTGCTCGCGGACTTTCACTCCGTAACCTCCGGATAGACGCAACGTCAGCGAGAAAGCCCCTCCTCCCCCATGAGACGCGGACTCAACTTTCGAACCAAACTGATTGTCTCCATGATGGTCTCCACCCTCGGCGTGGCGGCCCTCCTCATCGTTTTCACGGGACAACGCTTCACCGCCCGCGAAACCAAGAAGTTTTCCGAGCGCTTCGCCCGCCAAGTCGATTACCTGCGCTCCACTCGGAAAGAGCGAGCCGACCTCATCCTCCGAATCAGCCGGGACTTCGCCAACTCCAAGATCGTCGTGTCCGCCTTGCGGGACGGGAGCGCCCCTCCACCGGGATTTCCCTGGAAAGACCTTGTCGAGAGAGTCCGGCAGGGCCCCCAGCGAAGCTATCCCGGCCTTGAAGGCGGCCTTGGCGATTTCAACGCCATGAGGACATTGCTCTCCGGTCCCGCGACGTTGGTGGGAATCATGGATACCGAGGGAGGCTTCCGCAATCTGAGTCCGGGAGCGCCGCCCCAGCGTTCCAGCCGCCGCCCGAGCGAATCCAACAGCGAGATTCGGGAGCTCTTCGCGAAAATGGGCAACGAGACCGCCCAACAGATCGGCTACATCGCCATTGAGGACGGAGATGGCCGGCCCTACGCCAAGGAAGTGGCCTTCACTCCCGTCAAGGATCCCAAGACCGGCAGAATCCTGGGCGCGTTCATCATGGGGCTGCCCGCCATCACCTCAGCAGAGGCATTGCTGGAGAAGTTCGGCGATACGGAGGAAGGCGAAACTGTGGCGCAATCCGCCATTCTCCTCGACGGCGATCTCTATCCGGCGGGCCCTCCGCCGCCTTATCTCAAGGCTTTGGCTTCCAGCACAACCAAACTCATCAACGCAAAAAGGGCGAAAACCGGCAATCTGCCACTCGAAGGCCAATTCACGACCCGCCTCGCCGGGGAGCCGTGCAGCGTCCATTTCAGTGTCCTCAATCCCGATTCTGCCCTGCCCAAGGCTTACCAAATCTCCACCTTCCATCTCGGCAAACTCGAAGAAGAGCTCGACACCATGCATCAATCGGCCCTCGCGGTCAGTCTCGTCGCAATCTTGGTCAGCTTTCTCGTCGCCTTGGTCCTTGGCCGCAATCTTTCCGGTCCGGTCCGCTCCTTGGCCAAAGCCTCCCGTTCCATCGGTGAAGGAAATTTTGCCGCACGCGTCCCGGTCCATTCTCGCGACGAAATTGGCGAGCTTGCCGATTCCTTCAACCGCATGGCGGAGGATTTGGCGCTCAAGGAGCACTACCGCGAGCTGCTCATGAAAGTGAGCGATGAAGCCGTCGCCCAAGCCATGATCAGTGGCGGCCTGGACCTTGAGCTGGGGGGAGAAGTCAAAGACGCGACCATTCTCTTCTGTGATATCCGCGGTTTCACCGCCTTGACGGAGGAAATGTCTCCCTGCGAGGTCATCGCCATCCTCAACGAACATATGACCGCAATGACGGTTGTGACTCGGGAGAACCACGGCGTCGTCGATAAGTTCATTGGCGATGCGATCATGGGCGTGTTCGGCTGCCTCAAGAGTTATGGAAACGACGCCGCCCACGCCACCCGCTGCGCGTTAGGCATGATCGCGGAACGGGAACGTCTCAATCAGACCTCGCGCCTCCCCCTGAGCATCGGCATCGGTCTGGCCACCGGGCAAGTCGTGGCGGGCTGCATGGGTTCCGCGGATCGACTGAATTATACCGTCCTCGGCTCCCGGGTGAACCTGGCCGCCCGCTTGGCCTCGCAAGCCGGGAACATGGAAATCCTTATTGACGACGCCACCTTGGAACGGCTCGATGACTCCTTCTCCGCCGAGCCTTTGGGCCCTCTAGCCCTCCGCGGCTTCTCCAGCGCCCAAGCCGCATTCCGCCTCCTCCATCCCGGGCAGATCCGTGAAGAAACGGCTGTCGCAGCTTGCGTGTCTTCCGCCTGACAAGAATCGCCGCCCTCGAAGCGGCTGCGTTTCCGCTGCTGATGATCTGCAGGACGAAGTCGGAGTCTGGGGCGGGCGGAAGGGAATGCCTTGCGGATCCGCTTTTTGGCAAGTCATTGCTCAAACCCCTCGCGAACTCGGCACGACAAACCGCGTGCAGAATCCTTGGCCGGCAATGATTTCTGGCAGCTGTTCGGGGTGTTTTCCGTCCGCGATGACCGCCTCGATCCCGCCCTCGATCGCGTGGGCGACCCAGCGGAGCTTGGATCCCATCCCACCGACCGAGCCCTTGCCAATCTCGCCGTTCACAAATCCGGCCACCGCCTCGATGTCGGTCACCTCGCGGATGATGTCGCGGTCATCCTTGCGATTGTCCGGATAGAGCCCAGGAACACTCGTGAGCACGACGAGCAAATCGGCATCCACGAGCCGGGCCACTTGGGAGGAGAGCCGGTCGTTGTCCCCAGTTTTCAGCTCATAAATCGCCACGGAATCGTTCTCGTTGATGATGGGGACGATGTCGTTGCGGGTGAATAGGTGATCGATGGTGTTCCGCACGTTGTCACGGCGCTTGTCGATCTCGAAATCCTCGTTCGTGAGGAGCAGCTGGGCGACCTTGAGGTGGTATTGCCGGAAACCACTGTCGTAAATCTGCATGAGCCGGGCTTGGCCGACGGCGGCACAGGCCTGGAGCATGCCGGTATCCTCAGGCCGGCGAACCAGCTCGAAGGCGTGAAGCCCGGCTCCCACCGCGCCACTCGTGACCATGAGGACCTGATGCCCGTCCTTGGACACGTCCGAAACCGCCTGAATCAACCGGCTCAAGACGGCATGATCCAATTCCGCCGTCACCTGACGCGTCAACACGCCGGTTCCCACCTTGATCACGACTCTTTTGCCGCTCGAATTCATGAGGGCGGGAAATTCCCTTGCCTCGGGCCACGTGTAAAGTAGTGTTTCACCCCGCTCCGGAGTTCCTCACTCTGGGGCCGACTGCGCACCCGTAGTCAAATGGATATGACGTCGGTCTCCGGAACCGAAGGTACAAGTTCGATTCTTGTCGGGTGTAGCTCCCTCGCTCCTAGTCAATCTCTAGGAATGCCGCTTCGGGCTTTGCGACGATATCGCCCACTTGCTTGACAAGGCCCTCTCTCTCCTCCTAGCTGGTGCTGTACGGTGCTGACTGACGCGATTCGCAATGCGGTTTCGTCCACCTGATTGTTAACAAGCGCGCACATGAAACATCTCTTAACTTTCTGCGCTCCGGCCCTCGGCGCGTTCCTTTTCCTCACCGGCTGCAAAGTGCAGGAGGTCAAGGTTGGCGTCGAGAACGCTAAGTTCCAGCACGGCTACTTGAACTCAAAGCTGCTGGGCCAGGGCACCCTTCTGCTGTGGGACATGGAAGCGGCGGCAGATCGCCAATTGACGATCGTCCCCAGCCCCAAAACTGAAGACAACGACCTCGTCGATCACGCTGGCGGTGCGAAATTAGCCTCGGTCGCCTCATCCGGCGTTTCCGTGCACGGTGCCTTGCCGCTTGAGCAGGTGTCCGCTTCCGCCAAGGCGGAAATCGCCCGGCAAACTGCGGTGGTCGTTGAAGATTTCCAATCGAAGCGCTTTTACGATTCCGACTTCGTTCTCAACGAGCCCGATTTCGCGGAGCGGCGCCAGACCTTGGGAGAACAGTATGCGGACAACGACAAGATCCGCTTCGTTTTCATCGCGGGAGCGACGGTGGCCAACGACGCCGCCATTGAGGTAGGCACCCCCACTGAACGTCCGGATCAGTTCGAACTCGCCATCGGCGGCAAAAAATATCACCTGAGCTACTACGGTACGAAGTCGATCGAGTGGCAAGGCTCCCAGGAACCGGTCTTCATCCAGCCGCGCGTTTACAAGATCGTCAAGGATCAGACGGGCGCCACTGGCTATCGTTTCCTTGAGGATCGGCGGATTCAGTTTGATCTCACGCAGATGCTCACAAACGCAAGCCTTTGAGTTGAATCGCGCGGATCGTTTTCATCGTCTCCCCAGCCGGGGAATTGCCGCCAATCTTTCTAAGGTGACGCTGCGTTCCGTGCGTCAGCAGCAAGTTATCGTCGGTAACCGGCCGGGCCCCGTCTGCATACTCGTGAAGACCTGCGGCCCCGAGAGCGATCGCCGCGCCGTAGCTTTCGACCGTTAAAGGACGCGGACTTTGGGATTTGCGATCAAATCCGGGCCAACGCTTCCAGTCGAGTTCCCCCCGACCGCCGAGCAGCACCCCCTGCTGCGGCGTGCCCTGGGGATCCACGTTGGAGGGATCAATCCAGAGCACCGCATTCGGAAAAACTTCCAAGAACGCGGCGGCCACGGAGCGGGCATTCTCCGGGCTCAGCAGGTGCATCGGAAACCACTGTGCGGCCATTCCCCCAGGACGCAGCCGGGCAGCGATCAACTGGTAGAATTCCACCGAGTAGAGCGCGTTCGTGCCCGCAAAAAGCGGAGGCATCGGCTCCAAGGTAATGACGTCGTAACTCCGGTCCGCCCGCCGCAGCCAAGCCCGTCCATCCATCGTGACCGCCGTGATTCTCGGATCCTGGAGGACTCCCCGATTGGAGGGGAAATACCGCAGAAACTCGAAAACCGCCGGATTCACGTCCACGGCAGTGACCGTAGCGGCTTGCTCATCCCGCAACGCGTGGGCGGTTTGCCCGGTGCCGACACAGATGACCAGGGCATCGCGCGGATTCTTATGAAGCAACATCGGGAGCCGCCCCATCGCGTCCATGTAATGCGTCAGAGCGCCAAACTCCCCGCTGGCGGCATAGCCATCAATCATGAGAGCTCTTCCGTGCGGGCTTTCAATGACCGCCGTAGTTACGTCCGGCCCGTACTCCCGGGCGACGACCCGATGCGGGAGGCGGAGCAACGTGCTGGCGCCACTGAGGCGATCTTCGGGGAAGGTCAGCACGGCCAAAAGCAGAAGCACTGCATAACGCCAAGGCACGCGTTGACAGCATCCCGTCAGGATCGCGAGGACAATGCCCGCGCCCCACGCCAACCAGCCAGGTCCCAGGACCGGCAGCAAGAGCCAAGCGGCCGCCAAGGCGCCCACCGCGCAACCCAGGGTATTCCAGGCATACAGCCGCCCCCAAGCGAGTGGCTCGCGCACGGCATCGAGCAGCCACGGCAGAGATACACCCAGGAGCGCCACGGGCGGCCCCATGGTGGCCAATGCCAAGATCAACCAGATCACCGGTTTCCAGTTCAACTGCGCCGCCGGAATCTGTACGGCATCAAGGTGAGCGATCGCCAAACTCGCTGGCAGAATCAGCAACCCGGCCCAACCGAGGATGGAGGCCAAACGGACCCTTCGCCGCCGACACCATGGAGCGAACGCCGCGCCCACTGCCAGGGCGATAAGGAACGCAAAAAGGACGATGGCGAACGAGTCGACTGTGCTCAGCCAAGCGGAGCGGATCGTCCGGAACCAAGTCACCTCCAAGACGAACGTGACGAGGCCAGTAACGAAGGCAAGCAGATATGGATTTGCCGCCCTCTCTGAGTCCGCCAGAGAGCTTTCGGGATCAGCGCTTCGAACGGGCCGACTGAACCGGAGGCGTCGACCCAACATCCAAGCGCCAAACGCCGCGGCCAGTTGCAGGCTCATCACCGCCGTCTGGCTGCTGCCGACGCCCAACGTTGGCAGCAACCCAAACGGAATCCAAACGGCTCCCAGCGCCGCGCCTCCGGTGTTGATCGCATAAAGCCGGGACACCGGAATCCCCAGCGAGCGCGCGAGCTGGCCAAGCACGGGAACGGTAGCGCCGATGGCCACGGTCGCCGGGCCGATGGCCACCACCGAGGCGAGAACCAGGATCACCGGAGCCAACGACGGACTGACCTTGTACGCTGCCGCATCCAAGTAGGAGACCGGATCCCGAAGCCAGCTCAGCAGATTCCCCGTCAACGCGGCGGCTCCTTCGAGCATCGCGTACAGCAGCCAGGGATGGACGCCGGGAAAGCGCGGCAACCACCGGGAGGCAAGCAGTGCGCCCGCCATCATCCCCGCCATCATCGTCGTCACCACCAACGCGGTGGCCTGTGCCGAGACACCCAGCGCCAAACTGGCATGATGCTGCCAGAGCAATTGCCAACCGATCGCCGCCGCTCCACCCGGGAGAACAAGCAGGCAGGCCAAACGCCGCAACGGAACGGGCAAATCAGGCTCGGAATCCACGATCTCCTCCGTAGACGCCGCGCCTTTGCTCCCGCTCGTAAACCTGGCTTCCTGCCACCTTCCCAACCGCCTTGGCCAAGGCCGCCACCGCCCAGCCCTTGCTGGTGAAGATAAAAAATTGCCCCGGCACCGGCAACGTACCGACCAAGGCGTTGATCAGACTTTGGTCGGCGTCATCCCCCCGAAACTTCCACCACGGCACTTTCACGGTGATCGCCACCAAAAAGTAGGGATGATCCGGCAGCAGTTTGACTTCCGCTTGGACAATGGAAGCACGCGCAATCTCCGGATGTTTCGCCAAGACCTCCCGGATCGCATCCAGCGCACCTGCATCCAAACCGTGCGATCGCAACGGGGTCCGATGATTGACTTTGGTGCGCTCTACCTGCGCTTGCTCCAACAGCTGCTCGTGTTCGTAAACGCGGCGTTCCAACGCCTTCGCCTCAGCCAGCCTCCCCTTGCGTTGCAGATACGCGTGGACCAGCCCGCAGGCGTCTGGAGTGGCGAAGATGTCCCGCTTCATCGCACGCTCCAAGTGATCCACCCCTGCCATGTCGTCTTCGTCCAGAAGAATCCGGCCATAGAGAAAGTTCCCAGCGGCATGAGTTGGTTCCATGTCCAGCAATTCACGCAAGAGCGGCACCACCGCTTCATCGCCCTCCACATCCGCGACGTGGGAAATCCGCTCCCAACGCTGCTCCAACGTCAAGGTCCCCGCCTCCTCGGCCGCCTCGGTTTTCTCCAAGGCTTCCCGACGCTGATTGCCCTCCTCATGGCGCTGTTTCCAGGCGTCGCGGATCTGCACCACCCATTCTGCACTGAATCGCGCTCCCGCCCGTCGCTCCAGTTCTCCCAGAAACTCCGCCGCCGCCGTGCGCTCAGGAACCGGCGGCACTGCCACTAGGTCCAGACTGCCCGCCCCGGGGAAACCCATTTGCACGAGCCGGTCTCGCAAACAAGGATGGGTGTCCGCGTTATTTGTCGGCACGGCAAGCCCTTCCCGCAGCCAACGCGGCGCTTCCGGCCCCAGATCCTGGCGCAAAGCCTGAGCTAAGCGCTCGTGCAAATCGGCAGGCGGAGTTGCCGAATCCAGGGCCAGCTTTTGAATCTCCGGCCAGAACTCTTCTTCCAAAAAACGCGCCATCACCGTCAATCGCAGCAGCGCTTGCCCGGCCACTTCGGCTCCCACCGCCCGGGCCGCCGAGCCGTCCGCCTCGTATTCCTGACGCCGGGAAAGAACGAAAGCGTGCGCATTAAAGCGGGGCCACCACCACTCCAGGAATGGACCGAGCACAAAAAAGCCCCGCCGCTGATTGGAGGCGGACGATACCAAGTTCAACCAGGTCAGCCGAATCCGGTAAAGCCAACGGGTAATACCATTGTGTTCTTTGGATAGGTGCCCGATTTCGTGCGCAATCACGCTCCGCAACTCATCGGGCGACAACCCCTGCAAGAGAGGCAGGCCCAACACCAAAAAGCGGCGCGTTCCGCCAAAAAGCCCGAATCTCGGCACCTCGCAGGCCGCCGCGTTGAGATCCGGAGTGAGAAAGACTTTGGAAATCCGGCCCACCCGGAGCAGGCGCCGCAATCGCTTCAGTTCCGCGAACAGCGCCGGCGCGTCCTTTGACTTCAACACCATCCCCACCGGAGGATCCAACCGCACCCAGAGCGAGCGGAGCACGCTCCAAGCGGACCAGAGCGCCGTGACGCCCACGATCAACGCCAGCTTCACCGTACCGGCGTTTGGCGAGCGGATCGCTAGGATCGCTACCCCGGCAGCCGTCGCCAGAAACACGGACAGGACAAGAATCAGGACGGTGTAGCCCAGAATCGCCATCCCCGCCACGCGGTTGACAAAGCGCGCTGGAGAACGCAGCTCCACCGCTTCGAGCCGGGCCAGCAAGGCGTCCTGTTCGTCCGGGCTCATTCGCAGCGCTTGACCGCCGTCATGAACCCGCGATCCGCGATCGTATCCCGATACGGGCCGGACTCAAAGCCGAGCGGCTCCAACAGTTCCCGATACTCCGCCGCCGTGTAGCACTTCCCTTGCGTGATGTTCATGAGCAGGGCTGAATACTCCGCGACCGGCAATGGCCCCGATTTGTCATCGTGCAGAAAGGCTTCATGGATCACCAGCAAACCTCCCGGCGCCAAGGCTGCCGCGGATTTCTCCAGAAGCGTCCGCACCTCGGGGACATCCCAGTCATGCAGGACATTCGATAGCAAAACGATGTCACGGCCGACTGGCCACGAATCCCGGAACATATCCCCGCTCATCACCGTAATCCGATCCTCCAAACCATGCCGTGCGATCTCGGCCCGCGTGATCCGGTCCACCGGTGGCTGCTCCAGGACGGTCCCGCCAAGCCCCGGATGGGCGGCGACCAGTGTGGCGGTGTAAATCCCGGAACCGCCACCCACGTCGAGCAGCGCTCGGCGATCACCGATCAGCGGGGTCAATTCACGCGCCAACATCTGGCCGAGGATGAGACCGCGGCAATTCATCAGCTCCGTAAACCCCTTGGCAAAGTCCTCGGACAACATCGAGGCATGCCAATCGTCCCCTTCGGCCTTGGCTTGCCAATTGGCCGGTCTGCCCGTGCGCAGGACCTCCAAGTATCCTTGCAGAATCGGAGTGTCCCGGATCGGCTCGTAATAGGGCCCCAGATACCACGGGGAACCTTTGACCAAATGCTCCCGGCCCACGTCCGACAACCGGTTTGCCACCGTGAGGAAGCCGTTGGCGCGGCACAACGTCAACAGCACATCCGCCGGACGCTCCGCCCAGCCAAACGCCTCACAAACCTCCGCCGTGCTTGCGCCAGGATGATCCCGGAACCAAGTGAAAAGGTCGAAGTGCAACAGCGCAGCGCAAATCAGATCGGCGGCGTATTGCCGGTCCCGAAGCCGGAGAATCTGCGCAGGATCGCTGGCGGGAAGAGTGGTGAGAGCGGGGTTCAAGGTTGCTGTAGCGTCAGGGTGAGCAGCCGGACATCCGCCACAGAGGGGCCAGGGATCTCCGTCGCACGAAGCCTAAGCAGGCCGCGCCCCTGCGCCAGATGAATTGTTCCCAAAGTCAAGGGGCGGAACTCCTTCATTGGCGACTCCGCTTTCGGTCGCGAGATGGTGTCCTGGTTCGTGTAGAGCGGCGGATCCCAGGCCGGAGCGATCTTTCCGGCGAGCCGATCCGGGCCAAAACTTAATTCCACAGTCGCTCCGGCCGGCTCTGGAGCTGTACAATATAGAATGACCTCGTAGCTTCCCGTCGTACGGACATCGACATCCCAGACCATGACGTCCTCTAGGCTTTTCCAGTTCACGAAGTAGGAACAGTTCGGAGCACTGGCACTGCGTTTCACCCCTCCCTCCCCCGCTCCATCACGGGCGGGCAAGGGCGTCCAAGGGAACTCCGGATACCCCACGGGGATTGGCCGTTCATCCTCCGCCGCCAAGACCACCTCTTGGCTCCACGCTTGCAAGGCCTTACGCAGTTCCGCCCCCTCCGACGGGTCCACCGGGATCGTCTGCCCGGGATCACGCATCATATCGAAGAGCGCGCCGGCGGCGTCGAGACGATACCGCTGCGTCCGCACGCTGAGATTCTTGTTCTGCTTGCTAAAGATCATCCGATCCGGCCACTCGGCCCCTTGCCCCAGGAGCAAGGGTGACAAGTCCCGTCCGTCCAACGGCTTGTCCCCAACCCGGGGGATTCCACAAAGCGAAACGAACGTCGGCAGGAGATCAATGGCTCCCGCGATCGGCTCAATCACCGTCCCTGGAACGATTTCTCCCGGCCAACGCAGAAGCGCCGTGGAGCGCAGCCCGCCTTCGTCCACTGAACCTTTCTTGCCCTTCATCCCGCCGTTCCAGCGCCACGTATTCGGACCATTATCGCTAAAATAGAGGACGATCGTGTGGTCTCGAAGGCCCAGTTCATCCACCCGCTTGAGCATGCGCCCCACGTTTTCATCCTGATTCTCCAACATCGCATGAGCACAGCGTGTCTCCTCCAAGACTTCTTTGCCGCCCGCGCTCCCCAACTGCGTCACGGACTTGTCGCGATAGCGCCGCCAATTCTCCTCCGGCGCACTCCAGGGAGAATGCGGTGTATTAAACGGAACATAACAGAAAAATGGCTTTCCGGATGCCACGCTCCGCTCCATGAAATCGATCGCATGAGCGGCGAATAAATCCGCAATGTACCCCTTCTCCCGAACAATCTTCCCATTGTGCTCCAGCGGCGGATCGACGTATTCCCCCCAGTGCCCGGACGTAAATCCATAATACTCCTCAAACCCTCGCGCCATCGGGTGATACGGCCACTGACTTCCGTTGTGCCATTTTCCAAAGGCGCCTGTCGCATAGCCCGCCGCGCGAAAGGCGTCCGCAATGGTTCGCTCGTCCGTGTTGAGACGTTCGTCCCCCAAGGAAACGCCGCGCACCCCGCCCCGGGCATGATACCGGCCCGTCAGAAATTCCGCCCGGGTCGGCGCACAGACGGAACACACGAAAAACCGGTCAAACCGCGCTCCATCCCGGGCCAGGGAATCGATGTTTGGCGTATGCGCCAGCAAGTTGCCGTTGTGCCCGTAATCCCCCCATCCGGCATCGTCCGCCAGAAAGATGAGCACGTTCGGAGGCGCGGCATTGATGGTGATGACGGCAAGAGCCGAGAAGACAGAGATCAGGCAACGAACGGGCGGCATGAAGTGAAGGCAGGGGTTTCGAGAGAGCTTCCCGCCCCCGCCCAGCTTTCGGACCAGATTGATGGCCCTTACCGGGGCTGCGCGGCGTTCCAGCAGAGAGCAAGCACACCGAGCCGCTCGCATAAAGATCTCCCGGACGGCGGCCTCCACTTTCTCAGGCGGCCAGTCCGGATGCCGGTGCCGGAGAGCCGCTGCTTTCAGATTGCGGGCGCTCTAATAAAGGTAGATCGCCGTCTGCCATTTCTGGGCCGGAGTGAGCCGCACGGAGGGGCCGTTGACCGGAGCCTTGGGCGAAGTTTGTTAGGTCCCATTCATGAATCGTAGCGGACCTTACCCCCAGGTCGGCCAGAATCATACCAAAGCTTGCCAAATCCGCCCGAATCGCCACGATTTCCCCCATGAACCCCTTACCGCTCCGTCTCCTCGCCTCTTTGGCGCTGGCCTCTGCCCTTCCTTGTTCCGCCGAAGACGGCTGGATCCCACTCTTCGATGGCAAATCGTTCGACGCCGATTGGGAGATCAAGAGCGGCTTTGCCACCTATCGCGTCGAGGACGGCGCCATCGTCGGCAAGACCGCCGAGGGCAGCCCGAACTCGTTCCTCGCTACCAAAGCGAAGTACGCCAATTTCGAGCTCGAATTCGAGGTCAAGGTCGACGATGGCCTCAATTCCGGGGTCCAAATCCGCTCCCTGCTGCAAGAGACGAACGACAAAGGCGAACCCAATCCTCACGGCGGACGCCTTGGAGGCCCTCAAGTGGAGATCGAAAGCAGCCCCGGCCAAGCTGGTTGGATCTACGGGGAAGCCACCAAGCTCGGCTGGCTCTCTCCAGAGCCCGAGAGCAAAGATCCCGCGACGGATCGCCATGAACACATCAAAAACGGCGAGTGGAATCACTTCCGTGTCGTCGCTAACGGCCCCCGCATCCAGACTTGGATCAACGGACAACCAGTCGCTGACCTCACTTACGACGAAATCTTCCAGCGCTATCCCGAGGGCCACATCGGCCTGCAAGTCCACGGCATCAAGAAGGAAACCGGCCCCTTCGAAGTCCGCTGGCGCAATCTGCGGCTCAAAAAGCTCTAACACAGCTTAGGTGCTAGGCTCTGCGAACGGCTCAATGTG
Source organism: Akkermansia muciniphila (assembly GCA_945883495.1). Taxonomy (GTDB): domain Bacteria; phylum Verrucomicrobiota; class Verrucomicrobiia; order Verrucomicrobiales; family DEV007; genus V1-115. The sequence continues at coordinate 59,542 of CAMCXS010000030.1, forward strand.
CACCGTCACATCGAGAATCCCGAGATCCGCGTCGAGCAACGCATCCTTCACGCGGTGGGCGATGTCGTGCCCCTCACGCACCGTGAGGTCGCCATCGACCACCACGTGGATATCCACGAAGAGCATCAAGCCGCTCCGCCGCACGAGGCACTTCTCGATCACTTTGACTTGATCCAGCCCCCCCGCGAGGGCGCGGACTCGTTCCACGATCTCGCGAGGCGGGGCGGCATCGAGCACTTCGCGCCAAGCGGAGCGGAAAAGCCGGGTTCCATTGAAAGCAATCACCCCAGCGGCAAACAGCGCCGCCCAATCGTCCGCCGCTTCGTATCCCTCGCCTCCCACTAAGGCGATGCCAATGCCCAAAAACGCCGCAATCGACGTCAGCGCATCGGAACGGTGATGCCACGCATCCGTCTGCATCGCCGAACTTCCGATTTCTTCGCCGGCCTGGATGAGCTTGCGGAAAAGAATCTCCTTGGCCAACACCACCACAAGCAGCACGATCAAGGTGAACGGCTTGGGCAGATGATGCGGCATCCAGATCTCCCGTACGCTCTGGATCGCAATCGCGACCGCCGCCGCCAGTAAGGCCGTGGCCACCGCCAACGCGGCCAGCGGTTCCGCCTTTCCATACCCGTAGGGATGCCGTTCGTCCGCCGGTTGCGCGGCGATCCGCAAACTCCCCAGCACCACCACCGCGCTGACGATGTCGAGCATCGACTCAATCCCATCGGCGATCAGCGCGTAGGAATTGCCCACAAAGCCCGAGACGATCTTCACGATGGCCAATACCGTACTGGCCACAATTCCCCAAAGCGTGGCGCGGATCCCTTTGGAGGCAGCGTCGCGCAGGAGCGCATGGCCCCGCTTCGGGTCACCGCCAGAGCCCGGGTTCGATGTCGTCACCTGCGTCAACCCAACCATTCTTCACCCGCCGGGGACGACGGGGCAAGAGGGATGAGTCAACTTTCCCGCAACCTCCGGCCCCGCCCGAGGTTTCTTCAGCCTCACCGTTCGCTCATTCCGCCCGATGTTCCGCCTCTACGTTCTCCTCAGCCTCGCTGCCACCACCTCGTTCGCGGGCCAGCCAAACGTCGTCCTCTTCCTCGTAGATGACATGGGCTGGACCGACTGCGGCGCCTACGGGTCCCAATACTACGAAACGCCGAATATCGATCGCTTCGCCAAGCAAGGGATGCGTTTCACCCGGGCCTATTCGCAACCGCTCTGTTCCCCCACTCGGGCCTCCATTCTCACAGGCCAATACTCTTCGCGGCACGGCGTCACCAGCGCGAGCGGCCACCAACCGCCGCAACCACCCAGCGCCACTTTGTATCCAGAAAAGGCAAATCCCAACGCGCGGCTCCTCATGCCGGAGAGCCGCAATTACCTAGAACCAGCTCAATATACCTTGGCGGAGGCTCTCCGCGACGGCGGATATCGCACTGGCCACATCGGGAAATGGCACCTCGGCGTGACCGAACCCCATTGGCCAGAGCAACAGGGCTTCCAGACCGCCTTCCATTGCGAGCCGAGCGCCGGTCCGCCGGGAAACTACTTCTCACCTTACAGCGTCGTTCCACCAGGCACGCCCAAGACAAAAGGGCAGAAGAACGTCACCGGGACGATCACGGACGGTTCACCGGGCGAGTACATCACCGACCGCCTCACGGAAGAAGCCCTCAAATTCATCGCCACGGATGCTTCCAAACCCTTCTTCCTCAACCTCTGGCACTACGGCGTGCACGGCCCCTGGGGACACAAGGAAAGCTACACCTCGGAATTCGCGAAAAAGACCGATCCCCGCGGATTTCAGGACAATCCCGTAATGGCTTCCATGCTTAAAAGCATCGATGAAAGCCTCGGCCGCATTCTTGCCAAGCTCGACGAACTCGGAATCGCTGACAATACTATCGTGCTTTTCACCAGCGACAACGGCGGCAACATTCACAGCATGACGGAGGCCGATTCCAAGCGAAATCGAGGCGATGCCAACCATCCCAATACCCCAAGCTATCGCAAGTGGGCCGGCTTCAAAGCTCCCACGAACAACGCCCCGCTTCGCGACGGCAAAGGCAGGCTCTATGAAGGCGGCGTACGCGTGCCGCTCATCGTGCGCTGGCCAGGCATGATTGCCCCGGGAAGCACGAACGATACGGTTGTCGGCTGCACGGACATTTATCCCACCTTGCTTGAGCTGTGCGGTTTGAAACCTTCCGCAGATCAGACAATCGATGGCGCTTCTTATGCTCAGGTCCTGCGCGGAACCGGATCCTTGGCCCGGGACAGCTATTTTATCTGGTTTCCCCACCTCGTCCCCGGCGTCTCCGTGTATCAAGGAAACTGGAAGCTGATTCGCCGGTTCGAGGAGCGTCCCGATGACTACGCCGGCATTCATGAACTGTTCGATTTGTCTAAGGATCCAAGCGAAGCCAAGAATCTGGCCAGCGAGCTGCCGGACAAAGTTGCGGAGCTCAACGCCCTGATCGACAGCTTCGTCACCCGAACGAAAACCCGCTATCCCAAGCCAAACCCAGCCTTCAAAGCTCCCGACCTCACCGCCGGAATCGTCGCCCGCTCCTGCAAAATGAGCATGGTCGATGGCGCCCTGCGCGTCGAAGCGGACGCCGGTGCAAAATCCCCGTTCCTCGGCACCGCCGGACTGGGAGGACTCACAGGCCCGCTGATGCTACAGCTTCGCCTTCGCGCGACTGCCGGAGGCTCGGGAAAAGTCCAATGGAAGAGCGCGGACCAGCCCGAGTTTCCCGCCACGGGCCAGACGGTGGACTTGCAAATTCCCGCCGGGACCGCCGCGCAAGA